>JAKAEB010000092.1 GCA_021818445.1 Planctomycetota bacterium
TCCGATCTGAGAATGAAGTTCGTGTATCCCCTTTTGTGTACAATCCGTTCCTTGACGTTTTCGGGCTTGGCACGCTCCTGAGTCTGAATCTCATAACGGGCCGGGCGTTCCAGCCGCCGCCAGGCCGACTGGGGCAACGCCTCGGCGTTGCCTATCAACACCTTCCCGGCGTCGGCCCCGAAGATAAAGGTGACATCCCCAGACTGCTCCCACTCGTCGAGCTTCCAGGTTTGTGTGAAGTCGGTATCGCCACGCATCAAGATGCTTTGGAATCCAGCACGTCGGCATAACGCTGCGGCCTTGTCCAGATAATCATCGGCCTGTTCGTGGCTGGGGCGGTTGCCCGGACGATTCACCAGATACAGCGGCTCACGCGTATTGGCCAGAGAGATCACCAAGGGATGATAGCCCCATTGCCCCTTATAGGATATATCCATGTCCTCTTTACACTCCCCATAGGTTGGAGCAATCGTACCATCGGCGTCCAGAATGGCCTGCTTGAAAAAGGAAGGCTCCTGCTGTTGCCAGACGTTCAAACGTACCTCATTGATGGTCTCCTGCAATCGCCGTATCTGATCATCGGTCTCAAAGCGACGACAGAAGTCTCCGGCGGTGGTGGGATCGGGAAGACGCTGCGCTCCCAGAGCATCCAGAACCGCCTCATTGGTGCGTAACAATTCCAAGTCTTCGATACAACTTCCATCGGCCAGAATGTTGTACGCCAGGGTAAGAACATGGTCGCTTTCAAAATAAGGCACATGCTGCTTGAGCAGATGAATATTCCGGTCGATAGCCTGCGGCAGGCCGACCTGATGCGCCAGCAGATGCACCACCCCGATGCCGCCGCAGGTGACGGCACGGTCACGATCAGTCAGTTCATACCGGACGTTGCGCGCCCGGAGCATGGGCTGCGGCTGGTTGGCCCAGTGCCTGCGGGCCAGGCGATCCCGGATGCGACGTTTGTGCCTGGCCAGTCTCTGGTGGGTTTTTCTTTTCACTTAAAAAGCCTCCTTGCATAATATACGTATTGCCATCTACAATACTATACTATTACGAAAAGCAAAGCTTTTCAGTTCATTTTTCGCAAAATCAACCCATGTAGTGAAAAATCACGCTGGTTTAAGGGCTAGTGCACTCTCATTTCGTGGAGGCAGTTTCTCGCTATCTCACCCCCGGCGGGCCGGTTCTGGCAAAACGAAGTTTTCACGATCGCAACATCGGCACATGCGGTTTGTGTCTGGTGCGTTCTACGGCGTTTCATCGCGTGCGCGGCTACGATGAGGCTTTCGACGGCTGGGGGCCGGAGGACTCCGACTTCTATGTCCGGGTCGGGCGGGCCGGTACGATAGTGTCATTCCCCGTGTGGCTTTACCCCGCCACCATCGGCCATTCCGACATGTTGAGGACGCGGTTCTACAATGAAAAAAACCTTGGCCGCAGCGCGGCCGAGGGCGGCCGGCGGATGACTTGGAGCGACCGTTTGGTGAACCCACTGGGCTATGGTCGCGCGCAGGTACTTGCCGGTTTACCTGGTGGCGGAAGGTTGCCCCTCCGCGTAGCTGAGCCGGCCCGCGAGCCTTGCGATTCCTACGGCGCAAAGGGGCGGGATGCCCCGGCCCGTGATTGATAAATTTTCGGGTGGCTGGAGGCCGAAAGGACGACGAATCGGCCCCGTGGGCACACGTCCAATGGGCCGGTTCGTGATGCCAGTGGTTTCCCAACGAAATGATAAACCCGCCCCGGTTTCCCAAGCGATGTGGCTGAATCAGGGCTCCGACGGATAGGGGAGAGCCTCCGGATTGTAGGTAGAAATATTGATCTCTCCCGGACGCCCAAAACAGGTATTCGGCATCTCCATGCAGACCTCCTGGACCACATTTGCCTTGAGGCCCTCGGCAATCGCCCGCAGCGCCGACTGGTTGCCCACGAAAAGTCGGGCCCCCGCGATGATCCGCGCGGCCTCCATAAAATCGGCGGTGCGCGCCCACGGTACCGCCCCAAACTCATCGACAAATACGCGGTGCTCCGCTTGAGTGCCGAGGAAAACGGCTTTACCCCGGTACATTTGGACGGCTTCGCGCCACGGAAAATTTGGGTTCTGATAGCGGCCGCTGCGCGCCATCACAACCGGGGCCCGCGCGACCGCAAAATCAACGCGAAGCCATGGCTCCACGTCCAATTGTTCGGGCAGACCGCAGCACCGCAGTACTTGCCGAGTCAGGGGTAGCGACCGCGCAAAACGATTTGAACGCGAGCGGAACGCGCTGAGATCGACGGCTGCGGCAGGGCGCTGCTGGCACCAATTTACCTCGGTAATGTAGGGCTGCGCGAGCAACAGCGGGCGGATTACACCGACGGCTGCGGGCGTCATTTCCATGAGCGTTTCGCAGGCCCAGTCATGTAACCAGAGCTTCCCGCCGCCCAGCGAGCGAACGGCGGGCAATGCGTAGATAATGTCGCCGAACTTTCCGGCGTGGGCAAACTCCCGGCCCCGCGGAAACCTTGACGACGGGGAGCGTAGGTGAACGATTTTCCGCATGCAGATCCTCGCCCTGAACTCGGCGTTGCGGTGGCGGGCCGATGCCTTGGCGATTAGGTTTCGGCTAACTCCACGCGCGTTATTTCCATTTCCCCATGACCAGCCAGAACACCGCCGGGATCATCAGGCAGCCAAACCAAATCCAGTCTTGGCGGTACATGAACCACCAGGGAACCGATAGAAGCAGTCCCGACCAGAAACCAAAACAGATGTAACAATCGAGCGCACCGTGCGCGGTCTTTGGGAGGATCTTTCTGAGCAGCTTGTCCCGCACGAACGCACCCGGCCCGTCTTCCGGCCAAACGACCAGAATCACCAAACCCATGGACGCCAGTGCGTAGCTGAGGAATTCCGTGAACTGCTCCACGCGCGCTCCGCCGAGAAATTATGAACTGTCGCGCCATGCCCAGCGGCTATGAAAGAACTGCCGCAGTCTTGGGGCGCATCACCAACATCGGGGCGACGAAGCAACGATAACGCTACTATCAATCTGGTCAAGAAAGAAAACAGATAGCGGCCAGGGAACCTTCTGGATAGGACCGTGATACACGGGAAGGCTCGCACTGCGATCGGCCCTACGGGGCAGTGCCGCAACGATGACGAACATTGGATTCGTCCAGTCAATGCCGGGTATGGGCAGCGCCGCCGGACGCAAAAGTGGCTATCGCCAACTTGGCCCGTGATTCGACCGCAAAAGTGCGGTGGATACAATTTAACGCGTTCATGATCACGCCAGTACGCTGTAATACGCCGCGTTACGCTTCCGGCAGCCAATAGCACCCAAATGGAACCCGGAAGAACCCACAAAAACACACTGGGTTCCCTGTAAGTGCTGGTAAAATAAGCAGATACACAAATCTGGGTTCCAACTCCTTTATCCTGCCTTCCACTTTCCAACCGCTGAAATCAACGCTTTGGGATTGTTTGGAGACCTTGCCGATCAACCGAGCAAGCGAGCATGGCAACGCGAAAGTTGGCGGCGGGTACGGCGCTCTGGGATGGGAACTTCTGGCGTTGATGCGAAGCTCCGGCCAAGGTGTGAACCCGTCATGGCCGAGCTTATGTGTGGTGCCGGAAGCGGTAATCTGCGCTGCACCGGATGCGCCATTCGGGAGGCCATTTGTCATTTTGGCAGGTACTCGGAGCGCACCGATGTAGCGCGAAAAACAGGTGCGTTGGCAGTGCGATGAACCTTCGGCCGAAGCCGTTGGCCGGGCTGCGCACTGGTAGTTTGCCGTCCGGCGGTGGGGGCAATGGCGGAGTCGATTGGGTTGGCTTCGGGCCATCCTCCGGCCTGGTTCGACACGGAAGATGACGGTCTGGGGAACTGGGCGGGGAAGGCTATTAGGGTTTCAGGGAGCGCCCTGTGTGCGAGCGTTCCGAGAGATCTTGGCGGGTGTTACGGCAGCCTGATCCGGGAAAGAATGGGCCTGCCTGACAGACCGATGACACGGCCAGTCCGCAGCACCGGGAGCCGTTGGCCCGCGCGACAAGCAGCGCGAAACGGCTGCGCGGGAGAGAGCGCAAGTATCCTTTTTGGTGGCGTGGCCAACTGCCGACACGGGACGGCGGGCAATAGTACGGACCGTCAACTTGGCGGTGTCACGGGGCGCGGCCAAACCAGCCACCGAACCAAGTCAGCCAAGGTGAAGGCGCCCCTCGGCAACCTGGCAGTTACTCCGCCATGTACCGTAGGCGACAGGGCTACCAGGGAGGCTCCGCCGGTGATTCGGAACAGCGTCAAAACGTCACGCCGGTCGGTTGTTGGCATCTCACCAATGCCAGTGGCGGGAGCTTCCAAAACCCTGCCTCTCGTCCATCCGGTTGTCTCCACAACATAGCCCACCTTGGCCTTCCACGTCAGGGGGCGGGAAGCCAAGGCGGGCGGTCTGAAGGGTGCGTCGGCCAGTGCTTCGAACCGGCTGGAGCCGGAGCAATCCGGCGTGACGGAGTGAAGTAGAACGTAGCGAGGGCGCGACGGTTGCCCGGCGCAGGCCGAGGGCAAAGCACGGTCTTTACACAATTGATGCTGCCAGTGGAACATTGCGGCAGCGCGGCGTCTTGGTAATGATGAGGGCCGATGCTGATGCGGGAACTACTCGTCTGCGATGACAATCCAAACCGCCGGCGGTGCCGCATGGCGATGGTGCTGCGGGTCTTGACATCACCTTCCAGCCAGTGGAGAATCAGTGCCTCCAGTACCAGCTTGGGATTGGCCAGATGCCGGGCACAATCCTCCTCAAAGGATTCAAAGAGTTCAGTATTAAACCGGTACGTTCTCTGGACAGTCAGAGGTTTGCCGGAGGCGGCGGGGGCTTTGATTTTGATGCTTTTCTTTGCAATAGATGATGAATTGTAACGGATAGGATTCATAAACGCAAGACCTGTTGAATCAAATAACCACAATAACTTTAGTGATGACATTGACTTTGTTTTATGCTTCCGCATAATGCGTTAGGTATTTGCATGACATTAAGCGGTTGGATATTGATTTGAACAGGAGGCGTCCATGATAGACCTGCACACCGAACAACTGGTGCCCATTGGCCAGGTTCCCACACTTCTGCCATCGCGCCCCAATGGCCGGCGGATTCACATCAGCGCCGTATACCGCTGGGTCCAACGTGGCGCACGTGGACGTCGGCTCGAGGCGATTCAGATTGGTGGCACTACCTACACCAGTCGAGAGGCACTACAACGGTTCGCGATCTCCAGAGATGCCCAGCCCGTTATGCTCCCAGTGACAACCGCGCGGCGTCAAAGGCAAATCGAAGCAGCCAACCACAGAATTGCCGAAATCCTCAAGGGAAGCCGGCCAGAAGACAATTAACCGGCAGAGCAATTTATCCAGAGAGTTTATTGCTGGAGATGGGCCGAAGATTCCATGTAACTCCGTTCCATAATCAGTTTGTCTCTGCCGATTCAACAAGGGACACGCTTTCAGATAACACTTCGCAGGTTACAAACGATTACCCCACCTTGGCGATAATATCCGATGCCTTCTGGCGATCCATTTCGGCATAAATCTCCGTAACCGTTACCGATTTATGGCCCAGAATCAGCCGGGCGGCTTCAATGCCGAATTCTTTACGAAGATTGGTAGCCGCATTGTGCCGCAATTGATGCGGATGCCAATGGTGGGCTTTCCGCCAAGCCTTTAATTCAGCGCGTTCTTCGGGCGTCAGTTGATCCAATCCACGTCCTGCATGTTTTGGCCAGGGAAACGCCCTTTCGCAACCATAGTTGATGGCGCGGCGATAACTATTCACATCGTAGCAGATCCCCGGTTTACGTTGGGGTTGCCGGGCGCAGTGCGTGCCGGGCCGGTTGCCGCATGAGAGGGGAGTTTTTCGAGCGGCGGAGAGTTTTTCCCGCCGTTCTTTATCCGCTTCCAATGGGCTAAATAGAAAAGCATCGTCAGCGCGATTCAGAAAGGGCATGACAAACTTTTGTGCCTGAGGCCCAAGGTAGATGCTGCGTTCAATGCCGTGATGTTCCGTCTTATGGGATTCGGGCCGATATAGCCAGACCGCTCCGGTTGTATCAATATCGCGGCGTCGCATCTGAATCACTTCCCCGGGACGCATGGCCGTGAGAAGTTGAAGCTGGATCATCGCCCAGGCCTGTCGCGATACGTATGGTTCAATTGCGGTAATCAGGGATTCCGGCGCTGGCTTAACCGGATCGGATTCGCGCACGCTACAACGGCCACGTTTGAGCGGGGCGACGGCCCGCAATGCCTCCAATGTGCTGGAGCGAACCAATTCGTTCTCCACGCCCCATTTGAAGATACGGCGGATGCGATTGATCCGACGATTAACCAAAACACGGCAGAGACCTTGATCGATCATCTTCTGTCGTACAGCTTTTAATCCGGTTGGTCCGAAGGCAGCGACATCAGTCGTACCATATAACGCAACCAACGGCTTAAAAGAGTATTTTAACTCAGTCGGCTCACTGGTCGGCTTACCGTTTTTTAAGTAATACCGGGTAGCAAACTCCCAATAATGAGCGATGAACTCGTTGATAGTAATGGGATCACGTACATCATGGGATCGCACTGGCGATGAAGATAAATTTTGTCGTTGATTTGCCAGCCACTCTTGGATCAGCCGGTCATACTCAACCCGGCTTTCCGGCGAGTTGAATGATCCCAGATAATAATCCCTGCCACCCAGTGTTACCACTGCCTGGCGGGATGAACGATGTAATCGATACGAGGGAAGTTTCTGCTTGAGTCGAGGCATAAATGGCTCCTTTGGTCAGAGCCAAAACGGTATATACCGTTTTGGCAGGGACTCATGAGCCGCATTCCCCGACGCAGGGAAGTTCGCTAAGTACAGCGATCAGCAACACTTATTATAACTGCGCCCGGCGGGAATCGAACCCACAACCGTCCGCTTAGAAGGCGGATGCTCTATCCAATTGAGCTACGAGCGCGCAACGACTATCCTATCGCACCACGGTGAAATCCGAAAAGCAATGATACCACAATCAAAGTTGCGCCATTGCCGGCAAAGCCAGTCTGTCCCGGATACCGACGCGCCGCCCCGGAATGATCCAATTAAATTTCCAGCAGCAGCCGGGTGGGATCTTCCAGAGATTCCTTTATGTGTACCAGGAAGCTTACGGCCTGCTGGCCATCAATCAGGCGGTGATCATACGACAGTGCCACATA
>JAKAEB010000040.1 GCA_021818445.1 Planctomycetota bacterium
CGCCAAAACAAGAGGGTAGGTCTGCACCAAAGCGGTTTTGTGCACAAAAATGCCCTTGGCGCAACACCAACGCCATATTTAATAGTTATTTTCGCCAGAAATGCGACGAACTGCGAAAGTTGGGTTAGCTCGGCCTTGCGCTCGCAAAAAATTCATGCCGCGCTTTTGGCGTGAATTCGGGATAAGGAATTCCGTAGCGTTGTTTATTCAAGTTGTCGTATTCATCGTGGCACAGACATTCCTGTCTGTGGCGGTGTATTCCGAGCTGGATCATAGGCAAGAATGCCTGTGTCGCCCTGGCTAACGTGAATTCGGGATAAGCCATTTCGCCGGCCGCTCGCCGGCTGGTTGATTGAAACATCGCCAGAAAAATTTGTTAACCATGACCTCTTATCCCGAACTCACGTTGCGTTTGGCGTCGCTCCGTAATATTGGTGTTCTTGATCAGTGCGTCCCGCAAAGTGCTTCTGCACCCGCCATGCGGTCCATCGACCGGTGCATCCGATGAGCTTTTCCATCCAACCAGTTGTCCGTTATGATACTCCCTTGCCGTGGTAATTGCGGGCGTAATTCAGCGGTAGAATGCCAGCTTCCCAAGCTGGACGTCGTGGGTTCGAATCCCATCGCCCGCTGTATTATTGTCACCCCTGTTCGTCGTGTTTTCGTGCCTATCCATAGGCGTTGTCTCACTCTCATCAGTCTGGTGATTCATTAAGTAGTAGTTGTGTATTTTTGCGCCAAAAGGCACCCAAAAACGGGTAGTTTGGTGCATTAGTGGTGCACGATATGGTGCATGGGCTGGCGCGACTGGTCGGTGATGGGTTGTCGGTGCCGGGCATGGCGTGGGCCCCCGGCACGGTGGCGAATACCATTGCCCTGGGATGGCCCGGCATCATCGTGCGGACCAGGGTTCCCCGTTCAGGGGCCATCGGCAGCACGTCATGTCAGCCACCAACACCTTTTCGCGCTTGCTCTGGCTGGTTTGTCACCGGCTTTTGCCACCGATCACCATCAACTGTGACGGAGCACTTATCCGGCCGGATCGGGTCACGGCAATGCTGCGAATTTCCGCGGGTTTACCGGGGATGAAGTTTACAGCAACAGGCCCCCGATATCGGTGCGATTCAACCGTCGGACGCGATCCGTCAAGGGTGTAATACAACGCGGTGGCCGGTACCGGCTCCATGATCCGAACAACTCCATGATGGGCGGCGGTTCGAACCGTTACCAAATTTTTATTGGGTACGCGCATCAATCCGGCTTTCGCACCCGGCCCGGTAAAGCGCATCGACGGTGGGGGAATGCGGAAATTGTAATGCTCGGCCTCCAGCCAGCGGTATTGCCCGCCCGTGCGGCGAATAAAATTCCTGTAATTTTGCCTTTTCAGCGGTGTCCAGGCAATCTCGGCCAATGCCAATTCACGCGGCAACGCCTGGTAAAACAGGTGCCTCGCGGTAGCGATGCGTTCTGACCACAGGCAAGCCTCAACGCCAAGCAAGCGCGGCCGCAGTTTCGGCGGCAGCAACGCCGACGGATTAAAATGATAAACCTCCCGAAGGGTGATGACGGGCTTTATCGCATGCGGTTCATAGCGCGCGTCGCCCTGACAAAAATTGAAATACAATCTGCCCATATTGGCCACAATCACATCATGGCCCAGCTTGGCATCCTTGGCCGCAATGCTTGAACTGTTCCAGCATTCAATGATGGTGCTGGGCGGCAGATTTTCAGCCGGCACATCATTCCATACCACTGCCCGACGATCTTTACTGGCCAGAAATTGCGCCATCTTCGTCGGAAAGTAATCGTGCAGCCGTGCGGCCGTCCAATGCCGCTGCCGCATCATGCTGGCGGCCGTCGGATCGCTGTCCCACACCTGCATGGCCCGCTGCGACACCTCATCGCCGCCCAAGTGGATGTAACGGCCCGGAAACAGACTGGTTAAATCGCCAAAAACGGTATCTAAAAAATGAAAGGTGCGTGGGCCGGGGCTCAGCGGCACATTACTGACGCCCCATCTGATCCGCACATGAAACGGCCCTTTGGCGGCGGCAAGCCACGGATAGGCAGCCAGAGCTGCGGTGCAATGGCCGGGGATATCAATTTCCGGTACGACGGTGACATAGCGTCGCCGGGCGTAAGCGACGATCTGGCGAATCTGCGCATCAGTGTAGTAACCGCCATAACGCTGATGCCGTATGTCGTTGGGTTTACCGTGAATTTCGCTTCCGGCACGCCAAGCCCCAATACGCGTCAACAGGGGGTACTGCGGAATTTGCACCCGCCACCCCTGATCATCAGTTAAATGCCAGTGGAAAATATTTATTTTGTAGTGGGCGGCAAGGCGGATAAATTGCTTCACCACGGCCGGAGGAAAAAAATGGCGGCTGCAATCCAGCAGCATGCCGCGCCATCGATAGCGGGGTCGATCGTAGATCGTCACTTCATGAATGGAGTTGTCTGATCGGTTGCCGGCGTTAAAAAGTTGCTCAAAGGTTTGAATGGCATAAAAATAACCGGCACCGGATTGTGCCATTAATTGGGCATGGCCATCGGTCACCCGCAGTCGATAACCTTCGTTTCCCAAGTGGTCCGCCACCTTCGCGGCCCTGAATTCAATCGAGGCAGCTCCTGCATGCTGAATGTGGGCATCAATCCCCCGGCCCTTCAAAAACCGAACCAAAAACGCTGCCACCTGCTGCTGTGTCCGTGTGCGGGCGATCAAGCCTACCCGTGCCGGCATCTTCCACCGGGCGGCGAAGACGACCATGTGCCGTGGACGGGGAATGATGCTCACAGCGGTGCCGGGGATCACGGTGCGGGCCGAGGCGGCGGGAATGGTGCCGAGTGCCCATATGCCGATCACCCATAGTAATGTTGTAGGATAAAGCTGCTTGCGCATAATACGCTCCTTGAGTGCGAATAATCTCCCGGCCAAGCCCCGATTTTAATGGATGACGGCTCATCTGCCTTGGCGAAACAACTCTTCAATTTCCTCCAGAGTCTTGTGTTTGGTTTCCGGTAACATGAATGCGGCCGTGAGAAAATACACAACCGTGCACCCCGCGAAGATAAAAAATGCCATGGCATAGCCGTAGCGGCCAACAGTTGGTAAAAACAGGGCGGCAATCAAAGTCGATACACTTTGATTAATCAGCAGTGCGATGCTCATGCCCGAAGATCGTATCCGCGTGGGCATCAACTCTGAAAGCGCCAGCCAGACGCATACACCGGGTCCAGCGGCATAAAAAGCGATAAACACCAGCAGCGCCAGGGCCGTTAATACTCCATGAAACCTGGACGGAATGGGGGTAAGCCAGGCATGATCAATTTTAAGTTTGGCGGTGCGTGCCAGCGCCAGACTGGCCAGGGGATTTTGGAAAAAGGCTATGACGCGATTGGCGGGAATGCTGGCCGCCCGGGTAATTTTTACCTTACTGATGCGGTCGCCACCGGATCGCACCGTGTTGGTGGTACCGGTAAACGCCCCGTAGGAATAAATAATGGTGAAGGTATCCGGGCGATTGACTTTCGTCTCATGCGTGCCTCCCCTTTGTTGCTGCCACTTGGATGCCAGTGCCGATGTAAACCGCAAATTCAGGCTTTGGTCGGGGCTAACCAGTGCGGCGACCGCCCGGCGGCAATCGATACGGCCTCGCTGGGCTTGCTGGAAGAGAATGGCCGTGCACAGAAGTGATACAACAATCCCGGCGCAGCCGATGGAAAGCAGCTTTTTACGGCCAATTTTATCTACCAGCATAACGCCCGCCATGGTCATTAAAAAATTAAGCATGGTAAAAATAAGATAGCCCCAATGTGCCTGCACATCATTAAGACCGGCCTGTATCAGGATCGCTGTGTTGTAGCCGATGATCGAATTGATCCCGGTAGCCTGATTGCACGCCAGAATGACGCAGGCCAGAATGAAGGGAATCACATAACGCCGCTTCAGAAGCGATTCGCGTTTTGCTGGCAATGGTTGCGAACCGCGGGCCGGGCGGGCATGGCGGGCCAGCGCCCGCATTTCAGCCAATTCAAGGTCGGCATCGGCAGGGCGACGGGATTTCAGCAGGGCGGCGCGGGCGCGATCCAGTCGGCCTTTGTTTACCAGCCAGCGTGGCGATTCGGTAACAAAAAAACAGCCCGCCATAAACATCGCGCCCGGTATAAGGGTTATCCAGAATATGCTCCGCCATGCCACATTTTTGAAAGCCAATAAGCTCGCGGCGTCGTGAAGTGCAGCAACCTGCGCCACGCGCGCAGAAAAATACATCGCAATGATCGCCGACGCGACAATTCCCAGCGTCAACATCCACTGAAAAACCGCTGTGCCACGGCCTCGGTTTGCCGGAGTGAGGCATTCGGCCAGATACAACGGGCCTGCCACGCCGATCAGACCCGCACTGCCGCCCTGCAGCAATCGCCCCAGCAGGAGTGGGGTATATCCGTGTGACATGGCAATTATCGGAATGCTGGCGACAAATAAAGCACCGCTGATGATCAAAACTGTTTTTCGTCCAAGCCAATCCGCCAGCAACCCCGCAAAAAGTGTGGCGATCACGCTTCCAAGCAGTACCGCCGCCACAATCATGGATATGCGACCGGGACCCAGGCCAGATGTCGCTTCAAGGTATGGCAAAGCCCCGGCAATCACTCCGACATCTATGCCATAAAGCAAGCCGCCCAATCCCGCCACCAGCAGAAGAAACTGGTTGTAGCGACTGTGATTTAATACACGATCCTGGACCAGATTCAGTTCCTCAGTTTCCTTGATGGCCGCACCGGACGTTGCGGGAGATTTTCGCTCAAGACAGATACCACCGCAATGGCGCGTGCAAAAATCAAAAGCCGGTGAAGTGGCAGCGGCGGCATTTTACCATGCCCGCGATGAGCATTCGCTGGCCCGTTACAATACCGGGGATGAAAGAATCGGACCTTTTAGCTTGGCTTTACAAAAGTGCGTGGCGAAGCCGCACTGTTCCCATACCCATTGGTGATGACATGGCGGGCGTTCGGCTGTCTGATCGAACGGGCGGGAACCGACTGGTGTTATTAAAAATTGACCAATGCCTGGATCGCGTCCACTTTGATATGCGCGATCACATGCCCCGGCAGATCGGCTGCAAAGCCGTCAACCGATGTCTCTCCGATTGTGCGGCCATGGCGGCGAAACCCAAAGCCATTTTGCTCTCGGTGGCGTTGCCGACGCAGGTGTCGCTCACATGGGCGAAAACGCTTTTTCAAGGATGCAGAGCCGCCGCCCAGAAGGCGGCATGCCCCATCGTGGGCGGCGATACTGCGGTTTGGAATCAAAGACTGGCTATCACCGTAGCGGCCCTCGGCCTGCCTGCCACTGATTCGGTGTTGCGCTCCGGTGCCCGGCCCGGCGATGCCTTGTGTGTGTCGGGGCGACTCGGCGGCAGCATCCTTGGGCGTCATCTTACTTTCCGGCCCCGCATTCGGTTGGCACACCGCTTGGTGCAACTGGCTCCTATTCATGCCATGATGGATATTTCCGACGGCTTGGCCATTGATTTGCCACGTTTGCTTTCCATGTCCCGCGTGGGTGCCCAGATAGACGCACGGCAAGTTCCCATTCATCCGGATGCCCGACGCCTATCTCGCCGCGACGGCCTTACCCCGTTGCATCACGCCCTGTGCGATGGCGAAGATTACGAGTTGCTCTTTACTCTTCCTCAGAGCGATGCCGACAGGTTGCGGGCGGCCCGGTTTCCCATCACCAATATTGGCCAGATTACCCGGAGGCGGAACGAGATCGTTTTATTAAGAAATGGCCAGCCGCAACCTTGGCCCGTGGGGGGGTGGAACCACGGCGTAAAGGTTTCGCCGTCAAAGCGCATTTCATCCGTTGCTGCGGAGGCGAAGGACTGAATGTCTGCCGAATCCGCCGTCGATAAATGGATGATCGTCTGCACCTCCGCAGCGCAAACCCGGGAGCTTGGTCGCGCGCTGGGCGCGGCGGCAGAGAAAGATCAATGCATCGCCTTGGACGGCGATCTGGGTGTGGGCAAGACGGAACTGGTTCGGGGCCTGGCCGCCGGGGCAGGTACGGCCGATGATACGCCGGTTTCCAGTCCCACCTATGTTTTATTGAATATTTATCCGGCCGGTCCACGTGGCGAAGCCAAAACCGTCTTTCACCTCGATGCCTATCGCATCGCGGACGAAAGTGGATTTGATGCCGTCGGCTGGGATGATTTATTCGGTCAAAATGCCCTGATTGTGGTGGAATGGGCACAGCGTGTGCTATCCCTGTTGCCTCATGACACGCTCTTTATTGCCGGCGAATGGCTCGATGGCGACCGCCGGCGCTGGACGCTTTCGGCCAGCGGCAGGCATTCCCGTGCGCTGGTGCATGCTGTGCAGCGCGCGATGGCCACCCATTAGCTGCCCTGATGGTGACCGCATATAATTTCTTAATTAGACAGCGAATGGACCATCACGGAGAACCAAACGGACGGGCATGATTACACTGAACATTGAACCACGGCATAAATTGGCCCTTTTCGGCCCGGCCGACCGCAACCTGAAACTTCTGCGTGAACTCATGGGCGTGCAGATTTTTGCCGCCGGCGATCACCTTAAAATCAGCGGCGACGCCAAGGCGGTCGAACGGTGCGTGGCCGTTGTAAGTGAATTGCGCCGCCACCTGCCGCGAAACGGTTCAATCACCATCGATGATGTGGGCAGGGCGGCAGCGCGTTTTGCCGACGAATCGGGACGCAATGGGGGTTTGGATGTCGCCATATCCGGCAAAGGCGTCACACCCCGTACGTCCGGGCAGGCAACCTACCTGAACGCCATGGAGGAACGGGATTTGGTTTTCTGTGCCGGACCGGCCGGTACTGGAAAAACATTTCTGGCCGTTGCATTGGCTGTAAGCATGCTCAGGCGGGGGCGGATTCGGCGCCTTGTACTCGTGCGGCCGGCGGTCGAGGCCGGCGAAAAGCTCGGCTTTTTGCCGGGCGATATCCAGGCTAAGGTGAACCCATACCTGCGACCATTGCTGGACGCGCTGCACGATATGATGCCGTACGAACAGATACGCCGCTTGATGGGTAACGACATTATTGAATTGGCACCATTGGCTTATATGCGTGGTCGCACGCTCAATGATGCAATGATTATCCTTGATGAGGCGCAAAACACGACGCCATCGCAAATGCTTATGTTCCTGACCCGTCTGGGGCATAACAGCAAAATGGTCATCACCGGAGATCCGACGCAAGTCGATCTCGACGACGATCAGGTAAGCGGTTTGGTGGATGCTCGCCGCAAGCTCTCGGGCATCAAGGGGATCGGCTTTGTGGATTTAGGGCGCGAGGACATTGTCCGCCACCCACTTGTGCAAAACGTAGTAGAGGCTTACCAAAGCGTGAACTCGGGATAAGGGACGCTATAGTTGGCTTTTTCTTCCGGGCGTTACATGTTTTGCGGAGCAAATGCCGCGATGCCTGCGGCACCGATGGCGATGCGGACACGCTGAGCGCCGTTTCACACCCGCCACCCATTTAGCCGCGTCTATGAGTGCACGCGCCAAAAGCACCTCGCCATGGCTTGCCCCGCTTTGAAAATATGCACTTTATTTTCTACGGCTCATCGTACAGTTGCGGGAAAATCACTCGAAATCAATGGAAATCGTGATTTCACATCCGGAACTCACGTTTACCAAAAAACCGAAAAGTGACCAAGGCCGGAAAAGCCTCTTCCCACGGACCGTTCAGCGCAAAAAGCCGCACATCCCGCAGGCGACCCCACAGGTTTCAGCTCTTCGCGTGCCATTTTCCAAAAACCGCGGCCGACGGCGACTAAAGCCCGGCCTTTAGCTGGCGTTCGGCTTCGAGCCAATCCGTGGCGGCATCACCCGGGCCAAATCCGCGTTTAAGAAAAAGTTGGTAGGCGCGTTCGGCTATCTGCTCGTGCGTAATTGCCTTGGGCATTGATGTTTGAATCTTGGAAGATGCGGTTCCGCTCCCCTTGGCTTCAGAACGGCTTACGGGGACGACAGCAGATTTTTCGGTTGCTGCGGTGGTTTTTTTTCTCGCTGGCATATTATGCCTCCTTACATTCGGCCAATTCGCCGATTTAAAACACCTCCATCAATACGCGTCCGGGGCGGAAATCGTCTCTCCGCCTTCATACCGGACTCTTCCGCCAGTTCACGGAAGTCCTCGACTTAGACCCCATACAAGCAGCCCAACTCGCGGATGGACGTTATCAGTCCAACGCTTCCTATCTTGTATTGAAAACGCATGGTCATGTCAAGCGGAAATTTTATCGAGCCGATAAATCTGGCGTAGCGATTATCAGGCTGCGATCATTCGCAACTGCTAAACCGGCTGCTTCGTTGTTTGCGGCAAGGACAAAATGGCCCATTTTTGGCCTGTCACGGCCGCATGGGCAAGGCAAGATGGACTGTTTGTAAGGGTTTGCGATGCCCTCGAAGGGCGTTACACTCAAGAGGAGGTCGGTGCGGGTTGGTCTGGAAAGCCAATTCAGCGGCATAGGCGTAACTAAGCCGCCCGCCGGTAAGGCCAAAGAGGCAGCGCGCCCTGTGCAGGCAATTGTCGGTCACAAAACGCTATCTTCCGCGGCTGGCTCCAAACACCCGCCCTTGGTCTATTTCGGGCGTAAACCCGTATTCCATCAGCAGCAGACGCTTTTTGACAAAATATTTGCCTGGATATGCTCGATCCTCATCCATGCTATTGCTTTTATGGTGGTTTTAATCCTGTACACCGTCTTAAAGCCGCCACTCAAACCGCCACCCAAACAGATGGTCGTACCGGAATCTTTCTACCACAGCAGTGCAACTGACAGGCTTTTGCAGCGTACGGAGGCGCGCGATGGCAAGCGACTTGCCGCTCAGGAGCATTCCATGGAATCGCTCGCACGCGCTGTCGATCCAATTAACGCAAACAATCTCCTATCCGATAGTAAGGCCAAACGGTTAAGCATCATTGGCGTTGCCCCGGCCACCGCCGGTACCCGCTGGAACGTGTACACCCACGGTGCCGGTTCACGGCTTGGCGTGCCCGGCGGAGCTGTCCTTGGTGGATCGACCGTCACTTTTTTTGGCGTTACCTCCAAGGCCAAAAAGGTCGTATTCATCATCGATCATTCCGGCTCGATGATTGGCCGGTTGCATCTGGTGCGGGCTGAAGTTCGCCGGGCCATTAACCATCTGATGCCGTTTCAAAAATTTGCCATTGTCGTTTTCGCATCTCACCCGTACATCCTCGGTAATCAGACAGGGCTTATTCGCGCCACGCGCCCGGCGCTGACGGAAATGGATTTTTTATTAAAAGGTCATCATGTTATAGCCGAGGGACGCAACGACGGAATGGTGCAACCATTTGACATGGCTTTCCGCGTGGCCTACGCCATGAAACCCGATGTTATTTATTTCCTGACCGACGGCCATTTTAACCCCAAATTGCTGCAATTTATCTCCGGCCAAACGCTTCAACGCCCGGTACCCGTCAATACCTTTTCGCTCCTGAGCACCGACCCGGTCTTTGAACGTGAGATGCGGCGTATTGCGCAAATGACACATGGCGAATTTCATCTCATTTCACGCCGGCAGCTTTACGGTAGATATTAAGTATCAAAGTTCTTTGTTCTTTCCCGACAGGCGGAAGTGCCCCCCCCAATATCAGTGACATATTTGTCACTGATTTAGATGGCTTGTGTCATTTGTGGCACAAGAGCCGTCATGCCGCTGGATCAAAATGTCACCAATAAAACAGCGATTTTCCGGCCTTTTCAGGGTGGATATTAACGACGCACAAGCTCTGGCACGCCGGTTGTATATATGTGGGGGGATAACAGGTTCTACGGCGAACCTTGGCGGCGGATTTCAAGGCAGAGGATTGGTAAAAATGAGTCAGGCGGCATCAGGGGCGGGTTTCGATCCCCCGGAGGATAAAAAGGCCCGGCGGTCAAAGGCTAAGCCTGACCCGGCAGCGTCCCGCTTGAAACCGAGCCCTGGTTCTTCCCAAAATCCACCCGAAGTGGAACCCGATGAAGATGAGGCGGTGGCTGCTGGCGGTGAGATTCCTGAGTGGCTGGACCGTGCATTTCCATGGATCGCATCAATTCTCATTCATCTGGCATTATTCCTTTTAATCGCCTTTGTATTAATTGCAGTAACCGGACGCAAGCCGCTCAAGACGCACCCCATCATTGTGCCGCAGTCAATGAATCAGGTATTTTCAATGCATCCCGGGCACATGAGCAGTGCTGGTGCCCACAATCCACTTCGTCAGGTGCGGCAGGACATCAAGCAACTCATGAGTCACCACACGCATATGTCGCAGACGTCGGTAAAAAGCCTGCTCAACAGCAGCGCGAAACATTCGCTGGACTTTATCGCACGTGGATCAAAAGGTGGGGCGGCCAACGGCGGGGCCTTGGCATCGTTTGGCGTGCCCGGAGGTGGCATGGGCAGCGGTCCGCCAAGCTCCTTCATGGGCAACGGCGGCGGCAATGCCACTCGGATCGTCTACATCATCGATCGCGGTGGGAACCTGCTTGTAGGGCTGGGGCAGATCAAAAGCGCGTTGGTGCGGTCAGTCGATCGGCTGGTCCCCATACAGCAGTTTGGCGTAATTGTTTTTGCTGGGCATAGCCAGACCTTGGCACCCGGCTTCGCACATGCCACTGGTGCCAATAAGAAAACTCTGCGGCATGAGCTTTCCAGGCTGAAACCAGGCCAGCCCAACATGGATCGTTACTTATACTTTGCCACACCATTTACGGCGGCATTTCGGTTAAGGCCGCAGATAATTTATTTCCTGGCCAACGGGCAGATTGACCCACGGCTGATTAAGCTAATCGCCAAAATGAATAGCCATCATTCAGTGCACATTTACACATATGCTTTTGCAGATCGCCATCGCAACGGTGTTGGTGCGACGACCCTTAAAAAGATCGCGAAGGAAAATGGGGGCCAGTTCAAGTTTATCTCCCGAAGAATGGTGGGGGGATAACCGATTGGAAACCCAGTTGGCTCAGTTTATCCAGACACAGCTAAAGAGCCGATAACAAATCGGCGGAAGTATTCTTTGATCGTCCATACTTTGGAGACTCTTCACTATGTTCAGTTCGTATGCCAAGTCCAAGTTTCGCATTCTGCTTCTGTCAGGATTGCTGGTCGCCTCCGGGGCCCTGATGGTGCATTCCGCCATGGCCCAGACGGCTGCCAGTGCCACTGCCAAAAGCGTCTATCAGCCCAGTCCGATCCTCATTGGTTTGGATTGGACTGTCGCGGGCGTGCTGATCGCCTTTTCGCTTATCAGCATCGCGTTGATAATTGATGCTGCAATTCATCTTCGCGAATCAAAGATTGCGCCGGTCGATACCGCCGAGCACATTCGCTCGCTTATCAACGCCCGGCAATTGAGGGAGTTAACGGATTTTACCGCCACCGATACCTCGTTTATTGGCAAAACGCTGGATGCAGGTTTGCGCCGGGCCAGTCTCGGGTATCCCGCCATGCGCGAAGCACTGGAAAATTCCGCCTCGGAAAACAGCGCCAATCTCTTCCGCCGGATCGAGATGCTCAACATCATCGGAAATATCGGCCCGCTGGTTGGTCTGCTTGGTACGGTGCTCGGTATGATTATGGCCTTTAATGCGCTGCATCACACCGGTGGACACGCCAAGGTGAATGATCTTTCCGCCGGTATTGCGGCCGCGTTGTGGCATACCTTTGGCGGTTTGGCAGTGGCCATTCCATCGTTGGTCGCCTTCGGATTCTTCCGCACACGCCTGGATAAGATTGTTACCCGCGCGTCCATTTTGTCGGAGGAATTACTTGAATCGCTCCGCACACCGGATGGTAAGTCCACCATGACCGCAGCACCTGTACCGGAGGCCAAACCGGCGGCCCGTCCCGTGCCCCGCCGAACGGATACCCCGGCATCCTGATGCGGCAGATTTAATACTTTCGCCGGCGGAGGCTCCAATCGTTCAGCCTCTAACCGCCCGGGCAAATCAAAAGAGGTGACCTTCTAAATGAAAATTCGCGGCATTAAACCGATGCAGGGGGAGCACGTCAATGTGACGCCGCTCATCGATGTGGTCATGTGTCTGATTATCTTCTTTCTGCTGGTCGGGCACATCGCCAAAAAAGCCTCCATCAAAGGTATCAAAATACCATCCACGGCAACTGGTAAGTCAATCGGCAGCCAGAGTAATGAATTAATCATTAATCTTGTGCCACGCCACAGCGACGTGCAGGGTGTGCAGCGGCGGCCGCGCATATACATCTGGGGCAGTTACTACACCTACAATAATCTCGCCAGCGTGCTGCGTGAATATAAATCGCACCATCCCAGTCTGAAATTGATCATCCGCGCCGACATGCACACGCAATATCGATATCTGGCACCCGTCCTGGTGGCATGCGCCAAAGCCAAAATTGTAAGCGTCCACTTTATGACGCGGCGCCAAGGATAAACGTACTCGGGAATTAATTATTATGGCCTTAAAACGCTCAAAAATCGGTATGCATTCGGCTCACCATGTGGGGCCTAACATGACCCCCATGGTCGATGTGGTCATGGTTATCCTCATATTTTTCATGCTGGGCAGTTCATTTACCAGCCCCGTCTGGTATTTGACCAACAATACTCCCGCCATCCGGGGTGGCTTCAGTAATGTGAAAACCACCAAATTTCCCCCCGTCAAACTTATCATCAAGCTGGATCGCCGGGGCGATCACACCATGGCCACGATCGGTTCCTATCAGACCGAAAATCTTCAGGGTAGCCTGTTTAACTGGCTCAATAAGCGCCGCAAAATTCTCGGCAAGAAGACCCAGCTCATTATTAAGCCGCATCAAAGGGTACCCTACCAGGATGTCATTACCGTTTACGGCGATTGCGTCCGTGCGCGTTATCACGAGGTTGCATTTGGTATGCCCACGCGGTAAACCTGACTGCGTTGGGCAGATGGTCGCCAGCTTCCCTGCAGCGACGCGGGACGCAATTGAAATACTCTTAAGGGGTAGTCATGTTTCTGCACCAGGCAGACGAATATAACAATTACCGTTTCAGACTTGCCCGCCGCATTAAACCGGGCTGTGGAAAATTATTTGCGGCGGCTTTAGTTGCAGCATCTTTCTTTTCCCATCCCATATTTGCCGCGGTGCCCGGTACAGACATTCATCAACTTTCCGCTCAGCTTGCCGGGTATGCCAATATGGCTAAACCGCCGGCGCTCAGCAGTCAACTCAAGTCGTCCAGCGGTATCGTGCATATGCTTTACCGCACGACCGAGATTGAACTTAATTGGCCAACCTATAAAAAACGCTACAGCACCCGCACCGCCATGAGCAAAAAATACATGACCGATGTCCATACGCTTCTCAAGCAGGAAGGGCACGAGTTAAGCGGGGCATGGCTCATTACGCAGGCGAAGTTTATTCTTGCCGAACTTGCCATACCCAGTGTCAATCAGATTGAATATTGGTCCGGTACAAAAAGTACCCGGACAAAACTCGCCCCGCTGGCGCAATCCGCCCGCTCGCTGCTTGCGGCGGCGCGGGTAAAATACACCCTTGTTACCACTCGGTTAAATGAATTGAGCCATTTCACCCATCAAGATGAAGCCCTCTACGAAAGTGCTTACGCCGGGCTTACCCAAATTAAATATTTTGGTGCTTATGCCGACTACTACCGCGGTCTGTCGCTTTCACACTCGTCAAAGCGTCGCGATAGTCTGATGCTTGCCGCCGTTAAGTCCGTGGCGCAGTGGGCCAATGGACCCGCCTCCAACGGCGTTAAATTTCAAGCGTTGCTGCTTAGCGGTAAGGCCAATATGCGGGCCGGCCGTACCTCCGACGCCGTATCTGACTTGAAACGCGCCTGTAAGCCTCCCAGCCCGGCCTGGTTGGTTTATGAAGCGCGCTATCAACTGGTGGTCGCCGAACTGCGCGGTGGGCACTATGGTCTGGCCAATCACGAGGCGACGAATTTTAAGGCGTGGTTATCGAAGTACCCCTCGCTCAATTCAAACAGCGCCCGTATGGGACTCAAACTCCTTGATTACCGCGTGGCTGTAGCCCAAGCCAATGCCATTCATTCCGCCAGTCAGCGGCGGGCGGCCGTCGCCAAGGCCATGTATCGACTGCTGGATATCATTGCCGAAGCTCCGCAGTATCAGGAACTTATCTTCACCCATATCACCAGCGGTCTGCCACCCAAGCCAAATCTGAAGACCCTTGCGCCTGTGCAAATACTGGCCATTGCGTGGATCAATGCCCAAAAAAGCAATCCCGCCGATGTAAAAATGGCGCTAACCGCCGCCGAAGAATTACTCCAGGCACCGGGAGAGCCTCCCGTGCTTAAGGCTCAGGCCCAGCTCATCGCCGGCATCTGCTATGCCGCGCGCGGTGATATACAAAAGGCCGCTCGCATCAATCTGGACTTTGTGCAGCAAAACCCGGCCAACAAGCAGGCCAAGCCGGTATTAAATATCGCCCTTTCTCAACTCCAGCGCCTTAATGAGGCGTCATCCGTCAGTGCATCGGTAACCCAGATGACGCAGAACGCCATCGCTCTGGCCTATAAAACATTTCATGAAAGGCAGTGGCGTTTTGCCTATGGCGTCTCGCTTCAGCACGCCAGGCATTATCAACAGGCGGCAAAAATATTTGACGCCATCGGGCCCGGCAATCCGCAGTACTTTCAAGCACGGTATCAGTTGGTGCGCATCTACGCCCGCCAATTGACCCATTTGATGGCTCACAGCACCGACGAAATTCGTACCCGCAGCGTGGCACGAAAAGTCATTCACGCTTCCCAGCGACTTTTATCCTTGATCAACCATCCGCCTGCCGGAACGCCGACAGCACTTCTCAAACAGACGCTGGACTATCGCCCCAGACTCCTGATGCTCATGGCCAGCACGGCGCTGGATCCACTTCGCGAGCCCATATTGGCCGGTACCGCATTGCATCAACTTGATGCGATGGCAAAATCACTGTCAAGTTCAGAACGTGGCATCATCCTTCGCTATCGGATTCGGCAATACCAACTGCTCGGTAAGACCAAAGATATTCTTCCGCTCATCAAACGATACGCCGCCGGCAGCAGCCAAAATGCCGACGACGTCATCAAGGGACTCATTGGTCAGTATCTTCGCGAAAGCCGCCGCCTGCGCCATACCGATTTGGCCAAGTCGCAGTCGCTGGCAGCCAACGCCGCGTCCCTGCTCCAGCAACTGATCAACGCGATGATGGCTAACCCGAAAAAGAATAAATCACAGATATATGAATATCAGCAACTGCGGGCTCAGGAACTTATTTACGCCGGGGCACCCGAAGAAGCCCTGACCCTCTATAAAAAACTGGAAAAGGATAACCCACGCGACCTGGGCAACTTCATCGGCGGTGCGCGTGCCGCCTATGCCATACCCAATTACAGCCTTGCCCATAGCCTGTATGTGCGGATCATTCCGAAGTTAGAACCCAATTCATCGCTCTATTGGCAGGCATATTTGTACCTGATCCGCACCAATATTCGCAGTAATCAGTATCAAAAGCAGACCGTGCAGACGTTGAAGTCACTGGTCGCGATTTATGGTTCCACCATCGGCGGAAAGTATTACCACAAGCAGTACCAGAAGCTACTTCGCACCTATGGGATAAACTCCCAATGATCAAACGGCTCGCGGGAGTATTTGGCAGTTGCCACCGTCTTCGATAAGATGTTTACTGGGTTGAGAGGACGCTTGTGTGAGCGTGTAAATGATATTGCAGAAGAGGTATAGAAATTATTTCAAGCGCAGAAACGCCCCTGTCATCAGAGGCTGCGGACGGTAAGAGTCTACCTGAAGTGAATGTTGAATCGGAGATGCCCGCCCAGGTACCCGGGCCGGATGCGGCCGGGTCACCGCGCCGTCCCAAGGGCCGACAGAAAAGCCGACCAGCCAGCGCCCGGTCAGCCAAAGTGTCCAGGCCCCGGTCGAATACTGCCCGCCGCCGGTCGCCAAAACCTGTTCAGAAGACCAGTCAGGGTGCCTCCCGCGCGGCAGATGCGGCTCCTTTGACGTCGGAATTGGCGACTCGCCCACAGGAAGATCAGGCAGCAGCGCTCACGGCCAAGCCGTCCACGGCGCAAGGGGGGGCTTCGCCTCCGATGGATACCCCCGCAGATCAGCCGGCCCAATTACGCCCGCCGGAGGCGGCCCAAACCACCGGTGCATCCGCTGGCCTATTGCAACCACCGGCTCACTCACCATCGGATCGTTCAGCCGCCCCAACCTCATCGCAGGTAAATTCGTTATCGCCGAAAATCGAAGCCGAGCCAATCTCCCGTGATGCGGCCCAACTTTCCAAGTCCGGTCCATCCAAGCCCAACAGCATTAAACCGATTGTCGCCGGTCCCCGTCCGGTGCTGCGCACCGGGCCTAAATTGGCCAGTCGCTTTGGCCGACGATCCTTTGGCGGCAAAACCGTTTATCGGCAGCAGTTTCGGCCATCAGGAGCAGCACGCCCGGGTGACGGCTCGTCAGCCGGCTACGCGTCACCGGCCGGCCATGCCCCTGCTGCCGGGGCGATCCCGCCCGCCACGGGCGTATCCGCCAATGCCCTTCCAGATGCAACATCCGGCGCTGGTAAGGTTTCCACCCGCATAAGCCCGGAAACCGCCAATGCAACATTGCCCAACAATGACGCCGGACACACCGGAGGGCAAGTTGCGACGGATATCTCCGCAGCCACGGGTGAAGTGATGGAGGCGACTGCGGATATCTCGCAGTCTCCAGACGAATTACCCACCGATGGGCAAGATTCGGATAACGCCTCCGAATCGCTATCAGCTCGTGCGGCTCCCCTGCCGGCAAGCGATAAAGTGTCCGCCACCCGTAAGCCCACCGGCCGCCGGGGACGCATCATGCTGGTCAACGCCGTCGACACCGATGAATGCCGAATTGCCATATTGTCCCAGGGCATTCTGGAAGAATTTTATATTGAGCGCGGCAGCAATGATCTGCACGTTGGCAACATCTACAAAGGACGAGTTACCAATGTAGAGCCGGCCATTCAGGCGGCGTTTATTGATTTTGGCATAAATAAAAACGGCTTTCTCCACATCAGCGATCTGCATCCCCAGTATTTCCCCAGGCATCTGCAGCAGCGCTGGCATAAAACAACGCTCAATGCGGCCCAGCAGCCCGCTCCCGGCAGTGCAACCGATGCAGCGGTGCCACCAGCCGATGCCGCAGTCAGCGAACCTGCCGAAGAAAATGGCGATGTCGCCGAAGGTCTGGAAGAAGAGACCGACCCACTTTCCGTTGAAAATGACCACATCGCTCCGATGGAAAAAGTTGGCCGCAAAACACCACGTTCCAGTCGCCCGCCGATTCAGCAATGTCTGCGGCGCGGACAGGAAATTATTGTTCAAGTGACGAAAGAAGGAATCGGCACCAAAGGTCCGTCGCTGACCAGCTATGTCAGTGTGCCCGGTCGGTATCTGGTCATGATGCCCGGTATGAGCCAACTCGGTGTATCTCGAAAAGTGGTTGACGATCAGCAGCGACGGCAGATGAAGCAGGTGCTGCAGGAGATTAATCCTCCGAAAAATCTGGGCTTTATTATTCGTACCGCTGGAGCCGACAGATCCGCCGACGAACTTAAAACTGATCTGCTGCAACTGCTGGCCCGCTGGCGGGATATTTCCCATCGCATTGAAACCCAATCCAGTCCCGCCTTGCTGTATGAGGAAAGCGATCTGCTCTCACGCACCATGCGCGATTTGGACATCGACGGTATTGAACGTGTGATTGTTGATAACCCCACCATGCTGGACAGGATCGGTACCTTTTTATCCAGTGTGGAAGCGGATTCAAAAAGATCACTGGAACTATTTACCGAATCGACGCCTCTTTTCAGCCGCTATGGAGTCGAACGGGAATTGGAACGCATCAATTCCCGCCGGGTTGAAATGGCCAACGGCGGGTCACTGGTGTTTGATTCCACCGAAGCCCTTGTTGCGGTGGATGTTAATTCAGGACGCTACCGCGAACATCGTGATGCCGAGATGACGGCTTTCAAGGTCAATCAGGAAGCCGTGCGCGAGATATGCCGCCAACTGAAATTACGCGATCTCGGCGGCGTGATTGTTATTGATTTCATCGATATGCGTGAGGAACGCCACAAACGCGATATCGAGAACCTGCTCCGCGAGGAACTTAAAAAAGACCGGGCGAAAACCAAAGTCCTGCGCATGAGCCAGTTCTGTATGGTTGAACTCACCCGCCAAAGAATGAAGCCCAGCCTCAAACGCAGCATTTATATGGACTGCCCGCACTGCCACGGGGCCGGACTGATAAAAAATCCTGAAAGCGTTTCACTTGACGTACTGCGGCGGATTGCGGCAGCGGCCATGCATAGCAAGGTGGCCTCGCTGGAAGTGAAGGTATACACCGCTGTGGCCGATTATCTGCTCAATAAAAAACGCCGCGAATTGCTCGATGCCGAAGACCGTACCAACCGGAAAATCAGTATCGTGGCCGATGAGCAGGTGGCTGGAGATGCGGTTGTCATTACCGCCACCGACGCCCGCGGAGTCGATCTTCGTCTTGAACTCTAGGATGTAATTTCGGGCTGTCACCCATACATAGCACTGGGCTTGCCCGGTGTCGCTTAATTGTCAAGATTCGGCCAATGAATCGCGTGTGATTCTATGACGCGGCCTCTGTGGCTCTTTTCTCTGCGCGCCACATAAACAACTTTCATCATGCCAACGGCATGATACCTTAACTCGCACGGAGAAAACTAAAAACATACGAATAATAAGATACGCAAGTCTTGGCGCTCTCGGCGGTGCAAATAGCTACCCTGATTCACCGCAAAGGCCGCGGAGGACGCGAAGCAACGCAAATATTAAATAATAATAATATACAGCTCGTGGCTTGTACGGGAGTTGCTTAATTGTCAAAATTCGGCCAATGAATCGCGTTTGATTCTGTGACGCGGCCTCTGTGGCTCTTTTCTCTGCGCGCCAAAAAAAACAACAAACATCATCATGCCATTGGCATGATACCTTAACTCGCACAGGGAAGAGTTATGATCTTGCGCAGAGCCGCGGGGAGACAGAGAAAAGTAAAAAAATACGAAAAATAAGATACGCAAGTCTTGGCGCCTGGCGCCCTCAGCGGTGCAAACTCGTTTTATTCACCGCCCTGATGGCGGGGCTATTGTTGAATTAAATAGCCCCGGGATTGCCCCGGCGGTGGTGCGGGCTACCCCTGCTGCTGCTGTTGCTGCTGCTGCACTTGCTCGTCAAGAATCCAACCGCCCACTGGTCCGCGACCGGCAAAATTAAAGACGGGTACATCCAGGCTGCCGGTGCGCTCACCCACCAGGCGATTGGTCAATTCACGCAGTTCGCGGGTTACAACTGCCACCGACATCGTCTCGCGGGCAGAGCCGCGGTATACACCCTTGTGGGGCGGAACATCGCGATAATTTGATCCCACAGCCATTTTGACAAAGTTTTCACCCGCGATGCAATTATTCGTGGGGTCAAACCCAATCCAGCCCGCAGATGGAAAGTACGCCTCCGCCCAGGCGTGCGTTTGCGCAGTGCCCCGATAGCCTCGATCGCCAGCGTGAATAAAACCGCTGACGTAACGGGCAGGTATGCCCAATTTTCGCAGCAGTCCCACCATCACCTGCGCAAAATCCTGGCAGACGCCGCGCCGATGGGCAAGTACCTCTTCCACCGTGGTGCTCACTCCGGTTACACCTTTTTCATACTGAAACTCATCACTTATAAATTTCATAACGGTGTTAGCAACATCCAGCATGGGAACTTTTCCCTTTGGCCTTAAATCATGCGCAATGCGCTCTAGCGCCTCGCAATCACCGATTGGGTTTTCCAGCTTGAGAAAATCCAGCAAGGTGTAATCCGGCAAAGAGGTCAGCGGCCATTGATCGGGCAGGCCGTCGGAGTGCAGATGCCGATGGCCCGTCTGCACCACACTCGACGCGACAATCTTCACGCTCTTGTGCAGGCCATTGACGGAAAATGCATGAACTGTGTTGCCCAGCCAGTCGAAATAGCTACGAATCTGACACGTCGGGCCCACCGCCAGATCAAACGATAGCCTTTGCTGCATCGCTTCCTGACGCGGGGCCATGCGCAGTTCCATGACGGTTTCACTGATCAGCCCGGAGTAGCTTAATTCCGTCGTATGCTCTATCCCAATCAACACCTTTGCTTCTCCTCAATTCAGGGGCCCATTTGCGGTCACAGGCTGCTGGTCGACCATGAACGCCATCCATTGGGATCAATCGCCCGCATGAACCACTGCTCTTGAATGGCCGCGGCGGCTTCTGCAACGCCCGTCCGAGTGCGGCCCAAAAAGTCGAACAGACTTTCGTACATGTCACCGGCCACCTGGGAATACTGTACCTCTGCAAAAAGCCGGCCAAGCCGTCGTTGGGCTTCTCGACCCGCATCGGCGGTGAGGCCTGAACGAATCTGATCTACCGATGCCAGTGCCTGCTTCACGCAAAAATGAATGCTGCGCGGAAAGCTGGGATCAAAAATAATGAAATTGGCCACCCGCGAAGGTTCCAATTCACCCATGTTGCATCGGCGATAAGCCTCTATGCTGCAACAGGTTCGCAGCACTGCCATCCACTGAATGGTACGCAGTGAAGGTTCCAGGGAGGCATCGACACGCGAGAGCGTGGCAAATTTGGCCAGCAGTATTCGACAGGTCATATCGACGCGCTCAATATATTTGGAAAGCTGAATAAACAGCCACACCTGTCCGTGATCCATGGTTTGATCGGTGAGGCCCTGAAACAGGAAAGATCCCATCATGAACTGCCGGTAAAACTCCTGTGGGACATCCTCAAACCGATTGCGGGCGTCTTCACTTTTCATCGACCAGTAAAAAGTATTGATATGCTCCCACATCTCGGCAGATATGCTTTCACGAATGCCGCGCGCGTTTTCGCGTGCCTTCGCCAGGCAATGTATCAGACTGTTGGGATTGCCCTCGTCAAGTGTCATGTATTTGGCAACGGCAGCCATCACCTGCAAGGGACTGCGGCCGGCAGGTGCCAACGCCGGGAACATATGATCACGCTGTGTAATACGCAGCACATCACCAGCCACCTCCAGCGCAAATTGCCGATCCAAGTCGCCGGCACCGGTCAATACGTCTCCGCTTATCATTAAAATTCGCGCTATGTGTTCGGCCCGCTCCATATAGCGGCTCATCCAAAAACTGGCGTCGGCCACCCTTGCCAGCAGGGTACGGCCGGGACGCTTGGCGGCCGATGCGGTGTTGGAATTCAATTCGCTCATGCGGGCTGCTCCTCCAGAACCCAGGTGTCTTTGCTGCCGCCGCCCTGCGAACTGTTCACCACCAAGCTGCCGCGTTTAAGGGCAACCCGCGTAAGTCCCCCCGGCATGACAGAGATGCCCTGGCCGCAAAGAATATAGGGCCGCAAATCAATACGGCGGCCCTCAATGCCTTTATCGATGATCGAAGGGTGCTGACTGATTTCCACGACTGGCTGGGCGATAAAATTGCGAGGGTCGGCTTTTATTTTGGAGGCAAATTCCTGCCGTTCAGCCTGCGTGGCCTGATGTCCCATTAACATCCCATAGCCACCGGCCTCGTTGGTGGACTTTACCACCAATTCATGCAGATGCTCGAGCACATATTGGCGATCATGTTCCCGCGCACAAATGCGCGTAGGTACGTTTTTAAGAATCGGTTCCTGTTTCAAATAAAACCGAATCATGTCCGGCACATAGGGGTAAATGGCCTTATCGTCAGCCACGCCCACGCCCACCGCGTTGGCCAGCGCCACTCGCCCCATGCGATACGCATTCATAATGCCCGCCACCCCCAGCAGCGAATCGGGGCGAAAACACAACGGATCGATAAAGTCATCGTCGATCCGGCGATAAATGACATCCACCCGTCGCATGCCCGCAGTGGTACGCATGTAGACGTAGTTATCATCCACCAGCAAATCCCGGCCCTCAACGAGTTCCAACCCCATCTGCCGGGCCAGAAAGCTGTGTTCGTAGTAGGCAGAATTGTGCATGCCGGGGGTCAGCACCACGATGCATGGATCGGGCATGTCCGGCGGTGCCAGATGCCGCAGACACTGGAGCAGGTTATGCGGGTAATCTTCAATCGGCCGCACGTGAGCCGCCTGAAATACTGCCGGGAATATTCGTTTCATAATGGCCCGGTTCTCAAGTACATAGCTGACCCCGCTTGGCGTGCGGCAGTTGTCTTCCAGAACCAGATATTCTCCCGTCTGGTTGCGGATCAGATCGGTACCGCAGATGCTGATGTATATGCCGCGGGGCACATTGATCCCCAGCATCTGCCGGCGGAACATTCTGGCATTGTAGATCATGTCCGGATCAATAATTTTGTCGCGCAGGATATGCTGCTGGTGGTAGATGTCATGACAAAACAGATTTAGAGCGGTGATGCGCTGGACCAGCCCATCCTCAATGAGTTTCCATTCATCGGCGGGAATAATGCGGGGCAGGACATCAAATGGAAATATCTTCTCGACACCCAAGGCATCTTTGTAGACGGTGAAGGTAACACCTTGATTGCGAAAGCAGGCGTCTGCCATCGTACTGCGGTGTTTGATCGCATCGATGCCCAAATCGCTGATACGCTGATGCAAACCAGCGTAGTGCGGACGTGCTACACCCGGCTTTTCAAACATTTCGTCGAAAAGCCCATTAATCTGATACCCGTCGAACATTGGAAGTCGGTTCCTTATCTACCGTTGCCGACCTCCGCCAAAAGTATTATGCCCGCAAGTCGCCAATTTAGGCAAACCATCCACCATTGATATGCCGGGAGCGTCATTTCAGCGGTCAGCCTTATGGGCTCAAGAGTTGTGATGGGAGCCTTGCGAATTCGCCAAACCGTCAGTTACCGGTCCAGCGGCGACGAGGGAATTTGAATACATGCCGAAGCACCAAGCCAGGCACATACCGCTGGCTGGTAGCTTCGTGATGTTGGAAGTTTTGCAGATAGGCACTAAATATGGCCGGGGCGTGATGAACCACCAGCATATTTTCAGCATTGAAATGGGCGGCCGCATAACTGAAATTAAATGATCCAGTCACGATGGTGTTGCCATCTATAAGCATCACCTTGTTGTGGGCAATCAGGTAGCGGGCATCAATATACACGGGGATGTCAGCCGCATAACATGCCCGCAATGCGGGGGTGGGGTGGCGGGTGTATTTGCGTGTGCGGTAATTTTTTTTCATCAGGTTAGATCGGTCCAGAATGACCACCACCTTCACGCCACGTTGATGGGCGGCGATCAGTGCCTTGACGATGGGGCGACTGGTGAAGCTATACGCTTCAACATCCACCGATTGACGCGCCCGATTAATGAGTGCCACCAGTTCACGCGTGCAGCCGCCGTGTGGGGAAAAAAATACCCGCATATGGGCTGCTGAGGCTGCACCCGCCTGCCCCAGCGGGCGGGTGGGATGAATGCCGGCAAACAAATAGGTGATAGCCGCGGCTATGATGGCCAGAAACCACGCTGCCGGTTGGCTTAAAACGGAGGGACGATAGGATTTGGGCTTGGGCATGGGGCTGTCAACGGTACGTTAAGCCAGCGAGAATCGGTGTAAGCCTATCCGGCTTACCCGCTTACTTCTTGCCACCCTTGGCCGCCGGAGCCGCAGCGGCCGCCGCTGCCGCGGGGGCTCCCGGTGTGGCAACCGTGGCACCGGCCTCGGCTGCCGCCTTCGGAGCCTTTTTGGCAACAACCGCTTTGCGGTGGCCAACTTTTACCAAACCAAAAACACCCGAGCGCTCTTCGGCCCACTTGTCGTCGGCCTCCAGCTTGCTGATTCGCTCTGAACGTTTGAGCACATTTCGATGCCGCTGAAGGGCACCACCACCTTTTAAGCTTCTGTCAACGGACATAAAACTCACACCTCGTATATCACATCGGCATACAATCTGCCGTCATTCGCAGCCCAGTAATATAGCCGCAGATGCGGTCGGCAACAACCGCTTCAGATGTCGCATTTACCATGGGGGTGGCCATTTTTTAGCGGATACTTGGAATATGCGGGTGTCCTCACCCGCTTGGGCCATTCGGGACATTCCCGGCAAGCGACACAAATCGTCCACGTTTTGGCGAAATAACCGCCGCCGGGAAAATGGGTCTTCCCCTTGCCATTCAGGTGCGACCTTGGCTGGGGTACTGTCTAAAACCGCCGCGCACCCGCAACCCGCTGCTATGGTTGTAAGCTGCGTTGACTTATGACCTTGCGTAACACTGTACGCCCGTGCGAATTACGCAACTCCAGTGTGAGATGGCGGTCGTCGGTGGTACCGCTCACGCGCACCAGCCCGAAATTATGTTCAAATACCGCCGTCCCGATGCGGTGCGGATTATGCCACCCCGTGTATTGGCGTCGGACGGGTGCCGCCGCCAGCGATGAACTGGTAAGGTCGTAAAGTGGGTATTGCGGAAAGCTGGCGCTGGAGTTTGCAGGGCGACGAGTTAATTCGCCAAAGTCGCGATGGCCGGATAGGAACAGCACACCCGCCACTTGGTGGGCAAATATCCAATGGATAAAACGATTCTGCTCGGGCTGATATTGGGCCCAGCTTTCATGCCCGTGGTAATGGGCTAAAAATTGGTCGCCATCAACAATTACCTTGAAGTCCGCCCGGCTGGTTATCAAACTGCTTTTCAGCCAGGCCAACTGGTGCTGTCCAAACATGGTGGCGTTTGCGCCTCGGGTGTTGGCGGTACGAAACAGGCGGTCGTCAAGCAGAAAAAACGTAACATCTCCCACGTTAAAGCGGCAGAACGCCCCCAATGTTCGCCCATGCCCATAGGACGGATTGGGCCAGTAATCTTCAAAGGCCAGAAGAGATTCTTTTGAAAATACAAATGTTTTATTGGCCCGGATCGTGCCAAAATCGCGGTTGTCCCACGTGGCGTACATCGGGCAAATGCGCAGCAGGGGTTGGATACCCTGAAACCTTCTGGCTGCGTCATAGCGCTGCAATATGAACTGCAACGCGTGCGCATAAGTGTACGGAAATTGATTCAAATGCCGGGGCAGATAGGTGGTATTGCCCGCAAAAATAAACGCACGCGGTTCTATTTTGGTAATGGCATTCCAAATGGTGTCGCCGGGATATTGGCGTGTGTCAGCGCACGAACCGAAGGCCACGGTGATATGGCGCATCGTCTTTCGTAATGGCATGGTGTGTATGACGAGCTTCGGTGGGGGCAGATATTGGCGGATACCTGCGACAGTCACCGTGATGCGATAATCGTGGTCGGGCTTTAGCCCGCCAAAAGCGGCATCGGCAACAAAGGGGGGCGGGCCAGTGACATCCATCCCGACGGCGTTGATCTCCTGATTGGTATTAACATCAAAAATCCGCACGGTGACGTGGTCGGTGGTGCTGATTTCCAGCCACACACGCGCCGTGGTGGTAGTTACACTTCCCACCATGGGTCCGGCAATAATACGGGCTGCCTGCGCAGCGGGACTGCGGGGGTACGCAATAATAATGCCGCCAACCAGTACGACCGCCAAAAATGACCGTCCCCTTGGAATGGCGGCGACAAAACACATTGCTAACAGGCGGCCGACGCCTTTGGCTAAGACCGCCAGCGCCTCGACCATCCTGACCAGATTTGAAAACTCCCGGCACCCGCCCGCACGCATCGTCTACGCACCCCAAAAAAGCCTCCCGGCCACGATCTTCACACCAGTATAATTGGGGCTTTGGTTAATGGGGAAACTTTGCAACTGGTGGCACCAGCCATCGCCGACATGGCAGCCAGATTGGGCTACTGCCCCGGCTGGGACGGATCAAATATAAAATTACCGGGGTGATGCGGCGTAAAGCCACCGTTTCCGCTGCCGGAGGACTTTGAATTGGACCCTTTCGTCACATACCACCCTTGGCCATTACCGGTTGCCCGCCGTAGTTGGGCCGTTACGCTGTTATCCTTGATAACGTGCGTCACGCATCCGGGAAGTGTGCCCAGCAGCGCCAGCGCCGCGAACATCACAACCCACCGCGAGGGATGTGGAACCAGTTGGAATGTTGATTTATTAATACGCATGATTCACCTGCCCCGGCGAAAACGTTTTTTTCGCCCCTTTAAAGTCGCAAATCGATCCCGCCCACCACCTTTTTTACGCTTATCCGATCGTGGTGGTTCGCTGGATGTATCCCTTGGCCCCGATTTGGGTGGGGTTCGCGGCATATCCATTTTACGCAGCCGCTGTTCGCCACGAGCGGTTGCCGCATGCTCCATCAAACGCAGGTCCATCCGCCGAGCGGGGATATTCACGGCGATAATTTGCACCTTCACCTGATCGCCCAGCGATAAACGCCGCCCGGTGCGCTGCCCGCGCAGGCAACTGCGGCCATCCTCAAAAATCCAATAATCGTCGGGCAAATCGCTAATGCGAATGGTTCCTTCCACAAGGAATCGGTTTGACTGAACAAAAATACCCCATCCCGCCACACCCGTGATCACTCCATCGATGATATCACCCACGTGGGCAGATAAAAGCTGCAGCACCTTGACCATTCTCAATTCGCGCTCGGCATCCTGCGCTCGGCGTTCCGTCATGGACAGGTGCCGGGCAAGGCGTTCCAGTGTCCCCTCATCGGGAGATTCGGTAAGGATTCTCGGCATCAAAGCGCCGGATGGCACAAACGGGGCCGCTGCGGCCGGTGCCTTGCCCTTTATCTTCTTATTGTTTGCCCGATGCAGCACCGTATCCAAACAGCGGTGGATGACCAAATCGGCATAACGCCGGATCGGCGAGGTGAAATGGGCATAGTTGTCGCTGCCGAGGGCGTAGTGGCCCAAAGGTTCTGGCGAATACTGGGCGGTGCTGAATGTTTTAAGCACGCTTAAGTTGACCGCATAGGCGATGGGCGTACCGCGGACGGAATCCAGCAGTTCTGCAATCACCCGCCGATCCAACTGTCGTGGCGTCTTTTTCCCCGCTACGATGAGAAATTTACGCACGCCGTCGGTCATTTCAGCGTCCGGTTCGGGATGCACACGCCGCAGTACCGGCACACCTTTCGATGTCAAAAACCGGGCAACGGCCTCGTTGGCCTCCACCATGAACATTTCAATAATTTTGTGGGTGAAGGAATCATCTTCCGGATGCGCATCGATCACCTGCCCAAGCGAATCCAGTACCAGTTCCACCTCGGGCAGATCAAGCACGATCATGCCCTGCTCCAGACGCCGATGGCGTATGAGCCGCGCCAGGCGATCCATATTCACCAAAAGTTCGCGAACCTGATCGCTAACCACCGGTAGATGCGGATTGGGCGGAGAATCCAGCAATCCCTTGCTGTAGACCGGCCCCTGGCCCGTGGCATGGTCGATTACCGCCTGCGCTTGGCGATACGTCAGCCGTTTTTTTGACACGATAATGGTGTTGGCAAACCGCGCACCGGTCACGCGACCTTGGGCATCGTACCGGATAAAAGCCGACTTGGTTAAGCGCGGCTGATTCTCTTGCAATGAACAAATGCCGTTGGACAAAACTTCCGGCAACATCGGAATAACATGACGCGGAAAGTAAATGCTGTTGCCACGCAGTCGGGCTTCAATGTCCATCGGCGACTGCACCGGTACAAAAGCGCTGACATCCGCAATATGCACCCCCAATTCAAAAACGCTGGGGCCGGGCTTGTCGGTTTCCGTCGCGGCCGCAAGATGATGCAGCGGATCGTTGGCCGTTTGCGACGGTTGAAGTAGCTCAAGACTGATGGCGTCGTCAAAGTCGCGGGCGTCATCCGGGTCTATGGTGATGGTTAACCGTTGGCTGATATCTTCGCGATCATTAAACCGTTCCGGCTTGAATTCACGAGCGGCTTTGGCGGCGGCGTCACGAACAGCCGACGGAAAATCTCCCGGCAGGCCAAATTGCCGCTTGATCGATTGCAGTTCGACTTCGGCATCCCCTTTGGGACCCAGCACTTCCACAATAACGCCTTGGCCGGGGTGCCCAGGACGCGGAAATTCCAGTACCTCCGCCACCACCTTATCTCCCTCCGCCGCATTGGACGCCGTGATATCAGCTATGCCCAAGGAATGCCTGAATACCGTTCCATCGGGCACCACGACCCAGCCGGATGAGGTAGCCGTTAGCGTGCCAACGCAGCGGGTATTGCCGCGCCGCAGGACGCGTAAAATGCGCCCCGATCGGCTCATCAGTTGCAAGTCACGTTTGGAACTGGCCATGATTCGCGCCACGACCAAATCACCGGAGTGGGCATCGAGTGTATCCGACGGGCTGATAAATAGATCACCCAGCTTGTCGTCCACCAGCAATGCAACGAACCCAAAACCGCGATAATTGGAACTGAAAACGCCAATGACATCTTCCCGCTCACGATTAAAAGCCAGCACTTGCCCGCTTTGCTGCGGCATGAGGATATCTGCCGATATGAGCTCATCGATGGCGTGATGCAGGCTATCCTCGTCTTTCGGGGTGATGCTTAATTCATTACGAATGGTTTTAATCGATACCGCATTGCCCGAGGCCGCGAATAGCAAGTCAATAATTTTATTTTTGATGTCTTCGTACACGTCTTTTCCTTACGAGCCAAGGGCATCATTTGCGCTTGGTTACGCGATTATAGCCGCATAGCGCTGGGCCTGCCCCGGAGCCCGCATAGCCATTTGTAGCGGCGTATATGGGGCTGAGGGCTTGCCCGGAGCCACCTACCGCAGGGCGCACCTGTTGATGGCGGTGTAAACACCGCCCACGGTCATAAAAAGCGTCTTACGCCCTCGATTTGAGCCATTGGTCTTATCCGGGTATACTCATTCGCTTGTAAATGCGCCGAGAAGGCCCGCAGTGACGATCACCGCTGGGTACGCCGGCTTTGAACGGGGCAGGTGTGCGGTTCGCCGCCTGCCGACGGTAGAACAGGAGTTTTTATGTCCCGCCGCTTGGGGCCCAAGGTGCGTATTTCGCGTCGTCTGGGCATCGCCATTGAAGATCTTCCGAAACATCGCTCGAAAAAAGGTGATGACACGTACATTCCGCCAGGTATGCATGGCATGCGCAGCAGCCGTCGCCTTTCGGAATATGGCATTCGCCTGCGTGAAAAACAGCGCATGAAGGCTCACTACAATGTGCTGGAAAAGCAATTTCGGCGTTATATGACAACCGCCAAACGAAGCAAAGGTAACACCGCCGATACCTTGCAGCAACTTCTAGAAACTCGGCTTGATAATGTGGTGCGGCGCTTGGGCGTGGTGCGGTCTATATGGGCGGCACGCCAACTTGTGGCCCACGGTCATGTCAAGGTAAACGGCAAAAAAGTTGATATTGCCAGCTACCAAGTTGAGCCCAACGACGTGGTCACTTTCAAAGAAAAAACCCATCCGTTGCTGCGGGCCAATATGGAATCGCTGGCCGGCCATCAAACGCCGCCATGGCTGGCGTTTAACCCTGCTCAGATGGAAGCCATCGTCGCCGGCCTGCCCACACGCGACCAAATTCCATTCCACGTGGATACCAAGCTGATCATCGAATTTTATCGTTGATCTGACGCACTTTTCGTAGGTGCATTCAAGAAGCCATCGGCCGCGGGTGAAAGGCGCACGGAGGACGGAGGAAGGCTGGCACCATACGGGTTTGGCCATAACGCCCGCGGGGTATGGTGTCGGCACACAGGGTCGAGGGCGGAAGCCTTAGCCGGCGCATTTATTTGTCGCTTTGGCAGCGCCCTCGCTTCGGCCGCCCAATTCGCCGGCCTCAGGGCTGTTGCGCAATGTCATGGGCAATCCGGTTGGCCTCGGATCTCGCCCGCCAGGCCGATCGCACCGTGTACCGATGACAATTCCGAGCCTCGGCCAAATATTCGCAGACCATTGGCGTTTCGCTAATTCCGTGATAGTGCAGCGGCAGTGCCGAAATTTTCGCCAATTTGCACTTGACATTTCCTCGGGATGGTTTAGGCTCCGTTAACGGTAGTTGACGCAGTAAATCCGCGTTGCCGTTCGATGGGAGCTTTGAAGACGTGTTACCGTGGCTTGAAATGCGAAAGTCGCCCCCCCCCCCGTCCTTTTCTGCGCCGGTGCTGGCCCAATTTAAATAATAAAATAATAAATCTCCCCGCCCGGTTCCTTGCATCCCGGCGTTCCGCTTTTCGTGCATCGCGCCCGCTTTGCAGCTTGCGCAGGGCAACCTGCGGCGCGGTCGCCGCATTTCTGCTGTCCATCCTGCCGCCATCGGCACGGACAAGCGTTGCACAAGCAGCCGGCATTCCCTCCTGCCCCGCCCATTTTATTACATCCATCTGCCACGGCCCCTACGGCGGCATCTGGCTGGCCACCGAAGGCCATGGCGTGCTCCACTACAATGCCGCATCGGTTGGTGGCTGGCAGCAATTTGACATCGGCACCGCCGTCAACCATAACATCGCCGACGCCGTCGCCCGCGACGCCCACGGCCGCATTTGGGTCGGCAGCCTCAATGATGGGGTGTTTGTCTTTTTGCCCAGCCGCGATGCGGGGCAGCCCTTTCGCTGCCGACGCTATGGCCTGCTGACCGACAGGGCCAATGACGAATGGGCCGGGCCTGTGGGCGAGCACGTCTACAGCATCAGCGTTGATCCGGTGGATGCCAGCGTGTGGATTTGTACTAGCAGCGGCATCAGCCGCTATGAGCCGGGCCACGGCAAAACACGCGGGCGCTGGGTTTACTATGACTTGGCCAATGGGCTGCCGTCAGATGATGTCCAGTGCGTAGCCTTTGGGCTGCACGGACGGGCATATGTGGCCACCACCTGCAATGGTATCGCCATTGGCAGGCTGACTCGGTTAAGCCGGAAGGTTAATAAAAAAGCCCTCGGCCACACCGCCCTGCATTACGGGCATTGGCGAGTGGTGGCAAGCCGATTTACCCATGGCCCACCGTTGACGCCCACCGGGCGGGGCCTGCCCAGCAATCTGATCAATGCCATTGTCACCACGCACGCCGGTGCGATATGGGCAGCCACCGATGAGGGAATAGCATGGAGCACCGACCACGGGCGGAGATGGAGCTTTCTGCGTGGTGCCAATTGGGCGGCCAAGGATGCGGGTTTGATCCATCCGCCGAGCGCGGCATTTATCATGGATGCCGCCCGGCGTGTGCCGCGCACCGGAACGCTTAGCAGCGATTATTGCACGGCGCTGGCGGTGACATCACAAGGCTACATTTGCGTTGGCCATCGGCGAACAGGTTTGGACATTATCAATCCCCGCACGGGCTTCATTTGGCGCTCCAATCCGGCGGGCGAAAAGGGAGGTCTGCCGCATCGGTATGTGGATGCGATTTTGCTGCGATCCCGTGGCGGGGCCCTGCTGGGTTGCTACGGCGGCGGATTGGAAAACTTGCCAGCCATAACCGGCATTGGCAGGGTGAGGACAAAAAGCGGCCCGACAGGAAACGACGGAATGGGCCGCCACCACCCGTTGCGCTTTCCGGCGGCCGCAACCGCGCCAACCGCTGGACAGATTAAGCAGGAAAAGCAGCAATTGGCGGCAATGATCTCCCGGCTTGCAAAGCACAAACGCCTCGGCGCCGTGGCGCTTGACACCGACTGGCGTACCGAAGGCAACTGGCTGGGGCGGTATGGCGATTTTTCGATGATCTTGGCAGCGGGGGGATACGAAAGCAGCCTCCGCTGGGGCGAGGGATGGGATGATCCGCAATGGAACGCTTGGAGCGGCCCGCATCCAGGCCGCTCTGACGGAATCCGCCGCTGGATAGAATGGCTTTTCACCTCGGATCGCCGGGTATTGGAACTGCCCAAACCATATTTTTTGGCCAACTGGCTCCGAGGCCGCGTCCCGGGAAACAATAAATCACTCTGCCGCCGCGAATCAGAATGGGACGACCACGGCGAGGCGTATTCCGCCACCACACAGGGGCCGGGCCTTTATTTAAGGTTTGACGTGCCCCCTGGGGTTTACCTGCTGGCAATGTATTTTTACAATTACAACGGCCACAGTGGGCCGATGCGCTTCCGCGATTTTCCCGTAACGCTTAGCCTCGATCCAAGCAATGTGCGCCAATACACCGCGAAGCAGCGCATTCAGCGATCGGTCGAATTCTACGCCTTCCGCAGGCCCGGACCGTCCCACGTGGTGGCTACAGCCCGGATCGCGCATTTTTATGGGGGCCAGTGGGTGCGGTTCCTCATTCGTGGGCCCAATTTATTCACCGTCCATCTGGGCCGCAATTATTCTCTAAACACCATGTTGCCGTGCGCCTCGATCTCGCTGGCAGAATCGCGTCCGCCACCCTATTTTTTCCCCTTTCCCACGCATCAGCAATGCCGCTATGGAAATTTCGTCCACCACAAATGGGTGCCTCAAGTTCCACCGAAGCCGAAAATCAAATCCGGCTACCTCATCCCCATCGGCCGATATCTTTACGAACATTACCAATACCCTGCTCCGGCCGAACTGATTGCCTGGGCGGCTTCGACCGATCTGTGGGCGGGTCAGTTGCGCTTACTTTACGCCAAAGGGCGGGCCGCCGGCGGCGCGGTACCTGCCTTGCCGGCCATGCACCTTTTTTACCGGCTCCACCGCTACCGGCGTATGGAACGGGTTCAAACCCGGGCCGGATTCCTGACCGCCCGCCGTATTGAAATAGAAATGCCTTGGATACCAGGGCAAAGCCAAGGCGTAAACGCGCTGGGATCGCGTATATTCCAGAACTATATGGATAGTCGCGGCTACTACCGTCGCCAGCGCCGGGCCGCTAAGGCCCTCTCGCTTGACCCGACTATGCAGAATTAACTTAGGTTTTTCTATATTGGTTACCGCTTACTGGAGGAATATGAAATGTTACGATGGCTTGGGCGTCTGCCCATAGTGCTTTTCCTGCTGGCCTTGCCGATCGCATTTTCTCAGCCCATGGCCTGCTTCGGATTGGCCAAGGCGATACCGCTTACCGAAGTCCCCTACGGTTTGTCAGCGTGGGATTGGCAGGCGTTTATACATCGGCACACGCTCAATGGCTATTCAAGCGTTGCGGCCGAGGTCAATGCCGACACCGCCGCACCGCTGCAAATTTTTGAAAGCGTTGAGGGTACCGCCAAGCACCCGATTGGAGTATGCTGCGACGGCTGCAGCGTCGTGGTGGTTGTGCTTAAACAGAAGACCCCCGTGCCGGGAAACATTCAGTTCACCTTGGCTGGCCCGCCCGGCGGTTTTCCCGCCACCGGCTCGCTTTCAACCGCTTTCCCCAATATCCCGGCACCGCAAACCGCCACCACCAACGAAGAATCGACGGTTACGGTCGCCAGCACCTCATACACCGTCCTGTTCTACCGCCCGCCTGCAAGTTACCTCAACGCCACCAGCAGCGGTGCCGAGCCGTCGAACGGTTGGCCGTCCGTGACCATTATTGCGACAAGCTCAACCGGCGCGGTGCTGGGTACCATCAACCTCACGCTACGCCCGCCGCCGGTGCTACTGGTGCACGGATTCAACTCGGGCCCCGGCACTTGGGACTACCCGCCGCCCGCAAACGCGCCCGCGGACCAAGGGTCGTACCCCTATTTCCACAGCCTCAATCCGGCCAACGAGGCAATCGGCGTGGCCGATTATAGCGCTCAGAACACTTCCGGCCTGGCGACGGTTATGCCGATCGTTTTGGATAACCTGCGAAGCCTCGTGGCCGACAGCCGAGACAACCAGATTGAGGATACGCAGGCCGATGCCGTCTGCCACAGCTACGGTGGCCTGATCTGCAAGTGCCTGGCCGAAAACGCCAAAGCCCTCACCGTTCAGAGGCCCGCGGGCTTTCCACAGTTCGTATGGAGCGCCCAGCTTGACGGCGAATACCTTCGGTACGACAACGACGAACTTGGCTACTTTCGCCGCGTGGTTACCATTGGCTCGGTGCTGGACGGCAGCCCGGTCGCGAGTTACCTCATTGGCTACCTTGCGGCAGAGTATGGCGCGGGCGGGTACATCGCGGCGCGCCAAGTGGAACTCCTTGGGGGCCTTTCCGGCGATTGCGACGCCCTCTCGGACCTGGCAACGCAGAACGCGGTAATTCAAGCCTTAGCGGCAAAGCCGGCGGTGGAATGGCGGCCAATAGTGTGCACGATGGCACCGCAGAACCAGCAACAGCTGAACAACGATCTTCTGACGAAATACGTCATCGTGTATCTGTTTTTCAACCATTTCGGCCTTAATATCGCAAACCTTGGCCTTACGCCCGCCGGTAGCGATGGCGTCGTCACCGTCGGTAGCCAGACCGATTCCGGCTACGCGAACTCCGTTAACCCGAAGGTCGCGGTCGGAAACCTATTCCACACCGACGAGCCCGGCTGCCAAGCCGTGTTCGATGACGCCGCCGACCTTCTCGAGCTTGATATCGCTCCAAATGGCCCCTCCGGCAGCTACACCATGTTTAAACCCAGCTTTTAGGAAAGTGGGGACGGAAATGAAATACCCGACGCACCTCATTGCGGCCTTACTTTTATTCGCCACCACGTCGGCGACCCTGTCGGCTAGAGCGGTTCTTGTCCCCAAAGCCGCCG
>JAKAEB010000041.1 GCA_021818445.1 Planctomycetota bacterium
TCCGATCTGACTGCAGCAACTGCCTTGGCAACCGTTGAGCGACGGAGAGTCGTTTAAAGTTCACGCAGTATTTCGCAAAGTCGTGCCGCCACCTTTCGCCAATGCGGGAATGCCCTTGGGCCCGTCAGCGCATCAATCAATAAAATATTGTGTACTGGGCTGGGCGGGCCAGGTGCAGCAGGTCGGACCGAATAAATTCCGTATGCGGTTTAGTCGCGAGGGTGTAAACGGTCGTACCTTGCATATATTAATCGGCGCTTACGTAAAAGGTACCCGGCGGTATATGCCGGCGATAGCGGTCGCCAGCATCTTTGCACCGTATGCCAATCCGGGCACGCCGCAGACGATCAGCTTTCCGCCGATTGCCAATGTGCCGGCGGACACCAAATCAATCCCCCTTGATGCAACCGTTAACTCGCCACTGAGGGTGCACTATTATGTGGACTGGGGACCGGCGAAAATTGTCGGACAGCGGCTGGTTTTCACGCCTGTGCCGGTGGGCACGCGCTGGCCGGTCGCCGTCCGTGTTACCGCATATCAGTGGGGCAAATCCACTCCGCCGGCCTACGCAACGGCGAGGACGGTGACTCGGAGTTTTTATATTCAATCCATTACGAAAGCTACGAAGTGAAACAATGGTGCTGAAGATAAGATCATCCCCCGTTCGACGTCCGCCATCTGCGAAGACCAGGTCGTTATCCAGTGCCGCAAGCTACCTTCGTGTTTCCAGTTTCGTCTGCAGTTTTTTGTCAGTGCGCATGTTTGCTGCGCCGTGTCGGCGGGCGGGTGCAACGCGCATCGCTCGCTGGCCGACGTGGGGCAATTGCCCACGAACCCTGGCCCGGGCGGCGGGACATCAGATGTGCCTGCGGCAACGGTGTCAGGGGTGCAGGTAGTTCACACACAATTTTTCAGGAGAAAAATATGAAGCGAAGAGAATTCTGTAAACTTATGGCGGCAGCGATAGCGACGACCTTTCCCGCCGCGGCCACGGATGCCCGGGCCGATGTAGCTGCTTCCCAAAACATATTCAATCCGGCGCCCAAGGAAGATTATGCTGCCTTTTGCGCCACCCCTGCGAATGAACGCGTGTTCTACTCGTACAGCGGGAATAAAGTCCTGACCAGGAAACTTTCGGATGCAGGTTGGCGCGACACGGGAATGGTGCGGCCGAACAAGACATGGGATGGTGCTCCTATGGAGTCTCCGATTCCGGGCTTACATGGTCAAGGCCCTTACAAACCCACCTGGGAATCTTTCTTACAATACGACTGCCCGGATTGGTATCGGGACGCCAAGTTCGGAATATGGAACCACTGGAGCCCGCAGTGCGTACCGGAGGATGGGGACTGGTATGCCCGCAACATGTATGAACAAAACAACGTCAAGTGGTCGCAATACTGGTTTCATCGGGAACACTATGGTCCACAATCCATTTTCGGATATAAGGATTTATGCGCCCAATGGACACTGCTGAACTGGCAGCCGGATGATCTGATGGCCCGCTATAAGCGAGCGGGTGCCAAATTCTTTGTGGCCCTGGCCAACCATCATGACGGCTTTGATACATGGAACTCTAAACATCACCAATGGAATGCGCAAAATATCGGTCCGCATCGAGATGTCATCGGAACTTGGGCAGCGGAGGCCCGTAAACAGGGGCTGCGCTTTGGCGTCACGGTGCACAAGGCCCGCAACTGGTGGTGGTTTCAGGTGTCGCACGGAGCGGATCATTCCGGTACCTATGCCGGAATTCCCTATGACGGCCGCATGACCAAATCAGACGGAAAAAACGCATGGTGGAACGGTTTTGACCCGCAGCAACTTTATGCCCCCAAACACCCGCATGGGGCCGTGCCGGATCCTTCCTATGTCAAATACTTTTACGATTGCACCCGCGATCTCATTGACCAGCACAATCCAGACCTTCTCTATTTTGATGATACGCTTTTCCCGCTTGGATGGGCCGGAGTAAACCTCGGTGCCTATTTTTATAATCACAATCTGAAAACCCATGGCGATAAAATGGAAGGGGTTATCACCGTGAAAGGTGTGCCGGAACACTTGACCAAGGCCGTGGTCGCCGACATTGAACGCGGCATGACGACCGCGATTGCCAATCATCCATGGCAATCCGAAACGTGCATTGGGCAATGGCATTATCAACGGGCCCTTTTCACGAGGCGCGGTGAATACGGCGGTTACATGCATCCTCGGGAAGTCATTCATTGGCTGATTGATGTCGTCAGTAAAAACGGAACGTTCATACTTAACATTCCCGGCAAACCCGATGGGACCATTGACCGCAAGGAGCAACTCATTCTTGAAAAAATAGGTGAATGGTTCGCCATTAATGGCGAAGCCATTTACGCCACCCGACCATGGAAAATCTTCGGCGAAGGGGCCACGCAAGTCGCAAAGGGCTGGGGTAACGGATACAAAACCATTAAGAATTTAGGCCCAGATGACATCCGGTTTACCCGCAACAAAGCAAATACGGCCATTTACGCCATTTTCCTTGGTTGGCCGGACGCCGGTGGCTTTGAGGTTAAGGCATTTGGCACGGCGAGTCATACAAACCCGGGCAAAATCGTCAATGTGAGTCTGCTTGGGACCGAGGAAAAACTCCAATGGCGGCAATCCGCTGCCGGGCTGCATGTCGCCATGCCGAAATACCGCCCTTCGGTTGATTATGCAGTAGCATTGAAAATTGCACTGGCATAATGGCGTTTTAGCGGCGAAAACAATAGTGTCGGGCGTGGCCGGTGTCTGCGTGCGCAAAACACGTTACCGTCCATCGCGGCCCGTCCGCCATCGACCAAATTATCAACCACCGGCAAGCCGGTGGCTGTATATTTTTATTTAACCTTTTATAAAGGTTGTGTGGTAATGTATTTTTAATATATTCATCCATGGGCAACTTGCGCATGCACGCTTAAGTCGCAGGCCCATACGCGCAAAGACCGACGTTTCGGGTTGACAATCCGCGCTAAATTTTATAGAAGCGGGGAATTGCAGCGCGGCGCACGCATCCTTCGGCTGGTCAAACCCTCCGATTATCCAGTGCGCCCCGCGTGTTTGTGCTCTGGAAATGTGGAAGATTCGGGGAACTAAGCCGTGCCAAAGCATTGGATAAAGCGTTTATTTTTGTCGTGGGCATTATTCATCCTCGCCAGCACACTCGCGGGGTGCAGCACACACAGCCACGGTAAGGCCGTCAGCCTCCTGGCGAAGATTAAAGCCCGTGGCTACATCACCGTGGGCTACGCGGATGAGGCCCCGTTTGCCTACATTGACCCTAAAACTGGAAAACTCACTGGAGAATCGCCGACCGTCCTGCGTGCGGTGATGAATAAACTCGGCGTGAAGCATATCCGCGGTGTACTGACGAATTTTGGGGCGTTGATTCCCGCTCTCAAGGCCGGACGCTTTGATGTCATCGCCGCCGGTATGTATATCACGCCGCTGCGTTGCAGGCAGATTGCCTTTTCCAATCCCACGTTTGCCATTGGCGACGGATTTGTTGTCAAAAAAGGTAATCCGCTCCATCTGCACAGCTATTCCAATTTTTTACATCATCCCCATCGGCTTCTCGGCGTGGTGCAGGGGGCCATTGAATACAATTACGCGCGTCAGCTTGGCATTCCAAAGCAGCAGATAAGGCTCTTTCCCGACGCCCCCAGCGCCCTGGCGGCCGTCGAGAACGGGCGGGTCAACGCCTACGCCGCCACCGAACTTACCGTGCGCCGCCTGGTGCGAAAATCGCACGGAGCCGGGGTAGAGGCCGCTTCTCCATTTCATAATCCCGTTATCCATGGCGTGAAGCAATTGGGGTATGGCGCGTTTGGTTTCCGGCGGGCCAACGTCAAGTTGCGTCGCGCCGTTGATCGCATACTTAAATCATACGTCCCTTCCCGGCAGCATCTACAGGCGGTCAAACGCTTCGGTTTCACCGCCGCCGACATGCCCGGCAAGGTGACGGCCGATCAGTTATGCGGTTGCAAAAGTCAGGCCCGCCGCCGGACCAAATGAGGATATGTGGACGTAACCTGTGCGGAATCGAAAAGTTGTTGAAAAGTGATTGGCCCTGATACATGACCCGTTTTTTACACATGCTGATTCCGTTGCTCCATGGAGCACTGGTTACCATTGAGGTAACCGCCGGCGCGGTGGCGCTGTGTATCATCGCCGCGTCCATTGCGGCTCTGGCTCGCTTAAGCATTGGCCCCGTGACGTGGATGGCCCGAATTTATATTGAATTATTTCGCGGCACATCTGCCATGATTCAGCTCTTCTGGGTGTTTTATGTATTGCCATTTTTTCATGTAAATCTCTCCCCTATGCTCTCCGCCATTCTGGTACTGGGATTAAATGGCGGCGCTTATGGTGCGGAAATCATTCGCGGGGCCGTCAATGCCGTTCCGCGCGGGCAACTCGATGCCGCCGTTGCGCTCAATATGCCGCGCTTCAGCCGCATACGGTCTATCATCGTCCCACAGGCACTGCCAAGGATCATCCCACCCTTGGCCAATTTATTTATTGACATCCTCAAAAATAGTGCGCTCGCCGGGCTGGTGACGGTCAGTGATTTAACCTTCCAGGCCCAGGTGCAGCGGGAATCTACCCTCGCCAGCGGAGAAGTGTACGGCGTGGTTATTTTGATGTACTTCGCATTGGCCATGGTAATCAGCCTCATCATGCGTTTTATCGAGCGGCGCGTTCGCTTTCCGGTCGGGAGCCGTGCATGACGTGGAACTGGACATTCGCCTGGCATGTGCTTCCCACCCTTTTGCAGGGCCTGGTGGTGACAGTTGAGGCGACTCTCGCCGGTATGTTTCTCGCCCTGCTTATTGGTCTGGGCTGGGCGGGAATGCTTCTGAGCGGACGGCGCATGCTGGTGTGGCCCGCCCGGGCAATTGTGGAATTTATCCGCAACACGCCGCTGCTGATTCAATTATTTTTTATATATTATGTACTGCCGCAATTTCATGTGGAAATGTCGGCGCTGCTTACCGGCATGATCGCGCTGGGTGTCAACTATAGCGCCTACACCGCCGAAGTTTACCGGGCGGGCTTTCAAAGTGTGCCTCGCGGACAGCGTGATGCCGCCGTTGCCTTGAATCTGCCTCCGCACCGGGCCTATTTTGATGTGATTCTGCCGCAGGCCGTCATCCCCATGATCCCCGCGCTGGGTAATAACCTGGTGGCGATGTTCAAAGATACGCCGCTGTTATCCACCATTACGGTCGGTGAAATGATGCAAAAGGCACTGGTCATTGGCGATAACACGTTTCGCTATCTCGAGCCGATGACCATGGTCGGCGTACTGTTTTTGGTTGTCAGCCTTATCTCCTCGTTTGGCATCAGCCGCTGCGAGCGATTAACACGAAGACGGAGTTGAATGATGCCGCCCGATATCACCCCAAATAGCGCTGTGCCGGCCATCGAATTGCGCGATGTATGCAAACGCTTTGGTTCGCTGCAGGTGCTGGATCGCCTGTCGTTCACCGTGCCCGGCGGCGAGCATCTATTCCTCATCGGCCCGAGCGGGTCGGGAAAATCCACCGTGCTGCGCATGATCATGACGCTTACTCGCCCCGATTCCGGCGAGATTTGGATTAACGGCCGCAATCTCTATCCGGTGCAGCACTCCGGATCATCGCATCGGGTTGACCAGCGGCATTTGCGATCGATCCGCCGCGATGTCGGCATGGTGTTTCAGCACTTCAATCTTTTTGACCACATGCGGGTAATTAACAACGTGATGGAGGGACCCATGCGGTCGCTCGGACTGGGCCGGGCCGAAGCCGAAAAGCGAGCCTTGGAATTGCTGGATCGTGTGGGGCTTGCAGATAAAAGCCGGGCGTGGCCGGCGGAACTTTCCGGTGGCCAGAAGCAGCGCGTGGCAATTGCCCGGGCGCTGGCCATGCAGCCAAAAATAATGCTTTTTGATGAAATTACCTCGGCACTCGATCCGGAAATAGCCGCCGAAGTGCTTAAGCTGGTGCGTGAACTCTCAACGCAATTTTCCATGACGATGCTGTTTGTCACGCATCAGATGCGGTTTGCCCGCACTATGGCCGATCGTGTGCTGTTCTTTGATGGCGGTCGCATCATTGAGGAAGGGACCCCGGAAACGGTGCTCGATAACCCGCGGCAGAAACGCACGCAGGATTTTCTCGCCAGTCTTACGGAAGTCTCATAGTCGCACGGGAAAGGAATCCGGCACTTTGCAATCGTCGGGGTAATGGGCAGGACCGGACTTGAACCGGTGACACCCAGATTTTCAGTCTAGTGCTCTACCAACTGAGCTACCTGCCCGGGATTGCTAAATCGTAAGATGCCGGGCCGGAAACTGCAAGGCCGTTCGCGGGAATCTCTCACACCAGAGCCTGGCAACTTTTCCGGGCACCGTGAAATCGCCGAAAAACAACCGATTTGCGGCATTTCCCCGGACGTTGCCGAAACGCCTGACCGGGTGAGGACACTCGCGATTCCAAAGGTGCCCGGAAAAATGGCCGCGCCTCAAGCCGAAAGGCAAAATCTTCCGGCCCGCCGTCAATTGCTTTGGCAGTCATTCGCTTCTATATTTACATCCGCGCGTAGCGTTTTGATCCGGAGAGCTTTTTGTCCTCAGTTGCCGATAATTCACAGTCCAATACCAAAGACTACATTGCCCTCGTGTTGGGATGGCTTGTTCCGGGCGCTGGCCACATCATGCTGGGCGACCGAAAACGCGGCATCATATTCCTGGTCTTTATCCACCTGCTTTTTTTTGCCGGGCTTTTGCTGGGCGGCATCCGCGCTTTAGATCGCCCCCGCCAGCAACTTTGGGATTATGCCCAGATGGCGGCTGGATGGCCCAGTCTGGTGGGAGATATGGTGCGGCCGCAAGTGGTTAAAGATGATGTGGCTGTCATTCGAGATTCCAGCGGCAAGCTAAAAAAACTGCATCATCCACCCGGTTTCGCCCCGTTGGTGCAGGAAGTGGCCACCACTTTTTGCGGTGTTGCGGGGATGCTGAATCTATTGGTGCTCATCGACTTGTTCATGTGGGTTGCCACGGGCGAATGGGCACCGGCATCTCCCGTTCCAGGAGAAGGCACTTGACTACAGCCACTCCCTGGATACCGTTTGTTGATCCGTTGTACGCGGTGGTTCCTCACCTATCGCATTGGTGGTTTTTGGGCTTGTTCCCGATGCTCATCGTGGTGGCCGTGGTTTATAGGACGGTCCGACTGCCACCTTCGTCCAGTGTCAAGAAAATTCTCATCTCCTCCATTTGGGCATTCATCATCTGCGTAGCGGTAGCGGCCATCATTTGTTTTGGCTGCATGCTTTTTTATCATGTGGCCAGTCGCCATCTTCCGCTCCCACTGGGTTAATCATCTTCCCGTAGGCCAGTGGTCGCGGGAGGCGTTTCGGCAGCGATAACTGAATAAATGAAAAAAATGCGCAATATGTCGTGCCAGCCGCGTCATTTCATTGTAGAATCTAAAATGATGACGGAGATGCCTACTCTTACGACATGTTGCGAAGATATCAAGGCCGGAGAACCCGCAGATTATGCTCGGATCGCCTGGGTGCAACTGCTGCGTGTACACGCCAAATTGACGCGGCACATGGAACGCGTGGCGGCAGAGCACCACCTGACCATCGCACAATTTGAGATGCTGATCATTCTTTGGAAGAATGAGGGCATATCGCAGCAGGAATTGGCCCAGCGCCTGTTGGTGACCAAAGGCAATGTGTGTACCGTGCTTTGCCGCATGGAAAAAAATCGGTGGGTAAAACGCGATAGCAACCCCGACGATGGAAGGGCTTACCGTCTGCGCCTTACGGATGAAGGCCGACGCATCATCGACCGTGCCTTCCCGCACTTGCGTGAACGCATCAACTGTGTGATGAATACGCTAAGTGAAAAGCAACTCTCCCAGCTATCGGCCCTGCTGAAAGATTTGGAATCCGCCCCCTGTCAGGGATGATGTTTCAATTCATTGCCCCACGTGGCAGGCGGGCACCTGCCATTTGACTATTTGACTTATTTAGTTTATGATTAAACTAATTGGTGCGGCTTATTGCCGTCGGCCAGGCGTCTGTCCGGGTAATAGCGGAGCTGCGATAAGCCGCAAATGGCTTCGCTTCGCCCGGCGCGTTATCCTGTTGGCAGGCCGATGGGTCAGCAGGTGCCGTTAGCGCTGCTGAAAATGATTTACCATCACCGCATCGACCGGGCGTTTTCACCGAGGCCCGGTCCTTGTCGAGGCCGATAGAACGGTTCTATCGGCCCTTTTTATTGGCATTCAATGGGGAAGATAATCCCCCTCGGCTTATCATCTTCGCCCAATTCGCCCTCGTCGCCGCTTCTTGATGCCCGCCAGAATCCATGTTGTCCCAGTGCCTGTTATTACTCGGACAGGCTCCTGAGTTCTCGGCTTTCTTGAAACCTTTCGACAAGCGTGGTACTGTTTCCATGGTACGGTACAAAAGTTCCGATCGAGGAGTATCGCTGGTGCAAATGCTGAATCGACTTGTGAAATCATCCGCTATAGCGGTAATGGCGTTGACTTTGGCATCTTATGGCATGGCCATTGCATCGGCGCCCCCCATACCGGTCCCAACCGATTCATCCCTTACGCCCGCCCAGAAAGGGGAATTGAGGGCCTACGTCACTTATTGGTTCACCCATCTCAAGGCAACTAAATCGCATTCGGAGATGGTGCACGCCGCAAACCGTTTACTCAAACCCCTTAAAACGCCCGGCCAACAGCCGTCGGCCGTTTTCAGTTACGACTACGGCAGCATTGTCAGCCGCGAATTGCGGCCTCTGCTAACCGATCCCCGCCGGAACCTGATCGTAGCGGTGGTTTTGGGCCGTGTTGGCGATTTAAGCGTCCAAGGCTCATTGGAGATGGCACTGCAAAGCAAAAATGCAGGGGTGCGCTACTGGGGGGCGGAAGGTCTAATTAGGATTCTGCCCCAGTTGCAGTCCATCCCGCCGGCCTATCAGGAGGCCCAAACCAAGTTGGTTGCCGCGCTTAAGGTTGAAAAATCTCTGCTCGTGGCGGCCAAACTAGCTGCGGCTCTGGCGCAGTTTTCGCCCCTTCCATCAGGCGTCTTTTCCTCGCTCAATGGCGTATTAGCCACGCAATCCAAGCTCTTTGCCATGCGTCCGCCTTCCACGGTGGCGCAGGCGGGGGAACTGGCCCGATCACTCGTAGCCGTCATCAATGCCCATGCCCAGCCGACACTTGCAGAAAAGGCGGCAGCCGCCAAGTATCTCACCCAGCTTCTCAGCTACACCTGTCAGTATTGGGCCCTGAAGCGGTTGGACCGAACTCAGCGACAATTGGCACCATCCGCCATGGTTGATTTTACCAACGCCCTCAACGCGCTCACGGGCACCACAGACTTTACCATCAGCGGGCTGTCATCTTCCAGCAATAAGGCGGCCACGTTGCTGGCTGTTAATGAATTAACCGGTTCGCAAGGTCAGGCCGGTGCCATCCAGAAGATATTCCCCAAGACACCTATCCCGCCCCGGATCGGCGGCAAATAAAGCGTGTATTGCACCAATGGGGCGCGCTGAGCATGTTAGAAAATCCCGCCGATTGCATTGACATTCCGACGGCCGATGCACCCTTTGATGCCCGCGCCCAACCGCCCGGCAGCAAAAGCATCACCAATCGGGCGCTGGCGCTTGCGGCCGTCGCCCGGGGAGATTCCGTCCTTACCGGCGTTTTGTTTGCAGATGACACCCTGCGCATGATTGCGGCCCTGCGCACGCTTGATATCGCCATGACGGTCGACCGGGCCAATCACCGCATTACCATGACCGGCTGTGGCGGCGCATTTCCGAATGGCAAAGTTGATATTTTTTGCCAAAATGCCGGCACCGCCATCCGCTTTCTGACAGCCCTGTGTGCAGCATCCCCCGGCCGCTACCGCCTGGACGGGAATGCCCGCATGCGAGAGCGACCGATCGGGGAGTTGGCACAGGCGCTTGCCACGCTTGGCGGCAGAATTGAATTTGAATCCGCCTCGGGTTATCCACCGTTGCTGACCGGTGGTGGGTTAAGGGGCGGGGGCTGCCAATTCGCGCAGGTTAAAAGCAGTCAGTACATATCCGCCATTCTCATCGCTGCACCGCTGGCCCAGGCGGATATCGAGGTGCAGCTTCGCGGCCCCGTGACCAGTGAACCCTACGTGCGCATGACACTCGAAATGATGCGCCATTTTGGCGTCCACCCCGATATGCCACCAAGCGGAGATGACGAACTTAAACTGATTCGTGTATCGGCCCCGGCAACGTACAACGGCACCGAATTTGCCATCGAGCCAGACGCCAGCAATGCCAGCTACTTTCTCGCCGCCGCCGCCGTGACGCCGGGCAGCCGAGTGACAATACCCGGATTGGGGCGGCAATCACTTCAGGGCGATGTGCTGTTCGCCGATGTGCTGCGGCAGATGGGAGCCGAGGTATTTATGGATCGCACGCTCATCGAGATCACCGGTCCAAAACATCTCAATGGCCTGACGATTGATATGAACAGCATCCCCGATATGGTGCAGACACTTGCGATTGTTGCCCTGTTCGCCGATTCGCCCACCCGCATTGTTAATGTGCCAAATCTGCGGCTTAAAGAAACCGATCGACTTGCCGCGCTCGACAACGAACTTCGCAAACTCGGTGCCCGGGTGCACACCACCGCCGATTCGATCGAAATATTTCCGGCTGAAACCTACCAGCCCGCCTCCATCGATACCTATGACGATCATCGCATGGCGATGGCTTTTGCAGTGGCGGGCCTGCGTATTAAAGGTGTCCGCATTAACGACCCAAAGTGCACGGCGAAGACTTATCCTGATTTTTTCGCCGATTTTATGGCCACTGTTGCCGGTCGCAGTTGATACATGCCGCGGTTCTGCATGCCATCATCTAAAACCGTAGACGTTGACCTATGCCACGGGCCAGTACCCAGGCAGCGCGGTCGAACCGCGACCGAACCACGCATGCCGCGGCAGGCTCCCATTTTGGCGCTGAAGTGCTAAGATGCAAATAGCTGCCATGGCAGATCATGAAAGGGTAATATTTGCCGGACGTAACCATACTGAACTCCCATGCGGATGCACCGATCGCCGTTTATGATTCCGGCCTCGGTGGTCTGACGGTTGCGCAGGCCATCACGCGGTTGATGCCCGAGGAATCGATCGTCTATTTTGGCGACACGGCGCGCGTACCATATGGCAACAAGTCTGCCCGAACGGTGGGGCTTTTTGCATCGCAGTGCCTGCGCTTTCTCACCCGGCTTAAACCCAAAATAATAGTGGTTGCCTGTAACACCGTCAGCGCCACGGCTATGCCATCGCTGCTGCAGGAATTCAGCATTCCCATTGTCGGCGTGCTGGAGCCTGGTGCCGCTGCCGCCGTTCGCACGGCCCGGAGCCGCTTCCCCGTTGGTGACTGTGCCGTGGGATTGATTGCCACCGAGGCAACCGTGGCCAGTCGAGCTTATCAGATGGCCATCAGCCAGATTGACAAACAGGTGCATGTGGCCGCCCGTGCCTGTCCGCTTTTAGTGCCCCTGATTGAAGAGGGGCGGGGCGGGGATTCACCCCTGGTAAAAATGGTGCTGGATGAATATATCGATCCGCTGCGGCAAATTGCGCCGGCGGCCTTGATACTGGGCTGCACGCACTACCCGATTCTCTCCGGTGCTATTGCGGCCTCGGCGAGCCGCGATACCATTCTGATTGATTCTGCGGCTGAAACCGCGGAGGTGGTGCGCACCCGATTGAAGTCGCTCCAATTACTGCGGTCCGGATCGCCGGGCAAATTGTCCTGTTATGTAACCGATCAAGGACAGCGGTTTGAGACGATTGCCTCACGATTTTTGGGTAAGCCTGTTGGACAGCCGGTGTGGGTTGATCCGGAAACGCTTGAAACATCAACTGTGGAAACTGCATGATTCAACTTCGTCTGCAAGCTAAAATAACGGTACGCTTGTTCTTCTGCATTGCGGCAATGGCGGTGTGGTGCGGCGTGATGGCCGGTTGCTCGTCAGGGCCCAGCACTCCGCAAGATTTCAATGCCTTTATGAATGGCATACTCAACCGGCTGTCTGGAGGTAGTGGTGGCAGCCAAAAAACACCCATTAAAGAGGCCGCCCGAATGTTTGATAACGCCTCGCCCGACCAGCAGCGTGAAGCGATTGCGTGGTTGGCCAAACAACCTTATGGGCATAACCGCGCCTATCTTGAGGCGTATCAGATTGCGGCCCAGGCACCATCACCTCTGGTACGCGGCCAGGCCATGATGGCCATCGGAACATCGCATGACCCGCAATTGGCATCCACTCTTGCCAAAGGGCTTGCCGACAGGTCGTCATTTGTGCGGATGAGCGCCGCCATCGCCGCCGCCGAAATTATTAATCCCGTCCTCATTGGGCCGCTGATTAAAGATTTGAGTTCCGACCCGGATAATCAGGTTCGCATAGACGCCGCCCGGGCGCTTGAGCATTACAACTCGCGCCGCGTGCACCGGGCTTTGATCTATGTGTTGGATGATCCCAACGTTGCCATTGCAACGGCGTCGTGGAATGTGCTCCATAAGCAGACGGGGCAAAATCTGCCGATGCGATCCGGCCCATGGATCAAATGGCTTCATCAATCGCATTGAAAACCGCAACGTTTAATGAAAAATTATCCTCAACTGGAACGCGTGGGTTTGCCGTCAGCGCCCTAGTTTTCGCTGAAACCAGCGCGATAGATTCGTCGGCAGACACCGGAATTGATGCAGCAGAGATTCATACCGCACACGGTTGGCAATTTGCCTCAAGTGATGATCTTCCGGCGCAATATCCAACGCCTCATCAAGCCAGTATCGGGCGCGGGCATAATCTTTACGGTTGAGGTACGCCATCGCCAGGTTCGACATCGCAAGGGCATGCTTGGGCTGCAACTTCAACGTTTGTCTGCACTCTTCAATACCCATCTCCAAATCGCCGCTGATGAGGCATGCGACCGCCAGACCATGATGAGCGTCGGCATTGGAATCAGAATTTTTCAGAACGCGGCGCATCGCCAGCTTGGCCGCCTCCAACTGGCCCATGTCAATGAGCAGGCTGCCAAGTTCCAGCAGAGTTTGGTCGTCAATCTCGGGCTGCGCTAATTCACAATTGGCGTGGTAAAGCGCCTCGGCCCGGTTTTTTGCCCGGTGATAAATCTGGGCCATCCGCAGATGGGCTCCCACAAATTCCCGGTCATGGCGCAGCACAAATTTGAAGCGGTCCATCGCCAGCCGGGCGTCACCCTCCAATTGTGCCAGTACGCCGAGTTGAAAATGCGCCGTCGAATCTTCCGGATCTAAATCAAGCACCTGACGGAATTTTTCAGCCGCCAGCCCATGGTGCCCCATTTCCATCAGCAATTCACCGAGGTCCAGCAAAGTGTCGATGTTGCCGGGGTCCGACCGCAATTCTTCCATCAAATGGCGGCGGGCTTCGGCGTGCTGGCTTTTGGCCCAGTAAACGTCCGCGATGCGCGCATGCACCTGCGGGTAGTCGGCATCAATTTCCAGCACCTGCTGCCAGCACCAGAGGGCACGGTCATAACGGCCGCGTGCAAACAGCGACATGCCGATGTTGTACAAACAGACCGGGCATTTTTCCTTATACTGCCGCGCGATGTAGAACATTTCTTCAGCGCGGTCGTGCTCGCCAAGTTCGGTATATGCGACAATGCGATTGCAATAGCTGGATTCATAATTGGGGTCAATCGCTTCCACGCGTTCAAAATAGCGGATCGCCTCACGATACCGCTCCAATCGATTGCAGTTGGCTCCGGCCGCAGTAAGCGATTCAACATCCTGGGTGTCAATTTCCAAAGCGCGGCGATAAGCTTCCAGCGCCTCTTCGTGACGTTCCATCATGTCCAGTGTAAGGCCCAGATTAAAATACCAGGCACCCATGTGCGGATTGATTTCAATAGCGCGTTTAAGTTCAAAGAGCGCTTCCTCCCACTTACCCCGTTCATAAAGGTCGTGAGCACGCTCGATGCGCCGTTCTGCTTCCTGCCAGTCACTCATTCAGGCCAGCTCCAAATCCACTACCATGCTAGCAGACCGGGCATCTCAATCCAAGTGGTCAATAGATGAGCATATCCAGCAATGCTCCCAGGGGTGATGTGCCGCTGTAACCGCCGCCGGATATCCAGTTATTCACAGGACTCATCAGGCCACCTTGTGGCGTAGGTGCCGAGGCCTTCGCGTCTATGACGGCGCTGGTGGCTTCCACCCGGGCACACCGTTCCCTCAATGCGACAATACGCGGATCGGTGCTGGTCTTCATGGCGTGAAACAGCTTTTTGATCAACGCCTTTTTGCCGACATCCGTCCACACATACGAACATTTGACACATTCCTGAACGTGTACAGGAATCATCAAATGCAGGCGGCTGATACGCATGGTCTGGTGGCATTCCGGGCAGGGAAACGGCCGCTTAACGTCCGACTCCGCCACCAGTTCTGCCAGTTCCTTCAGGTTCGGCTCATCGGGCGTTGCCTCGGTCGCTGGCGCATCGGCCATGACCCAGTGGAGCAGATTGGGTTTTGGCGACCAGTTGCCAAAACAGTTGCTGCATGTGCAATAGTGAAACTGCGGTTCCTGCACACGAGACATCAAAGTAAAACACGAAGGGCAGCGTGGCATATGACTATCCTCGACAGACACCTTAACATGGCTGTCTTCTATGATAGTCGATGATGTCCGTCCGGCGAAATCAAGCACCGTTGCCGATGTTTGCTGCGTGTTTGGCCGGGAATCCCGCGTACTCGCTTAATCCCGCCAGATACGCAGGGTGTCTCCGCTATGGGTGACAACCTGTTACCCGACGCCAAACGGCTCGGCCGTCAGGGCTGGTGCCGATGTCATGAGCGGCTGCCAGCAATCTCGTCAGAAGTCTCCGTCTCTGGCTTTGCTGGCGGTTGCCATCTGCGGGCGCATGGTCCCGGCCGATGCGCTTGCCGCACGGCGCGACTTGGCCGGTACCGGCTCGTGTGCCTCCGTGCCCGCCTCAATATCTTTCTTGACCTGCCCCAGACCCCGCAGAATATCCGATGCCGTTTTGTATGGACTGTTGGCGCGGTCTTCGGGCCGCAGGATTTCGCTGGTCAGATACTTGATGTGTCGCGCTTCGGAACTGCGCGGGTCGTACTTCACCAGACCCACAAAATCGGGGTTCTGGTGCGGCGTATTCATCTGATACGCGAGATAGAAAAGGTCCACCGCCTTGTCCACCTTGTGCACACCCTGACATAAAACATCGGAAGTCACCAGACCTTTTTCGCTCATCGTATAGAGCATTCGCTGTATCTGGCTGGTACGCATCATCTCTTCAAAAAGTGTGGAAAGGAGGGTGTTGTCCCCAAATGATTCACCCACCCGCACAGCCGACCCGAAGTCGATAAAACCCACGCCTTCCGAGGTGATGACAAAATTATCCAGACGCAAATCCAGATGGATAACGCCGACCTTTTCATGCAGAACTTGCAGCAACTCGGTGGCCTGTGTGGCAAATTCCAACTGCGAAAGCATCCGCCCGCCATTCCGAAGCCAATTCATGTACAACGTGCGGACAAAACCCTTCGAATCGTGTTCTACACCAAGGCAGCGCGGCACGCGATCACAGTACGGCTTGGGCAGATCGCGCTGGAGTATCTTCAGCATCGCCGCCTCGCGACTCAAAAAGACGGGAAATATTTTTTCCGTAAATTTCATCGCCCGGCGTCGCAATTCGTCCATCGGGGTATCCGGAAATTTCTGCCGCAGTCGCGATACCACCCGGTCAACCGTCGGTACCTGCTTCATGACGACATATTCCACCTCATTGCCGTTACGGCGGCTGGCGAGCTGTACGCTGTAGGTGAATCGGTCCGTGGATTCACCGGGTTTAAGCAGGTGGACGCGGCGTGCAATAAAATAATGATATTTCTTACCGAAGATCGGCAGGCCCAAAAAGGCTTTTTTCATCTCCGCCGGCGGCGTATCAATGACAAATCCTTCATGCTTTACATAGCGGGCTGCCGATTCCCGCAGGTCAGCCATATTTTCAGACGCCACCACAACCCGTCCGCCCCAGCGGATCATTGAAAATGCCTCTTCCGGCCCGTAGCGTTTTTCAGCCGGTAAAAAGACGTGATAGGGGAGTCCCCGGTCTTCCACCTTCGTGGTCTCGTGCGTGACGCTGTCGGCTCGCAGATATTCGGCATCCTTGGCAAAGCGTTTCTCTTTGATGAACTGCGTCGCCTCCGTCAGCGGGACGCTCGCCGCGCTGATCGGCTTTTTGCGGGGGGCGGTTTTGGGTTGTTCGGTTTCTTCAGGCATGGGTTCCTCACAGGTTCTCGCCGGCATCTTCGACGGCGTATCGCGCCGATGGCGTGCCGCCGCTGTCATCGGATACAGCACCGCGTCACTTCGACACACCAGCCTGATTGTCATCGGGAGATTCAATGGTCTCGCATGAGATTTTCGCGCTTCGTTCAGACTTTGCCCGCAGGCCTGATTTTCCCCGTCAGTTTTCCCGTGTTTATCGGAACGCTGGCTGGTGAAAAATGCCCCGATGGCCGCGCGATCATCAAATAAATATTATCGGGCCGTGGCGATAAAATGCGCCACTTCGTCGTGTAGCTTCACCAGCATGTTATGCGGGTGATATACCATATGCCCGCCGCGGAAAAATACCTCGTGAATATGGGACTGCAACTTCCGGCTAAGTTCCAGATGATCCATCGAATAAATGGTGGCGAAAAAGGGTGTCGCCAGGTCAAAATATCCACTGCACACAAGTACCTTCATCGACGGGTCACGGATCATCCCGTGCTGCAGGTTATCGGTCACATACAGGTACCCCATTCCGCCGGTTTCAAAATGCCACGGAAACACGCGTCCGCTCAGTGTGCGGTAGGGGAGATAATTCTGGTAATGGAGTTTGGATTGCACCAGTTCATTAAAGCCGGTGGTAAATGCCGGAATGAATCGCGACATCGCCGGATCAAAATTAGCCTTTGCCGAGAGCGCATCGGGCGTATAGGCGGAAAGACGGGTATCCATTCGACCGATAACGCGATGTGCCTTCCGCAGCAATTGCTGTTCGAACATATTCGGCCCTACCCGCAGGTGGGCTGCCAGAATATAGCGTGTCGATAGACCGGTCAGTTTTGACATTTCCGTCGCCACCTGCAATCGCTTTGCCGAACTTAAATCGCTGCCCATCTCAAGGGCCGGCAGATATACGTCCACGGCAAAATGCTCCGCCTTTTTAATGGTTTGATGAAAGTGCTTTTCCATACTGGGCGAAAGCTTGTGGTAATACCAGGCGGTGGTGGCATAGGTGGGCAAAAACAAAGGATAAGGCGTCTGATTGCCAAAACTTGGAATGATCAATTGAAAATTCAACGCGCATGAAATAAGTATCATGCCATTGATATCAATACCCTCATGCTGGCTCAGATAATCGCCCAGACCTGCGGCACGCGTAGTGCCGTAGCTTTCACCGCCCAGGAATATGGGCGAACTCCAGCGCTTGTACATGGTCATGTAAAGGCGCATAAAATCCGCCACCGATGCAATATCCTGCCGAACGCCGTAAAACTGCTGCCCCGGCACGCCGGCGGCTTTCCGACTGAAACCCGTACCCACTGGGTCAACAAAAACCAGATCGGTGCTGCCAAGCCACGTCTGATGATTTTTAACCAGCTTGAATGGTGGGTGGGTGACGTTCCCCTTAGGTGTTAAAACCAGTCGATATGGGCCCGCGCAACCGATGTTAAGCCAGTTGGATGCTGCCCCGGGCCCACCATTAAAACAAAACGTCAGGGGGCGATGATCTGTTTTACCCTTCGGTTCATCCTTGGTGTAGGCGATGAAAAAAATATTCGCCAGCAGCTTGCCGTTCTCGGCCTTGATCGGCATGTAACCGGTTGTGGCCGTAAATTTGACACGCTTGCCGTGCAGCGTAATGGTGTGATGCGTAATAACCAAAGCATTGGGATTGGCGGCGGGCAGGTGCGAATCGATAAATGGGGGTGGCACCTGCGGTTTGGCAGTCGCCTTACGGACAGCAGATGCTTTGGGCTTTACCGCAGCGTTCGCCAAAACGGCCCACATCAAGGGTTGGCAAATAACGACCAATCCGACAACTGACCAAGGCAAAATTTTCTTCAACGGCCGCACTCCATCATTCGGCTTCGACTGTAAACGGGTGTAACCCATGCACCTTCTCACTGACGTTGCCGTCCGAAAATAAAACTTTCGGCAACTACCCTATCACGAGCTTGTTACGCAACCACTGGGGGGCGACCGTCCTTGACCAACGCGAGTTCGGGGCAAGAAATCATGGATAACAAATGTTTCTAACGATGTTTTAAGCAACCAGCCGGCGAGCGGCCGGCGAGAAAGCTTATCCCGAATTCACGTTAACCAAGGTGACACAGGCATTCTTGCCTGTGATTTAGCTCGGAATACAGCGCCGCAGACAGGAATGTCTGTGCCACGACGAATGTACCAACTTGAATAAACAAAGCTACGGAACTCCCTCTCCCGAATTCACGTTTTGCCAGATCATCTAAAATTTCAATAGTGGCCAAGTTCGATGACAAAAAACTCGGCACCCTGCGAACGAATCAAGACGGTAACTTGGCATCTCGCCCGGCCGCGCATACATAGTTACGGGTTGCCGCAAGTATGTAATCAGTCGGCAATATTAGCTTGTTTCAATTTGTCGCGCCCACCTTGGGCCACACAAAATGACCGGGCGGTATTGAAAGTCTGATAAAATGCCGCAAGTGAACGTTCGGCGGCGGGGGCGTGTGCAGGTTCAAAAAGCGCGCCAAGGTCCATATCCGGCAACGCGTTGGCCCAAGTGAATATCCCAGTCGCGTTCCGCTGAAGGGGTCCCGCGGCAACACCTTGATGTAATGTGGAACCAAAACCGACAGCGACTTGGGGTAATGCCCATGCTTGGCCCGATACTGCGCCAGTATTAAGGACATATCTGCCAATTCGGCCGCGGATATGGTGGATGTCCGTAGGGAAATCACCTTGACCATATCGCCATCGAAGGCTGTCAGCCAGATCAGCATGTTGCGTACCTTCGGGGGAATTGCATGATTGGCTGGTGCCAGCAGGTGCGTCCACCATTCATGAACCCTGCGCGCGGCCCGCAGCCGCTTGGGGCCACTGCGATGCCCAAGGGCGGCCGCCTGTCTGTTAAAAAGCCGATTTATTAAACGGTCTGCCAGTACAAAATCAGGCGCAGTCCAGCTTACGGTCGGCATTTGTTGCCAAAACCATGGTCTGGACGCCTTGGATGCAAAGATCGGCATTCTTTGCAGAAAATCCAGCACACGGAAGCGCTCAGCGGTATTAAGCACATTGGCCAATGGCCTGAACCGCGGCAGCCGCCTGAGCTTGTGAATATAGCGGGCGTACTCATCCGGTGTTATCCAGCCGACATTCGCTACGGCGTCGTCCGCCTCGCACACCAAGGCCTCTATGCTGTAGCCGACCAAGTTACTGATCAGGCTCGGCGGTTTGGTTACCAACCTTGCAAGGCGGTGCGCGGCCAGCAAATCTCGTTCGCATGCAGCAAACTCATGGCGATGCAATTCCAGCATGGCCCGGGCGGTCAGTCCGGTGGCCGTCGACTTGGCAGACGTCAGATAGGGCAACATGTTGCCCATCAGGCCGGTTTTTGGGTGGGTGATGAGAGGCGGGGTATAAAAATTAGGCAAGCTGGCCGCCGCCACAACCTTCTTAAGCGCAGCATTGTTGCTGTCGAGCCAATCGGCCAGCCATGGGTATTGGTGGGCCGACCATGGGCGTGATGCGGCCGCAAGCTCTGTCTGCCAGGCGTAATTCATGTTATTTGGAAAGCCGACGGCGATTCCCTTGCCCAACGGGACACCGCGCGGCAGCGTGGTATTAACTTTCAAATAACTCAAAAGATGGTGATAGCGTGGACCCGCGAATTGCCGTTGAGTAATCCCAAGCCCGGCCAAAAATTTCCGCTTCAATGCCGGATTCGGAATGAAGATGAATTTGCCATTTACTTTCTTTGATGCGCCAAAGCGGATATCGGCCCGGCACACAGACAGGATAGGGATCGCAGCATTATTGGCGGGGGTAACGCCTTTCGCCAAACGCCGATATAAAATGCCGATATAATTCACCAACCCTTTTGACTTGGCATCCGCGTTTGCTGCGCCGGTTGCAGCATGCGGTGAGGGGATCGTTTTTGCCCATGTGTTCACACCCCCCGCACCGAGGATGGTGGCCAGCGATACCGCGATAAATGCCCCGATGGATAATTTTGCATGCTTCATCCGGTGCACCCGTCTTTATGCGCCAAGGGTCGTATGACGATGCAAACCACTGCGCCCGGCAGGACTCGAACCTGCAACCTCGTGGTTCGAAGCCACGCGCTCTATCCAATTGCGCTACGGGCGCTTCGATCATCTGATTATGCTGCGCCGCGGCGCGGTGGTCAATGCGCGAGACACTTAACGCCGCAGCGGCTTGCCCAGCAACTGCCGCTTATGAAGTAAAAATTTGAGATGATGTTCCAGATGGTCGCTGCACGCCACCAGCATCGCACCAAGCGTAATCTTACCGCGCTGGTTGTGGGTGCCGACCCGTTGGAATGCACTCTCCGGCAACTTTTCCAGAATGGTGCACATCATCAGGCGATTGCGACTGAATATATCCACCGCCGCATGCGGATCAAGATCGTTGTAAAACAGGTGCCTCGCAAAGGCGCTTTCATCAAATCCAATCAATGATGGGTTGTCTTCCGCAATCACCCGCTTCATGCGGTCACCCAGAACCAGATCCGAGTCCATCAAATGCAGAGTGATCTCGGCAATGCTCCACGTTTTAGGGACAGGGTAAGAACGCATGTCCGCCGGGGTTAACCCCGCGATGGCAGATTGCAGTAATTTTCCGCCGCGACGATAGTTTTCAATTCGTGCGTCCGCCATTGTCCACCTCCTCGGTCAACATCCCACAATTCCATTGTCTTTATTGTACCGAAACATTGGCTTTTGATGAAAAAATGGTATTGGTCTCACTCGCACCAACCTATCTGTTTTGCCCAAAGCTAACAGACCCGCAAATCAGCCCAGTTTGGTCAGGGAGATATTCGCTCTTCGGTGGGCAGCGTGTTCTGCGCCAGCCATTTCGACAGTTCGTGGTAGACGTCAGCGGTTTTTGCGACGGAGACCGGAAGCCGTCCCGCGTGTCGCGCCGCCCGCGCCAGCCGCATCAAAACACCTTCCGCATCCTTTTCTGATATGCCCTTGATATTGGCCCCGCGATAATTGGTTAAAACCGCTTGAATCGCCTTGGGCAATCGTTTAAGGTCCGGCGACCCGTCGCTGTTCAGATAAGGTAGCTTCCATGTGGCCGGCCGTTCAGTGTCGCCGACCCACGCGAAGGCCCAGGCCGGTAATTGGTACTTGGGATGCAAAATGGTGGCGTCTTTCCCGACCTGAGTATTTTCCAAATGACTGGCGGCGGGTCGCAATGCAGGCGGTTCGACCGTACCGACAACCGGTCGATAGATGCCATGAGCACTGATCCACCACAGGCATTCGGGCGCGGTTTCTGAAGATAAATCGGCCAACACCCTGTCGGTAAGGCCGCCGAATTCAATATCGGCGCAATAGAGGATGCACCCGTCGGTCACCGCTATTTTGCTGATGTGTTGTGCATCGGCATAGCGGCGGGCCTGCACCATGGCGTTTCGAATGTCCGCTCCAGACCATGTAAGTGAGTTGGGACGCTTGGTTTCAATCACAAGGTATTTGCTCGACCGGCGGCATAAAATCATGTCGGCATGATCGTTCTGATAAAGTAAATCAGATACCTCCCAATCCAGCACAAGTGTTAACAAATCCTCAATAATCGCTTCCGCCGTCTTTTCCGGTTCGTCGCCACGTGGCAAGCGGGATTTACGTTTTTCGACGAACCGCGGCCATTGCTGGTTGATCCGATCGAGGCAAGTTTTGTATAAAACCAGATTGTGGTGAGGTTCCATGCTATCTCGCCGCAACGTTGCCAGACTTTGGCATGACTCGCCCGTCGCCCGTACCCGTTACCGAAATGCTCATCTCATCCGCCATTTTCGGCTGGTGCCAAAACAAGTAACCGGGGATGCTACACCGATACCGATTTACTGCTCCGCCGCGCCGCCTTCACTTTGCTACGCAATTTTTTACCCTCGACCCGCCGCCTGCGGCTCCCGGCCGTTGGCTTCGTCTTCCGCCGCACCTTCGGTTCAATGAGCGATTCGCTCACCAATTTACGCAGTTTATCCAGGCAACTGCGCCGGTTGGCCTCCTGGGTTCGCTGATCGGAACTCACCATCACAATCATTCCGGCCGCGTCAAGTCGATTCCTGGCAAGGTCCATCAATCGATGTCGGGCCTTATTCGATAACCCGTAAATAAAGGCGGGATTGACGCGCAGCTCGGTTTTCGTGTTTACTTTATTGACGTTCTGGCCCCCCGGACCGCCCGAACGCGAGAACTCGTACACCAACTGCTGGCGATCGATCCACGCTTCGCCGCTTAGTTGGATACCCGGTCCGGTATAAAGGTTCGATTGACCCATGTTTACATTTTACACGGTATCGCCAAAAGATGTAACTTCCCGACTGCGCCGCACCGGCTGCCCGCTGCTTTATGTGCTCCTGCCGCTGATGCTTCTTCAAACGCCTGTTACCGCCGACGTGCCATCGCTGAAAAGTCCTGCCAGTTCCCCATCCGCCGGTCTTAAGCTGAAAACCTACCTCGCCGTTCTTTCGCGGCCAGCCAGTGAAAAACCCCACACCCCGGCCGCCATCCTGCCCACGGGCAGCGGCGCAAAACCGAAACGCCCATCGACCTCAGCCGCCCACCAGTTGGAATGGTTTCCCGCCAGCCGCTGGAATTCTTTTGCCTTTGCCAACCGCCGGGTTCGACTGCGTTTGATCGTGCGCAATACCAATCACAGTCGCAAATTATTTGGTGGTGAGCTGCGTTGGATATTTTGCCCGTGGTCAGGGGCCGCAATCCCGCCCGCCACCGCAAATGGTGCCATTCAACGCGAGCGAATCGCACCGACGCAAATTGCAGCCCTTAGCGCCGTCGCCCTGAATTTCGCCTTTCGCACCCATCGTGTCGGCCGCTATTATCTCGTATGGCAAAGCGGTGATAGCCGGAAGATTCTCGCGCAGGTTATGTGCCTCGTGGCCCCAACCGGGTTACGCACGCCGGTGGCCCAATCGCACTGGATATCCGTTATGCCGCCGTTGGCACCCGGCGCACCCGACCGTCACTTTGCCTTGCAGGTGGCCAGTTTGGTCATGCACAGTGGCATTAAACGCTACTGGCTTACCCTTACCACGGGCGACCCGATCAATCGCCGCCAGCACATGTTTTCAACCGCTCTGCGCACCCTTCGCGGGCACATGCTGCTTCGCATTATTTATCCAATAACGCCATCCAACTTGTCGCAACTGCGTTACACCGCCACCAGCCGCTGGCTTGAAATGGCCGTGCACCGCCTTTCCGCCATCGCTGATATTGAACCCGTGTTTCTCGTCCAACCGCAGGATGACCGGAAATATCTGCCCCTGATGGAAAAAATATTTGCTTCCGATCTGGCCATCGCCCAATCGCGGCATATTCATACCCTTCTGCCCAGCCGCAGCTTCAATGTATTTGAAAAAAAATATCGCGATCAGGCGGCCGGAGTGGTGATTCCTGAATCCGCCACTTGGCACCCGTTGCCAACAAAGACCCGGGCCGTCAACAGTTCTCTGCCGATCTGGGCACTGCCATCCTTGCGCCAGCGGCTGAATTCTGACCGGTCCGCAGCCCGCCTATTCCATGATCCGGCCGTCGTGGTGGGGGTGGCCGCACCATGGATCGATCAAAACGGGGGTTGGCTGATTCATATCCTTGGCAATGCCGTCTGGTTGCAAAATCAATCGATTCCGGGTTGGGGCAATGCGGCGATATTTGCGGCCGCCCATAAAAGTGTGGCGGTCATTTCCCGATTCATCCCACCGGAGGCGAAAACGGCTTGGAATTTGCACAAAGTGTGGCTGCCCAATCGCATGGTCGGAACCAATATTTTCAACGACTTACAACTCCAACCTTACGAAAGTGGCTCATATATGCAGGTTGCCGATCCCGATTCATCAATAACCGTATTCAATCTGCACAATCAACTGCTGGTGCCGCTTTATCCCGGCTTGCCACGCATACCGGCGGCAGACGCGGAGGCAATATTAATTTCCCGGGAGTCGGCCGGCTATCTGTTGGCGGCATTACGGATAGCCAGTATCCATGTGGAACCGCACATTACATCCATCACGTTTGCCACGCATGACGGCAAGCATCCCGCCACAAAACCGCTAAGCCACGGTGCCCCGTCGGCCGCAACCAAAGCGCCCCCGCCTCTCCGGCGCAGGATGGTTATAAGGATAGATACCCATGCGACCCAACCGCCGACTGTGCAGGTGGCGGCCGTCATTGATGGCCATCAATACAAACTTGTTGATCCGTCGGATGTTTCATTCAGTGCCCGCCAGCAGACGCTGCGGATGGAACTCCAACTGCCCAAACACTGTAAGGAGTTTCTTATTGCCTTGCACGGTCAGCGTCGCACATGGCTGGCCAAGCTGACGCCTCGTGCTACCAAAAAATGATCGAGGCCTGGCTTAATACCGCTCTGTCATGGATGATTGCGCTACGCCGCCAGCCGCCCCGGTTTAATAGCCATGGGGATGGGCTTTGAACCAGTTCCATGCTGAAGCCACAATTTGATCCAGATCGGTAATTTTTGCCTTCCACCCGATCTCCCGTGTGATTTTTTCGGGCGAGGCAAACAGGGCGGGCGGGTCGCCGGGACGCCGCGGGCCTTCTTGGGTGGCGATCTTCTTGCCGGTCACCTTTTCGCACGCCTTGATAATCTCCCGCACGCTGTAACCCTTGCCGACGCCCAAGTTGTAAAAAAGCCCCCGGCCTGGCTGAATTTTTTCCAGCAGTGCCAGATGGGCCTCTACCAAATCCCACACATGAATGTAATCGCGGATGCATGTACCATCGGGGGTGGGGTAGTCCGTGCCAAAAATATCCACGTGCGTGCGTTGTCCCAACGCCACCTGCAAAACAATGGGAATCAGATGCGTCTCGGGGCGGTGATCCTCACCAATGCTGCCATCCAAGGCCGCACCGGCCACATTAAAATAGCGCGGGGCGGCAAACGCCAAGCCTTCAGCATGGGCGCAATCCAGCAATATTTTTTCCACCATCAACTTACTCTGGCCATAGGGACTGATTGGGTTTTGCGGCAGGTCTTCAGTAATTGGCACACTCTTTGGTTCGCCATATGTCGCACAAGTGCTGGAAAACACCAGCTTTTTAATCCCGGTCAAATGCATGGCATCCAGCATGCTGACGGTGTTGGCCACATTGTTGCGGTAATACTTGCGCGGGTCCGTCACGCTTTCGCCCACGTAGGCGCTGGCCGCAAAATGCATTACGGCTTGAATATCATGCTTTTGAAACGCCGCCGCTATGCCGGCCGTATCGCTGCAATCACCCACCAAAAACGTGGCGCGGCGGTCAACGGCCCCGCGATGGCCATTACCCAAGTTGTCAATCGCCAAAACACGGTGGCCCCGCTCCACGAGCAATTTCACCGCATGCGATCCAATAAATCCGGCCCCGCCAATTACCGCAATGTTCATTCAATAATCCCCAAAAGAAAATCAGTCGGCCGTTAAAGTTACAGTGCCGTCATCTCCTTGTAAAATGTGATTAGTGGTTTCACCGCCCAAATTCCCAGGTCGGTGCGGCCAGCAGAAAAGGATGGTGGCATATGTTTGAACTTGATCACGTCGCAATTCAAACGCCGGATATTCGCGGCAGCGTGGAGTTTTACAAAACCAGTTTTGGTGCGGAGGTAATCTACCAGGATGCCTCCTGGGCATTTCTGCGGCTGGGGCAGGGTAAATTGGCGCTGGTTAATCCTCAGCAGCATCCCGCCCATGTCGCCCTTCGAGTGGGGCTGCCCCAACTCGAGGCCATCGCCGCCAAGCACGGGCAAAACATAAAAACGCACCGCGACGGCACACGCGGCATCTATCTGGCGGATCCATCCGGAAATCAGGTGGAGCTAATCTATTACCCATCGGACTACAAGGGTTAGGTGCACCCATTTAGGCACGGGCTGGCGTCAATGACTAAAGTTTGGGCACACGCTTTGGTGGTGCCGACAAACTAGGCAAGCGATTGAATGCGGGTACAATATGCGCCCGCCGAAAGCAGAAGGCTCGGCCGTGCTGCTGCAAAAATGGCACGCGGCGTTGGCCTTGGGCAATGATTGGGTGGTTTGGCCCATTTTTACGCCCTCTGTAGTGTTGGATTGGAGAACGCTGGCATCCGGGGTTGTAGATTCAAATGCCGAAAATGCCCGTCGCGACTGGCTAAACCCCGCCTGAATTCTGACCGTGACGGAAGTTTAGGCACGCCAGTTGCGTTCCACTGCTATGGCTATGTCGGCATGGTCGGGCGATGAGCTTGGATGAGCGGGTCGTTGACCGCGGCTTTCGGATGGATTGTCACAGGGCGGGCGAAGTTATGTTGGTTGACTGGAGAGCATAGGCCGTTTGGCGGCGGCTGACGATAAACCCCAAATTTTGCAATACCCGGTCGCGTTGGTGTATGCCGCACAACGCGGTCTTGGTGGCCCGCCTGTGGCCCGTTCGGGCACGCAGGCAAGCGGGGCATGACCAAGGTTTTTACAGCGGCTGAATGTGTTTGTTTTGGATGAAGCTTTTAAGGAGTGATATCGTTATGGGTGCAAGTACCGCACGACGCGCTGCAATTTCGGCGCTGACCAATTTTCGCATAGTTCCCCCCCGTGTTAACTTTAAGGAAACGCCGGTCAGTTCGATCTACGCCAGCAATGTTTTCAACGAGGAAGTTCAGCGCCAACGCCTGCCCAAAACGGTATTCAAAAAACTGCAGCAAACCATCAAAAAGGGGGTTGCCATCGACCCCTCGGTGGCTGATTCCGTAGCCGCCGCCATGCGCGACTGGGCCATTGAAAAAGGGGCCACACACTACGCCCATCTTTTTTACCCCATGACAGGCCTTACCGCCGAAAAGCATGACAGCTTTGTAGCCCCGCTCGACGGTGGTGCCGGCGCAATACTTGAATTCAGCGGCAAAGAATTGGTCAAGGGAGAACCCGACGCCTCATCGTTTCCATCCGGCGGTTTACGGGCCACCTTTGAAGCACGCGGCTATACCGCTTGGGACCCGACATCACCGGCCTTCATTCTTGAAAACCCCAACGGTACCACGCTGGTAATTCCCACTGCGTTTGTTTCATGGACGGGTGAGGCACTGGATAAAAAGACCCCCTTGCTGCGATCCATGGAAGCCCTCTCGCATCAGGCCCTGCGCGTGCTGAATCTGTTTGGCAATAAAGAGGCGACCAAAGTTTTCACCACCGTCGGCCCTGAACAGGAATATTTCCTCATTGATCGCAACTTCTTTTACGCCCGGCCTGACCTTATTAACTGCGGGCGAACACTTTTCGGTGCCAAGCCCCCCAAGGGCCAGGAGATGGAAGACCAGTACTTTGGCACCATCCCTGAACGCGTTTTGGCCTGCATGCACGAAACCGAGCAGGAACTTTATAAACTTGGCGTGCCCGTAAAAACACGTCACAACGAGGTGGCACCGGCCCAGTACGAAATTGCTCCCATCTTTGAAAATTCCAATATCGCACACGACCATCAAATGCTGACCATGGAAATGCTGCGACGCGTGGCTGAAAAGTACGGCCTCGCTTGCCTGCTGCATGAAAAGCCCTTCGCACGCGTGAATGGTTCCGGTAAGCACAACAACTGGTCGATGTCCACCGACACGGGCGAAAATCTTCTTAACCCCGGCGATACCCCGCATGAAAATGCCCAGTTCCTGGTGTTCTGCGCCGCCGTGGTTCGGGCTGTCGATAAATATGCCTCGCTGCTTCGCGTTGCCATCGCTTCGGCCGGCAACGATCACCGCCTTGGTGCCAATGAGGCCCCACCCGCCATTATCTCCATTTACCTTGGTGACCAACTCCAGGACATCATGGATCAAATTGAATCCGGCGGGGCAAAATCCACCAAAACCGGTGGCCATATGGAAATCGGCGTCACCACCTTGCCCAAACTGCCGCGCGATGCCGGCGACCGTAACCGTACATCCCCATTCGCATTCACCGGCAATAAGTTTGAGTTCCGCGCCGTTTCCGCCGGTCAGTCCATTGCCGGTCCCAATACCGTGCTGAACACCATCGTGGCCGAGTCGTTGGATTACATCGCCACCACACTTGAAGCCGAAATCAAGGCCGGCAAGCCCTTCAACAAGGCTGTCAATGACCTTGTCGCCTCCATCTACAAAAATCACAAGCGGGTAATTTTTAATGGTGACGGCTACAGCGAGGACTGGCATAAAGAGGCGGCCAAGCGTGGCCTGCCAAACCTGAAAACCACGGTCGACGCCGTTCCCTCGCTTATCAGCAAGGAAAGCATCGACCTTTTCAGCAAGTACAAGGTACTTAATGAAAAAGAAGTGCACAGTCGCTATGAGATATACCTCGAAAACTACAAGAAAACCATCTCGATCGAGGCATTGATGACGGTGGTGATGGCCCGCACCATGATTATTCCCGCAGCGCTGAAATATCAGCATGAGATTGCCACCTCCATCCACGCCGCCAAATCGGCGGGTGCGCCGGCCGCATCGCTTGGCGAGCAGGATAAACTCCTCGCGGAAGTGTCAACGCTGATCAACGACTTGCAGAAGCATACCTGCGAACTCGACAAGGCCACTCATCATCATGTGCATGGCGACACCATGGCGCATGCCAAATATGCCCATGACACGCTGATTACCTTGATGGAATCGGTGCGGCATGATGGTGACAAATTGGAAAGTCTTGTCGATGATGATATCTGGCCGCTGCCCACCTACCGTGAAATGCTGTTTATCAAATAACAGCAGCTTGCCAGCATCGGCATAAATCTGATTGGGGCCTGTCCACAAATGGACAGGCCCTTTTTTTGTTGCCACAATGGCCCGGTCAAAGCAATGTATGTTGAATGGTAGATCGGCCGACAGGGAAACTGGGCGTTGAGGGGCTCGAACCCCCGACCTTACGGGTGTGATCCGTACGCTCTAACCAACTGAGCTAAACGCCCGGCGCACATAAAATTACCACCGTCCGCCCTAACTCGCAACCATTTTTACCTGCCTTGCCAGGGCGAACGCATACTCGGCCGGCCGTTGTGCTAACACGCATTGCAATTGGCCGCAGGCATTGTGCCCGCGCGAATTCCCGCAACGCGTGTTCCGGTGTAACCATGATCGTCGGCCGTCGCTGCATATTCAGTTATGCCATGGCCCCACGACCACCAACCAACCGGTTAACACCCACCGATTGCGACGGCGAATACGGCCAGCACGGCGGCCATTGGCGTCCTTCTGCCAAAAATTAACGCTACAGCTCGCCGGCAACGAGCTTGCATATCCTGCGGCGGCTAATTACCATCTCAGTCATACGTTCGTGAGGCCATCGGCCGCAGCGTTGCCGTCGCTTAACAATTGCTTCGCTGAACTTATTGTGGTGTCGAGGTCTTTCATGGAGGAATCGCCTTGGCTCAAGCGAGTAACCATCCAAGATTGCCAATGATTCCGTGGGGTGATGTGCGCCGCCGCCCGGAGGATCGAGGTTCCAACAGTGTTATGGAAATACACTGTCCGCTTTGTGGGCAGGTGCTTAAGGTGCCGTCACGGGCCATCAATACTCGGTGTACTCATTGCCACAAACATCTTTATCTTGAAAATATTGTCATTGCCGATCTATCAGCCCGCACCCGAATCAATACCTGTGGCGATGTGGTGATCGAATCCACCGGGCGATTTTCAGGTGAATTGCAGGCAAACACCGTTCATCTATCCGGACGCATGCTCGGTTCAATGGTCGCCACCGACAGCGTCACCATCACGCGCACCGGTAAATTTGCGGGTGTGATTGCCACCCGCGAATTACAGATTGCCCCCGATGCCATTTTTCAGGGCGAGGCTTTTGTTCTGCATGAGGATGGGTCGGTCACCCATGTGCAAGGTGATCCGATAGATTCTTGAAGGGATGTTTTTAGTCGGTAATGTCGGCCAGTCGGCTGACGCTGATGACGTGCGAGCGGTGAATCAGCACCTTAGCGCGGTTCGGGCGGACTCCCAAATCGCGCGTCTGCAAGAGGTAAAAATCCTTGGTGCTGCGGCTATCGTTCATATCGTGCACGTCAGCCTCGCAAAGTTCAAGGATGTGCGGTGTCACACGTTGCAGTTTGCCGACGTAAATGATGGGGCTGGCCGTATCAAGCACGACGATTTCACCAGATAATTCGTCCATCGGGTCGTTTTTGGCCGATAAACCGGGGTAGGATGATTCGGATGCCTGTTTGTTCATTTATCGGTTCCTTGAGACTCGTGCCACTCAAGATTATAGTGCCAGCACTGGGAAACGGGGAGAATTCAATGCGTCGGGTTGCTGATGTGAGGCAACGTCAACGCGGTCGCCGGACTGCCTTTTAGGGGTGGAATTATGAATCGAATGGTGCGCAAAAACTTTCGTTTGATGGCCATCAAAGCTCTCACGGCAGGAATTGTTGTGGGGTTGGGTGCGGGGGTGGCGTTACCCACGCCCGCCACTGCGATGACGGTTGATCAGCACATTAAAATGCTGCAGTCACAAATCAAGCCGGGACAGGCAGCGGGCCATGTGGCGCTGGCGCAATATCTTTACAGCCAAAACATGTATTCGCAGGCATTGACGCAGATTGATGCGGCTTTGGCGATCAGTCCAAACAACCAAAATGCGATTCTGCTTAAATCGTTAATAACGACCGCAATCAAAAGCGGCGGTGGGGGCGCGAAAAAGCATACCAAAAAATATTTTGGCAAATCCATCGGCGGCCTGCTCACGCCGGAAGACATTAACCGAATTCGTATTGCAGAATGGTCCGCTTCTGAACCGCGTCCCATGCGTGGAATTATTCTCAAGCGGGTAAAAACACTCCACGCGTTCTGGAAAAAATTCATTGCACCCAACCCGCTTTATCAATCCATGAATTTGACCAAGGTAAATTACAAGCAGTTTTTGCGGCTGAATAATTTCACCCGCCAGGCAACTTTGATCATGCGCTTTGGCGATCCAAAATTCACCAAAATGCTGGTAATTCGCAACAATCCGGAAGCCATTCGCATGTTCCGCACGACCATTCAGCCATTTGTGCTGCAAAGCTGCAGCACGGTGGGGTGCCATCGTGGCCAGGATTTCCATGGGTTCAAAATGTTCGGTGCCCGATCAACACCATCTCTGACGCAGACCTATACCAACTTCTATATTTTGTCGGAATATTCCTATCACGGCCAAAAATTGATCGATCGGTCCAACCCGTATGATTCTCTCCTGATTCAGTATTTGCTGCCGCGCGAAATTTCCGACGCTTCACACCCCGGAAAAAAGCCGTTGCCGAATCGCAGCTTCAATGAAAACACCGTGATTTCGTGGATTTCTTCGCTGGCATATCCGACGCCGGCCTATGGAATCAAATACAAGATGCCGACGGCAAAAGTGGCATCGCATTGAAACATTACACATCGGCGGCATTTATTCATGCACCGCCCGCAAACGCTGAACGGCTTTTGCCCTGTCATTACCGGACTTGTCTTACGGCGATGGGGCAGATAACGTGATGCTCTTTAATATTCTGCTTACCGAAAACCGCATAGCTGTTTTGCATGAATCCCGTCGCGTTCTTCTGCCTAGGAGACTGCTGGCGATCATGCACTGCAATTGACGTGAATTCGGGATAAGCCTTTTCGCCGGCCGCGCGCCGGCTGATTGCCTGCGCTGGGCGGGCGAAGTTGGTTTCGACTTTGGCGATATATCGACGGTCGATTTGGTGCCGTATCATGGGGGCTTGATGTTGCGGCGATGAGAATATTTTTCTGGCAATCTTCGTGCGGCAGTTCGATCCAACCTTGATTTTACGGGCCGGTGGCGATAGCCTTATTAACTCTTGGAGAGGTGGCCGAGCGGCTGAAGGCGTCGGTTTGCTAAACCGGTGTACGGGTTACAACCTGTACCGCGGGTTCGAATCCCGCTCTCTCCGTTTTCACCAATAAACCCACATGTTTCGCTTGTTTCATGTGGGTTTTTTTCGTCTTGCACGTACCCGGCGTTGACTCTACCAGACTCCACCGAATTCTTGGAAATTGTGTCCTTGCGCGCCCAGCAGCGCGCCCAGCGCTTTTCGTCAATTTCCTCCACCTTGGCCACGGCATTGACCAGCCGGTTATCCGTGCCGCTCTTTAAGGTGGCTTGTTGTGATTCCATGCTCGGCAGGTTATCCAGCGCCCGGCTGGTATCAGCCATGCCCACATGTGAATAAACTGCAAAGGTCAACTTTGGATCGCTATGACGTGCCAATTCTTGGCAAACCTTGACGCTCGCGTTGCTCTTCACCAGCCGGGTTATGAACGTGTGTCGCAAGGCGTGAAAGTCAGCGTAGCGTCCGGCATCATCCACATACCGGCAGAATCCCGATTTCTCTCGCTCGGACCGCTCGGTGGCATTGTCGCCCGCATCGTTGATAAATGCGGCCCGAGCGTTGGCAAGGTCTGTCCGTATCAGCCTATAAGTCCTTTGCGTCAAGTTGAATAACGGCTTGAGGACGGCCTTGTCTTGCAGATAAACCCGCAACGTATCGGCCAGGTCGCGGCGTATGGGCTGCGTATCCTCTCGGCGGTGTTTGCTGAATCCGGCTCTCACCGTGATTGTCGGCGGTTCATTGTTCAGGTTGAAAGATTGCGGCGTCAAGCTGGCCAGTTCGGCCTTACGAAAGCCCGTCCCTACGGCCACGCGGTAGAGCATAGCCCGCGCCGGCCCGGTAATGCCAAGAACCGTAGGCCCGCGCTCGGCAGCTTGAATCAGCGCGGTTATCTCCACATCGCTCAAGGCCCGACGGTCATGACGACGGTCAGTGCGGACGTTGTACTTGGTCAGATGCATCAGCGGATCCGCTTGCAGGCGACCATCGCGGCAAAGCCAGTGTGTGAATGCCTTGCAGGCGGTAGTGATATGATTGCAAGTTTGAAGTGAAAGCCCCTTGGTCGGCCCTTGTCTCTTGTCCGGCTCGTCGGTGGAAACGGTGGGATGCGGACGGCCCACCCGCAGCGCCGCGATCGCGGCTTGCGCCGTACCTGGTTGAATCTCAGAAACAAAGGTTACCTTGCAGGCTTTTAACAGTCGCGCCACGCGGGCATGGACAAGGTTGGCGTGATTTGCAGTTCGCCCTTTGGCCAGCAGGTCAGCCTTCCAATCGGCCAAATGCTCGGCCAACCCCTTTCCGGCGGCAAGTCTATGGACAGATAACAGACCCCAGCGACTTAAAATTTTGGCGGTGCGGTTCGGCAGGCTCTCAATCCATAAGGCTAAGTCGCCGGTGGGCAATTCATGGTTAGCTACGCAATCAATGAGCTTTTGCACATTGTCGCCCAGCTTGGTGGTTTGCCGCTCGCTGACAAAGCCCGGCAATCGCAATACGCGCCCGTCTGCGGTGCGCAATTCCGCGTAAAACTTTTCGGCGTCATGGG
>JAKAEB010000042.1 GCA_021818445.1 Planctomycetota bacterium
ACGAGGTGCTGTTTATGGACTGCGCGGCTTATGGGAAGCCGGGCCAGACTATGGGCCAGTATCTCAAAAAAGGTAATCCGGTTCTGGTGGAAGGGCACTTAAAGCTCGACCGCTGGCAGGATGACCAAGGCAACGCCCGCAGCAAGGTGCGTACGGTGGTGGAACGGTTCCAGTTTATTGGACGGGGCGAGCAAGCGCAACCCGATCAGACATCCGGTCCGAACCGGCCGGGCAAGCCCGCCGGCAAACGGAAACGCTCCCCGGCCGGCCACGCACCAACGGCGGAATTGATTCCGCAGGAGGTGCTACCCGTGTAGTGGAGGCGGAGGTATCCCGCCGCCAACGATAAGGTAAAGACTTGGCGGCGGGTACTCTCTCTCTCTCTCTCCCCCTTTATGAATTCAATGCTTTTAGTGGTTTGTTTCAACTGGATTTTCTTAATTGTTTTATGAAAGGCTTGTCCCTATCGGGACTTGTAAATTGGTGTTTTTATGTCACATGAGATTGATATCAGCGTTAACGGTGAGGCCGCAGTATTTGTGACCGGCACGCCCGCATGGCACAAACTTGGCCAAGTAGTGGCCAATGCCGTTACCAGCGCCCAAGCCATTGAACTGGCGCGCTTGAACTGGGACGTCGAACAATGGGAACTCAAGGCCTTTGACCGGGAACTGGGTAAAGAGGCTTTGGTACGCCACAAGTATGCCAATGTCCGCAAGGATACCGGCACGGTACTGGGCGTAGTATCCGACCATTACCGTATCTTTCAAAATAAGGATTGTTTTGATTTTATGGACTCTCTGGTGGCCGACAAACTGGCCATGTTTGAAACTGCCGGCGCATTAAAGGACGGCCGGGTAGTCTGGATGCTGGCCCGTATTCCCACCGAGTATATGGCCGGCACGCAGGATGCGATCCAGCCTTATATTCTGCTTACCAACTCCCATGACGGTTCCAAGGCCTTGCGACTGTTTCCCACCACTATTCGGGTGGTTTGCCAGAATACGCTCAACTTGGCGTTACGCGATGGACTGGGCGAAGGTATCAGTATCCGCCATCGGCCCAGCTTATCCGAACGGGTATCGGAAGCCCGTGAGAAGCTTGGCATCATCCATGCCCGATTTGACCAATTCGATGCCGAATTGCATACCATGCTGGATAAGCAGATGACCGGCGTAGAACTGGAAGGTTACTTCAATGCCAGTACACCGCCGACCACGGGCAAACGGGCGGAGATGCGACGCCGGAAGATATTACATCAGTTTCAAAGTAATTTTACCAATGCCACCAATACCCTGCCGGGTGTTACCGGCACGGCTTGGGCGGCCTACAACGCGGTAAGCCAATACTTTGACCACCAGAGAATGTTTAAGGGCACCAATACCCTTGAAAAGGCCGACCATCAACTGGAATCAATCTGGTTTGGCAGCTCGCATCATGCCAAGCAGGAAGCCTACCAGATGGCGCTAACGCTGGCGGCCGGTTAAATGAATTGGTTAAGCGGTTTGTGAACATGGCGGGGGTTTTGCAGAACACGCAAGCCCCCGCCGGTTTACGCCTTGACGGTATTGAGAACACTACCAGTAAGCAGGAGACACGTTATGCGAAACTACTACCGATCACATCCGATCCGGCGTTATCGAATGACCCAGCCGGGCGATTTTCCATTGTGGGAATCTAATGGGAGAAACGATCCGAAGGCCGATTCTCCGGTGATGATGCAGACGGATAAACTGGCCGTTGAACCGGCGAAGCAGCCGGCCAATCCGCTGGAAACCCCGCCAGTTCCACTGGTTGATCTGGTCAACGAACAAGCTCCGGGTGTTCCCAGTGAGGAGGAAGCCATATCCCGCCAGGGAGATGCAATGCGCCAATCGGATGCCGGGTATGTCAGTGCGGCCGCCGCCATGGAAAACCCCGGCAATAATCTGGCCGACGCCGGCAACGCAATGTCGGCAACGCCTGACAACGATAACCAAACCGTACCAGTCAACATGCCGGATAGTGCTTCGCCCGGCCAGCCGGATACCACCTTGGCGGCAGCCCCATCCGCAACGCCGATCCCGGTGGATGACGCTTGCATCAGCGCCCCAAAAATTCTATTCCGCCAGCAGGTTGAAAACTGGCTCAAGCGGGAAAAACTTCCCTATATCCGGGTCGATGAAGCCAAGCGGGCCTTGTTTGCCGGCGCTCGCTTACGGTCTTTTCACCTTGTGGTTTACATGGCCAAGACTGGCCCCAACTGGCTGGTTTGGGCTGGCCCGTTGAACCGGGAATGCCGCGCAGATATGCAACAATGGGAATCCATTTTCGGCGACGGATTTGTGGCCGTGATCTCCCGGCCCAGCCGATCCAATGCCCGCGGATTCAGTCTGCAAACCTTGGCCGGCCAGCCGGTTTTATACCCGGCTCAGGAGGCGGAATCCCAACCCAACTCCCAACCGGAAACCCGGCCTTGAACCGGAATGAACCCAATGCAAAAGGAAGACGGACAACGCGTAATCCCTAAAAAATTTCGCCCGGCTGATCCCACCAAAAGCGGAATCAGCCGGGCCATTGTCGCCGCCTCCAGATGGCCGCCGCCCTTACCAACTCGCTTGGAACTTAGCCTGCCGAAATGACTGGCCGAGGCCTTGGCCAAGGTGTCGCAGGATGCCCAAACCCGGCACCGAAACTCAGTGCATCCGGCAACCATGAAGGCACATTACCGCCTGTGCCTACCCCATCCTTGATGCCGGAACATTGCCCGCCGGATGCGCCCAACTCATACCTGATACGATTGCCGGATCGCGCCGCCAGGACACTCCCTCTTTGCCCCGCCGCTACCCCCACGCTCTGCCGCATTGCTCCGTTCCATCGGCTTACACCGCCCCGGTGTGACTTGTTTTGTGACGTGCCCCAACCCCCATGGCCATATCGGCTGAGCGCTCCGCCCGATCCCATTCTCAACCTCGGTTGTCCCTGCAATGTACCCCGGATTCAATGCCCTCGCTGGCCCACTGGATGACCCAAACCACGCTCCCCGATTTCCCCTGACTTGACGTTCGGGTTCCGTTAGGTACAATTGTCTTTAATAACTTTAGTAATGACAAACGTAAATGAGTTGGAATAGAAATGGCTACGAAATACGACTTAAAAATGGAAGGCAGGATAAAGGAGATGGCATCCCGTTTTTTGTATCTGCTTGTTTTACCGTTACTTAGGTGGCATCCCGGTGATTTTTCGAGATGCCATTGGCTGCCGCAGATATTGGCAACTATTTTCAGTTTGGAGATCGAACCATGAGTACGTCCCGCAAGCCCAGTCGCCGTTCCGGCCGGCCTGATCAGACAGGCCGGCTATCAGCCATCCGGCCCGATCCGTATGATCGAGATCGCCTTGGCCGTATGGGATCCGGCCATGCTCGTGAGCCCAGCATCAATAGCCAGTTGGCACGCCGACTCGCCGGCTTTAAGGGTCGAAGTTCTGCCGCATCCAAGGCTCGCAAAGCCGGTCGTGGAGCTGGCCATGGTACGGGCTTTGATCGCTTGCAACGGGTGGTGGTCAAAGTTCATGTGAGTCGCCATCGGCCCGGCAAAGTTCACGGCAGTGTGTTACGTCATGTGTCGTATGTTGGCCGGGAAAGTGCCAGTCTGGATGGCAAGCATGGGGTATTCTATGACGCTACGCGGGAAGGTCTGGATGCCCGCCAGATTGTCAAAGCATGGGAGCAGGACCGACACCATTTCCGCCTGATCGTCTCGGCTGAAAATGCCGGTGACCTGCCGGATACGAATAAGTATATCCGCACCGTTATGGCCCGTGTCGAACGGGATTTGGGAACGTCTTTACAGTGGCTGGCGGTCAATCATTACAACACGGATAACCCGCATACCCACATCCTGTGTCGGGGAATCAAACAAGACAATACAGACCTGGTGATCCCCCGGCAATATGTCTCTTACGGCATTCGCCGACGAGCCGAAGAGGTGGCCACCGAAATACTCGGCCCACGCAGCGCTGAAGACATCCGGCGGGAGCAGGATAGTCAAATTGAGGCCGAACGGTTCACCGCCTTGGACCGGATGATTGAACGGCATCTGGAATCTGGCAAAATTGATCTGCACCCCGATAAACGCATCGGCTTTGGTGCCGATGACCGGACCCGCATACTGGGCCGATTGCAGTTCCTTCAGACCATGGACCTGGCAAAGAAGGGCAGGGGAACATGGTGGATGTTAGACCCGGAATTTGGATTCAAGCTCCGTGACTTGGGGCAACGCAATGACATTATCAAAGTCCTTTACGCAACACTGGGCAACCAGGCGGGATATGTTGAGCGGCTGGGAACCAGAGATGCTCTGGCCGAACCGATTCTGGGCGCGTTGGTGGCCAAGGGGAGTGTCGATGAGATCAGTGACCGACAGTTTGTGGTGGTTCGGGATGTTGTCGGCAGACTCTATTACAGCCAGGTGCCGGAGGATGACAGCTTCCGACGGGCACAAGCGGGTGCCGTGGTCGAATTGGGGGCGAAAGCCTATCGGGGGAATGTTCTCGCCGCAGAAATAACAATGGTAGCGCAGAACCATGGCGGCGTTTACACCGCGGCAGATCATGCGGCCTTTCTGGCCAAGCAGCATCCGGAAGTTACACCGGATCAGGCCGTCGCCCGGATTCGGCCGGCAACGGCCAAATTGGTCTTTGTCGCCGGGCATAACGGTGCAGGTGTAGAGCAGATGGCGGAAAACCAGTTCAGAATCGACGCTCCGGTCTTTGAGAGATTCACCTCCGCGCGACGCGGCCAGACTGACCTGCGTATTGTCTCTGCGTACAGTCTGGATCAGCAGGTGGAAGCACGGGCGTTTACCTGGCTGGACCGGCAATTGTTCGAGCAGACGCCCCAATCATCGTGGAAAGGTCAGTTTGCCGAGGCTCTGAAACATCGCCGGCAATGGCTGGTGGGTCAGGGACTGGCCGAATTTACCGGCCCGGATCAGAAGGCCATTACACTCAAAGCCGGGGCCGTAGCCCACCTCCGATCGGTGGAATTTCGTCAGGTTCTGGCCGACATCGCCGGCGAATTCAAGCGGCCCGCGATCCGGTTGCCACGGGAGGTGACCATCACGGGCCGATACACCGGTTCGCGAGAACTTCAGGCTGGACCCGTCGCGATGATTGTTACGCTCCAGAAAGTTTATCTCACCTACCCAACGCGCCAATTAAGTTCAATCCGTGTGGGAAGTACGGTAACGCTTCGCATGGACCGATCCGGCAAGTTGGCCTTGGAATCCAATAGCCGGTTGCCGGAAAACACGCTCTTTGATCACGTCCAGAATCTGGAACCGGAGGTTCACCAATGAGTCGCAAATGGATTCTAATATTTTACTCTCTGGCGATGTTGCTGGGCCTCGTGGTCGGTATACAGTGGGCCGCCTATCGGCTGGGCGATAAGCCCAAATTGGGCTGGGGAATCCCGATTGCACGCTTGGTGTTCTATCCGCCATGGGACGTGTTTGGCTGGTATCAGCGGTTCGGAAAGGATCATCCCCGGCCCTTCAACCAAGCCGGCCTGATAGCCTTGGGGTTCATGCTGCCAGCTACGGTTCTGTTGATTGTCTTCCGGCGGCAAGGTCCGCCGACGGTCGAGGCGATTGGCCGTGATCGTTGGGCGGCGCGTGCCCACATCCGGAAGGCCGGCTTACTATCCGGCCACGGTACGGTCGTGGGATTACTGGACAAGGAATTGCTCACATACAATGGTCCGGAACATCAACTGGTATCCGGGGCCAGCCGATCCGGCAAAGGGGTGGGCCACGTTGTACCAACCCTATTGAACTGGACTGGCAGTGTATTGGTCTACGATGTCAAAAATGAACTCTGGAACATTACCGCGGGCTTCCGCACCAAATTCTCCCATACCGTCTTTTTCAATCCCACCCGAACCGATTCGGTGCGGATCAATCCGCTTCTGGAGATACGGCCCGGTGACGCCGAGATTCGTGATACCCAGAATGTCGTGGAGATGCTTATTAATCCCACCGGGGCCAAGCAGACACTGGATATCTGGGATCAGCAGGCATCACAATTGCTGGTGGCCCTGATTCTCCACGTTCTGTATACCGAACCGCCTGATCGCAAAAACCTCTCCGTGGTCCGACAGAGATTGCTGGACTTTCAGACCACCTGCCAAGCAATGGCATCAGCGGCCCATCGCCGGAATCCCGGAACCGGTTTGTGGGAACCCCATCCGGAGATTCAACTGGTGGCCCGAGAACTTTTGGCCCAGCCCGATAAATTCCAGGCCAGTGTACGCGGTACCACCGCCAGTTGCCTGACACTGTATGCCGATCCAATTGTATGCCGGAACACCAGTACCAGTGATTTTAAGTTAAGTGATCTGGTCTGCGGCACCAGACCCATGAGTCTGTATATCCAGCCCCCGCCATCGGATGCATCCCGATTACGACCCCTGATTCGCCTATTGATCAATCAGGTCTGCCGAACATTAATGGAACACATAGAGGCGGATGCGGATAACCGGCCCAAGAAGCATCGACTTCTATTACTGCTCGATGAATTCCCCACACTGGGGAAATTAGACTTTTTCTCTCTGAACTTGCGCCAAATGGCCGGTTATGGCATCAAGGCACATCTGATTGTCCAATCCTTCAACGATATTATTGAACAGTACGGCCCGCACAACACCATTCTGGACAACTGCCACATTCTGACCACCTTTGCCTCCAGCGATCCGGTCACCCAGCAGAAGATCAGCCAGATGACTGGAACGGTGGTGGAATACCGGGCCGGTTACAGTCAACCGGCCAAAATGTTCTCCGGCGGCCATCATGGTGTCAGTTACAGTGAACAGGTACGGCCTTTGCTTCAGCCCGGCGATGTACGGGAATTCCCCACGGATCAGGAACTGATATTTGTGACCGGCTGTAAGCCGATTAAATGTTCCAAACTGCGTTACTACGCGGATCCACGATTCACAAGCCGTTTGCTTCCACCGCCGGAACAGGCCCTGAGGCTCGATTTGGCGGGCAAGCCATCGATTGCATGGCTCAATGATCCCGGCATTTCAGCGAGGGCCAGTACGGTCGGCGGCATAGCCACGGATGCTGATCGGGAAGAACACACCGGCAGCCTTGAGGGAACGCCGTCTGCGGCCACCGACAAAACCGCCCCCGCTTTCATGCGACAATCTAAACGGCAATCCCAATCTATCGACAACCAGTTGCGCTCTTCCCAGAGCGCGGCCACGACGGAGGATGAATACCATTGATAAACGATGACAAAATCAAACTGTCGATCCGGCTTATGCGGTCCGCGTATGACACCGCCAAATCCCAGGCGGCCACCACCGGATCAGCCATCAGTGTGATTGTGGCCGAAGCGGCGACACAAACCCTGCTGGCAACCTATCGCTCGGATCGCGAGGCGGAAATACTTAAAGCCGTCGAACGGGTATTTTTCAAACTCCAGAAACTGGAAAAACGTCAGAATCTGGACTTGCTGATACTCAAGGAAATGGTGGGCCTGAGCGTCCGGGCTTATTTTAACCATACGCCTGAGGTTCCGGAGCATGAACGATCCGCAGCGCTGCTGAGCGGTAAAGCGCGGTTCCACCGGTATCTGGACACTCTGGCCCGTAATCTGCGCCAGAACAAATCGATTCTGGGTGAGGTGCCGGAGCTATTGGCTATCCCGATGGCTATCCAGGGCGAATCCAACGGCTCGCCCGCAGCCGAACCAGCAACTTCAGAATCCGCACCGGCGCAGAGGTTGGATCCACCGCCCAACGGCAACGTAGCCCTCCGCGAAGCGGCATTGTCACCAGAAGAAAACGTGGACAGACGCGGCAAGGAGCCGATTGGTTCCCATCAGCCCGCAGGTCGCCGCATCAGTGTCGGGTATGACGAACCCGGATTGTTTCATGACGCGGTGAAACCGGCTCAGCCGGAACCACCGGCATGCCCAAACGGCGTGCCCGGCAACAATATGGCAGAGGATTCATAGCGGAAGTCTGATGGAATATTGAATTTGCTACGCTTAGCAGCCAGTCGGAAATGTTATCCAAGTACTTTAATCAAAAAGGAGAATGAATATGGTCAGTATCGTTCAGCAGCGTCACAACGAAAGCCTAAATCACGCCTTGGGGCCTGTCATTGCTGATGCATTGGCGCGGCCCGACGTGGTGGAGATCATGGCCAATCCCGATGGTGGTTTATGGGTGGATATCATCGGCCAGGGCCGCCAGCGCCTGGGCGCTATTGATTCGAGTTCCGCGGAAACGGTGATTCGTCTATTGGCCGCCCATGCCGGGGAAAATGCCAATCCTGAATCACCCGCCATCGCCGGCGTATTACCGGCAACGGGAGAACGGTTTCAAGGCTTATTGCCGCCGCTGGTCGACCGGCCCACTTTTACCATTCGCAAAAGACCAGCACGCATTTTTACACTCGATGATTATGTGGCATCCGGTGTGCTGGCGGCGGATGGTGCAAAAAGCATACGCCACGCCATTGCCCAGCGCCAGAATATTCTCGTCGCCGGCGGCACCGGTTCCGGTAAGACCACCCTGGTCAACGCCATATTACATGAACCGGAGTTCCAGATGCAGCGTGTGGTACTCATTGAAGATACCCGTGAACTGCAATGCTCAGCCCCGGATCGGGTGGAACTGCTAACCAAACAAACCGAACCCAAGGTAACCATGAATGATCTGCTGCGTATGACGCTGCGCCTACGGCCCGATCGGATTGTGGTGGGTGAAGTGCGGGGTGGTGAAGCCTTGGCACTCCTCAAGGCATGGAATACCGGCCATCCCGGCGGCGTGGCCACCATTCACGCCAACAGCGCCGAAGACGCCTTGTATCGGCTGGAAGATTTAATTGGGGAGGTTTCCCAGACGGTTCCGCAGCGTTCCATTGCGTCAGCGATCAATCTGGTGGTTTTCATTAAGAGAATTGCTGTTGCACCTGGGCGCGTGGTATCGGAGATATTGCAGGTTGTTGATTTCAGTGCCGGTAGGTATATGTTACACAAGCCGACGCTGTAGCACTGCTTTGGTGATCTGCGGAACAATTGGAACCGTCTGCTTGATGCCGCAGGCCTGACACCGGAAGAACGCAAGGAGGCAGTGGTGTTATTCTATTCGCGGGTAGAAACGCTGCCGGGTACGGAAGTTGGGTGAAGGCGTTGGAAGAGAACAAATGCGGGGTGTCACATAATGGGGGAAGGTAATATAATAGAGACAATGGATATTAGGAACGGAGTCCAAAGATGCAGTCCTTATATTCGACGCTGATATCGAAATGCGATGCCGTCAAAATGAAGATAAATACTTTCATCAGCCAGCACACAAAGATCTACGTTGTCCCAAGCAGCATCGAAAGGGTGCCGTCCAACTCACCCATTGACACGTTCATGCGGCGGATGCCACACTTTCTTCCATCTGATGCCTTTGAAGATACCGTGGCGACAATCGGCTTTCAATCGTGGGCACCGCTCGATGACGAGGGGCGGATGGCACAATGTGATGCACTCAACGATTTTCGTGAATACGCCGGAGTCCTTACGCCAGTCATCCATGACTATCCGGCCACGACAAAACAAGATATGGAAGAATCTATCCAGACGATTATGGACTTCATCCAGCAGGATGGCTACTTGCCCTATCAAACTGTTGATGCGGTGGTGCAGGCCATCAGCACGGAACTGGATAAACAGAAGCAGATACTCGGTTCTTATATAAAAAATTCTGTCGCATCGCCGATCCTCGTTGCTGACACTAATGCACTATACTACAACCCGGCCTTGGAGGATTGGACATTCGCCGACATTCCGCAGTTCCAGTTGGCGGTGCTGCCGCCGGTATTGGAAGAACTAGACCGACACAAGAGCGAGCACCGGAATGAGACCCTACAGATAAAAGCTGGGCGGCTCGTCAACCAAATTAAGGAATACCGGCGGAGGGGTGATATTCAAAGAGGCGTGCCGCTGAAGAGCACAATCAGCACCTTCATCACCCCCAATATTATACCGATCTTCAACAGGGTGGGGCCGTTTTCGGATTCTAAGGTGGCCGACAACCAGATTCTCGCAGGCTGCTTCGAGCTGGCACGGCAGAACCCTGGCTGTCCTGTCGCCCTCGTGACCCGCGACGTTAATCTCCAGAACAAAGCCGCCTGCATTTGCTTGCCCTACCTTGAGCCACCTGATGCCGTTCCAAAACCGTAATCCGATCTCGGTCGATGCAGCCGTCAATAGCTGCCGAACCATTCTTGCGGTATCCTTTCGGGCGGCGGTGAAATTGGGAATTGTGGAAGTTGTATGGCCGTGAGAAGACTGGTATCGTGCAGTATCCGCGTGGAGGGCTGAAACTGGAAATGGTCTCTGACAGGACGACAATCCGTTATTCCGCCAATATCTGTGCGGGATCGCTGAAGGTGCCGGAAAGCCGGATCGTGGCCGGTCTGCTTCTGAAGGGTGTCAGCGGGGATGACTGGCACCACGCCATGGTGGAGCAAAATGTCCTGCAGGCCCGCAATACCGTTTCTGCCGTCCGCATCGGACGGCTGGTGCGGCAGCGGCTGGAGCTTATGAAACCTGATCTGTGGCGACTGGTGCGGGATGGCTCCGGCCCGGTCGCTACCCAGGCTATTCTGGCCGCCGCCATTAAGCACAGCCCGTTGCTCGGCGATTTTCTTGATCTGGTCGTGCGTGAACAGTTTCGTTATTATTACGTTTTCGTAATTGAACGGTACGATACATGAACGGTACGATACCACCAACGGGCGCAGCGTAGCATAGTCGGCGGTATCCACCAATGCAGAACGACTACACGGAGATATACTGTGGCTCAACTTGACCGATTGAAAAAGAGGTTGTTCAGTTGCGTCGGTGATACAGTTCTTCCATACTGGGCGCTCGCCGTGAGCACAATGCTCGTGTCATGCACGTTGTCCGAATGGTTCTCTTTATCCAGCGGAGCAACCATTGGTGCATGGTTGGTGCTGCCGATTCTTCTGGCCATCGCGATTCTGGTCTGGGGGTGTCATTTGGCACGCCTGCCGATGGCGGGTTCAATTTTCCTCCGTCGCGGCCTACCTCCGCCAGTAATCTGGGTGATGCTCGCGTCCGGAACAGTTGCATTATTTACCGCGCTTTATTTCCATCACATCGGCTCTTCATCCGATATATCAACCGCTTTCGTGGCCGCCGCGCTGGCGCTGATAGGGTACACATTGCTTCTGCCCCGCGTGCTGGCCTGCCAGACTACCAGCCGCCTGCGCACCGAGCTTCAGGCTGCTGTTGGAGATACGGCAGCATCCGCATCCAAGACGCGGTCCGAGTCTGCGGCTGCGGCCAAAGAGCCTGATCGCATCCCGCCTATCAACAACGGCCCAACGCCTTGGGGCGCACCCATTAACGACCCCGAACGCGAGCAACGGCTTTTCCGTTGGATTGCGGTACCAGAAAATCCAATTGGCCGCAGTACCGACGACTTGTTTGACGTGAAGCAGAAGGCGGTGAGGTTGCTGGAACTGCTATGCCCGGTATCGCCTGTTTCGAATGCCGGTACCGTCAATGTGCTGGGGCCGCGCGGATCAGGGAAGTCGTCTTTACTGCGCCTCGCTGCCGAGTTTGAGCAAACCTCGAAGGCCAAGCTGATATCTGCGCCGCAGGTCGTGCTGCGGTTTTGTTTTCTTTCCCTTTGGGATTACTCGAACCCCAGGGCCGCACTGCGGGGTGCAATCGATGAACTCCTCGAAATAATCCGTGACCGTATCGACATCCTTCCGATTGCGGGCATATCAAATGGGATTGTCCGGGCGTTTTTTGGTGCTTCCGCTATCCCTGACATTCTCGGCGGGTTTTCGGCCCCTTCTCTGGACCACTGGCTTCCGGCTCTATCGGAATTACTTGTCAGGGCCAATCTGCGCATCATTTTGTGTGTTGAAGACGATGATCGCATTACAACCGCCGCTCGCCGCGCCGACCACTGCGAAATCATGCAGGGATTCCTGGATCGCCTTAAGGGTCTTCCGGGATTCGGGTATGTAATATGTACGTCGACGCCGGTTTGGTCAGAACCATCGCCCGATGAATTCCACTCCGTTATCCCGGAAGGAGGGAACGATAACGCCGATAATTGGAACAGCTACAACGAGCGATGGTTAAAGGCGTGCCGGGACGGCGTTATTAAAACAGAGAACGCCCCACCGTTGACCGCAGCAGAGATGGCTCGCCTCCGTGGGGAGGTCGGCGGGATTATTTATCGGGGGCGATCAAAATGGGCGGAAAGCATGGGGCACCTGCCTGTGTCCAGGCTCTGTCAATATGATTGTCTGCTTGACGAGTACCTTCGATACGCGGAGGTGGAACCTGTATTAAAGGTATTCCGAACCTGGATGGTCCGGCAAGTGTGGCCGGACCTTCAGGACCTTACCATGGCGGTTCCCCTGTGCGGAATTGACACACAACAGCGGCAGAGCCTGTTCAGTGCATTTCTTGCGGACTACTCAGATAGCGGACTGGCGCAGCACATCACACCACGCACACTGCGAAATGCTTTGCGTGAAGCGCATCGGCGCTGGATGAATATCGTTGCTGTTCTCCAGCAAGACCGTAGCCAAGACAGTAGCGATTGGCAGAAGCGGTGGACCGAAAACGGTATCGATTTTGACAGCGTGCTGACGGCGTGCCTCCTGCGCGCATGTCTGCCCGATCGGTGGCCAAACTTCCTCCGGGGCGCGGGTAATCAAACTTTGTATACAAGTTTTCACCGTAATCTTGCGGAACAAAGGCCGGGTGGGCCCGAAGGTTTTAGCATGTTGCACGGTGAGGTTGCCACGCAGTTGAGGAATTTGCCACTTTGGCTGGGCCTGTCGAGTTCCGTATGGAACGTGCTCGCCGTACAGGATTTTGTTCAGGGCCACAATGTAAGGCCTGGCGGCATCATCGGAAACGGTGCGCAGAATAACTGGAAGTTGTTTATCAATTCTTGAGTCCGCTTGCAGCTCGGCGAAAATTAGTTTTCGTCCATTTCCACGTTGTGCCGCCCCCGGGTCTGTGCGACAACCTACCGACTGATCTACCCCGCCGGCGCATTACCGCAAGCGGCACACGTCGGTCCCCGATGGTTTGGGCCCATCCCAGAACCCGGAGTTGGTTCCCCCATTAGCCGCCGCGTCATTCTTGCGGTATCCTTTCGGGCGTCGGTGAAATTGGGAAAAGCGGAACTTTCATGACCACCCCATACCATGCACGCTACTTTGCACACGAGCTTACGCGACGGCGGCAGCCGCTGGGTGTGGACCGGCTTTCCATGGCATTATTCGATGCCAGTGTTGATCTCAATCCCCATCAGATTGACGCTGCCGCATTCGCCCTGCGTAGCCCACTGTCCAAGGGTGTATTGCTGGCGGATGAAGTGGGCTTGGGAAAAACCATTGAGGCCGGATTGGTGCTATGCCAATGTTGGGCCGAACGAAAACGGCGATTGCTGGTCATTTGCCCCGCGAGCATCCGCAAACAATGGGGACTGGAATTGCAGGAAAAATTTAATCTGCCCACCGTTATCTTAGATGCCAAAACGTACCGCCAAGAACAAGCCGCTGGCAATGCCCATCCATTTGCAAGTGACAAAGTGGTCATAACTTCCATGAACTTCGCCAGCAAAATGCAGGCGGACATCCGATCCGTGCCTTTTGATCTGGTGGTCATTGATGAGGCCCACAAGCTGCGCAATGCTTATCAGCCAAAAAACAAAATAGGGCAGGCGATCAAATGGGCGGTTCAAGACCGCAAGAAACTTCTTCTGACCGCCACGCCATTGCAAAATTCGCTGCTGGAACTTTATGGCCTCTCCACCATTCTTGATGAGACGGTCTTCGGCGACGTTAATTCCTTCCGTTCCCAGTACACAAATTCCACGGGAGATATGAAGGCCCTGCAGGATCGGATCGAACATTTTTGCCAGCGTACACTGCGGCGGCAGGTTGTGGAATACATTAAATACACCGCCCGACGGCCTCTGACTTTCAAATTCAGCCCTACGGACGAAGAACAGAAGCTTTACGAAGCGGTCTCGGAATACCTCATGCGGGAAAACACCTTTGCGTTTCCCAAGCGGCAACGGCACCTGACGACACTGATTCTTCGCAAGTTGCTGGCGTCATCCTCCTTTGCGGTGGCCAATACGCTGGATACCATGCGAAACCGGCTGGAGCAACTGATGAAGGGGGTACCGATACCGGACGATCTGCCTTCGGATATCGTCGCCGATGAGGAGATGGAGGAAGACCTGCTCGATGAAATCCTTGATGATACCGGTGCCGAGAACAGGGACGCCGAACCTTCGGAAAGCAAGCCGGATCGCAAGGTCCTTGAAGATGAGATCAACGAACTGGCTCGTTACGCGAACTGGGCCAGAAGTATCGGCGTAGATACCAAAAGCAAGGCACTCCTTGTGGCGCTGAACACCGGATTGGCGGAGATGGCCAAAATGGGGGCCAAACGCAAGGCCCTTGTTTTTACAGAGTCCCGCCGCACGCAGGAATATCTCAAAAAATTCCTTGAAGTCAATGGTTATGCCGGGCAGATTGTCCTGTTCAACGGTACCAACGCTGGTTCAGAATCCGGGGAGATTATTGACCGCTGGCTCAAGGACAATACCGATTCCGGGCGTGCCACCGGCTCGCGCACCATCGACAGCCGCACCGCGTTGATTGAGTATTTCCGCGATCACGCCACCGTGATGCTGGCCACCGAAGCGGCGGCGGAGGGTGTGAACCTGCAATTCTGTTCTCTGGTGGTAAATTACGATTTGCCATGGAATCCACAGCGTATTGAGCAACGTATTGGCCGCTGCCACCGATATGGGCAGGAACACGATGTGGTGGTTGTTAACTTTCTCAACGAACGCAACGAAGCCGACCGCCGGGTTCAGGAACTTCTGGCTGAAAAATTCAATCTATTCAGTGGTATTTTTGGTGCCTCGGATGAGGTATTGGGAACCATCGAATCCGGAGTTGATTTCGAGCGGCGAATTCTGGCGATCCACCAGGAGTGCCGCACGCCGGAACAAATTGCGGCAGCGTTCCAAAAGCTCCAGCAGGAAATGGAAGAGTCCATCAAATCCCGCTTAACCGATACGCGCCGGGTGCTCATGGAGCAATTTGATGAAGATGTCCACGCCCGGCTTAAAATGCGGCTTAGTGATGCCCAAGCCAATCTGGACCGCATCAGCCGCCTGTTCTGGACGTTGACGCGGTTCATCCTTGCTGACCGCGCAAATTTTGAGGACGCGGCCCTGGCATTCACATTGCAACGTCCACCCCAGGATAGCCTCAAGCCGGGCCGCTATCACCTGATTTCTAAAACGCAGGAAAATATCCCCGGCGATTTCCTTTATCGACTATCCCATCCGCTGGGGGAATGGGTCATCGATACCGGCAAAAGCCGTCCCACGCCTACGGCTAGCGTGGTTTTTAACCTGACCGGACACGGAACCAAGCTTTCCATGGTGGATTCAATCAAGGGGCAGTACGGCTGGCTGACATTGCAACATCTGAAGGTCGATTCGTTTGACCGCGAGGAATATCTGCTGTTTTCCGCCGTTACCGACTCAGGCCGGTCGCTGGATCAGGAAACCTGCGAAAGATTGTTCCAATGCGATGGCATCGTGGTTCCAGCGGAGGACCCGCCCGCACCGGTGCGGGAACGGCTGGAAAATGAAGCCATCCGTCACGCCGATGCCACCATTGGAGCCTCCCTGGAGGCCAACAGCAAATTGTTCGGTGAGGAGCGAGAGCGGCTGGAAAACTGGGCGGAGGACATGGTTTTTGTCGCCGAAAAAGAACTGGCGGACATTAAAGCCCAGATTAAAGCGGTTCGGCGAAAATCCCGCCTGGCCACCACGCTTGATGAGCAGAATAATCTCCAGCAAACCATTCAGGAACTGGAAAGGCGGCAGCGGACGCAGCGGCAGGAAATTTTTGACGTGGAGGACCAGATTGCGACAAAGCGAGATAAACTCATTGACGCCCTGCACCGCCGCATGAGCCAGAAAACCAGTATGATGCCACTGTTTACTATTCAATGGAAAGTAGTGTAATGCCCACCAACCTTGAAAAATTCCGTGATCTTCTTCGGCAACTGTTCCAACTGGACCAGGCTGATCTGGATTTCGGTATTTACCGCATTATGAACCAAAAGCGGGATGAAATTCTCCGCTTTCTGGATCAGGATTTATTGCCGCAGGTAAAAGCGGCGTTTGCAGAATACCAGTCCGCTGATAAATCGGTTCTGCAGGCGCAATTGGAGCAGGCCGTCAATAAGGCTAAAGACCTGGGTGCCGATGCGGATTCCATGCCCGTAGTTAAAGAACTGCGGCAAAAGATCGCCACCGAAGCGGTGGACATCACCGCACTGGAAAACACGGTATTCTCGCATCTCTTTAATTTCTTCCGCCGGTATTATCAGGATGGGGATTTTATCTCCCTGCGGCGCTATAAGGAAGGTGTGTACGCCATTCCCTATGAGGGAGAGGAAGTAAAACTTTATTGGGCCAATCACGACCAGTATTACATCAAAAGCAGTGAAACCTTCCGTGACTACACCTTCAAACTGGATTCCGGAAAACGGGTCAATATGCGTATCGTGGCGGCAACCACCGAACAAAATAACAACAAGGAAGCCCCCGGCAAGGAACGCCGCTTCGTGCTCTGTCCGGAAAATCCGCTCTCTGAAGAAAATGGCGAATTGCATATCCGCTTTGAATACCGCCCCAGTGAAGGCCGGGAAAAGCAAAGCGACTTAAATCAAGCGGCCATCACAGCCATTCTTGCGGCACCGGGCTTTGAGCAATGGGCGGCACAATTGGGCAAAGCCGCCCCAAGCGAGAACAATAGCAGCCGCACCGTGCTGGAAAAGCATTTAACAAAATTTACCGCCCGCAACGAATTTGATTATTTCATCCATAAAGATTTGGGCGGCTTCCTGCGGCGGGAACTGGACTTTTACATCAAAAACGAAGTCATGCACCTGGATGATATTGAAAATGATTCCGCCCCGCGTGTGGAGCAATATCTCAGTCTGATCCGCGTAATCAGGAAAATCGCCCACAAGATCATCGCCTTTCTGGCCCAACTGGAGAATTTTCAGAAAAAGCTGTGGCTGAAAAAGAAATTTGTCATTGAAACCCATTATTGCATCACATTGGACCGCATTCCGGAAGAACTGTATGCCGAGATCGCCGCCAATGATGCCCAGAGGGAAGAGTGGGTAAAGCTGTTTGCCGTAGATGAAATAAAAGCCGAGAAGCTGCGCGAAGTGGCATACAGCCAACCGTTGACCGTGGAATTCTTAAAGGCCCAGCCGCATTTGGTGCTGGACACAAGGCATTTCCAGGAAACGTTCGAGAAGAAACTGCTGGCATCCATCCACGGTTTAGATGAAAAACTTAATGGCGTACTGTTCCATTCGGAAAATTATCAAGCGTTGCGACTGATGGAGGAGCAATACCGTGGACGGGTTGATTGCGTTTACATTGATCCGCCATATAACACCGACGCATCGCCTATCATATACAAGAACGGGTATAAGGAATCCTCCTGGCTCAGTTTGGTCGTGGACCGGCTGGCAGTAGTGCGTAGGGTTCTGGGCGATTCCACCCCCGTTTGCCAAGCGATCGATGACGCTGAGCTGGATTATTTGTGCCAGGCCACGCGGGCCGTGCTGCCGATGCATGAGTTGCACAAATGCGTTGTGGAGCACTACCCGGGATCGGGAACCGGGCGATCTAACGTCTCACGTACCCATGAATATGTGATCTACTCTATACCCTTGGGAGCCGACCTGCTGCGAGGGAACGTGTTGGAATCTTCCGAGCGCGTCCGTGGATTCAGGCGGAGCGGCACCGGGGAGAACAACTTTCGAGCGGGACGCCCCAACAGCTTTTACGCCGTATTGGTCGATCCCCGAAGCAAGGAGATAATGGGTTTCGAGCCACCCCCAAGCGGCACGGGGTATCCCACTGACTCGACCGCCGACGGGTGGATTAGGGTGTATCCCCTAGGTGATCGTGCAGCCGGCAACGTCCAAAACCCGGAGCGGGTATGGTCCCTTAGCTACGAATCGGCACCCCCTGCCTTAGCGGAAGGCCGCCTCCGTTGTACGGAGGATATCGTGATCCAGCGGCTCTACACCGACTCCGAGCGACGCGAACTGCTACCGAGCATCTGGCGTGGGGCGGAATTCAGCGCGGTCGCGAACGGGACCAACCTGCTCCAGTCAATCTTCAACGACGCCTCGGCCTTCTCATACCCAAAGTCCGTCAGGACCGTTCAGCGTGCGGTTGACAGCATGACGCACGGACACCCCGGCGGCGTGGCCCTAGATTATTTTGCGGGGTCCGGTACCACCGCCCATGCGGTTATAAACCTCAACCGCGAGGATGATGGCAACCGCAAATACATCCTTGTTGAAATGGGTGAATATTTTCATACCGTACTTTTGCCACGAATTAAAAAGGTCGTTTATTCCAAGGATTGGAAAGACGGTAAGCCCATCGCACGCGATACCGGCATCAGTCATGCCCTCAAATATCTCCGCCTGGAATCCTACGAAGATGCACTGGCCAATCTGGAACTTAGCCGCACCACGCAGCAGGCTGATTTGTTAAATTCCGATTCTGCCATGCGTGAGCAATACATGCTTTCCTATATGCTGGATGTGGAAAGCCGGGGCAGCCAGTCGCTTTTGAATATCCAGAGTTTCCGCAATCCCAACCAATACAAACTGAAAGTGGAAAGAAATGGTGAAACGCAACTGGTTAATGTTGATTTGCCGGAAACATTCAATTGGCTGCTGGGATTAACCGTCAAGCATATTGATGTCATACGGGGTGTGCGCGTCATTGACGGCAAGAATCCCAAGGGAGACCGCGTGCTGGTGCTCTGGCGGAACATGGATGAAATGGATAACGACAAGCTGGATCAGTGGTTCCAGAAGCAGAACTACAATACCCGCGAGCTTGAATATGACATTTTCTATGTCAACGGCGACAATAACCTTGAAAACCTCCGCCGACCCGATCAGACGTGGAAGGTGCGGCTGATTGAAGAAGAATTTAAGCGGCTGATGTTTGATGTGCAGGATGTGTAGACCCATGGGTGATAAAATTAAGAGCATCTCAATCGAAGGGTTTAAATCCATCCGGAAAATGGATCTTGAACTTCGGAATCTGAACGTGCTGATTGGGGCTAATGGGGCGGGTAAAAGTAATTTCGTCGATTTCTTCCACTTGCTTCATGAGATGGTTGAACAGCGATTGCAATTAGCGGTCGGCGTTGGCGGCGGGGCCGACATTTTTCTCCATTTTGGGCCGAAGGTTACAAAAGCAATCGAACTAAAAGCGCGATTCGGTCAAAACGCCTACGAGTTCGTACTTACGCCCACCGTCGATAACCGACTGATTTTCGCCAGTGAAAACACCGTATACTACCCGTCTTCCAATGATCGGGTGGCGAAATCACAAGGGGCTGGCCACACGGAAGCGAAACTCAAGGAAATTAGAGAAGATCCGCCGACGCTACGTCAGGCGCGGTATGGGCCTCCCCATTACATTTATAAGGCTGTTTCAAACTGGGTCGTTTACCACTTCCATGACACCAGCCTCTCGGCGTACGTGCGAGGGCAAAAAGCGATTAACGACAACGAGTTTCTCCGGCAGGATGCCGAAAATCTCGCGGCATTTCTGTTTAAGCTCAGGCAGACAAAACCGATGGCATACCAAAAAATCCGTGATGTGGTCCGGCTGGCTGCTCCATTCTTTGATGATTTCAAATTACGCCCGGTTACGGCGAATCCCGAACTGATCCAACTGGAATGGGCCCAAGTTGGATCCGATTATCCGTTCCGGCCCAGCCAACTTTCTGATGGCACGCTTCGGTTTATCTGCCTGGCCACGGCCCTGCTGCAGCCGAATCCACCGGCCACCATGCTCTTTGATGAGCCGGAGTTGGGGCTGCATCCGTATGCACTGGCCCTGCTGGCCAGCCTGTTCAAGCAGGCCGCCACAAGCGGCGGACAAGTAATCGTCTGCACGCAATCGGCAGCGCTGCTTAACGAATTTGAGCCGGAGGATGTGATTGTCGTGGATCGGGAGGATGGCCAATCAACCTTCCGCCGCCTGGAAAAGGCAAATCTTTCCGAGTGGCTGGAGAATTACAGTCTGGGCGAATTGTGGCAAAAAAATATTTTCGGCGGCAGGCCGCATGGAGATTCCGGCAATGGGCCGCCAGACTCGGAAACTCCGGACAACCCACCTTCGGAAATGCCCGATACGCCGCCGCCGGAGGGCGACATTCCATGACGCGAGTGAATATTGTTGTCGAAGGGCAGACTGAGGAAACGTTCGTCAAGGATGTGCTCGCACCGGCCCTTGGATACCAGGGAGTATACCTGAAACCACGCCTGCTTGGTACGTCCGGCCATCGGGGCGGTAACGTGAATTACGCCCGCGTAGAGAGGGATGTTACCGCATTACTTAAACAGGACAGGCAGGCTTATTGCACAACGCTCATTGACCTGTACGGTTTGGGAAGTGGCTTCCCGGAGAGCGTCCCGATCTCAATCGGAATCCCCAGCCGCCCCGAACCCGGTAGGGCATCGCAAATCGAACAGGCGGTAAAGAACGATATTATCTCCACGCTTGGCGACAATTGGCGCGCTGATATTCGGTTCATCCCGTATATCCAGCAGTACGAATTCGAAGGCTTGCTTTTCAGCAGTCCGGTGGCACTGGCACAGGGCATATCCCAGCCGCAACTGGCGAAACAATTCCGGGATATTCGCGAAGAATTTAACACACCTGAGGATATTAACGACAGCCCGCACACCGCACCATCGAAACGGATATTGCAAATTCATCGGCCTTATCAGAAGCTGCTCCACGGTGTCCTTGCCGCCAAGGCAATGGGCCTTGCAACCATTCGACGCGAATGTCCGCGATTTAATGCGTGGATTTCCCGCCTGGAAGCATTAGGCACGGGAGGTGCGTGATGGCAAAATCAAAATCATCTCGATCCGGAATGGCCACGCTTTACCCCGAAGCCGTGCCCATCCGCTTTGAGCAGAAATTGGTGCTGCTGCAATGGATGCTAAGTCTGTTTGATAAGACGAGTTTCGAGCAGCTTGCCGAACGGCTTAAAGTCCCCGAACTGGAAGGCCTGACGGAAGATAATAACCATAAGTTCTTGCAGGCGATGAGAAACTTGTGGGAGTTTCCGGAATTCCCCGGCGACACATTGCTGGGCTATGACCAGAACATCGTCAAACATTCCATGGCACTGAACCAGAGACGGGAAACACCCGTCCGCTGGAAGTATTTTCAATGGCTCACGCTGCTGTTTGCCGAGGTTTATCTGGACCGCTTTTTCCGCAACCCGGAGAAGCTGCTGATAGACCTTAATGGTTTCGTCGTACAGTTTAACGCCGACAAACTGGAAAAAGACCGTATCCCCGCATATGAGGCCGCCGATCTGCGAAAGCTGGCTTTCTGGAATGCCACCGGCAGCGGAAAAACACTGTTGATGCACATCAATATTCTGCAATACCGCCATTATCTTGGCTTGTACGGGCAGGAAAAGGAACTGAACCGGATTATTCTGCTCACGCCCAATGAGGGGCTTTCGCGGCAACATCTGGTGGAATTCCGCGCCGCAGGCATGGAGGCGGAACTGTTTAATAAGGACGGAGGCTCACTTTTTTCGGGCAAGACCATTGAAATTATCGATATTCACAAGCTGCGTGAAGACAGCGGGGAAAAAACAGTCGCCATCGACGCCTTTGAATCCAACAATCTGGTATTGGTGGATGAAGGCCATCGCGGCTCCAGCGGCAAGGAAACAGGCCGCTGGATGGATGCCCGGCGGCGGCTTTGTGAAAACGGGTTTTCGTTTGAATATTCCGCGACGTTCGGCCAGGCGATGAAGGTCAGCGGCAACCGTGATCTGGAAAAAGAATACGCCAAGTGCATTCTGTTCGACTACTCCTACAAATATTTCTATCGGGACGGCTTTGGAAAAGACTACCGAATTTTGAATTTGGCTGATGATTCCGATGATGAGAAACGGACGCTTTATTTGACCGCGTGTCTGCTGGCGTTTTATCAGCAGCAGCGGCTATATCGGGACAAGGCCGGTGAGTTCCGAGCCTTTTTGCTGGAAAACCCATTGTGGGTGTTTGTGGGCGGCAGCGTCAATGCGGTTCGGTCAGACAATAAACGCAAGGTTTCCGATGTGGTGGATATTCTGTTGTTTCTGGCGGAATTTGTCAGGGAAAGACCACGGACGGTCCACTTGCTGGATCGTTTGCTGGGCGGCAGGCCGGGGTTGCTGGATCAGCGGGGAAATGAAATTTTCGCCACCGCTTTCGGCTATTTAAGTAAATGCCGGATGACCGGGGCGGAGGCATTTGATGATATCCTGAAGTTGCTGTTCAATTCGCCCGCACAGGCGTTGCTGCACGTTGAGAACCTTACAGGCACGGATGGGGAAATTGCCCTGCGGCTGGGAGAAAACGAACCATTCGGACTTATCAACGTCGGAGATGCCACCGCATTGTGCAAATTGTGCGAGGAGCATTCTAAACATCTGGTAGTGGCCAGCAAAGATTTTTCCGGCTCGCTGTTTTCCGCGCTTGATAAACCGGATTCCACGGTCAATGTGCTGATCGGATCGAAAAAGTTCACCGAAGGTTGGAATAGCTGGCGGGTCAGCACAATGGGCCTGATGAATGTCGGTAAAAGCGAAGGTTCGGAGATTATTCAGTTGTTCGGTCGCGGTGTGCGGCTCAAGGGTCTGGGCATGAGCCTTAAACGCAGCGGCAAGATTACTGGTATCACCTGTCCCGATAAGATCGAATTACTGGAAACACTGAATATCTTCGGTATCCGGGCACAGTACATGCAGCAATTCAAGGAATATCTGGAAGATGAGGGGCTGCCCGCCAACGAGGATCGCATTGAATTTATCCTGCCGGTGGTGAAGAACCTTGATGGCAAAAAGCTGAAAAGTATTCGCCTGAAGGCTGGCCTGGACTTCAAACGGGACGGCCCCAAGCCGATGCTGACCGCCGCCAATGCCGACCAACCCGTAGATGCCCACCTTTTAAGGTATCCGTTATTGCTGAACTGGTATCCGAAAATTCAAGCCCAGCAGAGCCGGGGGCTGGACCGTTTGGAGGAAACTGCGAATTTACAGGAGGGACATCTGGAATCCCGCCATCTGGCCTTCATGGATATGGACCGGATTTATTTTGAATTACAGGACTTTAAGAATGAACGGGCGTGGTTTAACTTAAACGTGCCGCGCGAAAGTATTCCCAAGCTGTTGGAGCGTTCAGATTGGTACAAACTGTACATTCCCGCCGCCGAGTTGGAATTTACCCGCTTTGATCGCGTGCGGCACTGGGAAGAGATTGCGACCGCCCTGCTGAAGAAATACAGTGATCGCCTGTATAAGCTCCGCAGGCAGGAATGGGAAGCCGACCATCAGGAGTACCATGAACTGGCCGAAGGCGATCCGAATTTTATCAACGAATATCGGCTCATGGTTGAACAGTCGGCGGACGACATTGTAGCGAAACTTGACGAACTCAAGGAAATGATTTCTTCCAAACAGTTTACGGATTGGTCTTTCCGGAACCTTGAAGCGTTATGTTTCGGCCAGCACCTGTATCAGCCGCTGCTGCATTTCAGAAACGATCTGGTGGAGGTTACGCCAGTAACGCTCAATGACGGAGAAATGGAATTTGTTCGCGATCTGCGTAAGTTCTTTAATGAAAAGCAGGACTCGTTCAAAAACCGCGAAATGTATCTGCTGCGCAACATGAGCCGGGGACGTGGCATCGGCTTTTTCGAGGCGGGGAACTTCTACCCCGATTTCATTCTCTGGCTGCTCGTGGACAGCAAGCAGTACGTGACCTTCGTCGATCCCAAGGGATTGCGGAATCTGGACGGCATGGACGATCCAAAGATACGCTTCCACAAGACAATCAAGGAATTGGAAAACCGGCTGGGTGATCCGAGCATTATTTTGAATTCATTTATCATTTCCAACACCCCGTCGAAGGTGGTGAGTTGGTGGAAGAGCAGTGCGAAGTCCGAACTGGAAAAATGTCACGTTTTGTTTCAGGACGAAGACAAAACTACGTATATTGAGAAGATGCTCACGGCGGTTGTGGGGTATGGTGGCGATTCGCTTCAATGATCTACGCGACGCAGGCGCATAATGAATAATAAAAATGGACGACGTGGGTGCGATTCGAGTCCCGAGAACCTTACAGGTTCCCCTGTGAACGCATCCTGCGGTATGCCGTTCAGAGTTTGGTGAAAGGATATTTGTTTTTGATGTTAGCGCCGAAGTATTTACCTTTTGATGCGGCGTTGATCAGTGCGTCGTATTCCTCCTGCGGAACACCGTGATACTGGTAGATTGAGCCGGTGGTGAACTCCACCTCGAGCGTTGAAGTGCTCGGGTCGTAGCCAATCGCACGGATATTACTTGAACTGACTGATACACGTTCCATAATAAACCTCATTTCTTTTCTGTTGCGGCACCCTTGGCCGTGTTATCCAAGACGGAGTGTGCTGCGAGTGCGTCCCGCTCGCGCCAACACCTAATTATTGTAGCGTAATCCTCATCGATTGAACAGTCTGTCCAACCGCCGCCGTGCTCAGGTTTTCCATCTAACCCTGTCGGAACAACAACCTTTGGGTCGTCGCTGTCTGGCCTGAGCGCTACCGGCAGCGGCTCAATCAATGCCCGGATGGGCAGGCCAACCGCCTCTCCAACGACGAGAGCCTCGCCGGTGCGCAATGTAGGAAGCATAGCAAAGAGTCCTTCAAGGTTGTCCGAAGCGCAAGATCGAATCTGTGACCGATCTGTCTCATTTGTAAGGCGCATAGCAATCAGGGTTCCGCACTGCGAGAGGATCGTGGGATCGATCTCCGATGGCCGCTGGCTCACGAGCATAAGGCCGACACCGTATTTGCGGCCTTCCTTCGCAATGCGCCTCACGGCGGCGGCCGCGCGGCTTTTTGCTTGTGTTGACAAATAGGTATGGGCTTCCTCTAACACTATTAGTAGTGGCCGCGTTCGCGATCCGGCCGGGACGGCGCGTCCCCAAAACATCGCATCATAGATAATTCTCAGAACTGCCCCCACTAGGTCATCCAAGATACTCGGCGGAATTCCCGAAAGGTCGAGAACGGATATGGGCTTATCTTTTCCAATCCATTCTTGCAAAAGCTCGTCCAGGTCCCGATCTGTTGAACCGTCCTCTTTCACACTCCATGTACCAGGCCGAAAGAGGAAATCGAGCCGTTTATCGCGAAGCTTTCCTTCCAGTGTATCGGTCTGAGCCCGCGTCAGCGTTTCAGAGATGCCTTTGTATACCTTGTCTTTATCACTCTCTTCGTTCTTTGTCGGGCGGAACCGGGGGCGCTTAACCGACATTGCGTCTCCGGGCTGTACTGGCTTTCCATCGTTGCCGATTTCGTATGCCATTGTTGCGTCGGATTGGTTGCCGCTGGGCTTTGTGGTATGCGTTGCGTACTGCAGGCAATGAACGTCAAACCATAACTTGTGTATGCAAAACGGCAACGGTGTATCAGCTGTGATGTCATCTGGCTGGAGCGGACAGGCTGCTCCTGCTGGCTTCGCCGAGCGTTTCATGGTAGTCACCATTTCGAGGAAGTATGCGAGTGCAGGGCCGGAAAGTTGGCCCGTCGTGGTGCTCATGAGTTCCTCCGAACTGAGCGCCCAAAATGGCACGTATAGCGGGCGTTCACCGCGTGCCATATCTGCGTTGATTCGGAAGACCCTGGCTCGTCCGTTGAAGGCCTTCGCATACTCGCCATGCAGATCTAACAGGATTATTCTGGAGGATGGAAAGTCTGCGGAGTCGGCGAGCGAGTGCAGTAGGCTGGCAACGGTTGTAGATTTTCCAGCGCCGGTGCTACCAACGACGGCAGAGTGTCGTGCGACGATCTTGTTCAAGTCTATATACGCGGGGATTGACCGGGCGCTAGCAACCTTGCCAATGGCGACGTAGGATCGCATGTCGCCCGGCGCGTATATTGCCGCGAGATCAGATTCGGTTACTACATGGGCGGCGTCACCGATGGACGGATATTGTGAAATCCCACGCTCGAATTTTCCTTGATGCCCGGCTTCGCCGACTAGCTCGATCCGCAGCCAACGATCTCCGAAGGACGGTGCCGATTCCGGAGGCCCAGGGGCAGCTCCTGCTCCCACCTGCGAGACCACGCCATAAAGGTTAACGTACCCAGCGGGAATGCGCACGAAGCTCCCCACTTGCCCGACACGGTATCCTTCGCCCCGAACGAACACCAAGCCCGTTGCGGTTCCCTCATCGAGTTTGACGCGCACACTGGGACCCGCCACATCTTCGACCGTGCCCAGCCGCGTGGGGTTAGCGGACCGTTGCGCGGAGCCATCAGCTATCCTTGACACAGGATTGCGCCTCCAAAAGCAAGCCGAGATGGTGAAAATTGCCAAGTCTGCATGATCCGCCGATAGTTTTTTCGGCGGCTGGACTTTCAATTGGTTGGCCCGTGCCGGGAATGCGGCCTTGGGGTTGCCCTGTTCCTTCTGCGGGCCTATAGCTTCCCTGCCGGGCACCAATCACTGCTCCATCCGTGGCCAAAAGTGTGAGATTTGGGTTCTTCGCAGCATGCGAGACTGCCACCGTACAATCCTCAAGTTTTGGGAACATGAGTGCAAAGCAATGAGCAGAATGGTTCCCCCTGAGGCCGTCAATGAGTACTTCGTTGAGGTGCTGGTCCGCAAAAGAGTATCCGCAAATTATTAACATCGAGTCTGGCTCGCGAAAGAACGACCGCAACCGATCGAGCATTGCAAGATAGGGCATTCTCCGGCTCTGATCGTACTTAAGATGAGACGGGTATATCAAAAGCTGCTGATCCGCTTTCACGGGGTAGCATCTGAATACGCTGTCGTCTGTTCGCTTTACCCAGTTAATCGCCCCATGGAGTTTCCATAGTCGCACCCAGCGGGATGGGATTGCGTCTTGCTCCATCGCCGAAAGGTCGAAGAAGGGCTCGCGAGCACCAACGAAGCCGTCGAAGAATGGCACCCTCTCCGATTCCAGTGCCTGTTCCATAAGAAGGTCGTAATTTGGTGTAAATACTTCAACCGCATGCACCCGGCTCAGGCGGCCTATCCAAGCCGCGAATCGGCGATAAGCATTCGGGTAGTTGGGCAGTTGTTTGTCAACCTCGCTTGCTATGAGTTCACATATTCTGGATTCCAGGTACTTCAGTTCTTCACTGCTCATATCGCCAAAGTGCGGGTTTCCCTTGAGGGCTAATATTGTGCGAAGTTGTGTCAGGATGTGCTCGACAGTCGGCGCCCCAACAACGCCCCCCGTGCAGTCTTTACAGAGTTTCGACCAGCAGTCCTTGAGGCCGCTCTCCCGTTCCAGCCCTTCCTCAACCTTCTTTGTCAGACCAGCAACATCTGGGATAAGGCAGGCACTCTCTTCTCCGGCCTCGTCGTATACGCCTAGCGGGCATCCTGCTCCGAGAAAAAATCCAAGCCGCCGTTTCTCCGTTTGGAGCGCCTCGCGGAGTAAGTTTATTTGGCTGGTCGCGTCGTGCAAAACCCCAGTGGATCCGACAACGGCGAGGTCCGCGGGCCGGGGCGTCGGAACGCTAGTCGGTGCTGTCGCGTCTGCTTTATGGACTGTCGCCCTATCCATTTTCCACCCCTCCCAGCATCTTCACATCCAACCCCTCAATTTCCTTGAGGCTTTTCCCGGCAATGCCCTGCAAGTCGCCGTACATGCCAACCGTGGCCTGCATCACACGTTCAATTTGTGATTCTCTTTTCGCCCATTGTTTGGTAATTGCCTTTTTCTCGGCGTTCAGATCCTCCTGCATGGACGTGAATGCTTCCACAATGGCTCCCACACGCTGGCGGAAATGCGGGCCGGTCAAATAATCGTAGACCATGCCCATTTTGGTCTGCTGGCCTTCACCCGCTTGCCGGGCGCCGGCAAGTTCCATCAGCGATTGCCGCAGTGCCATGGCTACGGGCAACGCACAGGCCATTGATGTAACCCATACGCCATCAGTGAATTCGAACGTTTCCACCCCGTCCGGCAAAACCTTGGAAACGATCACCGCAACTTCCGCCTTGGCGGTCCGCTGATCATCGCGCAATTTCGCGAGCCAGCCATCACTCCAGTTTTTGGTGCGTTTAGCTTCCCAAAGAATCGTGCCGCAGGCCTGCCCGCCGGAACTGAAAACACGGTGCAGCACATCGCCGCCGAATTCGCCCTTGGGCACCGGTTCAATGGTGTCGCGTGGGAATTTGCTGCGAAGCGTACTTTCCAAATTCAATTCCTGCACTTCGCCCTGTAATTGCTGGGAACCCTGTTCTGCCTTCTGTTTAAGTTCCTCAATTTTCTTTTGCATAGAAGTAATCGTATGCTCTTTTTCCGTCAGACTAAGCCTCAGGCCCTCTTCCGCTTCCTTGCGGGCCTTGTCGCGAACCTGCCCCAAACTCGCCTGCACCTGCTTTTCAATGTTCAGTTCCATTTCCCGTTTGGCATCAGCCAACTCCCTTTCCTTGCGGATCAGGTCCGCCTGGGCTTTTTGTGCTTCGGCCAGCTTGGCATCGCGCTCTTTCATCACCGCCTGCAGATTGGTGATTTCATCAGTCTTTTGCTTGAGTTCATTGGATAGCAGCAACTTGGCCTTTTTCGCCTCTTCAGCGGCAATGGCTGTGCGTTGGCTCTCCAGTTTGGCGGTTACCTGCTCATCAATGGAAGCCCGCGCCGCAGCGACCGCCGCCTCTTTTTCCCGAATCGCAGTTTCCCGTTTGGCAACCTCGGAATTATTGCGTGCGATCTTTTCCTCCAATTCACTGCGCACCGCCGCAACCAAAGGCGCAGCAAGCGATTCGGTGAGCTTAATCTCGGTGCCACATGTCGGACAGATAATGGTCGGTTCAGCCACAAGCAATTTCCCGGAACACATTTACCAACAGTATAATCCGATCTGCCGTTAATGGTAGAGCGCGGCAGATTGGCGTGAATATTGAATATTGGACTGTTGCCCGGTGCGTAACCTTCTCGTTCACGGCGACCGCACGAATTGGCTACTTTTTCCCGTGCAGCGTTTTCGCCATCTGATATTCTTTGCCAAAGTCCATTCCGATACCGTGTCGATGTAAGGTCGCATGGATGCGGCATTTGGTCATCGTCTGCATGTGAACCAGGCCCATGCGATAACGCAGCCAACTGCAATCACTTCCTCCGTTTACCTCCGCTGCCGTAGTTTACCCCGGTGCGCCGGGGTGGTGAAAATCGAAAACTGCCACGCCTGTTCGTTGCTCGTTGCCGTATTAGCGGCCAGAACTACGACAAGGGTGTGCTCGCCCAGAACCGGATGGTGGCCATCGCCCGCAACAATTCGCGACCGTCACCGGGCGAAAACAGAATTTTGTCTCCAGTACTTGCATTCGGCATTTGTTAGGGTATATTGGTATTAGTGATGACATTAAAGTTATTAATGTTGTCAGGCCGCATCCGTCATCACCGCGGCCCGGCAGCGGTGCTTTGTTTTAAGGAGTATCCCCATGAGTATTTCCCGTTGGTTGTCCAATCGTCTTTCCGCCTTGATGGCCTCGGCGGTCCTGCTGGGCTATTCAAGCCTCTCAGAGGCTTCCAGCTTCGGCGGCAGCGGCGGAACGCCGCTACCGTGGGAGACGCCGCTGGCCAGAGTGCTGGCGAGCTTCACCGGCCCGGTGGCCAAGGCTCTGTGTATTCTTTCCATTGTGCTGCTGGGCTTTGGTTTTGCCTTCTCGGAAGGCGCGGGAATGAGAAAAATACTCGGCGTACTGCTGGGTGTGTCCATCGCCGTTACGGCGACGAGCTTCGGCGTGAGCTTCTTTGGCTTTGATGGCGGAGCGGGCTTCTGATGAGTAATTCCGCTAACAAAATCGAAGGTCTGGAAGTGCCGCTGCACTTATCACTGACCCAGGGCGTACTTTTGGGTGGTGTGCCACGCGCCTTTGGCATTCTCAACGGCACCACCGCCTTGGTGCTGGGGCTGGGTCTACACGTCTGGTGGCTGGGATTTCCATTGGGGCTGGTATTGCATGCCACCGCCGTCGTGCTGACCCGACTGGATCCGGACTGGTTTGAGATTTTCCGGGCACATATTAAGCAGCCGGTATTTCTTGATACGTAATGAAGCGTTTTCAGTTTGAAGTGTTCAGTTTTTAGCATCATTTGTCCAAGCCTGAGCACTGAAAACTGAACGCTTAACACTCTCAACAACTTTTGAACTCAAGCATCGGATATAAATCATGTGGAATTTAAGTGAATATCAGAAACATCCCCGGCGGTTAAGCGATTACCTGCCATGGGCGGCCTTCATCGGACCCGGTGTCATCCTCAATAAGGATGGGAGCTTTCAGCGTACAATCCGCTTCCGCGGGCCGGACACGGGCAGCGCTACGCCCGGTGAACTCATGGCCATGCGAGCCCGTCTGAACAATGTGATCAAACGCCTGGGTTCCGGCTGGTGTATCCACGTCGAAGCTGCCCGTAAAAGCTCGCAATCGTACCCCAAAAGCTCTTTTCCCAATTCCGCCGCCACCCTGATTGACCAGGAACGTCGGAAAACGTTTACCGACGATGGGAACCACTGCGAATCCAACTATTTTCTGACCTTGACGTTTCTGCCGCCCGAGGATCAGGTGCGATCCCTGACCAGTGTTCTTATTGAACGCCCCATAGATAAGGCGGGTATTTCCTACCGGGCTTCTTATGAGACCTTTCTGGGCCAGATCACCCAGATCGTCAATTTGCTTTCCGGCTTTATGCCGGAGGTGACACCACTGGATGATGACCAGACCCTGAGTTACCTCCATGACTGCGTATCCGAGCGTGTTCTGGCGGTTAAAAGGCCATTGCAATCGTTTTACCTTGATGAAATGCTTACCGATTCAACTCTGAGCGGGGGCTTAAGTCCCAAACTGGGAAAGCATTTTATCAAGACGGTCTCTATTCGGGCCTATATCGGCCAGACCTTGCCCTGTTTGTTGGATGGCTTGAATGAACTGGCCCTGGAATACCGCTGGGTAGCGCGTTATCTGCCCATGGACAAGGTGCAGGCGACATCACATCTGGGCAAACTGCGCCGGCAATGGTTTGCCAAACGTAAGGGGATGGTCACACTACTGAAAGAAGCGATCATGAAGCAGGAGAGTCGGCTGGAAGACTCGGATTCACTCAACAAGGCGCAAGATGCCGATGCGGCCTTGCAGGAACTGGGAGGAGATTATGTATCATTCGGCCACTTTACGCTAACCATTACCGTATGGGATGAAAATGAATCTGCGGCGATCGACAAAGCCCAGGCGGTACAGCAGGTGGTGGACAGCAGCGGCATAGTTTCCCAGATTGAGAGTTTTAACGCCGTACAAGCCTGGCTGGGGAGTCTGCCGGGCCATGGTTATGCCGATGTCCGCAGACCTCTGATATCGTCACTGAATGTCTGTGATCTCATGCCCGCCAGCAGCATCTGGTCCGGCCCAGCATGGTGCCACCATCTTAATGGTCCGGCCTTGCTGCAAACCCGCACGGCGGGATCAACACCTTTTCGGCTTTCCATTTATCAGGGCGATGTGGGCCATACCTTGATTGTAGGTCCAACAGGGGCGGGTAAATCAACACTGCTGAACTTATTGGCCTGCCAGTTTTTACGTTATGACAAGGCGCGAGTCTTTATTTTTGACAAGGGCCAGAGTGCACGGGCCATGACGTATGCCATGGACGGAATGTTTTATCCGATTGGGGCCGAAGGGCCGGCCAATAAACATGCCAACGGGCAAGTTGGCGAGCAAAGCGACAGCCAACGCCGTCAGCCAGTGGGGGAAGACACGAAAGTGGCAGCAAATGCGCATGAGCGAGAGCAAGGGGAGAGAGAGCAAGTCGAGGAGCAAGTATGCTTCCAGCCGCTGGCCCGAATTGATGAAGATGGCGAACTGGCCTGGGCGCAGGATTGGCTGTTGGACTTGCTGGTACGGGAAGGTATTGCCGTTACACCCGGCCTCAAACGGGAATGCTGGTCGGCACTGAATAACTTAAAAATGCTGCCGACACGGCAACGCACGATGACCACACTGCGGAACCTGGTGCAGGATACCACGATCCGGCAGGTACTGGAGAGCTTTACCCTTGCCGGCCCTTATGGCCGGTTACTGGATGCTGATCAGGAAACACTCTCCGATGGCGATTGGCTGACCTTTGAGACCGAACATTTAATGCACTCGCCGCGTGTACTGCTGCCGGTGCTGACGTATTTATTCCATAAACTCGAAGAGCGTTTCAATCAGGGGCATCCGACGCTGCTGATTCTGGATGAAGCGTGGATGTATCTGACCGATTCGACGTTTGCGGCGCGGATACGCGAATGGCTCAAGGTGCTGCGTAAGAAGAATGTCGCGGTAATCTTTGCCACACAGTCACTGGCGGATATTGCCGAGAGTTCCATTGCCCCGGCAATCATTGAAAGCTGTCTGACGAGAATCTTTTTACCCAACGCGGCGGCGTTGGAAGATACGTCGCGCCGGGTGTATCAATCCTTTGGCCTCAATCTGCGGCAACTCCAGATACTGCAAGCCGCGACACCCAAACGGGATTACTACCTGCAATGCCGACAGGGATCACGATTGTTTCAACTGGATTTGCAACCCATCGCCAAAGCCTTCTGTGCGGCTGGGTCTCCGGAAGATCAGGCCCGGATCACACGGGTATTGGCCCAACATGGGCCGGATGGTTTTGTCACCGCGTATCTCAATGAATTAGGTATCCACGAGGAATATCTCCAGAGTTTGTCTCCGCAGAACAATACACAGCTGGTGCGGTAAGAAAATTCCATCAACAAATTCCTAGGCTACGGAACCAGAAAGGAATGGTTATTATGAAAAACCAAAATGTAAAAACCGATCAACCACTCATTGGCCACCGACATAACCGTTGGCGTAAGGCGGCAATTGCCGCAGCGCTGGGGGCATCTCTGATG
>JAKAEB010000093.1 GCA_021818445.1 Planctomycetota bacterium
AAATTGCCGATAATACACCGGAGTCAGCCGACAATGACTCCCGAGAATCGCGGTGATTGCCAACTCGGCCGGGATTGGTATTGTAACGCAGTCTTGTATTTCATCCGGAGTCGTTACTCCGTGGCTTTAGCAGGAGAGTCAGTGATGTCGACAGTTGGTGGTAAACCCGTACTCGCGATCTGCACGTCCTCATTGGGGCAGTCGGTTTCGTATGGGGCCGATGCTTTGGATGGCCTGGTTGCCGATGACGCGGTCGGATTGCTTGGCGTGGAAAAAATCAGCGATCTTGGCGTGGCTTGGGACGCAGACGATTTTGCATGTTCAGTCGACATTAAAGCCGCCAAACGCCGTCCATCCCCCGACGATGATGACGATGATGAAGAATATGACGATGATGACGACGATTTTGATGATGATGACGACCTCGACGAAGACGACGATGAGGACGATGAAGATGATGAGGATGATTTCAGTGAAGAATCTCTAGGCGATGATTACGACGATGATGATCTCGACGAAGACGATGTTTATTATGAAGATGATGATACGGAATAACCCCAATCGGATTTGACATTTCAAATATCCAGCGGCTTACAGGCCGCATCGGCTATGAAAGTGAATTGAATTCCTAAGGCGCATGAGCGGCTCTCGGCCCGTTGTGGGGCCGGGAACCTTACTGGGCTTGGTGCAAGCTGGCTTCAGCGCCATGACTTCGCGCGTGGGTATATCGGTGGCCATTTCGGTACGATAAATTGCCGTTGACATCGCATCCGATCCGCGAGATGGAAGGTGCAGTCGGCGGAAGGGCCAGGCACATAGCTAAATGTTGATGGGCAGTTGGTCAACAACCTGCAGGCCGAATGCTTCAAGTCCATGGAGTTTTTTGGGGCGATTCGTCAGCAGTTTAAGTTCCGAGAGTCCCAGATCTCGCAAAATCTGGGCACCGACGCCAAAATCGCGCCGGCTCATCGGGCTGGCAAGCGCCTCGCCGATGTGCGGCATGGGGGCAGAGGACGATTGAAATTCCTTCAATCTTGAAAGCAGCGCCAATCCCCTTGATTCCTGCCGTAGATACACCACCACACCACGACCCGTTTGGGCAATGATCTCCATGGATGCCCGCAATTCCTTCCCACTTGGTGAATCGTCGCTTTGAAATACATCGCTGAGGAGATTTTCTGAATGTACCCGCACCAAAGTTGGCGTGCCCTGATGAGATACCCGACCGGTATGCGAATCGCGCACCCCAATTCCTCCGCAGGTCAGGGCGATGTGCAGCAGTGGATCGTGCATGGTCTCATAAACAATTAAATCAAAACGGCCCCACTGTGTCATCAGTGGCTGCTGGGCAATGCGACGAATAAGCGTTTCCTGCCGGAGGCGATATTGAATAATGTCCGCAATGCTGCATAAATGCAGGTGATGCTTATGAGCAAACGTCTGCAGTTCTGGCAGCCGTGCCATCGTCCCGTCATCGGACATGATCTCAATGATGACACCCGACGGATGAAGCCCGGCAAGTTTAGCCAGATCGACGGAACCCTCCGTCTGCCCGGCCCGCTCCAAAACACCGCCGGCCCGGGCACGAAGCGGATTGATATGACCCGGTCGGCATAAGTCGTCTGACCGGCTTTGCGGATCAATAAGAACCTGAATAGTCTTGGCACGTTCGAGAGCCGACACACCGGTGGTGATTCCAAAGCGTGGATGGGCGTCAACCGTTACCGTGAAGGCGGTGCCCAGAGGAGCGGTGTTGAAGGCCGCCTGCGGATAGAGGCTCAGCCGTTCACAGTCTTCACCAGTGAGTGCCACGCACAGGACACCGCGGGCCTCACGTAACATAAAATTAACAATTTGGGGTGTAATAAACTGCGCCGCACATACCAGGTCACCCTCATTTTCGCGGTCTTCGTCATCCACGAGAATGACCATCTCGCCTCGGCGAATGGCGGCAACGACCGTTTCAATGGATGAAAAGGCACTCATATGGCAACCGCCAACTCTCCGGCGTAAAAGCTTGGGTGCCTGTCCGGGTAATAACAGGGAGTGCGACTGTGTCGATTTTGGTTGGCATCAAGAAGCGGCGACGGGAGCGTATCGGGTGATACGCCGAGCAAACCGCGCCCCAGAGGCTGGGCGAAAGACTCTGCGCCCGGTGGGTATGCCGTAAACGTCCCGTTTGCGGTGTTTTCGGACTCATCCCATAGTCGCCGTCGGCCCGACGCCTTGCATCCGGCGAATTGCCGGCGCATCGCAGCCCTGCTATTACTTGGACAGAATCTTAGCCGGGAAGACATATCTTGGCAGTCCCCGTCGGACACTTCGGCAGTTGCGCTATCTGCTGACCTTCCGGGGATTGTATGGGATACCATTTCGAACCTTTCGCCGGCGAGCGTACCAAAATGCCCGTGCCAAACATCGGTGCCTCCATCGGTGGAGGGCCGGGCGGCTTACCTGGGGCAGGTTTGTAATTCAACATTTTTTGCAGCGCGATACGGGCCTGCTTCGAGTATTTTTGCAACCACGCAATTTTGCGATTTCCGCATGAACTGCAGGAATACATGTACGCTAAAACGATCGTACGCTTGCCTTGCGCGTTTTTAAGCGGTGGCGGCCGCGAACTGCGGTAGGTATAAAACTGATGCGTATTGGTGTCGTAGTAGTAGGCCATCGGCGCAGAGCCTGTTCCACCACCACTGACCGAGCTGCGGAAGATATAGACAATCGCCAGCACCGCAATGACGGCGGCAATAATGCTGACGGCTGCCGAGTTTTCATTAATGGTGTGACGAAGATTGGATGGTTTGATTTTTTCCCGCCAATCATATGGAAGAATCATAGTCCGTCCTTCACTAAAAAAGCCGGGACGCTAAATCTTGTCGGGCTTATTTTCCGGCAAGTCCCGTTAATTTTTCCTGACACAACGGCGCCATGGCATGCGATTGATAGTCGCACACCTCCCGCATTTCGACCAGTGTAATTTATCCGCTTCTTAAAATTTCGACAACTACGCCGATAAGATTCCGCAATTTTATCGCTGGCGTGCGATTTTGCTGCCGGGTCCGGCCTCCGGAACACCTCACTTAGGGTTTACGCCAATATCTGCTGCGCGTTTGATGCCAGCTTAGTTGGGTGAACTTACGATGTGCTTTTCTGCACCGGCCAAGGTATTTGGTGCGGCGGCCATCTTCGATACATCGCGGATGGATTTGACAAATGCCGTGGTGGCAACGGTTATCAAAACGATAAAGGCAAGAAAAAATCCCACGCCTAAGGAGTGCAAATTATGAATGTGGATATGCGTATTGATGGAGATGTTCCATAGCTTTGGCCAGATAAGCCCGGCGATTCCAACCAACACGAATGCGGAACCTGCCCACGACAGCGTTCGACCGGACATCAGCCGGGCGAGGGTGGCCCGTGCGGCTGGTGGCAAATTTCTTCTTGCCATCCATTGGCCAAACAGACCGCCAGCCACTACCTGCATGGCCATAGTGCCGAGGCCGAAACAGGTGCCGGGCAAAAATGCCAGCCACGGAGAGCCCATGTGCGGCGACAGGGCGGTGTAGGTGATCAGTGCAAAAGCACCGGTGCCAAAACCGGCTATAAAACCATGTACCAGAGGCATATATTTGGGCATATTCTGGGTGTTAGCCCCACCCGAGTCATTTCCCATTTTGTGGGCGTGAAACATATGCAGAATTTTACCGCGCTTAAGCACATAAAATCCCGACGCCGCCATCACAATACCGATGATGATGTAAACCCAAAAATTGAAGAGGGCATGCTGAGCAAAATTGGTCAAGGCAAAGTATGCCAGTTCCGACATAATTGAACGCTGGATGGTAAACGCCAGCGAAAACAAAAGCCCCGCCCGCATCCCGCCTTTCCAACTGTAGCTGCCAACGGCGTAGCTGAAGGTAATTGGCCAGGTGTGCTCATCCGGTGTGATTCCATGGACCATTCCAAGCAGAAATGCCGTCGCCAGAATCCCCAATATGCCAAAACCGACCCCTGTGGGATTCCATAGATTGACAGCCCCGGCAATCAACAAATGAAGGCTCATGATGGGCGTTTCCTTTCCGTGCGGACACTGGCCGCGTGGCGGGCATGCTGATGGCGGCTCAACGCACCCTGCGGCACGTGTTGACCACAATCCTCACATTGGTCTGCCTTTTCATAGCAACTCACGCACAGCAATTCGCCCGTCTTTTCAAATTCGCCAAGTCGTTCTCGATCGGCTGTTGGTAACTGCCGCACGATGGCTCGAAGTTTGGGGAGTACTGGCAGCGGCGTGTGACAACCCGAGCAACTGGCAAATTCAAGCTGCTTGAGTAACAGCTCAATTTCGTGCCCGCGATTGGCGTCAATGGTGCCTTTGCCGTTACAAAGCGGGCAAAGGTGTCCTAAAAAAGCGTAGACCGCATCGCGAATTAATTCGCTTTTATTTTTTACCCCCGACAGCAGGGCAGCGAGTTGGGCGTCCGCCTTGAACGCCACCACCTGATCTTTCAACGCTCTGCCGCGATCCTGATCACTCATAATTAAGGCACCTTTTAGAGGCCGCTATCCTGAGTTTAAGCACTCATAACACTTCCGTTATACATTGTATAACGTCAAGCGTAAGCGATCAACCATCCACGCCGCTCATTATCGGTGCATTTATCCGGCAACTTAAAACAAAGTTATACGGCGTAATACCGATGACTTTCGCCAATTTATGGTATCCTTCAACGCACTTCCATTGCTCAGATGGTGTACGTCGAGAGTGGCTGAAAAGTTTGAATTTATTGATTGAGAGGTTTAACACGTATGCCATCTGGAGCCGTCATCTTTGATTTTGATGGGGTGATTGCCAGCACCGAAGACCTGCATTTGCAGGGATATAACCATGCGTTGGCGGCTGCCGAAAAAGAACTGGGGCGACGCGTGCAGATACCACCGGATACGTATGTCCGTCGGTACATTGTTTACGGGTCGGTGGATGGATTTACCCACATGCTGGTAGATGCGGGAATTGAGCCAACAGCGGAGATAATTCGCCGGCTTTGCCTGCGAAAAAGCCAATTTCTTGAATCTCAACTCGGTTCTGTGGCCGAGCCGCTTCCCGGCATCCGCTCATTGCTGGCTTTTCTGGCTTCCATCGATGCCATCTGTGGCATTTGCAGCGGTGCCGGACGGGCTGAAATAAAGCCTTTGATCCAATCATTGGGCATTGCACAACATTTTAAAGTTATTGTATCCGCCGATGATGTTCGCCATGGCAAACCGCATCCGGAGGGTTATAAGAAGGCTTTTGCATTGCTTCAAGACCTGCGGCCGCAGTTGGATACCCAGCACGTGGTCGTTATTGAGGATACCCAAGGTGGAGCATCGGCGGCCAACGCGGCGGGGTTCCGAGTGCTTGGCGTGGCGACAACAAGCCCCATTGAATCGGTGCGGCGGTGGGCCACATGGGCCGTCGCTGATTTAACCCATCTGGATCATGCGCAGTTGGGTGGATGGTTAGGTTGTACCTCCAGGCCGAAGGCCTGATAAGTATCCCGGCATCTGCAGAAAGCCATCGGTACATGGCCAGCCGGACAAAAGTCGTATCACGGCCATCTGCTCTGGAAGGTCAATGTACCGCCACCTTGGCAGCCCGTTTCACGGGTTGTATGAGAAGCACCAATGGCATGCAGAGCAGGCACAGGACGCAGAGAAATCTGAATACATCCACATATGACAGAACGGACGCCTGGCGCTGCACCGTACCATAAATCATGCCAAGGGCCTGTTGATGAATGGTAGGGGCCGGCCCATGGGCACCAAGTGCCCTTTGTATCGTGCCAAGCCGAGACCGAAATGCCGAGTTGGTAGGCGTAACCCGATTGACGAGAGTGGTCTGCCATTGCTGACTGACTCTTACCAGCAGTGTGGTGGTGACCGATATGCCGACGGCACCACCAATGTTTCGCATCAGATTGTAAATGCTTGTCGCATTACCAATTTGGTCGCTGCGAAGTGTGCCCACGGCATTGGTGGTAAGAGGAATAAACAGCAAGCTGGTGGCAAAACCATTGATGATGATCGGCAGCGTGACGGTGAACTGCCCAATCTGCAAATCGATACCCCCCAGATAATAACTTGAAAGGGCAAGCGCCAATACTGCGGTCACCATCATGAAACGATTGTCAATGACATTGATGAGCCGCCCGGCGATTAAAATTCCGATAATCGATCCCAAACCGCGCGGACTAATTGCCAAACCGCTTTGCAGGGCGGGGTAGTCCATCACCGTTTGCAGAAACAGCGGCAATAGGGCGGTTGTGCCGTAGAGTACTGCACCAACCACGGTAATCATCGCCGTCCCGCAGAAAAAATTGCGGTTACCCAGCACTTTTAAATCGACAAGTGGGTTTTCATCGGTCAATTCCCACGCTACAAAAGCCAGAAAAGTAATAATGGTGAAAACCGCCAGCCACCGCATCCACACGGCACCGAACCAATCAACTTCCTGGCCTTTATCGAGCATAATCTGCAGCCCGGCGATCCAACTGGCCAGCAAAATAAAGCCGATACCGTCAAGCCGCCCTTTTTTGCCGCTTCTCAGATAGGGAGGATCTTCGACAAATGCCTCGATCATCAGGAACGCGCAGATCGCAACAGGAATGTTGATATAAAAAACCCATCGCCACGAATAGGAATCGGTAAGCCAGCCACCCAGGGTCGGCCCGATTACCGGCGCAAAAATAACACCAAATGTATACATGGCCATCGCCTGACCGCGCTTTTCCGGCGGAAAACTTTCCAGCAGTATGGCCTGTGCACTTGGCTGGAGCGCACCTC
>JAKAEB010000043.1 GCA_021818445.1 Planctomycetota bacterium
AAATGGCCGGGTCAAAGACGATGCCAAAACCCCACGAGGTCCGTGGCGCCGCCATAAGTACGGGGCCGGCCACCAATATTCCCATCACCATGCGCCGAAGGAATTGTGATGATTTGCATGGCGTCCGAGGTTTTTGTGTTGGGTTTAGAAATTGTTGATTCATGGTGGTTCTCCAAAATTCAGGTTGATCCTTCTTTTAGTTGCCAAACGGGTCCTGCACCGGCTGAGTATTGGCCGGAGTGCTCCAGTCGTGCATCAGCCATTGGCTTACCGCGGCGTGGTACGCCCGGCGGGACTGATCTTGGGTCATCAATTGTGTGTTCAGACGATCATTGGCGGCCTTCAAAGCGATGATCCGCTCCAACTGCGCACTTAAGTTGGCTAAAAGCTGGTTGTGGGCCTGGATCGCCGCGGTCAGGCCAGGCGCATGATCGGATGCGGCGACGATCTCTCTTGTCTCCGCTGCATCCGCCGGCACACCGGCGACAACCTGGTTCTCAAGCTGACGGTTCTGCACAATACCCACCCGGTTATCCTGATCCCACGCGGTGCGCAGGGTGTTTATCTGGTCGGCATTGGGATTTTGCCTCCCATCGCCAAAGGAAAGCGGTTCGTTGATCGCCATCTGGCCCGCCGGATCGGATAAGGCAAAACGCCCCCCATTCTGTAGTACCAGCGTGACACCCTGCATGGATTGGGCCATGCCCGGCCAGGCATTGGTTCCAAGTCCGGCAAGCATGCGCTGCTGAACCTGCAACTGGCTCTCCATACGGGCGATTCGTTGCAGGTCCGCCGACACTTCGAGAATGTGTTCGACAAAATTGCTGGGATCAAAAACGATTCCGCCAAATAACGCCATCGCCGGTGCCGCCGTCATCATTGTGGCGGCCAGGGCCGCGACAATTGCTGCCTTACGCCATCGAGGAGGCCGTGTGTTGGGATTCTGTTCTTTCCTGATATCCATGCTTGATCCTTTCATCTTCAGATGTATGTATTGGTTTCAGTGTCGATGTACCTGTCTTTCGCGGACACTGTAGTAGTGCCACCACCGTCCAACCCCAGCTCTTCCAGCCAGGCCATACCAAAATCCTTGGGGCCGTGGCGAGACAAGACACGTGTGATGCGTGACTGGTCTTCCGGTGAACCGGCGGCGCAGAAGGCCATGGCGATTGCGCCCATATCCAGTTGGAACAATCGCGATCCCTGTCGGCACTGGAGGTAATAGTCCCGCTTGGGCATGGCGCTCTGGAGTATCTGCAATTGCCGGGTATTTAAGCCAAAAGACTGGTAGACCTTCTTGGCGCTTTCCTCCAGGGCCGCCGCGTTGGGCAGAAATATCCGTGTCAGGCAGCTTTCGATGATCGCCGGAGCGATCGCGCTGTCGGCGATATCCGCCAGCGACTGGGTGGCAAAGATCACCGCGACGTTTTTTTTCCGCAACACCTTTAGCCATTCGCGTATGCGCGCGGCAAAGGCCGAATCGGTCAGGTACATCCAGGCTTCATCCAAAATCAGCAGTGACGGAAAACCCTGGCTGAAGCGCCCTTCGAGTTTATGGAACAGATACGTTAGCACCGGCAGAAGCACCCGCGGCGAATGCATCAGGTGCTCGGTCTCAAAGACCTGCCAAAAACCTTCGGAGAGGGTTTCGTGATCGGCATCCAGAAGATGGCCATACGGGCCGGAGAGCGTAAAACTTTCCAAGACCTGGCGAACGCCGGTGTCCTGCACCAGATTCCGCAGCGTCGTCATCGTGCGTTGCCTCTCCGGCAGGGATTTTAAATTGTTCAATGCCGACCAGAGTTCCTGCTTGAGCACGGGTGTGGCTGATAAACCTTCACGCCCCAGCAAATCCAGGAGCCAATCCTGCGCCCAGGAAAGTTCCGCTTCATTATCGATCTGCCCCAACGGCTGAAAGCAAATGGCCTGTTCGGCTGTGGTTGGTGACTCCGGGCCGCTTTGACGTTCAGGCTCGCCGTTCTTGTTGGAATTGCCAGCATGACTATCGCTGACATTCTGACTGCCGATAGGATAAAATGTGCCGCCCATGGCATAGGTCATGGCGCGCGAGCTTGCGCCTTTGTCAAAGATAAACACCCGGGCGTTGGGGTAACGCAAGAACTGGCAGGCCAGCAAATTCAGCAGCGTCGATTTACCCGCCCCCGTCGGTCCGACAATCAGCGTATGGCCCACGTCGCCCTGATAGATCGAGAGCCGGAATGGCGTGGAACCTTTGGTGCGGGTCTGCAACAGCGGCGGGCCATTTAGGTGCTTGCACCAGCCTGGCCCCGACCATACGCTGCTGGCCGGCATGAGATCACAGACATTTAATGATGAAATCAGCGGTCTGCGCACATCGGCATAACCATGGCCCGGCAGGCTCCCCAGCCACGCCTGCATGGCGTTGAAGCTCTCGATCTGCGAGACAATACCCTGGCTATCGACCACCTGCTGAACGGCGCGGGCTTTATCAATGGCACCAGATTCACTTTCATCCCAGACCGTGACCGTCAGTGTGAAGTGCCCGATGGATACGTAATCACCGCCCAGTTCCTGCAAGGCCGCATCGACATCGGCCGCCTTGTTAAGTGAATCCGAATCCTCCAGGCGGCTTTCCTGCTTCATGGCCGCTTCCTTTAACAGTGTCACCATCCCCTTGCGTTTGGAAAACCACTGTCGGCGGAGTTTGCCCAGGTGGCCGGTCGCCTGCACCTTGTCCATGGGCAGATAACGCGCCACCCAGCGGTAGGCCAGCGGCAATTCATTTAAGCCATCCAGTAGACACGGCAATGTCTGGCCGATGTAGGTGCGTATGGAGAGTGTTTTTAAATAGTTCCGGCCCAGCCTGGGACTCAAACCCCCGGCCAGGGGCGCATCGGTGAGCATTTCATCCAGGTAGAACGGTTGCTGGGGTGTCTTGATCTTCAGTTGGCGGTCCGACACGCAATCGTGCAGGTAATTTAAAGTGGCGTCATCATCCAGCGGCGTGACCTCCGGCATGAAACTGGTCAGCAGATTCACCATCTGGGTGATCTGGCCCAGGTACGTCTCGTACGAGGCACGATACGAAACACCGGCTTTGTCTACCGGCCGTTCGATCAGGGCGCTGGTCAGAGACCGTACCTGTTCTTCAGGTGGCAGGTATGTCAGCGTCAGATAGTACGTGGATTCAAAGTGATTGCCCTGGCGTGTAAACGCCTCCCGGCGCTGGTGGTCAATGGCTGCGGCCATGGAATTGGGAAAGAGGCTTTTGCCCATATACGATTGGGCCTCCCGGCGCGCCGCTTCGACATGGACGCACCAGCCCGAACCCAGGCGCTTGAGCACATTGTTGAGTCTTGCTCGGATCGCCATGAGTTCGTATGGCACAGCACTGTCCGTATCGGGTCCGCGGAAGCGGATCGTGCGTTGAAAGCTCCCATCCTTGTTCAGCATCACCCCCGGCCCAATTAAAGCGGCCCAGGGCAGATAATCGCTCAATCGCCGGGAATGCTTTCGATATTCGCTCAAATTCCACATGTTGGTCTTCAATCCTTTTTTGACTGGCTATTATCAGCTTTCCAGCCACGTCGGCTCTTTGACATGCGACCGGAAAATCTCAAACCAGTCCGGATCGTGCCGCGTCAGCACCAGGGCGGCGGCATGCAGCACGATTCCCAGCGGAAACCCCAGCCACCACACATGCAGGCCCATGCCCAATACCAACGCGGTGGTGCCGTTGAGTATCCCAAAAGCCCGTGGCACGCCGCCCAGTAACACCGGCTGGGTGAGCGATAAATGCAACGGCACTTCAAAGCCTTCGATCTTGTCCGTGGAAGAAGTCATCAGAAGCCCGCTCCGCCGTCAAAGCCAAAGAAGCTCACACCGAAGCTGGTGGCCGTCACAGCAATCGACACGCCCAGCAGAACGCCCAGGATTCGCCGCATCCCGGCACCTTCGGAAAAGGCAAAGCCAAAGCCCAGCATGACAATGGACAAAATGCACAGGGCCTTGGCCACCGGGCCGGTGAAGCTGGCCAGGATGCGGGCCAGCGGGGTTTCCCAAGGGAGCGGCGCACCGCCGCTGCCGCCGAAGGTAGACGCCTCCGAGAGGCTGGCATAGCCCAGCAGCACCGCCGAAGCGGCCAGAGAGCTGACATAACGCCGAACACGGTAAAGAGGATTCATGGGGTTCTCCTGCAAAGTAACCGTCAGGCCGAGGTGATGACGGCAACAGCCTGGCAACAGCAACAACTTTATTGTCATCACTCATACCATTATACCCTAACAAATGCCGAATGCAAGTGATGTCAAAAACAGCCGGTCTTGCCCGGTGGTAATAGCGGGTTGCAATGCAGATTAGCACGATATTGAGGTGAACTTATTATGTGGGGTGGTTTTGTGCGGACGACAATATCAGCGGAGCGGAGTGGCTATTCCCAAGCAGTGATGAATATCCGGCGTCCTGATGCCGGGCGGTGGCAGCACCGTCTCGGCATTGACAGTTGGCGATAGGCGGACAGAATGGTGGATTATGAATGTGTCGGAACTAAAAAAGATGCTCAACGCGGGCGAATGGAAGGACATCGAGTTCAAAGAAGCTCGCACGGACGTCCCGAAATCCGCGTTTGAAACGGTATCCGCATTTGCCAATACCCACGGCGGGCGCTTAATCTTCGGCGTCGCTCAGCGCGGCCAATCCTATGAAGTCACCGGCGTTGAAAACCCCGAGAAAGTTCAGAATGATTTTCTTTCCGTTCTGCACGCGGATGCCAAGATCAATCACGATGTCGAGATTGCCGAGCAGAAGCTGCATATTGACGGCAAAACGGTGCTGGTCTTTCAGATCGCCGAGAATCAGCGGACACGCAAGCCGGTCTATCTGGACGGCGACATCCGCCGAACATTCCTGCGTAAAGGCGGCGGCGATTACAAGGCCCAGATGCAGGATATCGAGCGTATGCTGCGCGACGCCGCCGTTGACCGCTGGGATGGCCAGCCGTTTGAACGGGTCGCGATCAAAGAGGCATTTGATGCCGGCAGCCTCGCCTGGTATCGCAGCCGCTTTCATCAGGCCAATACCGGCTTTGACGCCAAGCAGCCGGATCGGGACTTTCTGTACCACTGGGGATTTCTGATCAAGCAGGGGCGGCGATTCCTGCCAACCCGCGCGGCGATTATGCTCTTTGGCTCGCCTTTGGCGATTCATCAGCTTATTCCCCGGCCGACGCTGGATGTACAGTTCCTCGGTTATTCCACGGGCGACGCGCTGCCGGAAACCCGCTGGATCGACCGGATCGTCTGCGAAGACAACATCATCCAGGCCTGGGAGCAACTGGTGAGCAAATATCGCTTCTTCATGCCCAAACCGTTCCGGGACATCGATCCGGTGACGCTTGGCCGGCGGGATGATCCGCCTGGCTTTCGGGTATTCCGCGAGGCGGCGGTGAATCTGCTGATCCATCAGGACTATGGCGATCATTCGCGCAAGGCGGTCATCAAGTGTTTCCGTAATGGAATCCAGTTTTGGAACCCGGGTGATGTGTTCGGCGACGACAGCCGGCTCTGGGAACCCGGCGAAAAGGAAGTGCGCAATCCTTCCATCGCCATGGCCATGCGACGGATCGCCATGTGCGAGCAGGCGGGCACGGGCCTGCGTATGATGCGCGAAGCATGGCGGAAACTCGGGCATCCGGCGCCTCAATATAAAAACGACCGGGCCGGAAAAGCCTTTGAGTTTTTCATCCCGGAACTGGACAAGGAAGTCGATATGGCCTCCGACTTGGTGAAGGCCATGTTCGACGGCTCCCCGCAGGCCGAGGCTCCAGTCGAGGCCCAAGTCGGCACCAAGTCGGCACTAAGTCGGCACCAAGTCGAAATCATGCGAAAGTGCCAATTTGACAGAACTTTAGTTGAACTCATGGCCGTGGCCGGACGGTCAGATCGCACCAAGTTCAGGCACCAAGTCTTGAACCCATTGCTGGACGGCGGCTTAATCGAAATGACCATCCCCAACAAGCCGCGTAGCAGCAGGCAGAAATACCGGCTTACCACCAAGGGACGCCAAATAATTGCCGCTGGCAGTTGACACCAACGGCAAATAACCGTGAAATAGTTGTGTTTTGCCCCACCGATGCAGTGGTGGAGCTTCGTCCTTTCATCCGGTTACGGAAGGCATACAGATGGCCAAGCAGATGCAAGACCAGGTGATGACCATCGACGACCTGGCGGTGTATTTGAAACTCTCGACATCCACGCTCTACAAGCTGTGCGCCGAGGGCAAAGTGCCGGGACAGAAAGTCGGGAGGCATTGGCGATTCCATCGCGAGGTAATCGACCAGTGGCTTGGGAAGCGTGCTGATAACGCCGGAAAGCGTAGCCGACAATGCCGATGACCCCATTACAGCAAGGATATTTCTCTCGTCGGCAAATCGGCAACAGAGTCGTATGGCAGATGATTTCAATCACATCGGGGGCTCCGGCATGAACGTCTTCGATACCCACGCCAAGATTGTCAGCGACTACGCAAGCTATATTCGCAGCTTCATTAATATCGCCGACCCGGCAATCAGTCAGACCGTGGAGACTGCGCTGGCCGAGGGAAAACTCTGGCCGCAGCCGCTGCTTCAATTCAACCCATCTTACGCGACCGCTGGAAAGGTCTTAGAAATCGCCAAGGCTGGCGTTCTCCATGAAAGTATTACAGATATTTTCGAAGGGTACTCGCTCTACCGCCATCAATTGGAGGCCATCAAGCTTGGCACTACCGGCCAGGACTTCGTCGTGACTTCCGGAACCGGCTCAGGCAAGTCGCTCACTTATATCGCGTCGATCTTCCACCATCTCCTCGGTGAACCGCAATCCAAAGGTGTGACCGCAGTTGTCGTCTACCCAATGAACGCATTGATCAATTCGCAGACCAATGAATTCAACACGTACAAGGAGAATTACAAAAAGAACGCGGGTCATGATTTCCCCATCACCTTTGGTCAATACACGGGGCAAGAGAAGGAGGATGTGCGCATCGCGATGCGGGAGAACCCGCCTCAGGTTCTGTTAACGAATTACATGATGCTCGAACTTCTGTTAACGCGATTGCAGGAGCGGTCAATACGCGACGCCATCTACGAGAACCTGCGATTCCTTGTCTTTGATGAACTGCACACATACCGGGGGCGACAGGGAGCTGACATTGCCATGCTCATTCGCCGTGTTTGCGCGCAATGTAAAAGGCCCGTCACCTGTATTGGCACGTCCGCGACAATGGTCTCGGTCGGCAGCCAGGCCTCCCAGCGCGAGCAGGTTGCCCAGGTCGCCACAACGGTGTTTGGGCGACAATTCCGCCCCGACCAGGTCGTCAACGAGACGCTTACCCGCTCACTCGACTTTTCAGGCACTCTCCCGAGCCGCATGTCTCTTGCTCAAGCAATCACGACCGGAATCAACGCTGACGGTGGTGAGACAATCCTTCGTTCTCACCCGGTGGCCGTCTGGCTTGAAAATCGCATCGCTCTTGAAGAACGGGAAGGCCAACTCGTCCGTCGCAAACCTCTAAGGATCGGTGAAATCGTATCAGCTCTTGCCGAGGAAACTGGGTTGGCGGAGGAGGCATGCAAAGAATGCCTCGCCAAAATGTTGCTCTGGATCAGCACGGTAAACCAGCAGCTCCGGAGCGCTGGGTCGCGTTATACGATCCTGCCGTTCAAGTTACACCAGTTCATCGCCCAGACGGGATCTGTATACACGACATTGGATCAGGACGAACACCGATTCATTACGCTTGAACCGGGCATATACAAGCAAGACGACGAAAACAAGAAGCCTATCTTCCCGAACGTTTTCAGCCGGGCGACAGGCCATCCCTTTATTTGCGTGTCACGTAATGGGGACATGATCGAACCTCGCGAATTCCGCGAAAGCTCCGATGATATGGAAGATGCTGCCGATGGTTATCTGATCGTCGGCGACGATGTATGGGATCCCGAGGATGATTTCGACTATCTGCCGGAAGCGTGGCTCCGCACCAACAGGAGCGGCACGGTCCCGGACACAAAAAAGGTGAAGTTCTTTCCACTAAAGCTCTACTTCGATGAGTACGGAAACTGCTCGGACACCCAACCGATGAAATTTTGGGGCTGGTTCATGCGGGCGCCGTTGCTCTTTGATCCCACTGGCGGCGTGTTCTTCGACACGAAGACAAACGAGGGCACGAAACTCACCAAGCTTGGGAGTGAAGGCCGCAGTACTTCGACAACTATCGCAGCTTTCTCGATCCTCAACCAGTTGCATGATGCACGTTATCCCGCCATGGACCAGAAACTCCTGAGCTTTACGGATAATCGCCAGGATGCTGCGCTCCAGGCCGGTCATTTCAACGACTTCGTGCAGGTCGTCCAGTTGCGAGCGGGTATCTACAAGGCACTGGCCGCCGCGACCGGCACTTTTCTGACATACGCGAACATCGGCGAAGCCGTCTTCAAGGCGCTGGCGCTTCCTTTCTGTGACTTCGCGAACCGAGGCGAGGAACCGGTCATCGCGACCGTCCGTCGGAGCTATGATCTGACATTTCAGGCCTATCTCTTTTTTCGAGCCATATCCGACCTACGTCGCAGTTGGCGAATCGTTCTCCCCAACCTGGAGCAGTGCGGTTTGCTCGTTGTCGATTACCTAAGCCTCGACGAAATCGTCGCAGAAGATGGTCTGTGGGCGGACATGCCCATCGTCTGTGACCTTTCCCACCCGAATCGGCGCGAATTCCTGACCACCATTCTCGACTTCTTCCGGCTGGAATACGCCATTCACAGCGAAAACTTTCTCACTCCTTCGCGCCTGAAGGAGTATGAAAAGCATTTCCGGGAACAGTTGAAGGCTCCATGGACCCTTGACCGCGATGAGGACCTTCGCGAGCCATGCGTCATTCGCTTTGAACCATTGCACAGGTCTGCAAGGCTTTTTTCAAAGAGCATGGGACCAGCCAGCTCGCTCGGAAAGTACATCAAGCACTTTGCTAACCAAAGGGGATTCGATCTCGATGTCCTCCGTGGCGATCATTACCGTGAACTCATCATGAAATTAATGCGGAAGCTTAAGGAGGCGGACTACCTCATTGAGCAAACCGCCCGAAGTGACAAGAATACAGATGTGCCGGTTTTTCGGCTGCGGATTGAAAAGTTACTGTGGCGACTCGGCGACGGATTGACGGCGACAGCCGACGTCATCAAGCGCCGTTCCTACAAGGATCAGCGGCCAAAGCCAAACGAGTTTTTTCGTGACATGTACCGTCGTGATTTTTCACAGGCCAAGAGGCTGCGCGCGGAAGACCACACAGGCCAACTCAACGCCGATGACCGCCAAGATCGCGAAGATCGCTTCCGCGCGGATTGGTTCCTTGACGACGCCAAGACGCAGCCCGACGAGGCCAAGATTCGCAGCCACTCGATTAGCGCCTTGTTCTGCTCGCCGACGATGGAACTGGGGATCGATATTGGTGGCTTGAGCGTGGTCCACTTACGGAATGCACCCCCAAACGCTGCAAACTATGCGCAGCGTTCGGGGCGCGCTGGACGAAGCGGCCAAGGGGCACTGGTGTTCACCTACTGCTCAACCTATTCACCACATGACCGCCATTACTTCCAACAGCAGGCCGACCTTGTCGCGGGCGCCGTGCAGGCGCCGCGGTTGGACCTTTGTAATCGCGAATTGCTTCTGACTCATCTGAACGCGCTCGCCATTAGCGAGATCGGCCTCCCCGGACTCGAATCCCAGCAAGGTGAACGACCATCGCTGATGCGCCTTGTCCTAGACGACAACGATGCTATGCCGCTGGCCCCCGGCGTGCGTGACGGCTTGCAAATCGCACCTGCGACATACGCCACGCTAAAGGCGACGTTCCGCAGGGTGATCAAAGATTTTGAAGCCGATCTCAAGGCTCGCGCCAGTACATGGTTTTCCGAAGACTGGCTCGACCAGAACCTCGGCAAGCTCGTGGACCATCTCGACTCATCAATGACGCGTTGGCGCCGCCTGTACCGCTCCGCTCGCTCTCTCCTCACGCGTGCCACGCGGCCTATCGAGAGTGGCCGACTCACTGTCGGTGGCGATGAATACAAAAAATACAAGCGCCACCAAGACCAGGCCAACCGTCAGTTGAATCTGCTTCGCAACGACCTCGGCGGAGCAACGGAACTGTCCGAGTTTTACCCATATCGCTACTTGGCATCGGAGGGCTTCCTGCCCGGCTATAACTTCACCAGGCTACCGCTTCGGATTTTCCTGCCCACGGGCGGTACGAGCGGTGAATTCATTTCCCGCCCCCGCGCAATCGCACTGCGTGAGTTTGGCCCGCTCAACATCATTTACCACAACGGTCGCAAGTACCGCGTGTCCCAGTTGGTCGTGCAGGACGCCGAATCGTCGCTTACCGACGCCAAGATCAGCACCAAGGCCGGCTACTATCTGGTCGGCGATCAAAAAGACCTCGAAATATGCCCGTTTTCCGGGATGAATCTTGGCGACAACGCCAATAAGGAACATATCCATGACCTGCTTGAAATGGCCGAGTCTCGTGCGGACGAGGTTGACCGCATCTCGTGTGAGGAGGAAGAGCGTGTCTCACGTGGTTTCAACGTCCGGACCTATTTTGCGGTCGATGGCGGGAATCTGGATCGGGTCCGCAAGGCGATTGTGCGATCTAGTGAAAACAATTTCCTGAATCTTCGCTACATTGCCGCCGCCCGGCTTGTGCATGTGAACACCCAATGGCGGGCGCAGAAGAATGAAGGCTTCCCGATCGGTTTAATCTCTGGCGACTGGCGTAGTTCGATGCCGGAACCTGAGGATAATCCCCGCGAGGACTTTCGGCTGGTTAAGCTCTGGACCTCGAATCTCGCCGATGCCCTCTACATCGAACCGATCCAACCGCTCGGATTGAAAGCACCGGGAGTCATTACACTCCAGCACTCGCTGAAACGCGCCATCGAACAGGTTTTCCAGGTCGAGCCGAGCGAGATTGGCGTTGTCACTGTCGGCGATCCCGAAGCACCGAATATCCTGCTTTACGAGGCAGCCGAAGGCAGCCTGGGCATTCTTTCGCAGTTCGTCGATGACGTCCAGACGTTCCGCAAGGTTGTCGAGGCAGCAAAGGCGATTTGCCGACTTGACGATCCCCAATACCTCGCGCCTGCGTCCTATGACGACCTGCTGAGCTACTACAACCAGCGTGACCACAAGGTGATCGACCGCTTCCTGATCCGGGATGCGCTCGACAAGCTCGCGGTATGCGAGGTCGAGATTCAGACCAACCCGGGCTTCCGGAATTACGAAGAGCAGTTCCAGTCGATGTTACGCCAGCTTGATCCCAATTCATCCACCGAGCGGACCTTCATTCAATACCTGTACGACCACGGCCTGCGTTTGCCGGACGCGGCACAAAAACGTATCGACGGCATCTATTGCCAACCTGATTTCTATTATGAGCCGCGATTCTGGGTCTTCTGTGACGGCTCGCCGCATGATGATGGCGCGGTACGTGAGCGGGACGAGAGCCAGCGGCAGGCAATCATTGCACGTGGCGATGAGGTGTGGGCGTGGCACTATCGGCAGAACCTCGCGACCAGGATCGCCCAGCGACCCGACATCTTTAGGAAGGTGCGATGACGACACTTTTCCAACCAGGAAAGCTCGTGTCGCTACGCGGGCGTGAATGGGTCGTTCTTCCTTCAGACGATCCCAATCTACTCGTTGTTAAGCCACTCGGCGGCTCGGATGAAGAAATTACCGGCATCTATTTGCCGCTGCAGATAGAAAGGGATAGGCTGACGGATGCCCACTTTAATCCGCCTGCACCCGCGGACATTGGTGATATCAGCACCGCCCGACTGCTCTACGATTCCGCCCGACTGGCCTTCCGTAACGGCGCAGGCCCGTTCCGCGCGCTAGCTAAATTATCATTTCGACCGCGTGCTTATCAGATCGTTCCTTTAATTATGGCGTTACGTCAGGATGTTGTGCGGTTGCTCATTGCGGATGATGTTGGCGTGGGCAAGACGATTGAGGCGTTGCTCGTCGTGCGTGAGCTGCTGGAGCGGAGGAAGATCAAACGCTTCGCCGTCGTCTGCCTGCCGCACCTCTGCGACCAGTGGCAGGAAGAGATACGATCGAAACTCGACATCGAGGCCGTCATCATTCGTTCGAGCACCCAGGCTCGGCTCGACCGCCAGATCCAGGGCGATGCGAGCGTATATGACTACTACCCGTACCAGATAGTCAGCATCGACTTCATCAAGTCCGACGTCAGGCGCGACGTGTTCATTGAGCAGTGCCCCGAGTTGGTGATCGTCGACGAAACGCACACTTGCGCCAGGCCCACCGGTGCCTCCGCCGCGCAGCAGCAGCGATATCACCTCGTCAGCCAGATTGCTGCAAAGCCTAAGCAGCACCTCGTCCTGCTGACGGCCACGCCCCACAGCGGTAAGCCCGAGGAATTCCAGTCTCTGCTGGGGCTTCTTCGGCGGGAATACGAGACCATTGATTTGCCAACTTCTACGCAGCCGCAGCGCCGCGAACTCGCCCAGCACTTCGTCCAGCGAAAACGCGCTGATGTTGAGAAATGGATGGACGAAGACACGCCATTCCCAAAGCGCGAGGCGTTTGAGTGGCCCTATGACCTGTCACGTGATTACGCCGCGTTCTTTGATGACATACTCGACTTCGCCCGCAAACTGGTCGTGTCCGATGGCTCCAGCAGGAGGACTAAGCGTGTCCATTACTGGACCGCACTGGCTCTTCTGCGTGGCGTCATGTCGAGTCCCGATGCGGGCGTGAAGATGCTCAACACACGCTTGGATAAGCTCGTCACTGCGGCGACAGACGGCGATGCCGCGACGAGCGACGACGTCGAGCCAGAGGTCGAAAACCCCGTCCGCGACCTCGACTTTGGCTTCGAGGGTGACAACGCACCGACGCGGGTGATTGAGCAAGGCGATTGGAGCGATCACCAGCGGCGGCAGTTGCGTCAGTTCGCCGATCGCCTCGACCGCCTCGGTAACATTCAATACGACCAGAAGCTCTTCGCTGCCTCGGTCGTGCTTGAAGACTGGATCGAGCACGGTTTCAAACCCGTCGTATTCTGCCGTTACATCGAGACCGCAAACTACCTCGGCAAGCATCTCGAACCAGCGCTGCGTAAGAAGTTCCCAAAACTCGATCTCCGCGTCATCACGAGCGAACTCCCCGATGACCTCCGCAAGCAGCGCATCTCGGAGATGGCGGGCGACAAGCCGCGCGTCCTCATCGCCACGGATTGCCTCAGTGAGGGCATCAATCTCCAGGAATCATTCACCGGCGTTCTCCATTACGACCTCCCCTGGAACCCCAATCGCCTGGAGCAACGCGAGGGCCGGGTTGATCGCTTCGGCCAGAAAGCCCCCGAAGTCAAGGCATGCTTGCTCTACGGCTCCGATAACCCGATTGACGGCATCGTGCTCGATGTACTGCTGCGTAAGGTGCGCGAAATCAAGCGGGCAACCGGAATCAACGTCCCATTCCCCGAAGATTCACAAAGCATCATCGACACCATCACGCAGGCCTTGCTCCTCAATCCCGACCGCCGCATCGAAGGGAAGCGTAGAGCAAACGAGCCGACGCTCTTTGACTTCCCGGAATTCCCCGAGGCCGCTGCCGCCAAGGCCAACGTCACCCGCAAGATTGATGAAGCCGCTGAGCGCGAGAAGACCTCCCGCAGCATCTTCGCCCAAAACGCCATCAAGGCGCAGGATATCGCGGAAGACCTGAAAGTGGTGGACGAGGCCATCGGCAACCCGAAGGCCGTGGAGGAGTTCGTCAGAACGTCGCTCGCAGGATTGTTTGGCGTTCAGATCACCACGGAACGCGAAGGCCACGGCATCGTGACCGGCAATCTGCCGCCCCAACTCGTTGATCTCTTGCCAGCGGGGCGGGTCGTGAAGATTAGCTTTGAATCCCCCACACCTGAAGGCTACCACTACCTGGGGCGTAACCACCGCTTCGTCGAACAGCTTTGCCAGTTGGTTATGGCGAACACCCTGGCCCGCCACGACAAGCGCGCCGCGCGGGCCGCCGTGATCCGCACCAAACAGGTCGCCAAAAAGACCACGCTGCTCCTCTTCCGCTGCCGCAACGTCATCGAGCAGGGCAAGGGCGGACACCAGATCGTTGCCGAGGAGATGCTCCTCTGGGGTTGGCGTGGCACCCCTGACCAGAAGGAGTTCCTCGAACACGCCGAAGCCAAGGCTCTGCTGGCGGCGGCGCGTGCGTCCAGTGATCTCTCCCCGCAGTCGCGCGCCAGCTTCCTTGATAATGAGTTGAAATTGATCGACAAACTCGACGCCGAGTTCACCGCCATCGCCGAAGAGCAATCCAAGCGGCTGGTCGCGGCCCACGAGCGTTTCAGCGCCTTGATGGATAGGCAGAAGTTCCAGGTCGTCTACCCCGTGCTCCCGATGGACCTGCTGGGCATCTACATCCTTCTGCCGGAGGCCGCATCATGAACTACCCCAGCATCCGAATCGAAGGGGCCATCCTCTCGCCCGATATCCTCGACCGGCTGGAGGATCTCCAAGGTCAGCGCCCAGCGGACTTCGGTATCCCATCACCCGGCAAGGTCAAAGATGAAATCGCCCGCGCCTGGGCAGATGCCCAGGATTACTGGCGTATCTACCAGCGCAAGCTCGAGTCGCTTCGCCCCGACTCCCCGGCCACCACCGAGACACGCAATCTCTGGATCGTTCCGCTCCTCGGCCTGCTCGGTTATCAACTCGAGTACCAGCACCAAGGCATCAAGGCCGGGGACAAGAGCTATCCGATTTCCCACCGCACGATCAACCGCGCCCTGGGTGCTGTCCATATCACCGGTTACCGAGACCCCGCCGGGCTGGATCGCAAACCCGAGCGTGTCGCTGGCCCGCGCATGTCCGCCCATGCGCTGGTGCAGGAGTACCTCAACCTCTCCGACCAGCTTTTTGCCATCGTCACCAATGGCAAGCTCCTTCGTCTGCTGCGTGACAGCTCCCGCTTGGTCAAACTCACTTACCTGGAGTTCGACCTCGACCGCATCTTCACCGACGGCCTGTTCGCGGATTTCGCCGTTCTCTACCGCCTGCTCCACGCCACGCGGATGCCGATCTCCCCGGAGGCCGCCGCCGAGAGCCTGATCGAACGCTACCACCAGGATTCGGTCGATTCCGGCGCTCGTATCCGCGATGGCCTGTCCCGTGCTGTAGAAGAGGCCATCCTCGCCTTCGCCAATGGTCTGCTCGCCCACCCGGCCAACCAATCCCTCCGCGATTCGGTCCAGGATGGCTCGCTCAAGCCCGATGCCCTCTACCAGCACCTTCTCCGTCTGATCTATCGCCTGTTGTTCCTGCTGGTCATCGAGGAACGCAATCTCGTTTATCCTCTCTCACCCTCCGCCGCAAAACGCGACCTGTACTACCGCTATTACAGCCTGCAGCGCCTGCGCCGCCTCGCCGAACGGCGCTACCTGGCCGATCCCCGTCACGATGACCTCTGGCTGGCGCTACTGGCCTGCTTCCGCCTCTTTGAGGATGGGGGACCAGGCCCCAAACTCGGCATCGCTCCGTTGGCCGGCGACCTGTTCGGCCCGGATGCCATCGGCCCGATTGGTGGTTGCCGCCTCGACAACCGCACCGTGCTCGAATGCCTCCGCTCCCTCTCGCTCTATCAGCACCCGGACACCAACCAAGTCATCCGGGTCAGCTACGCCGCCCTGAACGTCGAAGAATTCGGCTCGGTCTATGAGGGGCTGCTGGAATACGAGCCGGTTTTCCAAACCGACGGCTCCCATATCACCTTCGCCTTCGCACAGGGCGATGAGCGTGCCGCGACTGGCTCGCACTACACCCCGGACGATCTCGTGCAGCCGCTCCTCAAGCATTCCTTGGATTACCTGATCGCTGACAAGCTCAAGGAAGCCGACAAAGCCAAGGCGCTGCTGTCGCTGCGCGTCGCCGATATTTCCTGCGGCTCCGGCCACATCCTCCTCGCTGCCGCCCGCCGCATCGCCACGGAACTGGCCATTGTCCGTACCGGCGAGGAACAACCCTCGCCCTCCGCCTTCCGCGCCGCCGTGCGCGATGTCATCCGCGAGTGCATCTACGGGGTCGACCTCAATCCTCTGGCCGTGGAATTGTGCAAAGTCGCCCTTTGGCTTGAGGCCCACTCCCCCGGCGAGCCGCTCAACTTCCTCGATCACCACATCAAGTGCGGCAACGCCATCGTTGGTTTCGCCCACCGTGAGGAACTCGACCAAGGCGTGCCCGACGAAGCCTTTGTCACCATGCCCGGAGACGACAAAGCGGTCGCGGCGACGCTCCGCAAACGCAATAAGGAAGAACGTAAGGAAAAGACCCAACTCAAGCTCGACCTCGCGCCGCAACTCCGCGCCCAGCTTGATGCGATCCTTGAAAAGTGGAAGTCGCTCTCCGCTCTTCCCGAAAGTACCCCGGCTGAGATTGACGCCAAGAAGCAGCGATTCTCTGCCTTCGCCACCGGCGAAAGCGCTTACCTGCTCAATCAGATTGCCGCCATCCCCATCGCCCAGTTCTACCTGGCCAAGACGCCAGACAATTTGCCCAAGGCGATCACCGACGAACAGTTTCGCCGGTATTGGAAGGGCGAAATGACTCCGCAAGGCCAAGCGCCGGCGATGGCTTGGGCGCTGGCGAACCGTAAGCGATTCTTCCACTGGTTCTTGGAGTTCCCCGACATCATTGCTTCCGGCGGTTTCGACTGCATCCTTGGGAATCCACCGTATCTTGGAAATCGAGCCCTGAGTGGCACTTTTGGGGACGCGTTCCTGGCATGGGTCAAATATGAATATGCACCGGCTAGCGCAGTTGACCTCGTTGTCTATTTCTTTCGGCGGATTTTTGATTTGCTGAAGAGTAACGGGGTTATGGCCCTGATTTCGACGAATACTCTCGCGCAGGGGGCGGCGAGAGAAGGAGGGCTTGATGTTGTTCTTGATCGAGGAGGTTCCATTGTCTTTGCAGTCAGATCTCAAAAGTGGCCTGGGCGAGCCGCTGTGGAAGTGTCCTTAGTAGCTTTAGCCAAAGGGCCGTGGAACAAGCCCGCAGTGCTCAATGGCAATCCGGTGCCAAGGATTACAGCGTATCTCGATTCTGCCGAACAAAGCCGAAACCCCATAGCACTTGCCGAGAACTCAGATAGGAGCTTTATTGGGTCATACGTTCTTGGCTTGGGCTTCATTCTTACACGTGAGGAAGCACAGCGGTTGATTAGTGCAGAACCCAAGCTAAATGACGTGATCTTCCCTTACTTGAACGGATCGGACCTAAACTCTCACCCGGAACAAGTTGGCAAACGCCACATCATAAACTTCTTCGATTGGCCGGAAGAGAAGTGTCGGTCAGAGTACCCAACAGCATACGGCATCGTGGAATCGCGCGTAAAGCCAGAGAGAACCAGGCGGGACGGCAATGGCGACTTTGTCCTGCGCAAGCCACTACCTGATCGCTGGTGGATGTACGCGGACAAGCGGCCCAAGCTTTACACGCAAATCAAGCCCTTGGCTCGAGTGCTTGTAATTGCGCAAGTTAGTCGAACGGTGGCCTTTGCATTTGTAAGTCCTCGGCAGGTGTTGGACTCGAAGTTGGTGGTGTTCCCTTTCGAAGAAGCTCGGTTTTTCGCAGTGCTGCAATCGAGCATTCATTACCACTGGGCGTGGCGATATTGCACCACGATGAAAACGGATCTGTCCTATGCACCTTCTGCCATCTTCCTTCCTTTCCCTTTCCCTGAGATGAGCCATGCAGTGCGCAGTTCATTGAACCAGATTGGCGAGCAATACCACGAACAACGTCGCGTCCTGATGCTCCGGCTCGGGTTGGGCCTTACCGATATCTATAACTTGTTTCATGATCGTGATCTCTCCGTCGAGGCCGTCGCCAAGGCAAGCAAGAATCCTACGCACGCAGAGGCCGGTCACCGAGGCATCCTTGAGCTTCGCGACCTGCACCGGCAGTTAGATGAAGCTGTCCTCGCCGCCTACGGTTGGTCCGGTGTCGGGGGCGTCGCACTTAGTCACGACTTTCATGATGTCGAAGCACTCCCAGAGGACGACCGCGTCCGCTACACGATTAGCCCCACCGCCCGCAAGGAAGTTCTCAAACGCCTTCTGGCCCTGAATCACGCCCGCGCCGCTGCCGAGGCCGCCGCAGCCCCTGTCGTCGCCAAACCCAAACGAGCCAGGAAGGTGGCTCAGGTGAGGGGGCCAGGCATTTTCGATCAGGTATTCCCCAACACGCCCCACGACTGGATGACCGCCGCCTGGCTCCTGGCAGTCGTCCACGCCGCACCCAAGCGGGGGATCGAGTTCTACATCACCGCTCTGGTTGCCGCCGCGTCACCTGATCTGTGCAAGATCATTCTGCCGACGAGGGATCGGGCAAGATTCCAGGCCCTGGCGGCGCAATCCATGCTTGATGGGCAAGGCGGCGCGCAGTTGCCTCTGCAAGCGGCGCGCCAATGGGCTACGGCCTTAAGCGCAATCTCAACGTCGCCGGATATGAGCGACGCCACGCCCAGCACCGCCTTCCTGCGCGCCATGTCGGATGCCCAAATGCCGCAACTCAATGATGAACTTGTGGCGTTGATCGTGAACGTGGCGGATCGCGCATCCGACCCGTCACAAGCTGCCGCTCCGTGGCAACAAACCTTCGCACAACGGAGGATGTTGGTGGCATGAATCCGTCCTTTCTCAACCTCAAGCCGACGCGCCGCGAACCGGTTTTCTGGATACGGAGAGTTGTCATTCTCGAACGATTGGATTCGTTCAAGGTGATCAACGATATTCCGTTCAAGCGGGGGCTGAACATCGTGTTCGGGGAGGAAAAGGCATCGCCACAGCAGATCACGGCATCCGGGCACGGAGTTGGCAAGACATCGCTATGCCGGTTGATTCGATATTGCCTCGGAGAAGAACATTTTGGCCGCAAACGTTCTGTTGCTGCCATCCGAAGTGATCTATCCGCCGGCTGGGTTGGGGCGGAGGTCTTCATAGAAGGACAGTTGTGGTCCGTGCTTCGGCCCTTTGCCGTGGGACCGTGGTCAAGGGCGGGACGCAACCTGTCTGTTGAAGACCTGGCTGCCCACAAACAACAGGACGCCCCATTCAGCGATTTTGAATCGGTTCTTGCCGATGCGGTGATGAGTCGTATGCCGCGCCGTGGGCAGATCGTTCCGGGTGCGCCGCTGACTTTGGCTCACTTGCTTCCCGCGTTCACCCGGGATCAGGAATGTCGCTTGGAATCTATATGGAAATGGCGTTCAGAGCGTAGCAATTCCGATTCGCCCAGTCTATTACGCCCAAAGGTGGATGGAAGTAGAGTCATTCGGGCTGTTCTCGGTCTGCTGGATTTGGATGAAGTGAAGGCGCAGGAAGACTTCGATTCCGAAACTGCCAACATTACAATTCTGCGAACGCAAATTGAGGAACGACTCAAGGAACCGAAGTTCTGGATCGCACGACTGAACAGATTCCTCATAGAACAGGGAATACCGGATGTTACACTTGATGCGGGCGGGTTGTTCGCGCCGCGGAATCGCGTTGCCGGTCATCTGGATGGCCTGCGAGGGCAGTTGAAGGCGGTGGAGGATCAGATAGCGGCAGCCACGTTGGAGCGAGAGGGATTGCTCGCGGAGATTCGGAATCTTGATCAGGAACGAGCCCGGCTCGTTGCGCTTCAAGGACTGCAGAAGAAGAAGGGGGACTCGGCCGCCCAATACACAGAGGATGAGCGAAAGCTGCTCAAAGAAGTGGAGGCGTTGAGCAAGAGCATAAAGACGTGCCAATACGGTAATCAGCCGTTCCGTGACTGCCAGTATGTTGCGCAGCATTTGATCGAACTGAAGGACACGAAGCCGGCAGCTTTGAAGGTGATCTCAAATGCTGATCAGATTATGGCGGACCTCGACGCGGAGATTAAGGACATCGACCGACAGTTGAAGGCACCTCGAGAACGCACGAACAAACTTGCGGAAACGCTCAAGAACACAACATCCGCTCTACGCGACCTGGAACGGAAGATCGATACCATTGAACTCTTGGGGAAGGAACTCAATCACTACAGCGGTGTTGTCGCTGGATCGGAACGTGATGAGGAGCTTGATCGTCTCCGCGAAATGCTCAAGCCGAGCGAAACTCGCCTTGCGCGGTTTTCAACCACTTTGGAAACGATACGATCTCGTGCAACGAAGCAATTCAAGGCGATTGCCGGTCTCTATTCCGCAATTATCGCGGAGGCGATTTCGCCGGAGTATTCCGGCGAGATTGTAGTGAGTGCTGACGAGATCGAGTTTGAAATTCGTCGCAAGGCGGCCATCGGAGGTGAGGCGGTCGAGTCCCTGGCCGTGGTCTTGGCTGACGTCTGCGGCCTATTGGCTTCGACAGAGGGTACTGCGAACCATCCTGGTTTCCTTCTGCATGACAGTCCGCGTGAGGCCGACCTTGGGGCTGGTTTGTATCACCGAGTGTTGTCGCTCATGATGCAAGCTCATTCCGCGCTGGGCGGCGATGATCATGCCTCCTTTCAGTACATCATGACGACTACTACGCCCCCGCCCGACGATGCCAAGCCTGTGATCCGGCTGCACCTATCCGATGACGATGACGACAAGCTGCTGTTCAAACAGCGACTGGGGTCGCAAACACCATTGAACCCAGAGACGGAAGGAGTGTAGTCCATGCAGGCCACAACCCCGCCCGCCATCACCGCCATCCGAGCTTCAGCGCAACGACTTGATTCGACGATGAACACGGAACAGGAGACCCGGTAATGTCATTCCCAAAACCCGATCCATTTCTCACTGTGCGTGTTCACAACGTTGATCTCGAGCCATCAGTTTCCGGGTTGTGCGCGGGATACGAGCGTGGCGAATGGCGTGCGAAACAACTGGCTGACCACGTAGTGGACTGGCTTCCCGAGTTCGCTCTCACGGCTTCGGAATGTGAAACCCTTGGGCATCAGAATGCGACGAAACTGATGCGAAGCGCGGCCAAGAGAGTGTACGATTCGGAGAAGTTTAAGAATCGAGGCGAATTTGGCGAGATACTCCTTCATGCGGCAATTCGCCAGGTCTTTGACTCGCTGCCAGCGGTATCCAAAATTTACTACAAATCAGCCAACAATGACACGGTGAAGGGATTTGATGCCGTCCACGTCGTTGGCCCCCCAGACGACCTTGAACTGTGGCTTGGAGAGGCCAAGTTCTACGATGACATTGCGCGTGCTATCACCGACGTTGTAGCGGAACTAAACAAGCATTTGGAGACCAACTATCTGCGCGACGAGTTTGCACTTATTGTCAACAAGATTGATCCCAAATGGCCTCATGCAGCGGTGCTTCAGACATTGCTGCGACCAGAAGTGTCGCTCGACGAGGTGTTTACTCGCGTCTGCACCCCGATCCTATTGACCTACGACAGCCCCTGCATCGCCGCACACCGCAGTTGCGACACGGCCTACGCAAAGGCATTTGAACAGGAGATCACGAAACACTATACGAATTTCAGCGGTCGCCAACTTCCTCCAGAGATTCGTATCCATTTGTTCTTACTTCCACTACTAGATAAAAAGCAATTAACTGAGGTCTTGAACGGGAAACTCAAGTTATGGCAGCAGCTATGAAACCCACTATACTCCGCGAGACGCTTCAATCCGGCGAAGCTGTCCAGCAGCAGGCATTCACCGTTCTGCGGAACATTGCGTGCCTCGTGGCCGACCCCGAGCAGCAGGTCCTCGCTCACGAGTTGGTACTGCGCGCTCTCGAACATCGATCACGCTTTGCTGCGCACCAGCCGTTGCTTAACTCGCTGGTCAGGTCCGTAGGTTTATTTCCATACCTGGAGCCGGAGACACTGGGGTTTCGGGACAGCGTGGCATACGAGTTTCACAGGCCAGAGAATATGGGCGAGGAATTCGTGTTTCATCGCGAGCAAGCGGACATCTATCGCCGCCTTCTTGACGGTCACAGCGTAATACTGAGCGCCCCGACGAGCTTTGGCAAGAGCAAGATCATCGATGCGATGATTGCTACGGGTCAATATGCCAACCTTGCGGTGATTGTTCCCACATTGGCCCTCATTGACGAGACACGTCGGCGGCTGGCGAGGTTTTCAAATGCGTACAAAGTCGTGACACACTTGTCACAGGACCCTGGCGAAAGGAACGTGTTCGTATTTACCGCCGAGCGCGCTGTGGCGTATGACAGGTTTCCCAGGATTAACTTCTTCGTCATTGACGAGTTCTACAAGTTGGACTCAGGGACCGACGATAGCAGGACGGTGGCGCTGAACCAGGCGTTCTACAAGCTGCGCAAGCTGGGTGGCCAATTCTACCTGTTGGGGCCGAACATCCAGAGAATTCCCGCTGGTGTTGAGTCAGCATTTCGCTGCTACTTCTATCAGACGAACTTCGCGACTGTCGTCTCCGAGCAGAGGCGTGTTCCAGGCAAGGGCGACGAGCTCAACCGCCTCGTGACGCTGTGTAGTGGATTGACTGACCCGACGCTGATTTTCTGCAAGTCGCCCGCGCGGGTGAATGAAGTGGCGCACGCTCTGGTCAATGCTGGAGTCGGGGGCGACGTGCCGGTGCTTGAGCCAGCGGCATCATGGACCGGACGGAATTACCACCCTGATTGGGTGTTTGGTCGCGCCTTACTCAAGGGTGTTGGGATACACCACGGACGGCTTCCGCGTGCGTTGGCGCAATACGTAGTCCGGAAATTCAATGATTTGCAATTGCGGTTTCTGGTCTGCACATCGACCCTTATCGAGGGGGTAAATACCAAAGCTAAGAATGTTGTTATTTTTGACAACAGGATTGCCCGTGAGCAAATCGACTTTTTCACGTTCAACAACATCAAGGGCCGGTCTGGCCGTATGTTCGAGCATTTCGTCGGGCACGTGTATCTCTTCAACGATCCGCCGGCAGAACAACTGCCGTTTGTGGATTTCCCTTTGTTCACGCAGAGCAAGGAGACGCCGGATAGTCTGCTCGTTCAGATGGAAGATGGGGACCTGGTGCCCCAGTCGCAACAAAGGATGATGAAATACCGGAATCAGAATGTGTTGCCAATGTCCGTGTTGCGCGAGAATGCCTCGATTAACCCAGACGCACAGATACGCCTTGCTGCTCATTTACTTCAAGACCCGCAACGATGGTCAACCGCACTCGATTGGAACCGGTTCCCACAGGGGCCTCAACTGGAGGCCGTGTGCGAGTTGATATGGTCCTTTCTTGTTCAGTCAGCACGCAGTCGCGGCGGGGTATCCTCGGCACGCCAACTGGCATTCAAGGTCCGGCAAATGCAGAGGGTTCCCAACACGGCCGAAAGGGTCAGGCAGGAACTCCGACATGGCCAGTACGCCGCCGAGAATCCAGATGAGGCCGTCGAGCGCGTTCTGGATTTTGAGCGGACATGGGCCAGCTTTGAGTTGCCGCGATACCTTATGGCTGTATCCAGAATCCAGAAGGCGGTGTTCGATCCCTTGGGACTTCCGTATGGGGACTATTCGATCTTCGCGTCGCAGATCGAGTGCCTCTTTAAGAATCCCGTTGTCGCAGCACTCGATGAGTATGGGATACCGCTCCAGTTAGGTGAGCGCCTCACCACCCTGATCAAGGAGACCGCGGACCTGGACACAGCACTCCTGAGATTTCGTCGGCTGGACATTGATAACCTGAATCTTGATCCGTTTGAGAAGGAAGTTCTAAGTGACGCACAGACCGCTATCTAACTTTGACCTGTCGTATGCTAATGATTGCCAAACTCCATCTTTATTTGTCATGTCACGCAAAAGTGTACTTGCCATCATGGAACCCGGCAATGTGTTGAACCTGTGATACCTTTCTTCCTGGCACCGCGGTGATGCGTTCGATGAAAACCACCAGATTGATCGCGGACGCAATGGCGCGATGGGGAATTGTCTGGGAGACTTCACCGATCAGGTCTTCCAGCCGGTGCAGGGCGTCCTGGGCGCTGTTGGCATGAATCGTGGCGACACCGCCGGGATGGCCGGTATTCCAAGCCTTGAGCATGGCCAGGGCTTCACCGCCGCGGACTTCGCCGATGACGATGCGGTCCGGCCGCAGGCGCAGCGTCATTCGCAATAGATCATTCATGGTCACTTTGGGTTCGGTGTTCTTGGTCAGCAGTTCCACGCGATCAGCGGCGGAGCATTGCAATTCCCGCGTATCCTCGATGAGCACCACACGCTGTCGCTGGAATTCCGGTTCGTGCAGAATGGCGTTGACCAGTGTGGTCTTGCCGGAACCGGTACCGCCGGCGACAAGAATATTCTTACGCTGGGCAATGGCGCTGCGAATGGTTTGTGCGCCCTCGGCCGACAATACGCCGCTGGCCACGTAATCGTCGAGCGTAAAGATGACCGTGGGCCTTTTACGAATGGAAAACGTCGGTTTGTCCACCAGCGGTGGCAACAGCCCCTGGAACCGTTCGCCGGATTGCGGCAGAACACCGGCCAGGGCCGGATAGTTCGGGTTAACCGTTTCATTCATGTGTGACGCCAGCAGCCGGATCACCGTTTCGGCGGCACTGGCGGCAATCTGGCCCAACTGCTGGCGGCCCTTGGCAATCACGTCCACCCACAAGCTGCCATCGGGATTGGCCATGATTTCCACCACGTCGGGACGTGCCAGTGCTTCGGCAATCACCGGCCCCAGGGCATGATTGAGACTGTCGCTGTGACGTTGTTGGGTGATAGTGACCATATTCATTCTCCTGCTTGGCTGGGTTTGTTTGCGGATTGTTGCGGGTGATTGAGATCACTGGTCGCCTCATCCGGGAACAATGCTGGAATCTCAACGTTGGCGCCGTGCTGGCGGGCGGCGGTCTGAGGGAAGCCATTCGTCGGGCGACTTGAATCCTCCGTGCTGCTTTTTGGCGGAATCGCCGAACCATTGATAGCCGCCTTACCATTGGTTGGCGGACTCGGCGGCAGTGGTATGGCGGATTGAGTGGCGTTACTCGCCGATGACTCTGAGGATGAGCCGTCTGCCTGATTCTGGAGCGCCGACAATGCCGCCAGTTCGCCAAGGATCGATTTATTCTGGCGTACATTCCGGGCCAGGGTATCCAGGTAGTGACGGTATCTTGCCTTGCCGCTTAACAACGCTGCTGAATGCTGCGACTCCAGGATTTCCGGGGTGTGGTTGAAATACGCCCGAATACCCAGGCCCACCATTTCCTTGAGTATCAGCAGATCCAGGTGCTGGTGCTTCTCCAACTTCTGGAGCTTGAAAAACACCCGTTCCACGGCCTTGAGAACTTCCGCCTCACGATCGGCACGGTACGTGTCCAGCAGCATTTGGGTGGCGGCATCGGCTACGACAAACGTAAAGGCCTTGCCCGATGCGGCGGCCAATGATTTGGCGGCATCATAAGCCGGGCGGCCCAAACTGATGGAGAATTTGATTTTGTCATTGTTCATAACTCGTAACCATCCTCTGCTGTTTGGCCATAGGCATGAGTTGCGGCGTTGTGGGTTTCGGTTGGGCCTTGTGGTTGGACGATAACTGGCCCTGGTTTGGCCGGCTGCGCCGATTGACTTTCGCCGGTGGCGGCTGGTTTTGTTTCCCGGCTCTGCGCCGGCTGAGGTGCATGGCTACGCGGGTTGGCACTTCGGGTCTCGGCTCGGGCGCCGGGAACGCCCAGCCAGGAAAGAAACGGTTTGCCGGGTAAATCCAGTTTCTTGGCCTGATTCGGCGGCGGTAGCAACTGGCTTGTAAACCGCGGATCGGCGTAATAGCGCAGCTTCAAGCATTTGATGGGCTTGCAGCCGGTGACAAAGATCAGTTCCTGATCGGTCGGGAATTCCCGGACATCGCCGGGTTGCAACAGCGGCCGTACCTGCTCGCTGTAGCTCACACCGCGATGACCGCCGGAGAAGAATTTCGCCGGCTGGCTGTATCCGGCGCGATATTCCACCACGGTTCCGGTCATCTGGCTGATTTTTTGCTGGGTCACCGGATCGCTGGAGGCAAACGCGGTCAGAACGTGGCAATTGTCCAAAATGGTGTTGTGCGGGCCGTACTGCTCGATGATGTCGTTGAAGGATTGCACAATCAGGTGCGCCTTGATGCCGTAACCCGCCATCTGGCGCAGGTTCAGGGAAAAGAAATCCAATCTGCCCAGCGTGGGGAATTCATCCAACAACAGAAGCAACCGGTGTTTCTTGGCACGGCCGTCCGCGTCGGCACCAATGTGCTCCATGAGGCTGCGGCAGACCTGGTTAATCAGAAGCCGGATCAGGGGACGCAACCGTGGCGCATCGGATGGCGGCGGCTGGATGTACAAGGTCATCGCGTGCCGGCCGCAGACCAGATCGCTTAATTTGAAATCGCTGGTGCCGGTGTTGCGGCAGACAATTGGATCGGCATAGAGCGTCAGGTAACTGGCGGTGGTGCCGCGCACACTGGCTTGGAATTTTTCAGGCTGTGTAAGCAATTCCCGCGCAACGAGGCGAATTTCCGGGTGTGGTTCATGCAATCCCGTGCGGGGATTGGGGCGATGGCGCACACTGGCCATGGCCGCACAGGTGGTTTGGAAGTCCAGCAACCGCTGGCGGACCATGCCGAGGTTCTTGTGCTCCGGTGGTTCCGTGTAGAGCACATGGAGTATCAGGGCGACAAGCAACTGCGATGCCTGCTGATCCCAGATATCCAGTGTCTGCTTGGCTCCGGTGGGATTGACCAGCATTTCCACCACGTTCTGGGTGTCACGAATCTCGGCATCGCCGGGCCGGATTTCCAGAAGTGGATTGATGCGCACTGAATCCAAGCGTGTCGGATTGAAAAAGACGGTATGGGAAAACTTGTTCCGGAAGCCCGCGGTAATATCCCACAATTCGTTTTTGACATCATAGACCAATACGCTGCCGGGCCAGGTCAGCAATGTCGGCACGACATGTCCGACACCCTTGCCGGAACGGCTGGCGCCGGAGACAAGCTGGTGCTCCGGGCCGTCATAGGTAAGCACTTCTCTTCCCAGTAATCCCACAACCGTGCCCTGGCCGGAAAGGAGGCCCGCCTTGCGGATATCAGTTCGTTTGGCCCAGCGATCCAGGCCAATAGCCTTGACCGATGGCGGCCCCTGGCGGCGGGCGATGGCCAGCAAAGCCGTCGCCGGCAGCATGAATCCCAAGGCGATCAAGCCAGCCTGATTGAAGGAGTCGGGATCATCACCGCCATATTGGCGGTACCAGCGAAGGATATCCCAGGGCGGATACAGGGCCAGGTTGTCAATACGGATGGCCCAGCCCAGTTCCGGCCCATCGCCCATCCGATAGGCGGCCCATTCGATGCCGATCAAGAGGCCGAGCATCAGTGCCGCGGCATAGAGAATCAACATCCATTTGCGGCTCATAGTTCAAGTTCCTTATTCAGTTCAAGTTGCCGGGCCTGATTGAATAGATTGGGTGCCGCCAAGGCTTGGCTGGCGGTTTGCAAGGCCAATTTGCCGGTACGATCCAGCCTTGCCGTAACGGCATTTCCCGGCTGGACGGCGCTGAATTGGCGCGTCCAGCGTGTGACATAAACCTGCCGGGACGTGGCAATCAATGCCACCGGCCCGGCATGCGATTCCCGCAAGCCGAGGTATTGGCCGGTAACGGGAGTTTCACGGGGCAGCCGGACGACTGGCCGTTTGAATTCACCGCTGGCCCGCAACTGGCGGAATTCGGCGGACCGAAGGTGGGCCACGGCCCCGGCTTTGAAGGCAATGGCGCTACGATCCGGGTCGGTGAATTCAGCCAAGCCTTGGCTGACCAGCCACTGCCGGCGGCGTTCGAGCGCGGTGGCAAATTCACCACGCCAATCTGCTGCTGCCGTCTGGCTGGTCTCCCTGGACTGGAGTAGTTGCCGGTCAAGCCAGGTCAAGGCGCGGGCTTCCGCCTGCTGCTTAAGACTGTGCGCAGACAGGATGCGCAGATCGGTCTGGCCGCGTTTGGCAGAGGCAAAGCGTTCAAAGACCGGGGCGTCAATTTGGAATTCACCCTCGGCCACTTGCGTTACGCCGGAGCGATTATGCCCGGCGACGAAAGCCATTTTGGCCGCGGCGGAACGCACTCGAACGGCGGCGTGATCCGGTGTCAGTTCAGGGTGCTGTTGGGATAAGAACGTGGCATGATCCGCGGCTGTATAAATACTACCGCGGCCCTGCGCGACGGCTGCTATCTCCTCCAATACCGTCCTTTGCCGTTGGGCCTGGGCGCCCAATTCGACCACGGCACCGCTTTGCGCCCGGCGAAAGTTTTCATCCGCCGGGACCTGGCCATAATAGAGTTTACCGGCACCATCTCGCACCACCACAAACTTCCGGTCGCTGATTTCATCAACACTGCCCTTGGTCACCAGTTCTCCCAGAATTGGCTGGGCAGAAACCTCCCTGGCGTTCATCCGTTCCACGAATCCGGCCTGTGTTCCCAGGCTGGCATACAGCGTTTTGATCAGGTCATTTCGTTGGCCCAAGTCCCGCAGTTTGGAGCCGAATTCCGAGTCCAGAATCCACCAAGTTCCCCTGCCCTTCCTGGCCAAATCCATGGTCTGGAGGAACTGCAATCGTCCCAGCACACGCTTGCGATCATCGACGGCAAAGCCGATGGGTTTGTCGGGGTGTAAATCGATCCGGCCGGCCTGGCCAGTTTTGCCAGCTTCCAAACTCCGCTCAATCATCCGGTCCAGGGCGGTGAACCGTTCAGCCTTGATCTGATTGTCATGCTCGCGCCGGATGTCATCAGCGCTGCGCGGCCCAAGCATCTCTGTTGCTACCTTTTCGGCCTGAAAGCGGAGGCCGTATGAGATGTATTTGCGCGGCATGACCAGATCGGTCTGGTCCTGCTTGAGTCCCCTGACCAGGACGTGGGTATGCGGGTTGTCGGTGTTGTAGTGATCGACCGCCAGCCACTGCAACGGTGTTCCCAAATCCTTCTCAATGCCAGCCATGACACGACGTATGTACTGCTTCAACTCCGGTAGGTCGTCGGCATTCTCGGCGGAAACGATCAGGCGAAAATGGTGCCGGTCCTGCTCCCAACCCTTGACGATCTGGCGGGCATTTAAGCCTTCCTGGGCAGCGTCATAGAATACCCCGTGCTTCCCGTCCAGACTGGCGCTCTCGCGGCCAATATACGAGACATGCCGGAGCGCACTGCCGTGGACTTTGCCTGGTCGATGTCGGCTGACATGAACCTTGACCACCACCCGCTGCATGTGTTCCAAACGGGTGCCTTGTCCGACCCGGCGGGCGGCTTGGCGGGACTTCAAGGTGGCGGCACTTGGCCCCTTGAATCCAGCGAGTCGGCGGGCCAATTGGCTGTTGACGCTCGGCTCATCATCGTGGCCGCCTAGCATGCGGCCATGGCGATTATAATCGTACGGATCGGGATGGAGACCGGATGTCCCAGATATCCCAAATGTCATGGAGCGGCTCTGGCCGCTCCTGGTTGTTCGTCTGGACGGTCGGTTGGATGGAGACATAGGTGCACCTCACATGAAAATTACGGTCATCATGGCTAGAACCCAGCAGAACCTGAGGCCATCGCTGGGTTCTTCGTAAGTGGCCATAGAACAATGACATACAAACTTTCAGGTTCTGCTCCTTTAGCTTGCCTTCCATTACTTTCAGGGTTTTCATGGCCTTTAGTCCTCAAACTTAATTGCGTTTGTCATCAATAAAGTCATCGCGGTTAATTATACCTAACGAAAGCCGAACGTCAAGCCGGAGGTCGCGGCGGGCCAGCGTGGGCGTTGGCCGCAGGGCTTCCACCAAGGCGGTATTGGATGCCGCCAAGGCGCGTTCTGGGCATTGCCCAATGATAATTCCGGGCCGATGTGGGATCAGGTTGGGGATCAGATTGGATGTGTTTAAACACGGCGGCAACACCGTGGATTACGGGCGGGCGATGTGGATTATTACAGGATCATGGCCGGCCGGAAATGCGATTTAAGCCGGTGGGCGCCATGGTACATTTTCACTCTCGGGGCGCGCCGCTGACAGCGCGGATTCTGGGCGGTGGCCATGTTTCATGGTTGAAGTGGGTGCTTGGCCGGTTACCACCAGTTACCAATTGATGGGTTCATCGGCCAAGGTTTTGGTGGTAAAGCCCAGTGGATTAGACCGGCTGCACCGGGCCATTACGGCCTTGAATCCTTCGCCGAAAATCTGCTCCCATTGGATCATGTCGGCGCGGGTTTCGGGAGTAATTGTAGCCGCCCAGATCAGCCAGTGCGGGCCTTGAGGCCGGTAGGCCACAAAGTGAAACGATTGTAGCTTCGCGCCGGCAAATAGCGCCTTTTTCGCATCATCCACATTGACATAGGGGATGCCGTCATGCCTGAGCCAAAGCTCCACAAGCTGGCGTAACGGCAGGTTCGGCACGGGACTTTGGCCGGGTAATTTATCGCCGGTATTGCCGGTGCTGGATGGTTCCTTCAAACCTTGGCCGTCGGCCAAGGTGGGTGTCGGCGCGGCCGGGATCGGGGGACTTACCGAGTCTGTCGGCGTATTGGTCTGGTCGGAGGGCGGGATTTGCGGCGGATCATCTCGGTGTTGCCGTGGCGATGATTCCGGCATCGGTTCAGGTGTCGGCGGAACCGGTTCTTGTGATGCAACGCCGTGGCCCGTCGCTTGTCTTGTCCGTTCGTAATCCGCCCACAACGGCCAGTTCCGCGGCCCTGTTATCCGGTAACGTCTGGCAGAATTAAGACCGAATCGATAACGGTTTGTCATGGGGATGCTCTCCGGCTTATGGGGTGCTCGGCAGTTGGTTGAGCGTGTCAATTACGTCTGTGCGGCATAGGCGAAAACAGGCGGGGGCTTGGTCTTCCAAGCCCCAGCCATTCATCTAAAACCAATTAACTTCCGGCCAGCATCAGCGCCCGTTGGTAGGCGTCCTGCTTGGCCTGATGCGAGCTACCAAACCAGATTGATTCAAGCTGGTGGTCGGCTTTCTCAAGGGTATTGGCACCCTTAAAGTTTCGCTGGTGGTCAAAGTACTGGCTTACGGAATTGTATGCCGCCCAAGCCGTGCCGGCCATGCCCGGCAGGGTGTTGGTGGCATTGTTAAAATTGTCACGGAACTGGCCAACGATCTTCCGCCGGCGTTCCTCCGCCCGTTTGCCCGTGGTGGTCGGTGTGCAGGCGTTGAAGTACCGTTCCAGTTCCATGCCGGCTACTTCCTTGTGCAGCATGGCATGCAGTTCGGCATCGAATTGGTCAAACCGGGCATGGATAATACCCAGCTTCTGCCGGGCTTCGGCTACCCGTTCTGACAAGCTGGGCCGGTGGCGGATACTCAAGCCTTCACCAAGACCATTCTGTAGCGCCAAGGTTAAAGTATTCTGGCAAACCACGCGTATGGTGGTCGGGAAGATACGCAGCGCCTTGGAGCCGTCATGGGAGTTGGTCAAAAGAATATAAGGCTGGATTGCATCCTGCGCGCCGGCCATATACTCGGTGGGAATCCGGGCCAGCATCCAGACTACCCGGCCATCCTTTAAGGCTCCGGCGGTTTCAAACATGGCCAGTTTGTCGGCTACCAGAGAGTCCATGAAGTCAAAGCATTCCCGGTTCTGGAAAATCCGGTAATGCTCCGATACCACGCCCAAAACTTTGCCCGTATCCTTGCGGACGTTGGCATACTTGCATGGCACCAAGGCTTCCTTGCCCAGTTCCCGGTCAAAGGCCTTGAGTTCCCATTGCTCTACTTCCCAGTTCAGGCGGGCCATTTCAATGGCCCCAGCGCTGGTAAGGGCATTGGCCACCAACGTGCCGAGTTTGTGCCATGCCGGTTCACCGGTGACAAATACTGCCGGTTGGCCCGTTGACATATCCAGTTCGTGCGACATAAGAATCACCATTTTCAAGTTCCGGTGTATTGCCGGAACAAGCCTTTCATAAAAAGAAACAAAAAAGTAAATCCAGTTGAAACAAAACACAAAAAACTTAAGAGCATTAGATTCATCAAGGGGAGAGAGAGTACCCGCCGTCACATTTTCATCTTTTTGGGTGGCGGCGGGATACCTCTGTCTCCGCTACACGGGCAGCACCTCCCGCGGAGTCTGGTCCGCCGTTGGCGCGTTACTGCCGGTAGAGCGCTTCCGCCTGCCGGCGGGCTTGGCCGCCCGGTTCTGCTCGGGTAGCGCTTGGTCACCTCGGCCGATAAACTGGAACCGTTCCACCACGGTTCGCACCTTGCTGCGGGCTTGGCCTTGGTCATCCTGCCAGCGGTCGAGCTTCAAGTGCCCTTCCACCAGTACCGGATGACCTTTCTTGAGATACTGCCCCATGGTCTGGCCCGGCTTGCCATAAGCCGCGCAGTCCATGAACAGCACCTCGTCCCGCATCTGACCGTCGGCGTCCTTCCAGCGCCGATTAACCGCCAATCCGAATTCACAGACCGTTGCCCCGCTGGGCAAGGTGCCTGTGCTCGGATCCCGGGTCAGATTGCCCAAGAGAACCACTTTGCTGAAGGAACCCATACAACACCTCCATAAAATAGGAGCCAAAACGT
>JAKAEB010000044.1 GCA_021818445.1 Planctomycetota bacterium
TGGGCCTGCCCAATTGTCGTGATGCGGCCAATATCGCGAGATTTGTCCAATGATAAAACCTCTGTGGCTCTTTTCTCTGCGCGCTAAAAAAAACAACAAACATCATCATGCCATCGGCATGATACATTATTTCACACAGAGAGGTTTTTATGATCTCGCACGGAGCCTCGGAGCCACGGAGAGAATTACAAAACTACGAATAATAAGATACGCAAGCCTTCGCGTCCTTGGCGCTCCCGGCGGTGCAAACTCGTCTTCCTCACCGCGGTGTTCGCAAAGTTAACACTTAAAACATTCGGTATGGGAATGGCCCAGCGAGCCGCCGGGCTTGTCCCGGCGGGTAAAAAAATAACGCATTCGTGTGCAAAATATCGCTGCGCCTCGCTTGCACCTCGCAGCCCGCGCGTTATATTGCGAATTATTGATTGCAGTTTTGAGGCCGATTGATGGTCGCAATTAATGAAAAATGGTTTTCCATTGGCGGCGTGCTTGAGGCGTACGACACCGATGCCTATGGCAACACGCTGATCTTCACCGGCCCGGGGCCAGATAATACATGGTTTACCGATGATGATTCGCAATCAAGCTATGGTGCCAACGACATCATCTACTGCGGCTACCGGTACGATGCCGAAACGCAGAATTATTATGTGCGGAATCGGTATTATTTGCCGACATTAGGCCGCTGGCTTACCCGCGACCCGATCGGTTACCAAGGCGGAATCAATCTTTACGAGTACGTCCAAAGCAGCCCGGTGGGGAATGTGGATGCGGCGGGGTTGGGTGTCTACCACGTCGGGCCAATCCACTACCTCCCTGGACACCGGTTCTACCGCAACTATTACTATGAGCACTTCATCGGCCATTGGAACCTCCCGGGGAGCCCCGACGCAAGCTTCCTCGCGGGGGTGGCGAGGGATATCGGCAGGCTTTCTGAAATTGGCAAGGCCGTGAACCTTTTTATGGACACCTATAGCGGCACCGACGTTTACTGGGCATACGACGTCTCTATCAGATGGGAGGTAACCCGCGTTTTCACCTATAAGTGCATCGCAAATGGCCATCCGACCGATATCAAATGGCAGTCGACGACAAAGAAAAACCTGCATATCTATTTCCGAGGCTCTCCACAGCATTGGGGCGGTACCTCTGATAACTTGGTCAACATCGCCGACACGGCCAAGAAACTTCGCGCCGACTTTACCGACATCGTGAGAAGAATCTATGAGGCGTACCAAGGGGGAGATTGATGGTGCCCACGGACTCCGAACTAGGCAGAGGGGCTGCCCCGACCGCCGGTGCCAAAATCGGGCAGGCCCTGCTTGCGGTGTCGTGCCTCGCATGGACGCTGGTGTGTTTTTCGCTCGGGATAATCCTGCTGCGGTGGCGTGCGACTGCGGGCGTTGCAGGGCCGTCAACCACCGTAACGCCCATGCATTCTCGTGATGCCATGCGGGCGCGGGGGATGGTGCTCCTGAACCTCTTTGGCCGTGTCGTTGCCGTGCCGCCGGGGGCCGGTTACCTCATTGTCCCGCTTTCGAGCCGACATGGTCCTTCTCCACACACGGCCGTGACTTGGTCGGGGCCGATGTCGGCCTGGCCGAAATTTCACCGTGTTACCCGGCACCGCTGGCGTATTATCGTGGGCGCGGCAGGGGGCCTGCAGTTTTTGACGCGGGTTCCTCTGGCATCGGGAGATATGACCGTGAATGTTGACGGACAACCCAAGCCGGCTAATTATCTGGTGGCTGAGAGACCGGGGCTTGGAGCGCTGGAGGTCAGTTGGTTTTCCCGGCCGAGATACTCCGGAGAATATCGGAGTGTCTTTCTTTCGGACACCGCACGCCGGAAAATAGATGCGCGGTGCGCAAAAAAGCTCAGGAGGGCTGGTGCCGCCCCGTGGATCGCGGCCATCCAGTCGCGACGGGCGGTTGCGGAACTCGCCAAATGCCCCGACCAGGAGGTATACCTCCTTGGCCTCGAGGGCCACTATGGAAGGATCCGCAAAGGCTCCGTCACTCGACTCGCAGCGCGGATCGCCGTTCAAAGATGGGTATGGCGTCCCGGTGGCAAAACGGTGTATCGATCGAAACTTGATACCGGTGATGTCTACCTGTATCAAAGCCCATATCAGTGGGCGCAACCTCATACCCCGCACCTCATTGTATGGCGGTGGCTTTTCTTTGGACGCAGTGGTCGCTGCCTCGCATGGGGACAAATGTCCTGTCCAGCCACATTGGCCCCTATTGGGGTGCTCCGCCTTGTGCGGGCAAGCGCCGGCCTTGGGCTTGAAGCATCGGGTGCGGCTCCCGATTCCGGTGCCCACATAGACCGTTCGTTGGGTAAAGACCACTGGCCGGAAGGAGGGCGGTAACCAGATGGCCAATGAAAAAGAAATAATGACCGGGGAAGGTTCGTCGCTGGGTGCATCGCTGCTGCGTGCAGCGTTGTTCGCACTGGCGGTGGCTTGCGCAGAGTGGGCATTCTTTCTTGTACCGTTTCGCCGACTTAGCCCCGTAGAACTCGCAGCGCTGCGGTACGCGTCGGTCGCGATGATGTTGGTAACTGGTTCGCTGGTGGGGTTTTCTACGTTCAAAAACGCTGCGGCGATGCTCCGACCACACGGCGCAGGGCGGTGCCCCGGTCCAGCGGCCATTGTAGGCCTAGCGACGATGGTTGCGTTTTTGCTCGTTTTCTGGAACTGCGTAATCCATTTTTTTATGGCGGTGGTTTAGGGGCCGGACGGTGTGGCGCATGCCTGCTGAGGCGACGAGAAAGAGCGGGGATGGCCCCCGCAATGGGCTGCCGGGATGGCAGTTTTGTTAATAAAGATGTGTGGTGCAGCGCGTTGAGAGCCGTTTCCGCCAAGGGCGCACGCGGTATTCGACCCACCGAAGGCGGTAGGTGTGCAGGATATCCCACCAGAAAACCGTGCTAAGCGCCGGGCGAGTTCACCAAATGTTAGACCGCGCGGCGGGTCGAGTCGCATCGTTGGGCGGCGCGGCTGGCCACGCGTTTTCCGAACACGTGCCGGCCAAGCGGCTTGCTCGCCCTGTTTCGGCGCGTTACGCTGCGGATTGTTGATTGCAGTTTTGAGGCCGATTGATGGTCGCATTTGCTGAAAATAAAATTCTCGCGGGCGGTGGCGGATACAACGCCGACGCTGAAACGCAGAATTATTATGTGCGGAATCGGTATTATTTGCCGACATTAGGCCGCTGGCTTACCCGCGACCCGATCGGTTACCAAGGCGGAATCAATCTTTACGCCTACGTCCAAAGCAGCCCGGTGGGGAATGTGGATGCGGCGGGGCTAGTGGAAATACACGGCACGCTCGCGTCCGTCGAGGCGTATGCCGGGTTCGGCGGTGGCGTGGACGTTAAATACAAACTTGACCGCGAGAGATGCCACTGTAACTCGAGCGGCTACGGGCGTTTATCAGGCACGCTGGCGGCGGAAATCCATCTCGGGCTTGGAATTGGCGAGGGTCTAGACATCCTCGGCTACCATGAGGAGTTGCTGTTGAGGGCCGGTCCACAGTTTTCGTTTGGGACGGACATTACCGTCACCAAGACCTGCCGTGGGTCGATTCATGCGTCTAAAACAGAGCGGTACCATTTCGCACCGGTTGCATTGGGCGGGGGAATCTCGGTAGCAAAGGTGTTCTCGCTAACGGCCTCAGGCCAGATCGGCGGCACCCTTGCTGATACGATAATCGTTACGAACACCTCGATCGAGGTGAAGGTAATGGCGAAGCTCGACCTGAGCGCCAGCGCGCATTTGCAAATTGGCTTCCTATCGACCTCCTATACGCTTCCCTTCGTCAAACGCCCCGGAATTAATGAGTCCGCGACGATCTTCGACCACAAATGGAAGGCACCTTGGTAGGCCGTGGGGTGCCTAGCGCATGGAAAATTATTGCCTAGTAAGGGACGGGAATGCAGTGCGTTTAAGAACCTTGGCGATTGGCATGGGTCTGCCGCTGGCCGCAATCGTGGCGGCCGGGTGCATGCTCATTCCGCCGAATATCGGGTTTTATTTTGGAGTGATGCCTTGGGTCCTCGTCGCGGCCCCAATCGGAGTCTTGGTGGGCTGCCACATGATCGCCCTGACGCAAACGCCGGTGTGCCGTTTCGGCGCGCCGCCGCAAGATGGTATCGCACTCTATTTAATGCTGGTGGCGATGGTCGCCGTCGCCGTCGGCGGACTGGTTGCAATGACAGGAACTGTGACCTTTGGCCTGCCCGGCGGTCCAGCTGGCTCATTGGTGCTCGCGGCCGCCATGGCCGGCGTGGTGAACCTGTTGACTATTCCCGGTTTGGGCTTTGAATGGGTTCCAACGTTCCCGACCGCCACGTCCGGCACCAAAGCGAATGCAGCACTGTGGATTTTGAAATCGCGAAAGCGAGGTGCATTTGGGGTATCCGGATCGCCGCCGTCCCGGCACTTGGCGGACTGGGGGATATGGGGCCTAGGGTTGGTGTGTGCCTACATTCCCGTGGGTGCCATCGCGATCTTGCCCGCCCTCCTCGTCGACACCGCAGAGGTGGGCCGCCCCGTCGCCCCATTGACGGCCCGGTGGCTCATCGCGGTCACAGCGGCCATGGTTTTGCTCTTTATCCGTGCCGCCAATTTGGCCGTGGCGCGACAGTTAATGCGCAGCCGGGGTGTACCCACAAATGGCGGCGGGGAACACCAGGCACGGTGGATATCGGCATTAGCCGTCGGCAGTGCAGCCGTGGCAACCCTTCCGGCGCTGGTCACTGCGATTCCCGTTTGGTGCGGATTCCTCGCGCTTTTGGTGGCGTTTGTAGCGTCGGAACTGGCCTTTTTTGCGGTGCTGATGAGCGATCGCCGGGGACTCAGGTGGCCATCGGAACGGGGCGGTGATGCGGAACCGATGCAACGCCACGCTGGCAGAGATCAGACGTAGGCCGCCATGTCGGGCGTGCCAACGCCGTCGTTGAACAGAGGAGGGCGTGCTGCGGTAGTCCCAACCATTTACCGCCCGCCGCTCGGGCTGCTATATTGGATAAATAGGGCCGAATTATTGGGGTCGGAACCATGGTCGCCGTTAATGAAACAATAATTGTGTGACGTTCCGACCTTGGTGTACGTTGGGTTGAAAACCGGGGCGGCCGGACGGGTAGCGTACCGTCGCGCGGGCACAAGGCCCGCGGCTAAATATGGCGTGCCGTTACTGGATCGGCGGGGCTGCATTCCGGCATTGAGATTAGCGCCCATCGCCCGGCGATGGCACCAAAAAATGGGGTACGCGGTCAAATGCAATTCGCGGCATCAAAACGGCATGCGAAGGAATGCAACGCAGCGGGACGGAATCCATGCGGACGCGCCGCCCGCGCTACGATGGCGCAAAACATTGGGCATGCAACGCGGCCGGACGTTGTTAATTGGCGGCGCGGCACCCCTGCTACGCGGCTTGGGCGCAAAAGACAGTGGCCGCTGCGGAACGGTCCGCGGGCTTAACGTTACCACTCACCCGAAGCCACGTTTCGCACCGGCACCATGATGGTGTCATAGGGTGCCTTGTTCGGCGAATACCTGTTATCAAGCGGAACTGATGTTCCGGTGCTGGTGATGCCAACGCCGCCTTCGGTTGGCCCAGCTTGGGCCTTACCGTTGCCGGGCTTGGTGTTGAAGTAGGTGAAGATGTTGTCGCGGTCGGCACCTGCGTACGGGCTGGCTTCCCAAGTCAGGTGGTCGTCGCCAAAGCCCACGTTTTGCCCTTCACCGCCGTGGTTTCCGGAGTTGTAAACATAGGGTCCATAGGTGTTACCAAGCGGTTCGGTGGTTTCGCGACCACTCGGGTAATTTGCGGGGTCGTTGGTATCCTCAGGTGCCATATCCGAAACCACCGGTTGGCTGCTGTGGATATTGTCCGTCCACCATGTACCGGCGCTGGCCGGTGTCCCGCCGGCCGAATGGTACTGCCACGGATAATTGATGGAGTAACTTTCGCCCTGGCCCTTGGCGTTGGGTTGCGATCCATTCGCCATAATGCCAAAGTTCGGCTGATAGGCCGTGCCACCATTGGTTGGGGCCGTCTGCGAATATTGCAGCGACGGGGTGGCGGCAATGGGGTCGGAGGGGCAGATAAAACTTTTGGTGGTGGCATAATTCTGCAGTACCATCATATACATGCAGGCCAGCGGATCACCTTCGTCCTGCGCAGAGATGCCGGATGCGCCGCCGGGCGCACTGCTACTGCTTTTGTTGCCGTACCAGTCGGCCACTATTTGGCGGGCGCTTTGTCCGGGGGCAAAATTACCCGGTTCCTGCGGCTGGTTGCTGTAGGTCGTGCTTACCGGCCCCGGCGTGCAGGGAAATACGCTGTCGTTGTTTTGGGCATATTCGAACATGGATTGGATAATACCGCGTATGTTCGCCTCACATACGTCCTGATTACCGTGTTTCTCGGTCTTGGACAAGGTTGGCAGTATAATCGCGATGAGCAGGACGACGATCGAGATCACCACCAGCAGTTCAACAAGCGTAAACCCGCGGCGGGGCTTGTTACACACGGTCATAGGATATACCCCGGCTAAATACAACATTCTTGTGTCCAGCGAAAGACGGGGAAGCTGTCACGGGTCGCGCCAAATCCAGCCAGTAATTATGTGTTTTATAACGTCCGGTAATGTATCCTGTCAAAACTATTTTGGATTCCTTTGCAGGCATTTTTCTGCCGATCTGCGTTTTTGTGCGTAGGCCCGCATCGCGTAACGCGGCGCGGTGGCGGTGCGTGCATCTTGGTACCGGGGGAAGAGAGTTGTTCCCGTGCGCCGCAACCTCGTCATCCACAGAGGCGAGCCATTATTTCTGTGCGCGACACATTAGCGTCATTTCGTCCCGCCAGCGGCATGAGACCGAAAATAATCCGCCAACCGCCATAATTCCTTGCACCTCGCAGCCCGCGCGTTATATTGCGAATTATTGATTGCAGTTTTGAGGCCGATGGATGGTCGCATTTGCTGAAAATGAAGATTGCAGCGGCGAGTTTTGCCGGAGGCAACTCCGGGCAGGCCAGGAGCGAAATATTCGGGCGGGGAAATTCGTCATCGTGCGGTGAGGGAAATGAGTTTGCACTGTGGAGAGCGCCAAGGACGCGGGGGATTTTCATTGGCAGGAGACACCCGCCGGGACAAGCCCGGCGGCTCGCTGGCTGTAGTAGTGTTATATTGTTTTTATAAATTCCTCCGTGGTTCTCCGGCCCAGCGCAGGATAATAAAACCGCTCTGTGTGTTACCCGTTCGCATTTCGATGATTGGCCAAATAACGTTAAATGAGCACCCCTGGGTAAACCCCGTGCTATGTTGTGTTTAGCGAAAACCGCCAACCTCTGCATCGACAAGCAAAAAGGAAAACAGGACACAGACGCCCTGATTTACGGTACAGACTCCTGACCGCAAATGCCATCTTCAGCACCCAAGTGCGAAGGCTGGGTTAATCGTCCTGAGACTGGCCTGCCGCAGGATGGATGACAATACCGGTGTTTCGCCTCGCGCACACTGACGCCTGCAAAATGCCTTCATTATTTCCCTTGTACCCGGGGGTGCCACGCTACTTATGAACCAGCGGCCAGCGGTCGGTTTTGAAAGGTAACACCGGCATGTCCATTCCATCTTCCAAGTTGGGTTGGGCAAGAGAACTCAATGCGAACCGCACGGCTATCGGATGCCGAACCTTCGGCGACCAGACCACAACCGTGTCGCCCAGAATTTTTGCAGATGCAGGAACAAATTGTCGGTTGGTGCCCGCAACCAGAAACCAATCTGGTGCCTTGCCATCTCGCGTTCTAAGGCCCTGGCGGATCCCGCTGAAAGAAATCACACATCGGTTGGCGCGTATCTGCATTGATTGATACATCGGGCCAAGAGTCTTTAACTTTCCGCGTTGATAGACCATATGCAATGCCAGAATTGACAAACGCAATCCTACATCCTGTTTATCCTGGTAGTGCATTTTCCTGCAATTGCCCAAATCCATGGTGCCAACTAAACCAACGTGCTTCAGACGACGCACGGCGTCCTGTTCAGACAGCCAGACGATCGGCTCGCCGACAGTGGGAGATGGATAGTGGAAGTAGGGCGCAATCTGAACCAGCAGAAAAGGCATGTTGCTCCGATGCCAGTCTTGCCGCCAACCCCGAATCATGGCGGCCAATCGAACGGCGTAAAGCGGATCGTTGATCCACGCGTTATTTTCTCCCTGGTACCAAACCACCCCTTTGATGGCCAGGGGAATCAGCGGGTGGATCATTGCATGAAAAATCGATGCCGGTGCCATATCCGGTGAGGGGCGACTAAGCGTAAACGGGTTTGGCGGTTTTTTAAATGTCGGTCTGCCCGTGAGGCGTTTGCCCTGAGCCAGGGCCTGCTTTTCGGCGGCATGCCAGCGCTGTAACGCAGCGTGGTATACAGCCAGTTGGTGGCGATAGCGCGTCGCGGCCTTTTTAAACCACTCAACATCCCCGTGAAGCGCAGGTGTCTGCCGCAGAGCGCTCATAGGTGTCCATGATTCGATCACTGTGCCCCCATATGAGGAATCAATCAGGCCGATCGGCACATGGATATGTCGGCCCAAATCGCGACCGAAAAAATAGGCCACGGCGCTGAAAGATTTAATATTAGCCGGTGTGCACCGCATCCAATGGGCGCGGGCATCCGAAAGTGGTTTCGGGGTGTTGTTGCGCGGTATCTTCAGCAGGCGAATCAGCGGATAGCGTGCCGCGGCCACCTCACGGGTGGCGTGCAGCACGTGTCCCCACCATCCGTCAACGGGGAATTGCATGTTTGATTGTCCTGAACACAGCCACACATCACCCACCAAGACATGGTGAAAGACCAGACGATGGCGGCCGGTGACTATTAAATTGCGTCCATGCCGGTCGGCTTTCATCGGAGGCAGCATGACGCGCCATTCTCCATTGGCTTTGGTGATGGCAGCCATCCGTCGGCCGGCAAATTGCACGGTTACACGTTCACCGGGCGTGGCCCAGCCCCAGAGAGGCGCACGCATGTTGCGCTGCAGCACCATGCTGTCTGAGAAAAACTGGGGCAACCGAAGTCGCGCATGCAGGGTTCCAAAGGGCAAAAACACTCCGACGGTCAAAATGATCAGGCGCAGCCAGGACGTGGCATTTATGTCAGATTTTGGTTGAGTTCCCATTGATACACGCTCCATTCTTGATTTAGATCAACCATTGCATACGCATGGCAGAAGTTAAATTTCAGTGTGGCGGTTCTTTCGCCTTTCGCGACCACACCTTGCAAACCTAAGGGCCGATCAATTGCCTACTCCCTTGTTAGTTGACGGCTCAAACGTCAGCACCTGTCCCGGCTTGGTTTGCATCTTGATTGATCGGCGCGGCCGCAGCAGCGCACGATGGCCCGCCAGTTTTGCCGGGCGGTTATCCCACGGACTGATCAGTCTTAAATTTCCGCCGTGAATACACCGTACGGTTATCCACATCACCCGGCCACCCTCCAGCCTGCCGGAGATGGCAAAATCACCGCACGCCATGGCCAGCAACGACACGCCCACCTGCGAAAATATTAATGGTAAAAGCTTCACGCTTTTCATGTCATACCCCAGATTTTGCTAATTGGCCCAACATACGCCCCATCGGCAGCCACCCGCCCGGGACCGACTCCTATGACATCGGTTGCTCCAGCGACCAGATGCGGACCCGACGATACGCACCCACCGTACCTGCCATTTGCCGAAACCCCAGGCGGCCACCGCGATATGCCGCGCCGTATCGCGGCGCGTCCCGGTCCTGCCAGTCGATTATGACCCGTTCTCCGCTTTGAAATTGAATATGATTTCCCTGCTTAATCAACCGCAGTCTTTGATAGTCAGGCGAGTGGGGACGAACGGCCACTGCACCTTGGGCCGCCAGATAAAAACCGCTGTTCTTCCGTAGATTGGATGTCGGTCGGCCGGTCTGAAACAATGGCAGATGTGCGAAGCAGGTGATGTGATAATTCATTAAATCTCCCTGCGTATACTGGGTGAATACACCGTTGCGCGGTCGCAGCGATTGATCAAAAATATCCTGGTTGCCAGATCCATGGGCGGCAAAAAAAATGATCGCCAAACCGTTTTCTGACAGCGGCTTGAACTCCCATTCGGCGATGAAGCCATCCGGCAGGATTGGCGGAGCCCAATACACAAAATGTCCCGGTTGGTTGGTGGCAAGATCGGATCTGGTGCGCAGCGTCATCGCCCCTCCATCAGCGATGGCGGCTTGCCCCGGTCCCTCCATAACCCAATTGGGCCATGGGCGTCGGCTGTCCCCATCCGCATTAAATATTAATTTCCGGCGTAACTCGCCAGGATCGACAGGTGGCGGCTCATCAGCACCTTCGATGAGTGTGCGGTCGCGGTGCAGCATCGAGCTTGGAACCAGCGCCGCAATCTGCTCCGGCGGGATAAATTGACACGAGGCTACCGCGTCCGATACGCGGTAGGGGGCTGGCATGGTAACGAGTTTCTGCGATTGGCCAGATACCGCCCACGGGGCAAAGTGTGTCCCGGGCAATCGCAAGGGTATACCGTTGAAATAACCATCACATCGTCCAATGGCCGCATCCCATGTGAATTGCAGATAATAATCGCGCGGGCCACCAAGATCGATGAAATCCACCATAAAGCCACGGTCATAGCGTGCGGCACCAGCAGCCTGTTCCCATTCAAAGGTTATATTAATGGTGGTGGGACTGCTGATCAATCGGCAAAGCGCCAATCCCGGCAGTCTTACGATGATATGATCGAAAGCCTGGGCATAAATGCCGTTGCGCAAAGATTCCGGCACGCTGAGTTTGAAGCCCAGATACCCCACTTGGGAGATAGGCTGCGGCAAATGACTTTCAATCATGAATGCCTCCGTTCAGACTCACGCCGTTTTGGTCATGCAGTAACGCAGCGCAAAGTTGCAAATCGAACAATTCTGGACCCTACGCCTTGACCTTGTATTCCGCATACACGCGATAGGGCAGCACGGCGGCGGCATGCACACCAGGTGCCTTATCAACCGGACGCAGACACACGGCGATAACATTGGCCTCACCGGCGGGGCGGAGCCAATTATCAGGAATATAATATTCTCTCTGACCGCCGTTCTGCCAGAACCTGCCGATCCAGTGACCATTGACATATAGCAGGCCATTACCGCTGGCATCTATCTTCAGACACCATGGAACCCAGATATCGGCTGCAACCTCCGGCAAAGTAAATTCCATACGATACCAATGCAGCAGTGCCCCGGCATCTGGTGCCGCATCACCCATTTTGCAGACTTTCCAATGCGTGGCGTCATATCCAGGTTGGTACCAGCCACCTCGTACGCCGACAGGCTCCGCCGACAGAAGCATGGGGCCGTGTTGCCGTCCCAGCGTGTCGGGCTGGTAAAGCAATTGCACGCCACCTAATCCACCCGTCCGGCCAAAAACCTGTACCACGACTGCAATGGAATTTCTTCCTGCCCGGGCCGCCGAGGTAATATCCACAGTAGCACCCTGTCCAGCGGCCATACCGATTTGTCTGCCATTCACGAATACCCACCCTCGGGAAGATATGTGAGCAAAGCGCAGCAGCGTCTTGCGGGCATTGATATCCCTGCGCGACAGGGTAAATTCCGACCGCAAAATGCCGGCCTTGCGATGTCCTATCTGCTGCGGCGGCTTATCGCCGATATCCAGCCGCCTCCATGACGAATCGTCAAAATCCGCCTGTACCTGTGGCAGTGATGATACTTTGCGGGGCAGTTTACTGATCGCGGCCAGACGCCATGCTGTGACCATGTCTGCGCCCTGTTGATAGGGCATAACCCCGACACGTTCAATACCGTAGGGAGCTTGCAAACCCCATCCGTTATCAACGTGCCCTGTATTTTCATAAAGATATGTGACCTCGCTTACACGATGCAGGCTTTGATGCAAAGGCAGAATCGCCAGTGCACCGGTCTGGGCAAGGGGCCGTGCAACATGCCCATTGACAGTGGCGATAACGGAGTCCTGCCCGGGCAAGCCAACGCTCAAGGCGATGGATTTGCCCGCGACGCTTGCGCTGGTTTCTATCTGGCAGCGATAGTAGCTCATGGTGCTTTCATAAACTCCCATTTGCGCCAGCGATTGGCCTGCCGGAACGTGCTTCCAATTGGACGGCAACGGATCAGCGTGATATTGGAGGCGTTCAATGTGAACCGCCGACGGAATGTTTCGAGGGCGGGGCGGTAATGGCTGGCTCTTAAGCAGCCACCGGCCAGTCATGTGATTTGTTCCGGCCGGTATAAAGAATATATTAAAATCGCCGGCGGTCAGCCGGTAGGTAAGTTCCATATCAGGATATGGGCCGACGGATAACCGCGTGCGCCCCGCCGCAGTGCGCATCCGATCGGGGTTGAATACGAATAAATAAATATCGCGGTTATCCGCAATGCGTGCCCATATTTTTAGCGCAGGCTTGCCGGCCATTTTTACGGGCAGATGTGTGGCCCGCGCCAGCGCCGTCCCGTGCAATTGAAACATCTTTCCCAGGGCTTTAACTTTCTGCCATTTGGCACCTACGCCGCCGCATTCCCTTATGGCCGCGCTATAGTCGTAACTCGTCGCCACGCCCTGCGCCGCATGGGAAGCAAAATTGGTACCGCCAAAAAGCATGTAATAATTCAAAGCGGTCATGCCGTGGGCCACCGAATAAAGCGTAAGGGCATTGGTTTGTTCGGGACTGCATTGATCGGGATAGGCGTCGACATCCGTTCGCAGGGATGGCGACGCCGATACTGGTGTGAACCATCCTCCTTGCATTTCAGCCGCCATCACCGGCGCATCTTCCTGTCCGGTGCGGTAATGTTTGATCCGATGCCCCATGGCACCCAGATCCCAGCCGGGATATCGGTCAATGGTATCAAATATTTCATGGGCGATGCGACCATGACTCCCCACCACAAACCCGGCTAAGTTGCTCATCAGCGGCACCCGTATGCCGTGACCGCGCGCCTGTTGGACTAAGTCTTCCATGTGGCGCTTTTTCTGGGCCAGCGGTATGCCAATAAGACCGTATTCGTTTTCAATTTGAACCAATATGATCCCGCGGCCTCCCTTTGGTTTACGCAAAAGCTGGTGCCGTGCCACCACCGGACACACCGCACCCATCCAGTGATTGGCCCACTGGGTGTATTCCGGGTTGGCTGTCCTTACCCACATGCCGCGATAGTGGGGGGGAATCTTAGTCATCAGCCATTGGGGATAGCCACCGGTGTCCCATTCGCCACACAAGTACGGACCGACACGCATGGAAATGTAAAAACCATAATCCGTTGCCATCGTAAGAAATGCATCCAACTCCTCCATGTTGACACGCGAATAATCTTCGGGCCCGGAAGGCGGCAGCGGCTCATGATAGTTCCATGAGGCGTAGGTTTGAATCGTGTTGAAGCCGGCATCGCGAATTTTGGCGAAGCGCTGCGGCCAGAGTTCCCGCGGACAGCGAAAATAATGAAACGAACCGCTGAAAATAAAAAATGGCTTGTCTTCAATAAAAAAACTGCGTCCGTCATAGCGGATTCGATCCGGCGCGTAAAATTGCTGCATGGGTGGCTGGAGATGCGCGGCCAACCGCCCGGCAGCACCTGTACCACCCATTAACCCCGTAATACCGGCCAACTTAAGTAAATCACGACGATTCATGTTACATCTCCATCTGCATCAATATCTCGATTGCGTGGTCTGCGGTTCAAACTGCGACTATTTCAACTTCGCTTCAAACGGCATCGCCGGCAGGCCATTTTTACCCATCAAGTTGGGCATGGCGGTGTCGTACCATCCGAATCGCACCGCCGTGGGATGCGCCACCTTTGTGGCGTTCACCCAAACCTGATCTCCATGAATGGTTGCTGTCGCTTTGACAAATTGACCGGTGCGCCCGGCAATTTCAAACCAATTCAGGGGCTTGCCGTTTCGCGACACCAGACCCCCATCCACGTGGGCAAAGCGCACGACAGCGGTACTGCCCCGAACTGTTATTGATTGCAACATCGGGCTGCGGGCGCGAATCCCCGGCACATGGTAAACCATCTCCAGTGCCAGCCGGCTTAGCCGATATCCCTCAGGCCTTTTATTAACCGGATGTCCCTGATAGGGACTGTTGGCGTCCTGTGTGCTGATGATGCCGCAATTCGGCAGTCGCTCGGCGGCCCATTCCTGGGCCTGCCAGATTTCCGGCTCGCGTAAATGACCTCCTGAATACTGGGCGTAATCGAACGGTGCAATCTGCACCAGCAAAAACGGCAGATTTTTGCGTTTCCATAAAATTCGCCACCACTTAATCATCGCCGCCAAATGGGCGTAATAAAATTGACTCGTGTTGCCGACATTATTTTCACCTTGGTACCAAAGTATCCCCTTGACTGCCAGGGGTATTATTGGGGCGATGCGTCCGTTGAAAATGACGGTAGGATTTTGCTTTGTGAAGGAAATGGGATCGACCGGCACCATAGGCGGACGCGGAATGTGTCGGTGAGCGGCAATCGCCGCCCGTGCGGCGGCCAGCCAATGCGGCAGGTGGTGCATGTAACCGATTAAGCTCTTTTGATATCGCGGGTATCGAGCGTACGCATGCTTCAGCCATAGCCATTCGGGGCGTAATGCCGCCGTGCGCTGATAAGCTGCTCGGGGCAGCCACGGTTGGATGCGGGTACCTCCCCACGCGGATTGAACCAGCCCGATCGGCACATGAATGTGTCTTTGCAGATCGCGACCGAAAAAATAGCCCACCGCCGAAAAGCTCGCAGCCGTTTTGGGCGTGCACACATTCCACTGGCCGATGATACGATTAACCCGTGGAAAATTGTGGCGTGGAAAGTCGTGATCGACGCTGGGTAAATTGATTATGCGTATCAAAGGATAATTGGCATGCGCGACAGCATGTTTGCCATTACCGCCCCGAAACCAACCATGCAGCGGATATTCCATGTTGGATTGGCCGGAGCATATCCATACGTCCCCAACCAGAACATTGTGGAACGCGATGTTGTGCTGCTGTCCGCGGATGACCAGCGTACGCGGTTTTTCGCTGGCATGCATGGGATTTAGCGTCGCCATCCATCGTCCACGGGCGTTGGCAGTTGTTGTAACTACCTGACCTGCAAATTGGATTTTGACGGATTCGCCGGCGCTGGCTTTGCCCCAAATATGGTCCGGCATATCGCGCTGCAGTACCATTCGGCTGCTGAACAGATTGGATACCCGAACGGTCGCCTGACAAGCGCCGGCGGCTGAAAACAAAATCGCACAAGCCGTTAACAGCAATGATCTATTCAATAACATGCAATCTCCGGAAAATCCGCCGCCAATTAATGTTTAATCTGCAGACGAATGGAATCGTAAATTACTGCACCGATGGGCGTAGGGTGATAACGCATCCGTGCTTTATAACTTCCTGGGGCCTTGAAGGCACGGGTAAAGCCAAGCGTTAAATGATTCATACCGGCCCGGATCAGTTGGGCGTTGAAGTGAAGATATACCACTTGGTATTTGCTATCCTGCCCGCCACTGCGGTAAATGGCCGCACCGGATTTAGGCAGATGCAACACCGCAATGCGATGGCCATTGAGCTTGACCGCTAAACCACCGCGTGACATAAGCGCGGCACAGAAGCCCAGCGTGAGTGTGGCCACGCCGTGCTGGGTGTGGATGCTGCGAAAGTTGATCGTCCAATAGGGGACTTTGTTATACCAGCCCCATTGGGCGAAATTCCAATTTCTTGCCGGGCTGCTCGTACCGACGGTGTAATTGACATCATCAGGAAACGCATTGAGATAGCGAATGAAATTGCGATAATGTCGCACATGGTTACCGTCAAAAAATTCGCGTGCGGATCGATTCGCCACGCCGATTTGCCAAAGCGTTTTGCCACGATTGGCGGGTGTCCAATCAATGCGCCCGAGATTCGTGGTTCGATTGGGGCCAATTCGGACATCATGTTTAACATAATCCTGAAACTGATTGCCCCCGCATACCGAAAGCTTATATTTGCCCGGGCGCACTTTGCCAATAAAAAAATGACCGTTGGGCTGTACTGTCGTCCAGTAATTGTAATGCCGTCCCTGCAGCGCCCAATCGGTCTTGCCATTCCCACTGAGAATGGCCCAGGCCCCCGCGGGATTATGGCCGTTGGTCATATGAACGGTTCCTTCAATCGATCCGCGTATCAGAGGGTAAAATCGGCTCTTAAGCCAGCGAAATGGTGCCTTCTGCCGCTGCCGCCGGGCCTCACGCCGCGCGTCGCGATAGAGGCCCATTCGGGATGGGCCATTATTCACGTAAACAAAGACTGGCCCAAAAAATTTATTCCAGTTGTCATTACGCCTGATTCGCAGTGATACCTCGCCGAAGTGCGCACCATCGATCATCGCGAGAATATTATTCTTGGAGAGTCGGTGTCCCTGCGATTGTTGATGCACCGTTAATTCCTGCCGCAACGGCCCGCCATTAAGGAAGCCGGTGCTGGGCCACGTCATCCACAGACCTGTGTTGTGTCCCGCCATGCCGTAGCACAAGAACTGATAATTGAAAAGACAATAATCATACTTGCACCATATCTGACCATTGGTGAGCAGATACGTGACATCCTGTATTTTCTTTACAATTTTCTCCTCCGGCAGCACGCCCATCAGCGGTGACTGCACAGCGTACCGGTCTACCGCCCAATGAGTGAAAACCTTGTGGCCGGCCGCGGCTTTTACAACAAATCGCGTCTGGGCGATTGATCCGCCCGGCGTACCGGCGGCGTGGTGGTAGATGATCCAAGCATAAAACCCACTCTGACCGGCACGAAGTTCAAAATGCGCGGTGATCCGAAATGGGAACCAGAATGACGGCGGCCCTTGAAATATGATCTCCACCGACCGACCGCCATGGCGAATTACCTTGACGCCCTTGCCGGTCAGCGGCACAAAGTAACTTCTGAAACGCGGCGCGTGGGAAAAATGACGCGGACGATGCAGCCGCCCTCCGTTGGCGTCAAAATACATGCCAAATTGCGGGTCCAGCAATTCTTCATGACGGCCGCCGATTTCATCGATAAGCGAAACCAGTCGTGCCCGGCGTTTGGAAAATATCAACTTGATCAGGCCATTTTTGGCAATGATATGGCCGGCAGATTGCTGAACGGTAACCGGCGCGGCTGTCGCCGTTTTGCCGCCAGGCATTACTGCTACCAGTACGACAAGGGCAATAAACGCCCCAACCGAAACCCGCATCAGACACGCTCCTAAAATGCGGTCGACCAGAGTCTTAATTGAGGGGGGTAGCATCCGCCTCCACCACCTACAACCAGGGCATCTCAGTGGGCTAGCTGCTTTCAATGGTGGAAAAGCAATGGAAAATAACTACACCCTTCGCAAGGTCTTTGACCGCTCTTTTGGGTAGTTTAGAATATTTACCATGATCACGTCAAACGGTAATTACCATTAATTGCCGCAATCGTGTGGGTGCGACGGCAGAATCTGTGCGGAGTACCGTTACCGGATAAAAACTAAAAAGAGATGCTGAACTGCAGGCGGGCGTAAAGAGCGTTGGCAATCTGGCCCACCGGGCGCTCATTGCGTCCATCAAAGCCCTGACTGAAGGCCTGATTAAAAGCATAGCCGCCACCAATGGTAAGATTCGCATGGTGTGAAAAGTTAATAAGTTTAACGCCCCCCTCTATTCGCGACATGTTAAAAAACAGCCGCTGATCGGAACTGTACCGATCCACATGAAACGCCCAACTGGAGGCATTAAAACTGGAATATATGCGCATCCAAGGGAACAACGCATAGCTTGCTTTGGCGGTGCCGTCATCATAAATATAATAATGTACCATCAGCCGCAGCCGCCGTGTCGGCCGCCAGTCAATACCAACTTCCGGAAAGCCGGCAATAAGTGTAAATTTTTTCGTTATATGGGCATATTCAATCGAGGGAAGGGGTACGTCCGGCATGAAACTGCGGTTACCGTTGTAGTCGAGAGAAACCAGCAGACGGTCGCGTGGATTAAATTTGTATTGCGTTGTGATCAGTGCCATACCGTAAATGGCGCTCGGGTCATTGTAAGGCGCGCTGCCAGCGTACCCCGCACCCACGGAAACCCCAATGCCCCATTTGCCTATCTGTCCGATCGGCGTCCCAAACGACATCGATTGGCTGTCCAATTGGCGTGGCAGCAGAGAACTGTTGGTGTTCAACGGCATCCATAAGCTGTTGTAAGCGATAGTCGGACTGTAACGACCGGTGTTGGCAAGTCGAATGCGGCCGCCGTTGTGTACCCAGCCAATTTGTGCTGGTGATGAATCATTCCGCACATGGCTGGAATTTTCCAAAAACAGGTCGTTCCAGCTTTGGAACCATTCATTGCCCGTCCATCGGTTCAGGGCGTTGTACTGAGTTTCATAGCTGCTTGCCCGCACGGAATGACCCAATGCCGATAGCCCAAACAGACATATGGCCGCGCTGATCCAAGTCTTCATTTGCTTCATGCCAAGAGGCCCTCACCGCAAAATATCATCCCAACGCCTGCGATGCGGTACCTTAGGTTGTTGTCGATGAAGAGTCAAACACCAAACGGCAATGACGAACCGGTCAACGATGCGAGCCGCTGTTTGTCATTGAAGGCAAAAATGCAGATTGATCGGCCGCCTTCACGCGGATCGGCTATCCAATACGACCAGCCAGAAGCACCGCGCCCGTCGGCTGGGGTGACCCGCCCGCCGGTTCGATGGTCACGGCAATCTCCGCCATGGTATGCCGATTGGCGGGTACCTTGGGTGTCATCATGATCGATTGCGTCTTGCCGACAGTGTTAAATAGACCAGCCGGCATCTTTTTTCCATGAGCTGTGATCATCCAAACCTCGTATGTTTTGGATTTCGGCAGATGCGGCAAATTAAAAGCGCAAAGTTTCCACATTTTCATCTTGTCATTCCACATCACGCGGCCCCAGGCAGAACGCATGGGGGCAGTGCCACGCAGCGATGCCATTTCCAGGGCAGGCGAGCCGATCATCTTTTCAACGTTCTGTGCTGCTTTTAGCTCGGCCTGCAGAACGGTAATTTTGTTTCGTTCCAAAGCAATTGCCTGATGCATTCGGACGGATAATGCGTTAATGCGTGCGGTATCGCGTGCAAAACTTTTCCGCAGGTGCGCCAGCGCCACCATGTCTTTAATGCGTTCATTGGCGAGTTGCTGGTTGGCCTGCAAACCCAGCACAGCCACCAGTAAGAATGCCGCAGCGATCGAGGCGCTGATCACCAGCGGCCACATGAGTATCTTTCTTGGCGCGGGCTTGCTATCCGGCGCAGCCGCCGAGATTTCTACCCCATGTCCTGTACCGCCACCTTTAACCCGCCGCATTAACGCATCCTTAACCGCCGCAGACGGAGCGCATGGCGACAAACATAAAGGTAGCTGCGCGGTGGCCAAAGTTGCTTCGGCCATGACGGCCTGGCAAGCAAGGCAACCACACGCGAGGTGCTCCCGCACAGCGGCTGATGCGGCTTGGTCGGCGGCACCGGCGGCCCGGAGATATATCAGTTCTTGTACTTCCTCGCACTGCACGTGGTCTACCTAAACCCTTTCATTCCATATTACGCAGTTTTTGTCGCAGTTGGATGAGCGCCATCCGCACATGGCTTTTGACTGTACCGAGCGGTATCCCCGTGGCTTCGGCTATCTCGCTCTGGCTTAGTCCGTCGAAATAAGCCAAATCCAGCACCTTCCGCTGGGCGTCCGTCAAGGAATCCATCGCTCGGCGAATCAATCGACTCTGTTCGCCCAACACCAAAGCTTCGGCCGGTTGATTCCCCGAATCCGCCACATTTCCCAACGAATTATCGGTCGCTGTCTCATGCGTCGCCCATTTGCCTTGTTTGCTCCGACGACTGCGGCATCGATCGATGGCGCGGCTGCGGCACAGCGTCAGCAGATAGGTCAGCGGCGCTCCGCGGCTGTCGTCGTACCGGTCCGCACGTTGCCAAACCTCAGTAAACACATCAAGCAGCAATTGCTCTGCCTCCGAGGCGTCTCCCAGCACTCGGCGGCATAATGCCAGCATCACCCCGGAATAGCGGTCGTACAATGCCGACAAGGCATCATGATCCCCGCCGGCCAAGGCAGCCATCAATTCGTAGTCATTGCGCTGGTCTTTGCTTGATAGCGTCACTTCGCTGATCTCACCTTCAAAACCGACTTGTGCAAATAATACGGCGCAACTGATTGGCCAACAACCGCCAATCTGCCTGCAATCGGCCGAGCTTTATGTGGCCCATGCTACAAATGGTTGATTGACAGATGGATCATATGCGTTGCCGACCCTGGCACCTTATTAAAAATAGCCGGCCCGGGATGAGATGGCTTCGACATGGTCAAGCACCGGCGGCCGGGTGTTCAAACTGCATAAACAGGGTCATGGCAGCGATAAACATACGCTGTATCTGCTGCGAACTAACGCGCATCGAATCCGTCGGGATAAAAATCTTATATTCCGGCTTCTCCCGCATGCAACTGATGCTTAACGCCCACAAAGGCGTATGGCCGACCGGAACGGCATTTTTCTTCCGCATCATCCCTGCATCGGCATTTACCGTTGCCGCCAACTGCCCCAGCAGAACCGCTGGGTCAAAATAGCCGCCGGCAAATGCGTTCGGCAGAAAATGCCGTTGCGCTTGCACTATTACGGCAGACTTGGCCGATAGCACGCCACCACCTTTTACATAAGTTATGTAGGATTTTAATTGTGATGGCGTCAAATTCAACGCGGAAATGACCCGATCACCGACATGCCCCACCGCAATCTGAAGCGTGTTACTTCCGTAACACGCCGAGATAATGTCATTAAAAACGGACACCGCCACATCTCCGCGTGGCATCTGCGTCAACGCCCTTCCAGGCGAAAGGCGAACCCCAGCTCTTTCAAAGGTTACGCCGTCGATTACAAGCGGTGTCTCCTTCACCAGGGTGGCGCTGGCGCTCGCATTCTGCTGAACCAACTGACTCTGCACTGCAGCTTTCAAAAGCATCCTGCAAATGTTGCCGGGATGCTTCGCGTTAAAATCCTGCACCTGAGCCTGCAGCGGATCATGTGCATGAGTTGGTGCGATCATAAACAGGTGCCATTTTAACTGCGCACCATCCGGATGTCGCGCTAAGAATTTGTACATGTTGAGTTCGGCGGCCAAAGCTGCTGTTGAGCCGCTGTTCTTCATGCCTTCAAGCAACTGTTCATATTTATTGGTAATCACCTTGGCGGTGGCAGCATATGGCGCTCGCATGCGTAACGCCATAGCCATAGGCAGGGCCGGCAAACGTTTTACCGGCGATAGGTGCATGTTCGATACAGGCACCAAAAAATGCGCGTATTGTGCCTTCGCCGGCGGTTGTACCAGCATGGTAAATGCCACGCCGCTCCTCTTAACCATGATGCCGCCCACTACGGATCGGGCTGCCGCATCTATCATTCCGGGCAATTTTCTGAATAGTTGCAGTCCGAGTTTTTGCTGCGATGTCTCTCCCTGCGGGCTGGCTCTCAGCAGCGCCTCCATCATGCGTTCTTTCGCCGCAATTGCCGGCCCCGCAATTTTGATCAATCGGTGTATATTCATCGATATTGAAACGTCGCTGCCATTAAAAAGCTGCCGCGCCCGTCCGGTTAGATCAGGCAAGTCGTCATGCGCTTTTTGAAGCACCATACGCAACGACTCCCGGTGGGTGGCAAACAGCACGGTGTGCTTTTGCAGGGCGATATAGCCAGTGGTGCCATTTTTCAATATCACCATGGACATTCCATTGACGGGTGCCGGCGGGTTTAATTTAGATACCGCCAAATGCGGATGCGCTGCCGAAAATATAAAAACCGACTGCATGGTCGCCGCCGACGCGCCCGTTGGTACCACCAGCAGGTAGATCGGTTTGGAATTATCCAAACCTCCGGCAATGCCCAAGCCGCTTTCCATTGCCCGCATGGTTGGAATAGTGGCTGGAACCAAAATGCGTGTGGCTATCCATTGCAAGTTGCTTTGCAGCAATTTGGGATTGGTAAAACGCATAGCGATAATGGCTCCGCTGGCCGAACCGTTTGGGCCAGTGCGTGCGGCGTCCGGCGCGGCTTTAGCTTGCCGAACCGTTACACCCACTCCGGCCGCCACGGCCAAAGCTGCCAGCGCCATCAATGATGCAAAATTAAAGTTACGGATACTTTTGGTCATGGGTGCACTCCAAAAAATGAGGTTATTTTTAATAGAGCCGTTATGGTAAAAAAGCCCCGGCTTGGATCGAATTTATAAAACCCGGCGGAATAACATAGTCCACATCGATGCCCCTGTCGTCCCGCGACAACATAAAAAGCAGGGGCCGATGATGCACCGGAAAAGCCAATGCGCCAGTCGCGGCTTTCGGGGCGTTAGCCGTTGCCGCCCGGGCACTGTAGAAAACCGCCAAAATCATATGCGGTGAAAGGTAACGCTTCATACTGCGCATCAGACGGCGGTAGGTTCGCGTGGGGCTTATGGTCTTGCGGACGACTGAGTTCGCCAGCTTGGGGAAATCATCTTTCCTTGCCAGCAGTAATGAACGGTCATCAATCTTGCCAACACGGTATTGATCGGCCGATCCGCCATTGCCCAACTCCAACGCCACACCGTCGGCATCAACCTTACCTATCTTCAAACCGATCAAACTGCCCTCCGGCAAAAAGGCCTCCAGAGCCGTAATGTGCGATCGCATCGTCTTCGCAGCAATACGGCTGTCGAAGTGCGCCAGCATGCTGGCCGTTGGGTTATTTGGCTTGCCCGCTGCCACCAAAACGCAGGAAGACATGTGGTTTATCAGCCACGGAAATATCCACTTTTCCATCGCCGACTTGCGCCCCTTGTCGGCTCCGGCTGCCGGTTTGGACTTCGGCTGAAAAAAGGGCGAGGCAAATTCGTCAACCGCACGCCAATTAATGGCGCACGCACTGGCCAGCAAATAATGATGCAACGGAAAAACATTAAGTGTTCTGGCCGACAGCGTGTGCTGTGCGGCAAAAAGTTGCGCCATGGCAGAATTCGGCTTGGCGGTGATATGCACGTGCGAAATAAGTACCCTGCCTTGCTGGCTTAGCGTGATCGTCAATGACTCGGTTTGGTTGATAAGGGAGCCCTCCAAACGCTGCCAATCCATAGTACGCAGGCTTGGCTTGGGTTTTGGTCCCAATAACTGGCCCTGCATACCGATCATCGCGGTAATGCCCGCCCGAAGTTCAAATGCCTCTTGCGGCATATTCAGCCGCACCGATAACAGCGGGGTGCCGACGTTCGCCACCCCGGCAACCTGCGATGGCGAAAGGTGATGCTGCGCGTGTTCAAATGCGGCAATCGATTTGACCGTCTTTCCACACAGCGCGTGGTGCCCTGCGAAAAGGAAGACGAATTTTTCAGTATGCGGCATGCCGAGATCAAAATTGCGAATTTCACCCTGATAAAAACCGTGTCCGATCGATTTGGCGGATGTGTCGCGACAAAAGTTTTTGCGTTTCGATATCGGCAAAATAAAAATGGATGGCACGTTATCCAACGCCACCCCGATGGTATTGCCGGGCACCACAATGGCCACGCTGCCGTCGAGATTGATAGCGTCGGGTAGTCCCATCGATGCCAAAGCGGTTTGCAATGGTGGAACCGCCATTTGGTCGTTGCCGCCATCCTGATTGTCGAGATGCCGGGCGATTGTCGCAAGCAGGTGGTCAAATCGTTGCATGCTTGCCAGATAGAACACCATCCGGCTGCTGGTGGGAATTCTATTCAGCAGTCTGGTATTGGCACCCAGCGCCAGTCGGGCCAAACCGAACATGCCCAAGCATACACCCAATGTGCAGACGGTCTTCCCACGCATGGCTGCTCCCGAAAGTAAGATATGCTCGGGATGTTATTCGATTACAGCGGCGGTGAAAAGCGCCCGGCCAAATGCCACGCCCACCGCTACGATAAAAATGGATTGCTGCGCCGCTCCGTGCCGATATCGGTGGCTGGGCCATGTCCCGGCCGCACCGATGTTTCATCCGGCAGAGCCATGGCCTTTGCCAGCGACTGCTGCATGGCCTGTGGGTCGGCATCGGGCAGGTCAGTTCGTCCAATCGACCCGGCAAACAGCAAATCGCCCGCTAAGAGCGTCTTTTCGTGTGCCATGTAAAACGCCAAGTGACCGGGTGAATGCCCGGGTGTAAACATCGCCTTCAAATTCAATGCACCCACCTCAATCACATCCCCATCACGCAGGTAGGCATCTGCCGAGCGCGGGGCGATCTGGTAAGGCAGTTGAAATATTCGCGAGCCAGGGTTCTGGAGTTTGGCTTCATCCAGTTGATGAATCAGCACCTTACCGTGGGGGTAATGATCGGTATAAACCTTATGGTCGCTGATATGGTCCCAATGCCCATGAGTCAGCAACAGAAAAGGTATATCCCAACCCTTGTGCTGAGCCAGTTTTATCAAAGGTAGAATGGTATTTTGTGGGGCATCAATTATAACGGCCTGCCCCGATTTCTCGTCCGCAATAAGGTAAGCATTGGTAGCCGCCAAACCGCCGGTGTTCTGATGAATTTCCATGTCCCGACTTTACCGCGACCGCCGGGAATTTGCCAACGACATCAATTAATTCTTCCGCATCGCCCAGGGTTGGAATTTGCAGCCAATTGCAGTCGGGAGCACGCGTCGCGACATCAGAAATTGAAACCTGCAGCATCATATGCCGCATGCCTCGCTGAAAAATTAACTTGCTACCAAGCGTCAATGCATCTACCATATTGCGTCTTGAAATTCTTCGAGGCACCGGCACTGACGTTCAAGGCCTGTGCACTGTACGTTTGATCGGGGGATGCATGTTGGCGACAAGTGGCCGCAAATGGTTTCTCGCGGCCCTGATGGTGCTGGCGACAGCCGCCGGCGCTGGAGCGGCGACCAAGATAAGTTATGTTTCCCCTCAAATAAGTCCTTCCTCTCCGGGCAGTACAAATTCGGTCACCACACAAATTAAAAATACAAGCAAGCAGGCAAAAACGGTGCGTGTCATCACCAGTGTGCCGGGTTACGGCGGGATCAAATGCCAAACACCCGTCTGGTTGCCGGCCCAAAGTCGCTTTCGCTGGGCTTTTCCGATCATGATCCCGCCAGTGCGGGTACACAAATTTCGCTCAATCCCCATTACAGCCGCGATCGGGGGACAGCGAACCAGCAAGCGCGGGAATCAATTTTTGCAGTTACAAATGATGCGCACGGCAGCGCTGGAGGGGGAGCGATCCAGTGGCGTTACCAATGTGGCTCTCGCCATGCGGCGGCAAATGGGATTGCCGAAGGTGATGACATACCTGACCATTCGCAATTTCCCCTTGACTGTCTCCCCGCTGCTTAGCATTCAGTGCATTTATGTTGGCTCAATTAAAAGTCGACTTACCGGGCCGCAAGTTCAAACCCTGCGCGATTGGGTGATCGGTGGGGGACGGCTCTGGATTGACCTGGGGCACGCGACAAGCCGCCAACTGGCGCGGAAAGTTTTGGGCCGCAAATATGATCTGGCTTACGTGCAGACCATTCGCAGTGCAAGGTATTCTTATGATGTCCACGGCCGCAACCGCGAGGTAAGGTTGCCGCATGGCGAGCCTATGCGATGTTATTTTGCCGGCCATGCAAAAGTGATTGTAAAAACGCTTCACTGGCCGGTTGTTGTACGTTATCGCATGGGGCGCGGGCAGGTTTGGTTAAGCACCATGCACTGGCGTGGACTCGTTGCCGCCAATGGCAAGGCCATGTCGGAACTTTGGCCCGCCACCAGAAGTTTTTTTGCGCCCAACCCGCCATCCATCGTCGCAGCATCGGCTTTGAATATGGCGGCCAATTCCATCGGCTACCGCGTGGCAAGCCGTCAATCAATCGTGCTTATTCTTGGGGTGTTGATTCTGGTGGTGGCTGTTGGCGGCTGGGCCTTGGGCCGTCGCGGTAGGGGCGGCCTGCTGGGGGCGCTGGCCATCGGGGCGGCGTTCATCGCATCTGGAGCCTTATTTGCATTTGGTCAGTTGGAGCGTGGGCCGGTACCACAGAGTGAATCGGCCATTCAGATAGCTGCACTTGCAGCCAATCGCAGTTTTATCCAAGGGCAGGCGGCGCTTTTTGCACCGCAGCAAACCTCGGAGTCCGCCCATGTGGCGGGGGCCACAATTACACGCTGGAATAAATTTCTCGACGCGCAGAGAAATTGCCGTTTTGATTATTCATCCAGTCAGGACGCCATCACCGTTCGTCACCTCACGATACCGTCTGGGAAAGTGGTGGACGTGGTCTACAAAAGTTTTCAAAATGACGTGGCGGCTCCGGTTGTCGCGACCGTTGGTGTGAATCAGAACGGATTTGTCGGTTCAATCGTATCCAAGTACGATTTGAAGCATCCAATCATCGCCGGGCCGAGTGGGATTTTAGGCCTCAAAACGGCCGCACGAAAAAAAGGCCAATTTACCTTTACCGCCGGTGCTGGGCAGGTGCTGCCGGCGGGGCAATATATGTCTGGCGTGCTTTTAACGCGAAAAAACCAGCGTGAGGAATCCCTTACGGCCGCTGAATTGCAGGCACACCCTGTCAATTCACCGGAATTACTGGCTTGGTCACGGGAAGTTCCGCCGGCATGGCGCATCTCCAAAGCTAAATTACATCTCTGCAGCACGCTGGTAGTGCTGCCGCTTCACCCGCACTTGCCTGCAGCGGGTCAAGCCGTTGACATCCCGTGGCCCATGATGCGATTGCAGATTGTGCGCGGACCCCACGGGCAAATGTCCGCCCCCGTATACAATTATGACCGCCATAAGTGGATTGCCCACATGACCATTTCCGGACGGGTTTATATGGATTTTTCCGTTCCCCGTGTGCTGCGCAATATGGTTGCTACGCGGGTACATGTGGCGTTTGCATTGGCCGCACCCGGGCGGGCTGTATCGCTTGCGATTCGTAATGGCAGCACATGGACGCCTGTCGCAAGACTTTCGGGCGGTCAGGGAGTCATCGATAAATCCTTGCCGCTGACACCGGGTGAATATCATCATGGTCGCGTCATGCTGCGCCTGCATGTGGGTTTCCCCCGACAGCCGAGTTCAAGTTGGCACTTTTTGTACGGCCGCGTATCCATCCGTGGCAAGGCAGAATAGAGGTAACATGGCGGAAGAACCAGTTATTAAGACGGTCAATCTGACCAAACGGTATGGCGATTTTACCGCCTTGGATCATCTCAATATACATCTGGAGCGGGGCCAGATACTGGGATTCATCGGCCCCAACGGTGCCGGAAAAACCACCACGATTAAAATATTAGTGGGCTTAAGCAGGCCAACCGAGGGTTCCGCATCCATCACCGGTATCGATTGCACCACTCACACCCGCAAAATCAAGCGGCTAGTCGGGTACATGCCCGACGTTTTTGGTGCCTACGACAATATGCGCGTGCGCGAATACCTTGATTTTTTTGGAGCGGCCTTTGGCATCGATCGCAAATCGCGTCTCCAACGAATCAACGAATGCCTTGAGATTGCCGGCGCATCCCATATGGCGGATCTTTATGTGGAAAGCCTCTCGCATGGCATGAAGCAGCGCGTGGCGATTGCACGGATTCTTCTCCACGATCCACCGGTATTAATTCTGGACGAACCGGCCAACGGGCTGGACCCGACTGCCCGCGTGGAAATGCGCGAATTGCTGTTGAAACTTGCCGCCCAGGGTAAAACCCTCATTGTTACCAGCCACATTTTGCCGGAACTCTCCCGTATTTGTAACGTGGTTGCCATGATGACCCACGGCAAGCTGCGAGCTTTCGGGCCGCTCGATGAGATCATGAAGGAAATTCAGACTCGTCGCATTATTGAAATGCAGTTGCTTTCCGAAGACGATGTAACCGCCACCCAGGAACTACTCAAGGAACAGGGAGATTGGATCGATGGTGTGACGCCATCGCCCACTGAGGGCACGCTGCGATTTACCACGACCGCCAACGATGCCAAACTCTCGGTATTGCTCGCCAAGCTCACGGCTGCCCAGATTCGTGTAGCCCAATTTCGCGAATTGCAACAGGATCTCGAGGATGCGTTCATGACGGTGACGCGGCAGACTGCGGAGAGCGCCAAGCCATGAGTAACCCAATCATCACACGCGAGTGCGTTGGTCAACTGCGCAAGCCTGCAGCCCTTTGGATGCAGATTTTGTGGATGCTGGCGTTAGCTGCCATGGTTATTCTGCGCTGGCCCCATTCAAACCGTGTTGATCTTTCCGGCGATCAGGCGCGGGAGGTACTTGCCATCTTCGGATGGACGCTACTCGCCGGCTTTATGGTGATCGTGCCCGCCTTTCCGGCCGCATCGGTCGTGACTGAAAAACGTTCGGGCACTTTGGCGCTTCTGCTTAATTCACCGCTTTCACCGTGGCAGATTTTTATTGGTAAATTCGTTGGCTCCATCGGTTTTCCGCTGTTGCTTCTGGCCATCAGCCTGCCGGAGGCAGTGGCATGTTACGTCATGGGCGGTGTCAGCATTATCCATCAGATAATTCCCGTCTATCTGCTTCTGCTGGTGGTGGCCATTGAAGCAACCGCCGTCGGCTTATACATCAGCACGCGCTGCCAGTCGGTCGATGCCGCACTGCGCCTGACCTATGCGATTATTTTTGCGATTTTTGTTGTCACGCTCATTCCCGCAAAATTTGTGCCGCAATCAGCACCGCCAGCCGTTGGGCATATCCTGCGGATCATCGCAAGCATATCGCCCATTCCTGTACTCCAGGGGCTTATCGCCACCGGAAGGGTATCAGGGAAGGCGGCGGATATTCAACACTTTCTTGTCACGGCGGCCCTGGTCATTGTCATCTGCAGCGGCCTTACCATGCGGCGTCTTGGCCAGCGGATATTTGACCGCCCCCGCGATTCCGGAAAGATAACCGATGAACGCTCCTCTCAGGTGCGTGCCTATCGTCGCTTCATGTATCTGTGGTTTTTCGATCCGCAACGCCGCGAAAAGCTAACCGGCCGCTTTGCCAATCCGGTCATGGTGAAAGAATTTCGCGCCTCGCGGTTTGGCCGATCGTCGTGGATGGCTCGCCTGGTAGGCATCTGTCTTGTACTTTCCATGGGGCTTATGCTGGCCACCGCTTACGGATCCATGCAGGCAAGTGGCCATTTAATGGGTGGGCTTATGGTGGTGCTGCAAATCGCCATTATCGTATTGATCACACCCAGTCTTGCAGCGGGACTTATTAGTTCAGAAATTCAGAATGGCTCATGGCGGCTCTTACAAATGACGCCCCTCTCTGCGGTATCAATCGTGACAGGTAAATTGCTTGCCGTCATCCGCACGCTGCTGCTTCTATTGCTTGCCACCATGCCCGGCTATCTGGTGCAACTGCTGATATCTCCCCAGCAGTCGCACCGCATATTTCAAGTCCTCATCACACTGCTCCTGACGACCATGCTCTGCGTGGTTGGCACAACGGCCATCAGTTCCATGTGCCGAAAAACAGCTTCGGCCACCGCCATTGCCTACGCTTTGATCCTTGCTTTGTTTGGTGGCACGCTGCTGGTTTGGCTCGGGCGGGGAAGTTTGTTTTCACCCGGCGCGGTGTCGATGGCGCTGCGCCTCAATCCACTGGCAGCGGCGCTGGGCGTCATGCATATGCCGGGCTTTGCCCATTTAAATGTGATCCAATGGAATTGGGGCTTTATGGTCGCACTGATCATCCTGTCGCTCATCGTGCTGACAGCGCGGACCAGCCAATTGACGAAGGCCCGCTGAGGATTATTAAATGCCGGGAATAAAATTGATTACAAAGGATGGTTTGGTGAGGATTCTACCTGCACAACGCCGCCTGACAATCGGATTCAAACGCATTGCACCAATACTAGCAGTTTCGGCTCTACTGACGACTTGCGGTCCATTGCTGGCCCGCAATCCACGTGGGTGGGATTATCCCATGTTCCATGATCCCGCATTTACCCCCGCACCTGTGGAGAATGTCTGCGCTACGCCTCGCTATCTCCATCTTTGGCAACTGGTCTTCGCACACAATAATCCAGTTATCGATGCGCAGTTATGTGCGATAATTGCCAAACAGAAGCGCGCTGGCCTGATCATTCCCCATGGGCTTACTGAAGAAATTGACCGTTTGGCGCTCGGTCAATGGAATATGAATGCAAAGGCCTCCAAAAAGACCTTAATCCGCTGGCAGATGGCGCAGATTGCCGCGCTGGCCGTCGTTGGAAAGTCACTGGCCCGCCATGCCGCAGACACGCTGATTCACCTTGATCAGAAAGCTTCGCCCGCACTTGCCATGGCGATTGACCCGCTGCTTTTCGGCAGCCGCAACCATGTTATTATAAAATTATGGTCCAGCCGGGCTGCGGATGATCAGATGCCCATTCTAATGCGTCGAAGTGCGATTCGCGGACTGGATCGCAGCGGCGACGTTAAAACTGCCACTCGGCTGTCCCGAATATGTTTTAGCCGGCGAACCCCCGTGATTCTGCGTATTGCGGCGGCACGGGCTCTTTCGCATCTGCATGCTAATGAACACCTTAACATTATTGCCGGCAATCAGTCCGGTCGTGGTGCCAGTCGCGTTGATGAGATTATTAACGCCATCCTTACCTTGGGCACAGGGCGAGCGTCTGCGATCATCCATCTTTGCCTGGCCAATCGCTCCAGCGTCATCCTCATCGCGTTGCGACGGATTGACCGGAGCGTGTCAATGTCGCGTCAATTTATACGATTTGATGGCGGTAAACTCGCTGCCCGGTTGAGCCATGCCGAACTTGCCAGTGTTCGGCATGCGGTGACCGCTATTGCGCTTCGGGCGGATATTGCACAATCCCTGCCAATACTCTTCAGCCAGCTTGCCGACATGCGCACTTATATCAGTGATGATGCCCGCATGGCCATAACCCGACTGGCGCAAGGTGTCGATCTGCGCCGTCTGGTTGTTTCAGATGCCATGGCTCGCGTCGGAGTACCAACGACCAGATTAAATGCCCAGACTCAGATGCAGTCACTTCTCATTCTGGGGCGGCTGAAGATTCGTGGCGCTGTTGCCCCAGGTACGCGTTTGCTTCACAGTTCGTCCGATCGCGTAGTGCTGGCCGCCGTAATCACGCTGCGGCGCTTAAAAGCGGTGCACGAAGCACCGGTCGTATATCATTTAGCTGTACGCATTCTTGCCCATGAATTTAAATTAAAAAAACAGTATAATGATAAGCTGGCAAAGGAAAAAATACCCGGTGGCCCCGCTATGGCCGGCCAATATTCGATTGCGCTCAGTGGCCATGTCCTGCTGCAATCCCAGACGATGTCGCAGGCGTTTTGTATGTTGGGGCAATTGAAATACAAACCGGCGCTTCCAACACTGGTAAGGTTAATTCCGCAGTTCGGGCCTTACTCCAACCGCAGTCGTGAGGCAGCTATCTGGGCGATCGGTAAAATTGATGCCAATGAGCCGGATAAGACCATTGCCCGCGAATTGCTCGCCCGGCTCAATGATGCCTACAATCTGCCCCCGGAAATTGATGGCGTGCGAGCCATGTCGGCCGTGGCTTTGGCCCGCATGAATTACAAACCCGCACTGAGCTCGATAGAATCATTTGCCATTGAACCCGATCCGGCCCCGTCCACTTATGCCTGTATCTGGGCGGCAAAAAAGCTCGCGGGAAAAAATTATCCCATTCCGGTCGGTCACCAGACTGTTCCCCGAGGTTTTATCCGGCCACTTAAGAATTAGCCGCTGTACAGACGGCCTTTCATTTTGTTCAATTGTCACGGGGCAGAGTCGCTTAAATGGGCTTTGCTGAATTTCCTTCATTGATCGAATAAAACGAAGGCGGCCGGTTGACATCTCAGGCCAAACTTGATAACCCTTGTAAATGTTGTGAATGTAATGTTCTGTTGAACGCATGGCCATGAGGAGTCAATGATGCAGTACACCAACTTAGGCCGCACCGGCTTGATCGTTTCGCGTATTTGCCTGGGTATGATGACCTACGGCAGTAAAAAGTGGCGGCAGTGGGTTCTGGAAGAAGATGAGTCCTTGCCGTTTATTGAAAAGGCATGGAAAAGCGGCATTAATTTTTTCGATACCGCCGATGTGTATTCCAATGGGGTCAGCGAGGAAATACTTGGTCGCGCTGTGCGGAAGATTGGTATTTCACGCGAGCAGGTCGTGATTGCCACCAAGCTTAACGG
>JAKAEB010000094.1 GCA_021818445.1 Planctomycetota bacterium
GGCCGGGGAAGAAAGACCGCTGATAACGCGGATGCCGCGGATACGATGGGGGGCGTGTCGTTGCTCGTGACGCAACCGCTCAAGCAGGCGTGGAACCCCGGACCTTAGCGCGTACGTCTATTCAATGAAACCCATCATCCATTATCCGCGTTATCCGCGCCATCCGCGGTGCTCCCTGTTTTTTTCCGATTTGGTGCGATGTAAGCATTTGTGAGGCATCCCGATGCACTGAAAATCATTATAATTACCAATTCTTCGTGAAAAAATATTTTTGAATATCTTCAAAAAACCCAATAAAACAGCGAATTTCGCCCGTGTGGTAATTAAGTGGTAAATGGTAAATAAATATTGTGATTTTTTTCTTGACATTTGCTATCAAATGATTTAAACTTTTTTTCAGCAAGTAAATTGAATAGCTGGCAAGGCTGCGGTCAAGTAAATTGAAAATCGCCTTTCCAGTCTGGCGTGTGTTTAAAAAATTGAATATCTGTCGCGAAAGGTTACCGGCCTGCGTTGGGCGGTGACACAAGCGGCTTAAAAATTGCATCATGCATTTTTTCAGGAGGTGCTTTTATGGGAAGCCCGGAAAAAAAACATCAGGGATTTACCCTCATTGAACTGCTGGTGGTGATTTCCATCATCGCGCTGCTCATCGCTCTGTTATTGCCAGCGCTGGCAAGAGCGAAAGACGAGGCCAATACGATCTCATGTGCTGCACGCCTTCGTTCACTGGGGCAACTTACTGCCGAGTACGCGCAGAATAACGAGGACTTCCTGCCAGCCGGGAGCGTCGGTGCGCCGGTTTACCGCCAGGGCTTCTGGGTCAATGCATTATTCTCGTATTACGCTGGCCCGCCGGTCGCGCCATACAATGAGGCTTGGCCAAAAGGCCTGTTGGGTTTCAATGGCACCCAGTCGTATGCCCTGCCGAATAATGAGGACGCTGGCTTCGCACAGAAATTTGCCGGCCTGTTTTTGGATCCAGGATCGCCGTTACAGTTGGGCCATCAGTGGGACATCTCCTACGGATGCAACCCAAACGTAATCTGGAACTGTCAGTCAGAGCCGGGCAATGGTCCGCCGGCCGATCAGGTGGTGACTTTGAAAACTGAGAAAGTTGACCGCCCAGCACAAATCGTCATGTACGGGGATATCAACCTCCCCTACGTCGGCGACACCGCGTGGGACTTTTACTGGTATTACCCTAACGACGTGTATTACGCGGTGAAGGGAGCGTACAGTCCGTCTGCGGATATGCAGGTGAACTTTCAGCAGGAAGATCAGGACGCGACAACCTACAACATCCCCCGCACTGGAATGCGTTTTCGACATATGGAGCAGAACGGCAACCTGCTTTCAGGCGTTGCCAATGCTGTGTTCTGTGATGGCCACGTCGCTGAGATCAAAGCTGGAACCCTTCATCCGTACAACCTCCTGCTGCACACCAGTGCTACCCTCGTGCAAGGCTCCTATTTCCAGCAACCGTGACAATTTGGCGGATGTATCGCGGAATACATGTATGGTGGATTAATGGCATCGCAATGCGGGAATCGTGGAGATTGCGAGCAATGAAAGGCGGTGAATGGTTTTAGCGACAATGCGGGGAGGACGGAAGGTTGTTCTGAAAGATTAATGATGAGAGAGACCGGATGCGGAATGTGTTGTTCGGCGAAACCGAGTCTCAAAAAAAACAATCAGGAGTAGCTCGTATGTTAAGCAAATACAATCAACTGTTTCTCGGTGCCGCTGCAATTGCCGCGGCCGGTCTGGGGGCTGGAGTTATCCACCCGGGCGTCACCAACGCCGACACTCTGGTGTGGACCGGCGCTGCTGGCGCGACGGGAAGCGCCACTTATGGAACGACCACAACCTCCACCGCCAACTGGGATGGAACCTCCCTTAATTGGAATGACACCACGACCTCAACCAACGGCGTCGCGTACAGCGATGGATCGGATGTGGTGTTTGGCGGTACCGGGGCTAACCCAAACATCAGCATCGGCAGCGTCACCGCGGGCGGCGGCGTCACGCCCGGCTCCGTATCATTTACAGGAGGCAGTGCTGCATACCAGTTCTTTATTTCAAGTAGCACACCCCTCACCTCGGGGGGGTACCAATTCCTTCCCGGCATCCAGGGAAGTGGTTCGCTAACCCTCGCCTCAGGCTTTACGGGTACGGTCACCATGGCGAGCACAAACTTGGTGAGCAGTACGGCCTACGGAAGCTACACGACATCCACTTCATTAGACAACACATACTCCGGCGGCACAACTATCGACGGTGGTACACTTAGCGCCGGGACCGTCAACGGATCTGTAAGTGCCAGCAGCAGCGGCGGGCCGAACGGATCTAAGGTTGGCACGATGTTTGGAACCGGTGCAATTACCTTCGGAGGTACTAGTGGCACGCTGAACATCGCAACCCAGGGATCAGGTGAGTATGCCCCCGCCCTTGAAAATAACTTGGTGATTGCAGCAGGCGCAACAGGGACCATCAATATGGGACCTCGGCAAAATGTTGGAGATAATGGTGCCGCCGCAACCACGACATCCGCCGCAATCCCGACTTCTACCGTTACCGGCAGCGGAACCCTTAATCTGGGGGTTCAATATGTGCGCGATGAAATCGCCGGCAATTGGTCGGGCTTCACTGGCACACTTAATATTAACCCCACCAATGCTTTCGGCCAGACCGGAGCCGATCTCTGGATCGCAGGCCTTTCCAGCAACGCGGGGCTCCGTGGCATAGATGTGGGCGGAACTGTCAACCTGAACGGCACCTCCGCCAGTCCGTTGACGGTGGGAAACATCCACGGGAATTTCCACAGCTTCGGTTTTGTATTCCAGTTCGGTGGATTGGAAGGTTCGCAATATTCCACGCTGATGGGTAGCAGCTACGCCCCCAGTTCCACGGACAACCTCAATTTGGAGTACGTGGTCGGAGCGGACAACGCCAACACGACCTATGGAGGCAAGCTGTCAGGCGCAATAGGGCAAACCACCGACTTCTACAAGGTTGGGTCCGGATCGCTGACACTTGCATCCACATCTGTGGACAGCTTCGGTGGCATGACCGAGGTGAATTCCGGCACACTGGTTGTCGACGGGAGGGTGGCTCCGTTTAACACCTCCATTCAGGTAGACGCGCCGGGAGTTGCAATTACAACCCTTGGCGATAATGCAGCGGCACAAACCGTTACGCTGGCTGCGGGAACGGGAGGCACCTTGGCCGGTACGGGAACCATCAACACCATCGTGACCAACAACGGCGTTTTAATGCCAGGTGATCCGGGTGTAAACAGTGGTATCGGTACCCTTACAATCAGTGCCAACACCACAGCACCCGTAAGCATGACAAGTCTTACGACTTCCACGACACCCGGGGGTACCGTGACGAACAACGGCACATTGATGATTAATCTTGGTGCCGCGGGTTCAAGCAGCCTTCTGGCGATCACGGCTCCGACCGGCGCGGTAGGTAACCTTGCCCTGGGTGCCAATAGTGTATTGGATCTGGTCAATATTGGCGGTGCCTTTGACGGCAGCACCTACACCATTGCGACGTTTACCGGAACTCTGACTGGTACGTTCGGATCGATAATTGGCTTGGCTTCTACCTACAAGGTCAACTATAACGCCAACAGCATTACGCTTTCCGGCACCGCACCGGTACCGGAACCCGCCACGCTCGGCCTGTTTGGTGTTGCGGGCCTTGGCCTGCTACTGCTGCGGCGTCGTAAGACTGCCTGAGCCAATGCCAGATTTATTACATCCTGCCTCCTAATATCCGGGCCGGGGGAACGAGTATTCACGTCCCCCGGCTCGGATTTTGTGACGTTCACTGAGGGAATCGGAATCATGATTTTCGCGACCAAAACGACCAAATACCGATCAGCATTCCACGAGCCATCATGGTTGCTCCTGGCTGCCGCAATGGCTGCTGCCACCGGAACCGGGCCAGCATGGGCCGGACTGACCATTAACACGGCTAACACCAGCGAGTGGACGGCCAGTAACGGAATCATTTCGCTGGGGATGAATACCGGAAGCGGTGCAATCAACCAGTTGTCCGTGACGCTTAACGGGAAAACCACCAATATTTTCAACACCGCCAATACGCCACCCAACGATGCCGCTCCCCAGCTTTATGGAGAATATGACGGTCCCAATGGCATTCTTTACGGCAGCAGTTCTGCCTCCTATCACTTGGATTCCAATCATTATCTGGATATCTGGACCAGCACCGCGCCATCCAGCAGCAGCGGCTACTTTGGCATTCAAACCCATTGGGTGTTGACCCCCAATAGTCCGGATATCTACATGTATTCGGTATTCACCCACGCCGCCACCGCGCCAGTTCAGACACTGGGGCAGGGGCAGTTTATATTCAAAGCCGGTGACACCCTCTTTAATTCGCTTTACCAGGCCAATACCGGCCCCAATAATCTCGGCACATTCCAGTACACGCTGCCCAGTGAGCAGGCACAGTACAATCTTGTAACGCAAAATCCGGGTCGGCAGGTGTTGCCGGAAGTCATTGACTACACCGGTTCCGGCCAATCCACGGGTAATCCCAATGATCCAAATTTCCTGGGCAAATATGACTTTGCAACCTATGAACAATACCATACGGTCACCGGCGAATACAGCAGTTCTTCCAGCCAGCCGGTGTCCGCCTGGTTCGTCAATCCCAGTACCGAGACACTCACCGGCGGCCCAACAAAGCAAAGTATCGTCTCCGGCGGACCGGTAACGCCGCAGTTATTGGATGAATTTATCTCCGGCCACTATGGCGGGCCGGGCTATACGCCCGCGGCGGGTGTCAACACCACGCGATTGTTCGGCGCGTATGAATTGCAGTTTGCCACAGCGGATTCCGCCACACCCAACATCAATGCCATGTATCAATCCGCGTTGAACAGCGTTTCAACCGCTGATTCCGTCTTCAACAATGAAGGGGTTCTCCAGGAAAATGGCTACGTGCCCGCCGCTGATCGCGGCAGCGTTCAGGCGAATGTATCCACCGGATCGGAAGGTTGGAGCGGTAACAGCAACAACAATGTGGTGGTGCTCTCTGATCCGAACAAAGATTTTCAGACTTCCAGCACGGGGAATCAATACTGGGGTTATCTAAATCAAAATGGGAGCACCACATTAACCGGCGTAAACCCCGGCACGTACCGTATGACTGTGTACCAATCGGGCCAATGGGGTGAAATGCGTGTTGACGGTGTGGTGGCACAGAAAGGTCAGCTTGATACACCCGCCAACCTGAAATTCACTCCGGAAAACTTTGGCACTTCTGCGCCGATCTGGACGATTGGCACGCCCAACCATTCGGCCAATGAATTTGAAAACGGTCATAACGCCGCGGGCCAGAGTGTTCGGGCGTATCCGGGGGCCTACAACTACTGGCAGGAATTGGCTGCCAATCAGGGCAAGGTGGTATATTACGCCACCGCCGTCGGCGGCACGCCAGCCACCAATAATCTGAATGTCTGGCCCGCAAACCAATGGCAAACCTTTGATCCCGGTTTGTATGCCGCACCGTACACCAGCGGCACTGACACAACCAAAGACGGATATAAATATATTGCTCCATCGTATGTCAACGCCGCCGGCGGCCCCGCAACGTATACCGGCCAGCCGTGGCAGGTGCACTTCACCACTACGGCCGCCCAGCAGGAACAGGGGCAGTATGTGGTACTGTCTATTGCGCTTGCGGCGGCGGAATCGGATTTAATTGTGTCGCTTAACGGCCACCAGTTGATTATGCGGGATCCATATTATATCAGAGCCAGCGATCCGATGATGCGAAGCGGTGTTTCCGGTTACTACGGCTGGGCGGCATTGCAGTGGAATACCAGCGATCTCAATGCGCCGGGGCAGGACAATATCATCACTTTAAGTGTCAATCATTCCTGGGGGGTGATGTATGATGCTCTGCGCATGGAAATAACCAATACCTCCGCTGACCCGAATATTACGGGCTGGCATGATTATGAGTTTTTATATGGCAACACCAATATCATGCCCAATGATGCCCTTGGTCAAGCCGCCGCCAATAGCTATTCGGCCCAGCCGGTACCGGAACCGGCGACGCTGGGGTTAATGTCACTTGCCGTCGGCGGCCTGCTGATTCAAGCCAGGCGGCGGCCTGCGGTTCCGGCTCGAACCGCCCGCCAGAGGCATTGATCGGCCCCGCATAAATAAGGGAAGCTCCCATTGAAAAGCCAATCTTTGGCAGAGCCGCCGTTGACTCTATCACGGAAATCCACTGTCAATACCCCATGATTACGAATGAAAAATAAAAATACTGCAAGGCTTTCGCCCCATAATTTCGCCTTAAAACCAATAAAAGTGCAGATTTTTTTGTTTATGGTAATTAAGTGGTAATTAATGATAACTAGCGCAATGTTTTTTCTTGACATTTGCTCGAACATCGTGTAAACTTCTTTCAGCAAATGGATTTAAGCTCTGGAAGGGGGGCGTACAGTTGAATTTAGAACGCGTCCTTTCCGGGGAGGCGTGTGACGGAAAAAGTGAATACGTGTGTCGCAAACGCATTGGGCCTGCGTTGGGCTGTAGTGCAAGTGACAGGAAAATTCCGCAAAGCATTTTTTTAGGAGGTGCTTTTATGAAAAATCCCAAAAAACATCAGGGATTCACCCTCATTGAGCTGCTGGTGGTGATTTCCA
>JAKAEB010000045.1 GCA_021818445.1 Planctomycetota bacterium
GCGGAACCGGTATTATTTGCCGACATTAGGCCGCTGGCTTACCCGCGACCCGATCGGCTACCAAGGCGGAATCAATCTTTACGAGTACGTCCAAAGCAGCCCGGTGGGAAATGTGGATGCGGAGGGGGAAAAGGTGTATACCTTCAGAGCGTCGCGCGAATTCAGCCCGATCAATGCCGGACTGATCATCGCCCCTCCACACCTCCATCTTAATTACCAATATAGTTTCCGCTACGGGGACGATGACGGCACGCCCTTCGTATCGAGCCTTTTCAACGGCAGGTACAGCCCGGGTCCCGAGGGCGGATCCCTGGGGTATTTGTCGGTCGGGGGTGGCTACCGCCTTGATCTGGGAACCGAAGTGATCCCGGATCCGGGCGATCGCCACGCCGTGCTTCTCGTCGTTAAAGGGGTCTACGCCCACTATTACAGTGGGCAAATAAACGTCGGTGCCAAGGGGGTAAGCGTTCCAGCGGGGCCTCGGGTGAGCGACGTGACGAAAATACTAACGTTCTACGACACCTTCCTGCTTTACGACCATTGCGGTAAGGTAAGAGTGGTGTATTTGCAAGCCGCAGTTTAGTTGTGCGTTGGGTATCGTACTACGGTGGAGGAACGAATTTGGCACCAAGGTTTAACCAGAAACGCGAATGGATCGTTGCCGTGTGCCTGTCGCTGCTCGTATGGGCAGCCTGCTTGCTATTCGCGGCGACAGTTATTAACTCCGGCGGGCTACCAATCCTCTGAGGATGCCAGATTGGTGCTCGGGCTGTAATCTGGGGGCAACTCGGATATGCGAAGATGGCCCTTCACGGTCGCATTTGGGACGGCGCTTCTCGCAGGCACAGCCATTACTGAAATGGCACTCGTCGCTTTCGGCGGTGCGGGGCTCTGGGGGGCCCCGGTGTGGCTGCGAGTCCTGATTTCCATTCCCCTGACCGCCCTGCAGGTATTCGCGTGGCTGGTGGGCTGGTTGCGGCGGCGCACCCTTGCCGGCAAGTTGCTTTTTTGCAGCGCAATCCCTGTGCTCATCGTGTTGCGTGGGATGTTACTCGCGATCGAGCATCACACGCCCGGCCTGCTTGAGATGCATGGCCCGCTACCGATAGTGTACCGAGTCCGGCCGGCATCGAGAGCCGCCGGGGGCTCGACGGGTAACAAAATCAGCCATTTGCCGCCCGCCTCCCGCGTCGCTAAATCGCGTAGATAAGGTCAGGTTGGAGGGGCAGCGAATTGGTTACGCTTGATGAAAAACATGGTTGTGGTGGGTACCGACGGTAAAATCGGCCCCGGCAGGTTATGTTGCGGACTATTGATTCCAGTTTTGAGGCCGGTTGATGGTCGTAGTTAATGCAAAAATAATCGGGTGGCGATGTGGCCCTGGCGCACGTTGTGTTGAAAAACGGGGCGGCCGGACGGGGCCATGCATCATCACGCGTGCACCATGCACGCGGCTAAATGGGGTGGCGGATGTGACATTCTTGTCACAGGGGCCGCAATTCGGCATTGCGATTAGCGCCCATCGCCCGGCGATGGCGTAAAACTGGGGGATATGATGCCGCCGGGGATTATAAACGGCGAGACGTTCGCGCTACGGGTGCCACGGAGTGCGGCCCCGCCGGGCACGCGGATAGGTCATGCATCGTCACGCGTGCGCCATGCCCGCGGCTAAATTTGGCGTGCGATTACCGAATTTATTGAGGATGCGTTGGCGCGTGCGGTGCCGCCGATAAGTTGGGACGTCGAAAAACAAACGCCTTCGCCCGGAAAAATGCCCAGGCCCGGGTATGAAGGGAAGCGCCGTTCGTTTGACCCCGTATCCCGCTGCCTGTATTCTCAACCGCTTGTTTAGGGTTGAATGTTTTGTCAGTCGGTTAAGGATTTAATAGACATGTCCTCCAATCCAGTGTCTCTGAAAATTTACTACGAAAATGAAGCCCCACTTGCCGGTTTGGCGGGTAAAACGGTGGGAGTGCTCGGTTACGGTTCCCAAGGGCATGCTCACGCCCAGAACCTGCGCGATAGCGGCATCAAAGTGATTGTGGCCAATCGCAAGGACTCCGCCAATGGTAAATTGGCGCTGGAGCACGGCTTCGAGCCGATGAGTATCCCCGACGTGGTGAAAGCCGCAGATCTGATCATCGTCACACTGCCCGATGAATTGCAACCCGAAATTTACGAAAAAGAGATTGCCCCCAATCTCCGTGGCGGGAAGACCTTTGGTGCCACACATGGGCTCAACATCCACTTCAAACAGATTGTTCCACCACCCGATGTGGATGTCGTGATGATTGCCCCCAAAGGCCCGGGGCATCTGGTACGCAGTGAATTTGTAAAAGGGGGCGGCGTACCGTGCCTGGTGGCTGTGGCGCAGGACGCCTCCGGCAAGGCACTTCAAACGGCTTTGGCGTGGGGTAACGGCGTTGGCGGTGCGCGGGCGGGCATCATCCAGACTACGTTTAAGGATGAGTGCGAGACCGACCTTTTCGGTGAGCAGGCCGTCCTTTGCGGTGGCTTGGGGGCATTGATAAAGGCCGGCTTTGAAACGCTGGTGAAGAACGGTTACCCGCCGGAAATGGCCTATTTTGAGTGCGTGCACGAGGTAAAACTTATCGTGGACCTGATTTATCAGGGTGGCCTCAATTACATGCGCTACAGCATCAGCAACACCGCCGAGTATGGCGATCTGACGCGCGGCCCGCGCATCATCACTGACCAGACTAAAAAGGAAATGCAAAAAATCCTTGATGAAATCACCTCCGGGCAGTTTGCCCGTGAGTGGATGGCCGAACACAAGGCAGGCAAACCCAAATTCAATGCACTTTACGAGGCGGACAAAAACTCGCAGGTTGAAGTGGTGGGCAAGCACCTCCGCAGGATGATGAAGTGGATATCCGCCAAGGAAGTATGATCTCGATTGACCCCGTACCTGCCTTGGCACCCAGTGGGCCGGGGGCATTCAGCGCGGTCAGGATGCAGTCATGCAAATGAATTTTATAGACGCCTTGGATCATGTCGCAATTGCTGCCGACGATACCCAATCGCTGGTAAAGTGGTATGAGCGGATGCTTGGTCTGGTGGTTGCCGCCCAGACGGAACCGCAGAATCCGTCCGGACAGCGTACCTACCTGGTTGGGCCGCCCGGTGAGGAGGGCGTAACACGCGGCATGATGCTGGAAATTATGCCGCGTAATGAGCATGTGCGTCGGCCGCGCGACAGCCATGATCCGGGCATCAGCCACGTGGCGTGGCGGGTCGATGATTTTGATGCAGCATATGCACATCTTTCTGCCAATGGCGTAGGATTTGTTGGTGCCGTGGTGCAGGCCGTTGGGGGCGGAAGGTTAATTTCCTTCGTTGATTGCGAGGGAAATTTGATGCAGATTGTTGAACGATCACGAGGTTGATGATGTCCAATTTTCCGTCCCTTTACCATGCCGTTGTATCTCTCCGCAGGCGTGTGGCAGTCGGTCTTCCGGTTTTGGCCCTGCTGGTGGGCTGCCTGTCGATGGCCGGCTGCGGCGACCGCGCCTTGCAGATATCCTTGGTGCCGGTCAATCCTCGTGTCAAGCCCCATGTGGTGCACAAAAGTCGGCAGTGGTTTAATTGCAACCGTGTTGCGATAGTGGATGTCAGCGGCATGCTGCTGGATGGTTCAACGGCATCGTGGTTGGGTTCATCGCATAATCCGGTCAGCGATTTTGCTCAAACCCTGCATTCCATCGCCAAAGACCCCCGCGTCAAAGCCGTGGTGCTAAGGATGAACACGCCCGGCGGCACGGTGACGGCCAGCAACATTATGTACAACGCCTTGAAGCGCTTTGAACGAAAGACACATAAGCCGGTGGTGGCGTCCATGATGGATGTCTGCGCCAGCGGCGGCTACTACGTTTCATGTGGTGCCAACTATCAGATGGCTTACCCGACCACCATTACCGGCTCGGTTGGTGTTATTGTGCAGTTGTTCAATTTTCGTCACACGTTGCAATATCTCGGCGTAACGGCCCCCGCGTTTGCCAGCGGTCCGAATAAGGAGACCGGATCGCCATTCAGCAAGATGACGCCCTCTCAGAAAAAAATAATCCAGGGTTTTGTGAAAGAGTTTTTTGCGCGGTTTGTCCGGATCGTCAAAACCTCACATCCGATGGTAAAGGCTAAGTTGTGGCCCATGCTGACCGACGGTCGCCCGCTGACGGGTATCGACGCGCTGCGCTATCACATGATTGATGCGCTGGGTGGTTTGCACGCTGCGATTCGTAAAGCCAAGGCGCTGGCGCACATCAGGCATGCTACCGTTGTGCTTTACAAGCGTGATGGGCGTAACGTGGGTTCGGTCTATGCGAAAAGTGCTTTGGGCGCAAAGGGTGGCAACATCAATATGGTCAATGTAAATCTCTCGGGAGCGGCCATGTCAACGTTCCTGCACCCTGACTTTTTGTACATGTGGGAGCAATAATTCCCAGCCCCGTCGGCTTTCCTGCTGGGGGTGGCACACCGCATATTCCGCAGCGTATTGCCGTCGGCGTCATATCGACAGGGCCAACGCGCACGGGCCATCGTCGCCGAAACATAGCAAAACATAACCAAACGCAAATCATTTGTTAAGATTGCAGCTATAGACTTTCGGGCGGTTATGGTTGATATTCCGCCGATAGATTTTCATCCAGGCAGAAGGAGCGACATGCGATTATCACATTATCACCGTATGAAAAATGCAAAAACCCGATCTGTGGCGGTGGCTTTTGTCGCTGGCCTCTCGCTCGCAACGGTCGGTGCGAGTTGCGGTGCCGCATTGACGCATGAATTGCCGGATGGCCGGATGGTCGCCCCTGTGGGGAAGGTCGTTCAAACCGCCAATTTTTCAGTCGGGGTCGTGCGGCAACATGGAACGATTGTGGTGGAGTCGGCGGGGGCGTCGGCGATTTCGTCCCTGCAGGGGTATAACAAGAAATTGCATCCCAATATGGTGCTGCATTTCGTGAAATACAGGCGGGTATGGGGCAAACTCAAGTTGCCCAACATCATCACCAACCAAAATCTGTTCCAAAGTCTGGTTAAAGGCCCCTACGGCATGATCTATGCCGCCGGTGGCGTTTCCGACAATCTGCTCGCTGTTAAAGTTACGCGCGATGAACTCAAGATTATTCGTAAATTTCCTCTTACAGGTCAAAGTTTTCCCCATACACAATATCCGTATGAATATCAGGGGCCGCCGGGCGCGCCGCTCTTTTACCCCGATTCTGCGGCTATCAGCGGTAAATTGGCTTTTGTTACCGGTCTGTTGAGCAACAGCATCGCGAAGATTAACCTGCGCTCGGGCCAGACCAGCTACGCCAACGCTGGCTCTTATCCTTACCAAGTGGTGACCGCCGGCCGTTATGCGGTGGTGACCGATTGGGGTGCAGATTCCGTGCGTTTCATTGAGAAGAAGAATCTTAAGACGCGCGCGGTGGTGCGGATCGGCCCGCCAACCGGCCCGCACAATCGGCTGCCGGGTATACACCCCACGGCCGTGGTGTACGATACGCCCCAGCATGCCGTGTGGGTGGCTTGTGCCAACGCGGACACACTATCGGAAATAAGTATTAAAACATTCAAGGTTATCCGCACCGTGCCCGATCTGCCCTATCAGGGTGCCCCGCCCGGCACGTTTCCCGATGCGCTGGCCATCTGGCACCATTGGCTTTTTGCCTGCAACGCCGGTAATGATGATGTGGCCGTCCTGAGCACCGCCACCGGAAAACGCCTCGGACTGATCCCCACCGGTTGGTATCCGACGGATGCGACGGTCAGCTATGGCAAGCTCCTTATCACCAGTGCCAAGGGGGTGGGTTTCGGCCCGAATCCGCACGGCAAATGGGTGGGTGACTGCATACCCGGAACCCTGCAGATGATTTCTCTCAAACATCTGCCAGGCGAACTGCCACGCTACACCCATGCCGCGCTTTCCGACTTGCGCATGACGGCAGCCGATCGCACCCGCCTGGCGGCGGCCAATGCCTCGGCGGCAGCGTGGCTTCACAAGCATATTCATCACGTCGTTTTCATTCTGCGGGAAAATAAAACCTTTGATGAAGATTTTGGTGCCTATTCCCGTGCCGGCCAATGGGCCGACCCGAAACTCGACCTTTACAACCAGCGCGAACTGCCCAACCTTTACGCCCTGGCCAATCGATTTGGACTGATGGTGAATTATAAAGTGGATGGCGAAGTGACGGCGCAAGGGCATCAATGGACCACCTCCGGCGAGGATGGTGATTTCGTCCAGCGCACCTGGCCTATGTATTATTCCGGTCGCGGACTGTCGGAAAACCCGGGCTGGACGGAGCCGCTGGTTGGAAGTGCGTTTACATCAAAAGATGGCTTCGGCGGAACCGACAATCCCTATTCCGACTATACCGACCTTGCCAAGCTCGGCCGATGGGCCAACCCTTGGATATCCTATCCCGACGGTATGTTCATATTTAATGATCTGCTCCATCATCATGTGCCGTTCAAGGATTTCGGCGAATTTGTCTCGCGTAGTGAAATCGGGAATATTTCCCCCGCCATGCAGACCCATATCGCCAACCGATTTCCGGGTTGGAATCGTTTTCTGCTCGATACCTATCGGGCTAAAATTGTCAGGAAGTTTATCGCCCGCCACCGTTCTTCTCTGCCGACGATGATGTACATCTGGCTGCCCGATGACCACACCGCCGGTCGCAGCCCGGGATACTACACACCGGATTATTATGTGGCCAATAACGATGAGGCCACGGGGCAGATCGTCGCCGCCCTTTCCCGGTTGAAGTCGTGGCGGCACACACTGGTGTTTATTACCGAGGATGACGCGCAGTCCGGTGCCGATCACTTGTCGCCGCACCGGTCTGTGGGTCTGGTCGTTGGTCCCTGGGTGAAGCGCGGGGTTTTGATTGATCATCCCTATTCTCAGGTTGATATCCTGCGCACCATTGAAGCCATTGCGGGGGTGCCGCCCATGTCGCAATGGGACGCCAATGCTCAGGTCATCGGCGGAATCTGGGCCAGTGCGCCCAACACGGCACCGTATCACCTGCGGGCTATTAAGGTAGAGATGAAGATTAATCCGGGGCGGGTGTCTCCCGGGTTGGTGGCAAGGCTCAAAGCCGGTCGGACGGGACACTGGCTCTCGCCGAGCTGGCTCAAAGCCCACCCATTGCCGACCGGAAAACTTTCCGCCTTCGGCCCTACATCGCTGCTGAAGGTACCGGGGCCGGAGCAACTCAAGCAGGAATGGATCGCCTCCAAGGGGCGTGCATCCTATCTGCATCTGATGGAATACATCCATGCACTGGCGGTACGCGAGCATAAAAGCGTATATCAGATCATCGCGTCTGACGGGCAGTAACGGAAAGGTACCGGGTGAGTGAAGCATCAGTCAGTTCGCCGGAATTAAACAGTCTGCTGGCTGAGCTCGATTCCGCTCCCCTCACGCGCCTTCACAAGCGGCTGGTATTGGCCGCGGGCCTGGGGGTTTTCCTCGACGGCTATGACCTCGTGATCATCGGCGTCGCGATGATCTTTATCCGTCATCAGTGGCATCCTTCCGCCGTGCAAAACAGCATGCTGGGTTCAGCCGCTCTGGCGGGGGCGTTCCTGGGTGCCATGTCCGCCGGCCGTATTGCGGATCGCTTCGGCCGCAAGGCGATTTATGTGATTGATTTAATGACATTTTTTGCCGCCGCCGTCATGTGTTCCATGGCGTGGAACATGACCGCTCTCATCGTCTTCCGCCTCCTGCTGGGTGTTGGCGTGGGGGCCGACTATCCACTCTCAGCCACATATCTGGCGGAATTTGCTCCCAAAAAAAGTCGCGGTGCCGCCATTACCCTCATGTTCGGACTCTGGTCTATCGGGGCGATCACGGCTGGCTTTACCGGCCTGGCGCTATGGGATGTCGGCCCTTGGAACTGGCGCTTGATGCTGGGATTGGGGGCTTTACCCGCCATTTTTGTCATCTGGTTGCGCCGCGATCTGCCGGAGTCTCCACGCTGGTATTTGCGAAGGGGCAACGCCGAGGCCGCCGCGGGCGTCATTCGTCGCCTCAACCCAACCATCTCCAGCGCTGCGCTCGATCAAATGGTGGCCCACGAGCGAGACCGAACCACTCCGCCCGCGCCTCCGTGGACGGTGCTGTTTTCACCATCTCTGATTCGCGCTACGCTGCTTTCGTGCGTGCCGTGGTTTATCATGGATCTCGTCGGCTATTATCTGACCATCTATCAACCCACCATCCTCGGGCATCTTGGCTTTGTGGGTGTCTGGCAGCGAATTTTGGGTTCCACGATTCTAAGCTTTTCATTTCTCATCGGCTTTGTTCCTCTGGCGCTGCTGGTGGACCGTATCGGACGCATTACGCCCCAAATCATCGGCTTTTGCGGCAGCGGACTGTGCCTGATTGTCATCGGTGGCATTGCCGCGGCCGCCGCCGCCAACGGCGGTAAATTTACGCCAACCATGGTCGCCATTGCCTTCGGATCGCTGCTGTTCTCAACGGCATGCAATTCATTTGGACCGGGTAACACCACATACATGATCCCCGCCGAGGTGTACCCCACGTCGGTGCGGGCAACCGGGCATGGCTTTGCCACCAGTGTTTCTCGTTTTGGGGCAGTGGTGAGCACTTTTTGCCTGCCATTGCTGGAAAATGTTATTTCCAAACCGCTGTTCTTCGGGCTGCTTGGCATGCTGACACTATTGGCGGCGTGGATCACATGGCAATTCCGCATCGACTCGCGCCGTCGCCCCTTGGCGCAAAACGCTGAAGATATGCGCAACTAATTCAACAAATGGGGCAATAAGCGGGGCACATGCGCTGTAGGCCCACCCACTTTACAATGGGGCTTAGAGCCTTTTTGGAAACTCCGCCGGGAGCGCCTTGGGGCGGCAAGCGGCCGCCTGCGGCGTCCTCAATCCTCAACATATTCCGGAATATGCTTCGGATATGCGTCCTTGCATCCATCCATTTTCCACCCCAATCCACCCGCATCGGACTTTTCCAACAGGCTCTTATTGCCTCCATAGCACCGTCGTAAATGGCGCAATGATCGGTTTGCATTTGAGGTCGCGGGCCGGTTAAAATCCGGCGGGTGGTTTAAGAAATCTATATCAGTTGACGTATGAGGTGTATATGCGACGTTTTGTTGAAATGTTCCGTACGCCCGATGGAGAATTGCGCCTCAACACCTTCGTATTGGTGTGCAGTCTATTTCTTTTGTGGGGCGCTTTCAGCGGCATGATTGATGTGCTCAATAAGCACTTTCAGGATTCACTCCACCTATCCAAAGCCATGTCCGGTTTTGTTCAGGGGGCTTGGTACGGTGCCTATTTTCTCATCGCTCTGCCAGCCGGTTGGTTGGCTCGCAAGATTGGTTACAGGGGCGGTATTCTGACCGGCTTGGGTTTGGCCGTCATCGGATGCCTGATGTTTGTGCCCGCCGTGCAACTTAAAGCGTCGCAGGATATTGTTTTTGCGGCATTTTTGACCGCCCTGTTTGTGGTCGGTGCCGGCATGACCTGTCTGGAGACCGTCGCCAATCCGTACACCACCCTGCTTGGTACGCTGGATGGCGCCGTATCGCGCATCAATTTGGCTCAAACCTGCAATGCCGTGGGGTGGGCGGTCGGGCCGATTATCATCGGCGAATTTGTCATGTCGAAGACGAAGGTGGCCAACACCAGCAATCATTCGCTTTTTCTGCCGTACTTGGCTCTGGGTGGTGTCGTGGCAGTGCTGCTGGCGGCCTTTATCGTCTGGCCCGCCCCCGATATTCAGGCCCCGCAGGAAGCCCAGCCCGCGACACGCCCAACCGAACATGCCCGTCCGCTTAATGAGGAATGGCACTTCGTGTTTGCCGTGGTCGCCCAGTTTTTTTATGTCGCGGGGCAAACCGGCGTATTCAGCTTCTTTATTAACTATGTCAAAGATCGCGGCTATTCGCCGGCGATACCAGGCTGGCTGGCAGCTCATTTACCGTCGGCTGTAGAATTCCAATCGCACGGTGCCTACTACGTTACGCAATATGGGGCCACCACACTGCTTACCACCGCCTTCCTGTGCTTCACACTCGGACGTCTCTCCGGCAGCATGATATTGCGGACGGTAAGGCCTCACATCATGCTGGCAGTATATGGATTAATCAATACGGTTTTAATGGTTGTGGTGGTGTGCAACGGATTGAAAATTGGCGGCAGCGTCATTAACCTCGGCTGGATTGGCGTTATTGCCCTTATGCTCAGTTATTTCTTTATGTCGATCATGTACCCCACCATTTTTGCGTTGGGCATAAAAGGTCTTGGTAAGAATACCAAGGTTGCCTCCGGGTTTATTGTCATGTCGATTGTCGGTGGCGCACTGGCACCCTTTTTTATGGGCCTGATCGCGGATGATTTCTCCATGCGGATTGGCTTTATCCTGCCGCTGATTTGTTTTGCAGTCATTATGCTTTATGGCTTTACGTGGAAGTCACTTTTCAGACGCGATATGCTGCCAGCCGACGATGGAATGGTCGGCCTCGAGCCATTTCCCTCCCATTGAGGTGGCCACGCCCGTTGTGGTCGTAACCATGTCCGCTGCCTTTTTACGCCGATGGGTGCCTGCCCGGTGCAGCAGGAATTACTTACCCGTCGGATGGGGGGGGGGACTTGCAGTTTTTGCAACCAGACATCCCAAGGGGATTCAGCTTTCGGCGTTATCCGCCGCTGAGTTCCAGCCCCGATCGCCGCATTAATTCCGTGCGTGAAAGCACCCCCACAATGGGGGGTGATTCAGGCGTTGGCGGCGGGCCGGATACCGGCAGAATAGGTGCGTCACAGTGTGAAAACGCCTCGAGGGCGTCCTCGAGTGTGGCCATGGGTGAAAGCGGCGGAATATCCGCCTGCACCAGTTCACCCACCAGCAGCAACGGTGCCGCTTCGGGTGCCAGCATCACATCCTTCAAATTATCCAGCGTCAGCAACCCGACGTAACGCCGGCTTGTGTCGATAACCACAAAATCGCGCACGCCGTGTTCAACACTCCGTGAAAGTACCTGCGAAAGTGTTTCATCGGTGCTGACAAACTGCGGTTTTTCCAGCGATAGCTGATCGATTGTTACGCGCCGCAGAGCGCTGATGCCCACCGCCGAACCCAGTCGCACCCCCATCTTCTTGAGCGGCAGCGTATAGATGCTCTCGCCAATAATTAATTGTTGTATTACGGTGGATGTAACTGCCGCCAGCATAATCGGCGGCATCACGTTGTAATTGCGTGTCAATTCAAAAAGCAGAAATATGCCCGTCAGTGGAGCCTGTATCGCTCCGGCTAAAGTTGCGCCCATCCCCACGAGTGCGAAGGTGCTCGGTTGGACATCGGGCATAAAGTGCTGCAGGACCACACCGAAGGCCCCCCCCAGGGTGGCCCCCAGAAAAAGGGATGGTGCAAAAACACCGCCTGAGCCTCCGCTACCCAGGGTGAAACAGGTGGCCAGCAATTTCAGCAGGCATATCGCGATGAGAAATTCCAGGGTGATCAGTTCGGTATGGCCCATGAATATTTTTGTTCCGTTGTACCACGCCGGATCAATCACGCGGTGAATGGTCGGGTATCCATCGCCGAAAATGGGGATATAACCGGCGGAAAATCGTGAGTGCAAAAATGGATCGCCATGAAACAGGCCAATAATCACCAACCCGCATAGCCCGCAAAAAAGTCCTCCAATAGCGGGCTGAATCGCATGGGGAATAAAAGCCCGTAATTTGTGGTTAAGCTGTTCCGCCCATGTCAGCAGTCGCGTCAGTGCCACCGCCATAAGCCCGCATACCACTCCAAGAAGCAAAAACCACGGCAATACATGAAAGGTAAAGTTGAAGGTTTGGGCCCCACTGGGCATTTGAAACAGCCCGCGCACGCGCCCGCCACCTGACAGCCCCACGTAGGTCAGCGTCGATATTACCGAGGCAATCACAATGGGTGTCAGGGTGGCGGCTGAAAAATCCTGCAGCACCACCTCCGTGGCAAACACCACACCCGATAGTGGTGCGGCAAACACCGCCGAGATACCCGCCGCAGCGCCGCAGCCAATCAATACATAGTTGTAACGCTTCGATACCCCCATGATCCGCCCCAGCAGAGATGCCACCGACGCACCGATGACGGCGATGGGGGCTTCAGGTCCGGCGGATCCGCCCGAGGCGATCGTGATACTGCTGGCCACCAACGTTTCGGCACCGAGCGTGGCTGGAAGGCGGCCAGAATCTTTGTTCAAACTGTAGAGCACCCCAGAGAGCCCGTGCACAACGGATTTGCGATTCCGGCCAAAAAACCAACGCCATCCCACCAGCGCCAATCCGCCCGCCGCCGGTATCAGCGGAAGAAGCAGCACGGCCGGCCAACGAGTGGTCACATGCAGCGTATTGACGAAACGATCAAAGTAAACGCTGTGCATAAACACGAGGCAACGTTCAAAAAGCCATGCCGCCGTACCACCGAGTACGCCTACCAGAAAGGACATGCCGATGATAATGCGCTTGCCGCTGATGCCCCATCGACCAAGCCTCTGCTGAAAATGAAGCTGGGCCGACAGGACGGCGCGAGAAATATCTGATGGTTTAAGCACCTTTACCTCTTGTGAGACTGCACTTCCGTGGCACGCCAATCGGCCCGCAGCCTGAATTATTAGCTCGGTCCAACCGCAACCTGATAATAGGATGGCGGTGCCAAATTAAAAACGCAATCATTGGCAGGCAGGCACCTGGCTGCCGCCCCCCTTCGCGGCGGAACTCATCGCCAGCCGCCGCCGCAAGCCCCATCACCCCCTTTGCGGCAGTCTTCGCGTGCGTACGGCAGGACACATCCCGAAGGACCGAACAGGGCTGATCCGACGCCCAAAAAACCTCCGCTCATGTGTTATATGGCCAAGCCGAAAGGTCGGCCAGTTTGCGGCATCCTTGACAGTCGGGCCGTCGCCATTTAACTTTCCTCATAAGGGAGAGACCCGATACCCTGAAAATGGTATCATTTAAGGGGATCGTGGCGAGCACGTAGCGGATAACTGTGTAGTTGATTTCGGTGGTGTGGTTTGTGCCATTGAGGAGGCGCCCTTGAATACAGTAACCAGAATCTTTGTTGTTCTCCAACTTGTGTTGGCACTGGCGCTTTCAGTGCTGGTGGTGGTCTTCGTCAGCAAGCAGACCAATTACCGCAACATGATCGTATCGACGCAGCAGGCTGCCATCGCGGCCTCGGCGGGCCTGGCCCGGGAAAAATTGCTCAACAGCAATTTGAGCAACGAGCTTGCTTCCGCTCAAGAGTCGGCAGCGTCGGCTCAGCGCCACCTCAATTCTGAAGTGGTGTCGTTGCAGGGTAAGCTGGCCGATGCCCAGACCCAGATTGCTGAATTGCAGGCCAGTAGTTCGGCCAAGAGTACGAACGTATCTCTTCTCACGAACACGGTGCATTCGCTCAATACCCAAGTCGCCGATGAAACAGCGCAACTTAATAAGTTGCGCCCCGAGCAGTTGAAGTTGATCAACGAGCGTGCTCAGCTTTCCCGGCGGGTGACGGAATTGACCAATGAGCGCGATGTGGCCCGCAAGACGATCCAAGTTCTGCAGGAAAGCGTCGCCAAGCTCAGACACCACTTGCGCGTTGCCATGGCGGCTGCCAAGTCGCCATCCACTTCAATGGCCAGCACGGCGGCTGTGTTGCAGGGCGTGCCGACGGCGGTGGCGGTCAACGGATCAATCACCAAAGTGGCCAAATACAATGGCAAGATTTATGTAAGCTGCAATCTCGGCAGTAAAGATGGTGTTAACCATGGCACGCGGCTGACCGTTTATCGCGGTAACAAGTACATTGCCGACATTCTCGTGCAGCGATCCGATGCCACGCACTCGGTAGGCGTCGTCACGCTCCAGGCCCCCGATCAGATGGTTGCCAAGGCCGATATGGTCATGAGCGGCCCGGGCATGTAATGTGGCCACGGATGCATTTTGATGTGCATCGGCGGCGGGCGGTAATTGCAGAGAAGTTCAGCCTGAGGTAGTTTGTTATGTCACGAGTTGGTCAACCTGTACGGCGTTTTGACAAACCGGTAAATGTCTACACGGCATTGGCGTTGATTGGTTTTTTGGCAACAGCCGTGGCCTTGGTTTGGATGCTGCTGCAATACCGTGTTTTAATCGGCTTCTAAAAACGGTTTAATATCTGGCCGTTTGAGAAACCGCCGGCCTTTCGAGAGGCCGTATTGGCGACCGGAACGTCTTCCGGCAAGCAGCGAAGTGGGTGCCTGTAGTATCTATTTGGCACAACTTCATCTAGAATGCGGTTATCAAAGCCCTCGTTGGGGTTACCAGGGAGGGTTTACCCCGCTGATGCGATTCAATGGTGCTTCACATCGGCGGCCTCTGACAAGGGGAGCGCTCTAGCGTGTTTTTCGATTCATTTCTCGGATGGTTCTCCCTCGACATGGGAATCGACTTGGGCACGTGCAACACGTTGGTGTGCGTGCGCGGGCAGGGTATCGTCCTTAACGAACCGTCAGTGGTTGCCGTCCGTAAGGGCACCAATATCGTTCTCAACAATGGTAACGCCGTGGGGCTGATGGCTAAGGAAATGCTGGGCAAAACGCCAGGGTCCATCACCGCCATCCGTCCGCTCAAAGACGGCGTGATCAGCGATTTTGAAATCACCGAAGCCATGCTCACCTATTTCATCCGGCGTGTGCACGGCCGGCGCACTTTGGTTCGTCCGCGTGTGTTAATAGCCATCCCCTCCGGCATCACCGCCGTGGAAAAACAGGCTGTATTTCAGTCGGCGCTGCAAGCGGAAGCCCGCAAGGTTTATCTGGTCGAAGAGCCTATGGCCGCCGCCATTGGTGCCGGCCTGCCCATCACCGAGGCCACCGGAAACATGATCGTGGACATCGGCGGCGGCACCACGGAAGTGGCCATTATCAGTCTCGCCGACATGGCGGTGTCCGAATCCATCCGCACCGCCGGCGATAATTTTGATGAAGCCATCGTCAACCATATGAAAAAAACCTACAACCTCATGGTGGGTGAGCAGTTTGCTGAACGTATTAAAATTGATATTGGCTCGGCGGCGGCGGTCGGCCCGGAAGTTACCATGGAGGTGCGCGGTCGCGATATGATCTCCGGCCTGCCCCGCAAGTGCGTCGTCACCAGCGAAGAAATTCGCGAAGCCCTCCAGGAACCCATTGGCAAGATTATTGACGCCATTACCCACACCCTTGAACGCGCCGAGCCTGAACTCGCCGCTGACCTCGTTGAGACCGGCATCATGCTTGCCGGGGGTGGCAGCCTGTTGCGCGGTATTGACAAGGTCATCCATCAGGCCACCGGCCTGCCGGTGCGCATAGCGGAAGATCCCTTAACCTGCGTGGCCCGCGGCACCAGCGTATTTCTTGAAAATCTGGAAAGTTGGAAGGATAGCGTCGCCGTTCACAGCGATGCGGAGGAATCCTGATTCACGCCGCCGCCCGGCGTCTTGAGGCCTTGATGAAGTTCACACCTCGGCGATCGTTCTGGTTCCTTTTCACCGCCGCCATCATCTCGGCTCTGATTTCCGCCCGTCAGCCCGGTGCCATCCGGCCACCGCGCAATGCCGTCGCCAGCGTTCTGCAGGTGCTGATGGAACCCGTCTCATGGACTTTCACCCGCGCGCAATCCATGCTTGATTCCGTATTAACCTTTCACCCCACACCCGACCGGCAATTGAACCGCCTCACTGCCCACTATGACCGCATCATCACACTGCTGCGCACCCGCATCGAGGTGCTGCAAAATCTGCTCCATCAAACGCATCTACTTGAAAGCACATTTCCCGGCATCCAACCCGGCACCCTGATGGCCGCCAATGTTGATGGCTTTTCGTCAGCAGGCACTGATACGATGTGGCTTGATCGAGGATATGCTACAGATCGATCTTTGAAAAACGGCGATCCTGTGCTCGCCCATCTTTCACTTGTGGGGAGAGTTACCTCTGTCGGGCCGCAAACCTGCCGCGTTACCCTGCTCACTGCCCCTGCCATGAAGGAGACGGCCAAAATTGTCCGCATCAGCAATGGGGTGGAGCATGTCATCAGCCGCGATTGTCTGGTCGTCGGCTCCGGTTTGGGCACTATGCGCTGTCAGTTGGATCAATCCATTGGCAGCATTCGTCCGCAAAAAGGTGATCTGGTTGTGCTAAGCGATTCCGATTGGCCCGGCGTCATCAACGGCATCGCACTGGGTACTGTAACGTCTGTCGCCGCATCCCATCGAACATCGCTCCGATGGAGTCTGGACATCGCGCCCGTGTGCAAAATGCCGCTTGTGCACCACGCCGTCATCCTTCTGGCCACGCGTCCCTGATAACTATTTGATAAAATATAAATACACTCGGCCCGCCAGCGCCACGACCAGAAAAAATGTGATGGCCCATCGCCATATTTGCGCATGGCGATGCAGCCGCCGCTCCATATGCGGGGAGAAACTCAGCGTGTACAGGCTCGTAATACGATCCTCGATGCTCGGATGGGTTAAAGATGTGCGGTCCGTCCGGAGCATATTCTCGTCCGCCAGATTACGCAGTGCCGCTGCGCCCAACGCCGCTCCGCTTACCATCGCCTCGCGCGGCAGATGCGCCAATTCGTCCGCTTGGGTTGCGACTGTCACACCGGCCGGGGCGGATTCTGCCCATCGTTTCGCCCAGTGACGGGCGGCAAACCAATCTGCCTGATGCTCAGAAAGCCGACTGAATTTGCCAAACGCCACGATTAGCACCATCAGACAAAACATCGGAAACACCGACACCAGGGTCGGCCCTACCCAGCCGGAAAGCCTGCCTGCCGCGCCCATAATCGCATTGAACCACAAAACAGTAGTCATAAGCAAAAGCAGATACCACGTCGCGTGGCGGTGGTGCCCATGTCCCAGTTCATGGGCGAAAATATCTTCCACCTCTTCCGCAGAAAAATCATCCAGTACCAGATCGGTCAGCAAGATGTAGCGCAGGGGCAGAATGGTGCCTATCCACGCCGCATTGGCGACGCGGTGGTGCGTTTGAATAACACGCACGTCCGTAATCTTTATGCCATGCCGCCCGGCGGCCGCCAGCAGCCGCGTTCGCAGGTCGCCATCTTCCAGCCGGCGGGTATTGAGCACGCGTACCAGTATGTAGGGATATATCAGCCAGAAGATGGGCACAACCAGAAGTTCGGTGATTGACCCGGAATGCCGCCACAAAAATTCCGAATGGGACCATGCCAACAGACGTTCTCTGCCATAAATAACCAGCGTGCCGAATATCATGAGCGTGAATAAAATGCCCGCCGTCACGCGCACCTGGTCAATGGCGTAACGCATTGGCGATGGCCAGGGATAAATCTTTCGCCCCAGCGCCAGGCGCTCGGTATCCCGCAAATGCCGCCACGCCGTCGCAAAACTGTATGCCCCCAACTGTATTAAAAATAGCAGGCCCACAATCAGGCCCGCATAAATAAATGGAATGATCCAGTGCTGAGTAATAATAACCGAAGACGCGCCCAGCATGTCTCCAAAACCCATGTAATGAACGAAATAATAAAAGCCGCCAAGCATCAGCAACTGCAGCATCATGGTTCGTTTGATAAATCGCCGGCGGATTTGGATAGCCTTGCCGCTCTCGATAGCCAGATTTCGGCTTGCATGTGATGCCACTGCACGCGCCATGAGGTAAACGGCCACCGTTCCTGCAACCAAAGCGGAAATCAGTGGCATCCAGTGGTGGAAAACTGGCCGGGATCGGCTCGGAGGCAGAAATACCACCACATAAATAAAAAGCGCCCAGATCATGGCGGTAATTTAACCGGCAAAGGCCCTTCCGGGTATCCGGATGGCAGGCACCATTTATTCTAAATCCGATGGAGGGCGTTCTCATACGGGAATGCATCATGACGAAAGCGGGCCGCAATAGAGCCTCTCACGCCCCCGTCACCGCTTGTGCCGCTTTAATTGCGATTCCAACAGGCGGATCATCGCCTTGATTGACGCTATGTGCCGGGCAGAAATTCGCGTAACTTCCGTCGTAGGCAGGTCGTCATTTAGCCTGATGGCCAGCTTCAACTCGGCAATACGCTCCGGTAATGTCAGACCGCTGGCGGGTGTCATCGCCAGTGGAATCCGCACGCGCGCATCGGCGGTATTAAGGTGCAATAGCCGCAGTGTGACGCTTCGCGGGTTTTGCCCCAGTTGCTCCATGACCGATATTTTACGTTCCAGCCACGCCGGCGAACGGCGATCAAACCGGAGGATGTGGTCGATATCCGCCAGCGCACGGTGCAGGTGGCCGCCAACCATGTCTTTTTTATACGCCGCGGCATACGCCTTAGTATCCCAGGCAAAATGCTCGCCAACGACCGGCGTAATAACGCCAACCACCAACGCCAGCGATGCCGCAACCAATCCCGCCCCCCATACGCGGGCGAGGATATCTTTCCAATCGGTGACTCTTCCCAATGTGCCGCGGCTCTCGGCCACGCCTGAACCCGCCCCCGGCGACTGCAATCTCGTCGCTTGCCGCCGGTTGCCCCCGGAACTGAATCGATCGGTGCCGGAAGGTTTTGAATTAATGGAATCCGCCGCCACGCATTGTTCGTCCAGTGGGTGGGCCAGCGCCAAAACGGCCCAGAAGAGCATGGCAACGCATCCCGTCACCAGCGCCAAGTTGATCTGGTCATAAAGCAGCATGCCGGCGGCCCCCACGGCCAAAGCTATTTCAATCTTGCGGCGATATCGGCTTGCGATGCATGTAAAGAGCTGGCACACCATGGCCATGGCGATGATGGTTATGGCGGCATAAACCGCCGAAAGTTCAAGGATATAAGGTACAGCCTTGCCGGCCCCGATGCTGCGGCTCAGGCCGTCGCCCAGCCACCATATGCAGGCAAAGCCGATTATCAGTCCCATGGGCGGCGTGCGGTGGGTCTGATCACTCTGCGCCGGGCGGAAAAATACGCGGTAGAATGACAGACCGACAAGCAATATAAAAATAAGCGCCGCCGGAACGCCCAACTCTGCCGCGATGCGTACAAAAACATTATGCGGGTCCTTGACATCCTCCGGCGCACTGGGCCATTTGTACCGCGTGTAATAGTAACCGAAATTATTAAGACCCACTCCATGCCAAATATGATGAGCGATAATCCCCATGGCACCGTTCCAGTATTGCCACCGAAACAGCAGGTCTTTCGTCGGCAGGCCATGGAAGGCAACCCCATAGGCCACCAACGCACCGGCACCAATCGCAGCGAACAAAACCAGGAGCCAGAACAATCGGTGCCGCAGACGCTCCACGTATGGTGCCCCCGCCAACCCCGCCAGCAGGGCACCCGCGCACAGCACGGTGGCAGCTATTGAGCCTTTGCTGCGGGTAAAATACAGCACGCAGAATTCCGCCAGCAGCACGATACCGGCAAAAACTGATCCAATGACGACCGTGTGGCGGGTGGTGCTGGCAACCACTTTCTGGGCCTCTGCAGCGCCCCGTATCGCTTTGCGCTCTGTGGTACTACCCGGTGCGGGCCGATGCCGCGCCCAGTGGCGCCATGTCAGCGCCAACATCAGGTTCAGCAGGATCAGCGGGATCAACGCCTCGCCAAACTGGTCGTTGTCAGAGCCGAAGCCGGTCACTTCCCGGCTTTTCAGGCGGGATATAAATAGACGTACCGACGGGCTGCCCGGTCGAATCCCGATGCTCGCCAACCAGCGGCTCGGATGATGGGAGAACTGTGCAATGGTCTGCGGTATTTCAACATAGTGCTGGTATAAACCCTTAAACGCCAGCACGGCACCGAGTGTGGCCAGTATACTGATGGCCAAGGCCCGACGATTGGCGGAATTGCATAGCAGGGCAATCGTCCAGCCGGCCAGCAGATTCATGGAAAAGTCGCAGGCACCCACCAGTGCCGCAAAATGGTTTGACGCCGCCAGTGCATCGGCGAAGGCCGCCACCGACAGACTGGTAATGGCAAAGAGCCCGGCCCAAAGTGGCCAGCGCCGCGGCGTTTCTACCAATAATCCAATACCCGAACAAAGCATGACCAATGCGGCCGCACAGGCAATTTCCACTGCCACCGGCAGCCCGGAAAGCTGGGTGGACAGCGTGCCGATGAATCCATCATCAATCCCCTCGTTGATGGTCATGCGGTAGCAGAGCACCAATAAAATTACCAGCAACGCCGCGCGTGCAAAATGGGTGCGGGTTTGGCTGTTCATTTTGTGTGCTCTCCGACCCTTTCCAGAACGGCGATAATTAAAAGTATGGCAATGGTCTGGCCGCCAACCAGAATCGCCGCCGTACTGCTGACCAACGCCAGCAGCGGGGCGGAAAGCCCGCACGCCAGTGTCGCGGCATAGATCACCATCACAGCCCCCTTTTTGCTGAAGCCGTGGCGGGTGAGGCGGTGCGAAAAATGATTGGTATCCCCCTGCATGGGGCTTCGCCCCCGGCGCAATCGGACGATCGACACCACCAGCAGATCATAAAGGGGGATGGCGGTAACAATCAGCGGCATAAAAAGCGTATACCATCTCCCTTGACCGGAATAAAAAGTGGTTCGGATGGTCAGCGCTCCAAGGAAAAAACCCAGCACCATACTCCCCCCGTCCCCCATGAATATGCTGGCCGGCGGGAAGTTAAACACCAGAAAGCCTCCCGCTGCACCAATGTACAACAGCAGTAAACCACCGATAAAAAACTGATGGTGAATAAGGGCCGCAACCAAAAACATGCTCCCGCAGATAATGGCCACCCCGGCCGACAGCCCGTCCATGTTATCCATGAAATTAAATGCATTGGTCAGCAGGACGATCCACAGCACACTGATTATTGCCGATATCCAAAAGCCGCCGGGCACAAGATGATCAAGCGCCGTCAGAATGCGAAACCCCCCCGGCTCAATCATCTCGCCGAGGCCCACCAGCAAAGCGGCACAGACCAACTGGCCGATCAACTTGGGCACGGCGGAAAGCGCTTTTTTGTCATCAACAAGCCCGAGCAGATGAATACCCAGCGTGCAGAGGAAAAGTATCAGCATCAACGGCCGGTCGAATAGCACCCCGGGAATGTATGTGGCAGTGGATGCCGGCAGGATATGTTCAATAAGGGGAGTATGGATAAAAAAAGTCGCGCCGTAGCCGATAAGTATCGGCAGGCCAATCGCCCAGAATATCGCAATACCCCCACTGCGGGCGATGGGCTTATCGTGCACTTTGCGTTGTCCCGGCATGTCAATCAGGCCGATGCGGCCTGACATCCGGCGTACCAAGGCCGTGCCTGTCAGGCCAAGGAAAAAGGCTACCGCCACAACCGCCATGCCTATCTCGATCAATTCAGTGCTCCCCCGGCGTCTGGCGTTTCGATGGTGCATCGGTTTCGGTGGGTCTGTCGAGTTTTTCTGTATTGGGAATGGCCATGGTAAGCTGTAATTGCCGGAAATAATATTGGCGGCATTCGGTAAAAAATTTTGTAGCCGTCGGCGTTTGATGGTCGGCATATGTCCAGGGTGAAAACCCCCACCCGGCGGCGGTCCAGTGCAGGGTGACTTCCGCGTAAACGCCTTGCTCCAGATAGATGCGGTGTCCGTGATCTTTCGTCGATGCCAGTACCACCTTGCTGCGCGTCACGTAACCCGGGTCGATATTCACAGGTCGGCGAACGGCCGAGGCCAATTGCCGGGCGAGCAAAATCTCGGACATATTAGTCTCCAACTTGCACCGAGCGAGTTGGTCGGGTGCAAAAAGGGTTGAAAATCGTACCCATTGGCGCAGCAGATGAGGCCCCATCTCCGGCGTGTAGTATTCGGTAAAATTAAAGGCGATAGGCTCCGTGGCATAATGAATCGGTCCATACCACTGGGAAAGTTCGTTCCGCGCGGCGGCGAGTTGATCGGCATCGCCCGCCAGCAAGCCACAGAACCGCAATACCGGCAAATGAGGACTCGGAACCGCCATGGGCAAACCCCGGATAAGCCAAAAATGGTAGGTGCGTCGCCGCCAGCCGACTCCCGGCCCGCCACCGGTAAAACCGCACCGCAAGGCAGGAAGTGTAATCGGATAATCGCCCCAGTTCAAAAAATCGCCACGGTAGAACAGCCACTTATCTGATCGCCGCCATGCTGACGGGCTTCACTCGCCCAGGTGCATAGCTCCGGGCTTTGTAAACATGCAAAACCCGCCAGCGCCTATCGCGGCGCGTTCGCTATCCGCCAATGCACCAACCACCGGCAAGCCGGAGGCCATATAACTCCTGCGGCGGTGCAAATGGATATTTTAATTCATCGCCAAAGTGCGCGGAGGACGCGAAATAACGCCAAGTAACATATGAATGAAAGTATCAGCTGCGTACATCGGCGCAATTAACGGTTCGTTAATACCCGTAACGGATTATTTGTTTAACCGCAGACAACGCATACAAGTGCAGATGAAATTAACAATATACCAAAACAATGACCGCACCATTCCTGGCGATCTGGTATCTTGAAATCGATGGAAAAGAAAACTGCCGGGACGATCTCGGCGGCTTAACATCGGCATCGTAGCAGCATTCACGGTTGCAGTGTCGGCTGCTTTCCGCCACGGCTGGTGTGAATGGTCAAGGTGGCGGACGTAAGGCCGGCGGCGTGCGCGTTAATGTTAATAATTCCCGGTGTGTGTCCCGCCCGCACCAGCACCATGCACAGTCCATGGAAGGCGCGGCGAGAATCGGCAAGGTTCCTTTCATGGCTGACAGGATCGCCATTGGCAACACCCGCGAGTTGCCCGGCACCGGTCACCTTAAAATGAACCATGTTGTCCGCCATGGGCACAACCTGTCCATGGGCATCGACAACCTCCACAGCAATGGGCGCAACGCTCTCCCCATCGGCCAGCAGATGTGGATATTCGTCGACTAAACGCAATGCAATCGGTGATGTGGCGGTATGCAGGGTCATATGTGCCACTTTACGCCCGGCGTCATATCCAATGGCGGTGAGGGTGCCCGGCGCGTAAGGCACCTTCCAGTCCAGATACCCGAACTTCGGCATGGTTTTTGATCCCAGGCCTTTGCCGTTCAGGAATAACTCAACGCGATGGCAGTTGGAATAGCAACGGACGCGCACCGGCTTACCGATCATGGTTTTATTAAATGTCCAAGCGGGAAAAATATAAATTGAAGGCGATTTATTCCACCACGCCCGCCAATAGTAATAGCAGGGCTTACGGAAGCCGCATAAATCCATGGTCCCCGTCTGACTGCCGATGGCCGGCCAGCCAAAGGGATTCGGCTCGCCGCGATAATCAAAGCCCGTCCAGATAAATTCGCCCGCCACGTAATGATGCGCAGCGACCGGTCGCCAGGCGCGCCAAGGCTCGTGATTGGCAAACCACGACCGGGGAGATTTCAACTCCGCACCGTACTCCGAGCAAAGTCCGGTCTGGCGCGACGTATGGAGCACACCTCTGGCACTGAAGCAGTTGTAATCTTCGCTACCGAAGATCATTTTGTCCGGGTACATGCGATGCAATTTCGGATAGATGCTGCCATGATAATTGATGCCCAATAAATTTTCCACGGACATAAATCCACGGCGGCTGTAACCATTATTCATGGCGCAGGTAACTGGTCTTGTCGGATCGAGATGGTGTACCAGACGCTGCATGGCGGCAAAAATGGCCGCACCCTCGGGCTTTCCCTGCAGGGCGTTTTCCTCATTGCACATCGACCAAAAAATAATACATGGGTTGTTGCGCTGCTGAAGGACCATGGAGCGCAAATCTGAAAGATTGGAATATTGTGTACCGGGGGGCGATTTCCATGTCCACGCATCACCGAGGTGGCGGTTCTCATCCATTACCAGCATGCCGAGGTGATTGCAGGCGCGGTAAAAGGCCGAGGCCAGCGGATTATGCGCCGTCCGATACGCATTGGATCCCATTGCCTTGAGTTTGGCGATCCGCCACGCCCAGAGATTATCCGGCGCACCAACGCCTACCCCGGGAAAATCCTGGTGGTTGCATGTGCCTTTGATCTCCACATGGCGTCCATCCAGGAAAAATCCATGATCGGGATCAAAACGCAAGGTGCGCACGCCAAAAGTGGTAAGTTTGGAATCCACCACTCTTCCGCCTGCCTTCACTTGGGTTTCAAGGTGATAGAGATGGCAGTGGTGCAGCGACCACATCGCGGCATCTCGAATGATTGTGTGCTGTACAAACGTCTGCTTCGCACCGGCCGCCAGCGTCTCGATCTGCGTTGCAACTGCAACGACTTGCCCCGGAGGCGACAGCACCTTGGAAGTCAGGGTAAATTTCTGCGAGGTGCGGTGTTCGTTTTCGATGGTGGTGCGGATGGTGAGTTGGGCGCTGGCATGATCACCGTGGACATCCCGGCTGATCGGCCCGCGGACTTGGCTTATGACATACGCACCCCACGGCGCGACGTGCAACTTGCCGGTGATAATCAGGCGCACATGGCGATAGATTCCGCCCCCCTCATACCACCATCCTTCAAACCAGCGGGGGTCAACATACACGGCAATCTGGTTGGAAGTTCCCACCCGCACATACGGCGTAATGTTGTAGCGAAATGCCGTATAACCGCTGGGATGCTGCCCCACCAATCGCCCATTAATAAACACCACTGCGTCGCGATACACGCCACCGAAATTAAGCCAGATGGTTTTTCCCCGGGCAGATGAGGGTATTGGCAATTGGCGTTTGTACCACGCCGGATACACCGGAAGGGAGCCGCTATCAGCGGTGGCCTTATGCGTAAATGCACCACCAATAATATAATCATCCGGCAGTTGTACCGGCGTCCATTTGGCGCTTTTCGGTGGAAGTTGCAACTTGGCGGCGGTGGCGGCACTCATTACCGGCGGAACTTTGCGGTCTGCCATGTTGGTGAGTCGGCATATCTGCCAATGGCTATCCAAAAGCCGAACGCTTCGCCCAATAACACGGGGGCCATTGAAGACCGCCACAAAAAGAAACGCCAGCAACACGACCCGCATGGTGTTGTACTTCATCCTTCTATGTCCTCACTTCAAAGTGATGCTTAAAGACGTATGGCCGTCGGCATCCGATCGCAGTTTGTCAAAGCCACATCAAAATAATGCCTCAAAATTGGCGGCATCTCTAGTTGTGACCCGACCTTTGGCGCTTCCCCTTGGCGGTGCATGCTAGTATTGAAATTCCTCCGATACAACCATGGATAAGCAAAAAATGGTAGGAGCCAAAGCGGGCCAACCATCCATTTCGATGGGCATCATTGGGCGCCCCGGGCCGAATACATAGGCCTGCGAACCGCTGGCCGGGCTGCCGGAAAGTGCAGACAAACGGGTGACATCCAAGATTGGGTATGATACAAAATCAGAAGTTTTTTTTGCAATGATAACATACCATCCCCCATTTTTTGGTCTATACTTTCAGGTGTGAAGCGTGGCGAGGACAGACGGTGTCCGTCGAGCTGCTTGGCGGGATAAAACGCAATTCATGTTTATCTGCTGCTGCGGCCACGTATGCAAGTAACAAATCGGCGTTCAAGTGTATGAAGGCCGTTCTGGCGAGTACTGCACCGAATCGAGGAGATCGTTTATGTTTATCGTTCACACCCATTCACGGCGCGACCGCACTGCCAATGGCAGAGGCAGCGGGTTCACGTTGGTCGAGTTGCTGGTCGTCATTTCCATTATTGCGCTATTGATTTCGCTTCTGTTGCCTGCGTTGGCCAAGGCGAAGCAATCCGCATTGACGGTCGCATGCTTAGCTAATCTGCGGTCGCTGGGACAGCTAACCAACGAGTATGCCCAGTCTTATCAGGATTCAATTCCGTTCGGAAGCTCAACCGCGGAAAATTGGCCCAACCAATGGGGGCAGGATAGCTGGGATGCGCTGCTGTTTTCCTTCAAGGCGGGTATTGCACCGACGCCATATTGGGAATTGACTTACGGCGATGGTAACCAGTATTTCCCGAAACCGCCGCGGTTTCCGGGGCGGGCGGCTGAATACAATGCCATCTTTGACTGCCCGGCGCAAACCATCGCGCCCACTCCGGGCGCGGCGGAACCGTCTTATGCGGCCAACCCCAACTTCTTTATGTCCTACAGCCGATATGACAACAAGACTCACTACACCGTGAGGCTTTCTCAAGTAACCGATCCATCCGAGGCGGTGGCGATTGGGGACGCCAATGAGACGATCCCGACCGAGCATAGCTTTTTCACCTTCAACTGGAGGCAGAATTCGGCTGGGAGCCACGTTGGTTCCGCGTACAAGTACGTCAACTATGCCGACTACCTGGTCCCACCCGACGGGCTCCAAGCCGGTGGAACCGCCAATGAAGATTACCCGGCCGGCACGGTGGCGGGAGGCACCGGACTGCGGTACCGCCATAACAATAGTGCCAACGCGGTTTTCTTCGATGGCCACGCAACCACTATTCCAATGAATCGCAATACGCCGGGCGCTGCACCGGGGGCGACGGGCACAACCGGGTCGCAGGGGCTGAAGATTGCCAATATCATCAATCCGAATCTGCCGAGCGGAATTGATGAAAACCCATACTAAGACCGCAGGCGTATGCGGCACCTTCCGGCGGGATATGACGCAGGATTCGGACGACTTGTTTTTACCATACGGGGATAAGATTATTGGAAACTTCATTGTCAGCCGGAATGATAATGGAGACCATACATAAGAAATCTGGCTTGAAACGTGGGACGGCTCGCGAGGCGGGTCGTCCCTTTTTATTGGGTGACGTTTCAGCGGAAGGAACCGACGCAGCAGGGTGCATTATTTCAGACACCCTGCTAAACTCATACCGTGGTGTCACATTTTAACGGAGTTTTATTGATGAAACGGCGGACATTTCTAAAAACAGGTGCAGCGGCGGCGGTAGCCGGAACAGTATCGACCATGCGCAAAACGCAGGCCGCAAGGGTGAATCGATCGGGTCGCCGCCCCAATATTCTGGTCTTTCTCACCGACGATCATGGCCGCTGGGCGCAGCAGCCCTATGGCAACCCCGATGTTAAAACACCCAACATGAGTTGGCTTGAGGAACACGGCACCAAAATGACGCAGGCCTACACCACCTGTCCGGTCTGTTCGCCGGCGCGGGCATCATTCTTTACGGGCCGGATGCCATCGCAGCACGGTATTCAAGACTGGCTTTATGAACCTGGCCATATCTACGATAACTGCCTTAAGGGGCAGACCCTGATATCCGAGCCGCTAAAAAGTGCTGGCTATCACACCGGATTGGTGGGAAAGTGGCATTGTGGTGCCACACGATTTCCCAAAACGGCATTTGATTACTGGTACAGCTTCTGGGTGTGGCAGTATCCCCATTTTGGCAAGCAAAATTTTTCCAATCAGGGAAAATATCTGGAAGAGTATGGCAATCAATCGCACCTGCTGACCAATCGTGCGCTGGAATTTTTGAAAAATTCGCGGGCGGGACGACGAAAAAACCGTGAGCCATTTTTCCTCTTCGTGGGCTATACCGACACACATTCCCCGCACATCCAGGCACCGAAAAAATATGTCGACTACTACAATCGTCAACCGCTTAATTGGTTCAAGGTACCCCCGTTTGCGCCATGCCATGGGCAGATTGCCACTCTGGCCAATGGAGTGCCGCGTCTCGCGTCAGAACAGCACGCCCGCCTTGCAGAATATTATGGGGCCGTTGCCAACATTGACGATCAGGTGGGCCGGGTAATCACCGCCCTGAAGGATATGGGCGAACTTGACGACACCATGGTGGTATATACGGGTGACCATGGATTGAACGGTGGACACAACGGCTTTTGGGAGAAGGGCAACGCCACCATACCGCAGAATTTTGTAGATGACTCGATCCTGATATCGTCGATTGTTTCGTGGCGTAATGGCGGTATCAAAGCCGGTGCGACCAGTGATGCCATCGTCAGCCATCCTGACCTTTTCATGACCATTTTGGATGTGGCCAAGGCCCACCCCGGTCAAGCAGTCATGGAAAGCATTAACTCGCCGGGGCTTTCATATCTACGTCAGTTGCGAGGCGAAAAGGTATCGGGCTGGCGCGATTCAATTATTTGTGAATACGGCAATGCCCGTATGATCCGCACCGATCGCTACAAGTTGATTCTGCGTTATCCATTTGATTGGGTACAGGCTCCCAATGAACTTTATGATTTGCAAAATGATCCGCATGAACGGATCAATGTTTACGGAAAAGCGGCACACCAGGGATTAATAAAAGACCTGAGTCGAAAAATTAATGCGTTCTTCAAGGTATACACCGTGCCGGGTAATTCCGGTCTTGACCTGGAAAAACAACCGACACCCAATCCGCAGGCACCTTGGATCCGGATGGCACGCCGTGATACGCAGTGGATTGTGCGCGATTATTAATCGTCAGGCACAGAGTACCCATCGCAGAACCTGCGGGTGACACGCCGCTAAAGGCGGATGAATGGTCTTTCAACGGCGCGGGGAGGCGGTACGATTGATGATTGCTTGCCGGCGGAATTTTCCGGTGCACGGGCGTCTTCAAGGCGTTTTGCTTTCCGCATGTCGCGGGGTGTCTGATCAAAATAGCTGTGAAACGACGTGCTGAATTGCCGGGGGGAACTGTAGCCCGCCTCTTCAGCCACCTTGGCGATCGGCATGTCTGTGTCGAGTATTAAACGCCGCGCCGTTTCCATCTGAATACGTTGTATTTCTGTCGCCGGTGTTCGGCCCAGCGTGGCGACAAAATGGCGCTCCATGGTGGGGCGCGATACCGCCAACTGGTCCGCCAGCCACTTGACCGATACGCCGCTCTTGAGATTACGGTGAATCATTTTCAGGCCTTCGCGTACCAAGTCGTCTTCCACGCCGAAAATATCGGACGAAAGCCGGGTAATGACTCTCAGCGGCGGAACCAACACCTGTGTGGTACGTACTTTGCGCCTTCGCATAATTTGATACAACAGCGCCATCGCACGAAATCCGATGTTATAGGTGTCGAGAAGGATGCTCGATAAATGGGGTGCCCTTAACTGACCGTACAGATCATCATTATCGGTTCCCAGAATGGCGACCTCTTCAGGCACCTTGAGTTTCAATCGGCGGCAGGCATCAACCAGGTAGGTACCGAGCAGATCATCACCCGCATAAACGGCTACTGGCGTGGTAAGCCGTTTCAGCCAACGAGCTGCCACGCTGGGATATATTCCCTGTCGGTCTTCGGCTTCGTGCTCGTGTTTGTGAAAATATTCGGCCGTTACTCCTCTGGCAGTCGCTTGCGCCATAAAGCCATCCCGACGGGCATCCGACCAGTAGCGATTTTCCATTCCGTAATAGACTAAGCGCCGAAAGCCGCGATCGACAAAATAGTCCGCGGCCATCCGCCCGACGGCCATATCGTCCGTAATGACTCGCGGCAGCTTAGACGAAGGCGTTTCGGCTGAGACATCCACAGCCGGTAACTGGCGCTGCGCTATTTCCTCGGAGAGTTTCCATGCCGGGGGGCTGCCAGCGGTAAGCACGCCACCAATGTCGCCGCGGATCAATTTGGGGAAATCGACCATTTCAAAATTGTCCGGGAAGAATATCCTTATCTCCGGCTGGCTGGCGGCATACTTCGCGGCACCCCGCAGCACGTCGCGATTGTATGCAACCGCCAAATTACCCAGATACAACACCCGCTTATTTTTCCGCATCGTGGCCGAACCTCCTTGCCCATTATAGCCATTGCTCTCACATGTGTGATACAAATCCAGAATCTTTTTTTGATTTTTTTGCCTAGATTTGATCCCCCTCACCCTCTACACTAATCACCGATATTGACGAACGATGGCACACGCTTACTCAAAGGGTATTTCAGCATGCGGCACACATGGCTTTTAGCGGCTCTGGCAATCACCACGTCAACGCTCGTCGGAGGATTGCGCTTGGTGCACGCCCATAGCAAGAAAAAGGGTGTTGGTTGGGTATTTCGCCATGCCGAAGCTCAATCCATGAAGGAGGTTGGCCAACTTCATGTGCATTGGTTTTACACCTGGGGATACCAAAGACCGGCCATCGCTCCAAAGCAATTGCACTTCGTGCCCATGATTTGGGGCTATTATCCCAAAAACCTCCATGCTTGCATCCGACAGATTGTGAACTACAAAAAACACCATATTGTCAACGCGATGCTGGCATTCAACGAACCCGATGGCCGAAAGCAGTCTGATTTCGCCGTGTCCAAGGCGATCAAGGCGTGGCCCCAACTTGAAGCAGCGGGCTTACCGCTGGGCAGCCCCGCCTGCGCCAAACCGCTCGGCAAATGGATGAAAACCTTTATGCGCGGCGTGCAGAAGCACCACTATCGCGTCAATTTTGTATGCGTTCACTGGTATGGTGCCCCCAACCCGCGAGGTTTTCTAAAATCGCTTCGGCGCATTCATCACATGTACCACCGACCATTATGGATCACGGAATTTGCCGTGGCCGACTGGTCCGCACTCAAGACACATGAAAACAAAGACTCGCCAGCGGCGATTATCCATTTCATGAAGGTGGTCCTTCCGGCGCTGAATCGGCTCAGGTATGTCCAGCGATATGCGTGGTTTCCGGGGCCGCAGTCCACCCACACACCGGTAGGGCGATCGGCACTGTTCAATAAAAATGGATCGCTTACGGCGCTGGGCAGAATTTATGCCGCCGACTGAAACGTACTGATGAGACGGGCGAAAGGCGCTTTTCCTGCGCTCACCCGCCCTTTTTGTCGGAATGTATTCAAAGTTAAAACGCTGTGTGTCGGCCACCATATAGATGGCGTTTTCCACTACAATAGTCGATTAATGACGGATGAAGCGTTGCGACGACAAGTGCCTTTGAACATGGGGCTGATGGGTTACATCGGCACAGCCCTTGACGTTAATGATTTTATATTTTTCAATCTTGTGGTCGTCACGTTTCACCGGTTTACCAGCGATCTGTTTCTGATTGCCATTCTGGTGAATGTCCATCGCCTTCTGGGTTGTACGGTTCAGCCCTATGTTGCATGGAAGGCTGATCACGTCCGCAGCCGCCTGGGCCGACGCAAACCGTTCCTTCTCTTTTCGCTCACTGGCAGCGTGGTATTTGTCACACTGCTGGGGCTGCTTCCGGAATGTATCTCCAGGACGCAATACCATACGCTTTGGGCGCTGGCAATCGTTGCTGGAGTTTTTATCCTCTGGCAGATATGTCAGGAAGTCAGCTTAAGCGCCCATACCACACTTTATCCCGCCGTTATCGAGCAGCGACGGCTGGGGACCGCCGGGTCTGTCCGAATGCTCATCAGTGGATTGATGACACTGTTCATGACTTACTACGTCATGCATTGGGCGGATATCAGCGGCTTTTACCCGTATCTCGCGGGGGCAATTATCACCGCCATTGCCATCCCGTGCCTTCTTAGAACGCCGGAATATTCCACCCATACCCCGTCGCCGGCCAGGTATCGGCCGCTGGAGCACCTGCATCTGCTATGGGAAAATCCACGCTACGCCATGATCTCCCTCATTGCCTCGGCATCATTGGCGTTCCCCGTCACCATGCTGTTGTTTCAATCGCTTTACGTTAAGGACGTTCTGCACTTCACCTTGGGGCAATTGGGCAAGGCCATGTTTCCGGGAACGGTCATCTCACTGCTGTTGGCTGTGCCGTTGGGATTTATCGTGGATTACATCACCCCGCGGCGGATGATGATGTTCAGTTTTATTATTTGGATTATAACGGCGGTGGCCATGGGTTTCATGGTACACAACTGGATGGAACTCATGTTCACGCAGATTCTCTTTTTTGTGGCCAATACCATTCAGATGAGTGCCGTGCTCGCATTGACCTTCGAGAGCGTATCGGAAGATATGCGGGGTGCCGTGTTCGGCATCATTCAGGTTACCCGGGCCGTGGCGACAATTATTGCCTCTTTGCTGGTAGGGTTTTTGGTCGACCGGTTCGGCAACTATCAGCTCGTCTATTACGCTTCCATTTTGATCGCGGGCGGGGGTGTCGCGGCATCGTGGCTGCTGCGGCCGGCGATCAGGCCGCAGCAAAGCTCAATAAATGAGGGTG
>JAKAEB010000095.1 GCA_021818445.1 Planctomycetota bacterium
CAAACGATTGTCCATCGGCATTATGGTAGTAGCGACTGAACGCTATAAGATTAATCGCCACGCCCTGAAACATGATTTCCGTAGAAAGGAAAATCATGATCATGTTGCGGCGCGCCATAAATCCAACGAGTCCAATGGCAAACAGCACCGCACCCAATGCGAGGTACCGCACCAGAACCGGATCAGAGAAAGAACTTGTTGCATGGGTTATCATCATGTTTTATCACCGCGTTATTCCGCCGGCATGTCTCCCAAACCAAGCATGTGCGTTTGCGGAGCATTCTTGCGCGCAATCACCACAGCACCAACCAGCGAGATGGTCATTAAAACACCGGCCAATTCCAGGGGAAGCGTGTATTGCGAATACAGATTTTTACCCAAGGCCGCCAAGCCGAGCCAATGCGTGCCTTGAGCCGCCAAACTGGTGGAACCAGCGGCGATAAATCCGTGCGGTCGGTGTGTAAAAAGCGTTTCCAGCACCGTACCGAGAAGCAAAAAGCTTACCAGTACCGCAATCAACGGATCGGCGCTGATGCGGTCATAATCCACCGCCGCGGCCGCCACGCCCGAAGAACTGGCCAACATAATTACAAATACATAGGTTACCAGAATAGCACCGGCATAAATGATGATCAGCACAACAGCGATAAATTCCGCCATCAGCAGCACAAACAAACCGGCGATAGCCAGCGTCATAAGCACAAAATACAATGCGGAGTAAAGAGGTTTCGGATGACATACCACGCCCACAGCTGAGCCAACCGCGATGAGAGCGAAGGCGTAAAAGAATATGCCGGGGCCTCCCGCGTGCTGTGCGGGAAATTGAACGCTGGCCCAATGCGTGAGATAGCTTAAGCCCGAAGCCAGAGCCAGAACACCAATCAGTGCGCCGAGCTTCACCAGCCAGCCCTGCCCTCGGGGCATCATTAAGTACAAGGCAATTGCACCGCACGCGGTTGCAATAATCAGCGGGTAATCCATATTTCTCAACCCGATGTAATCAACATCACCAAATCACCGCGCCCATGGTGCCAAGCCCCGCGCCCGGCTCTCCATGGCTTGCAGCGGTACAGTCCCGGCGGCTCGGTACGGAAACAAGCTCCGCACCACCCGCGAAGCACAGAATTATGGCGCTGTAAGCGGGAATTGCAAGTTATCCGACACCGGAAGACACAAAAAACCCCTATTTTCGACTACAGAGGCTGAAAATAAGTTTCCCACATCCGCATTTTCGACTTTTTTGGTGCAGTTTTCAGCATCAGGTTTTGCCCGCGATTGCGGACTGCCATCCCGGGGTTAAAACGCTTGCTCGCCCTGACCACCCGGGGGCACAATTCCTCATGCGGAGGTTTTCATTTGGACGCTTTCAGAAGCGATTGAATCGCCGCCACCAAACTGGATTTCGGCTGGAAGCTCCATACCGGACTGGTTGTCGCATGCCCCGCTTGAACAAGCTCGGCTCGCCATTGGGTTTGGGCCGCCCGCGCAGTAGATTTTGCTTTGGCACCCGTCGCGACCTTTTCAGGCATGGTAATATTCCAAAGCGTCAGCACCTCGTGTTGCGAAACGAATTGGCTTTTTACCGGTTTTGCCGGCTTTTTGGTTCCCGTGGCCGCTGATGGCGTTTTAGCATCATGCCGAACGGTGAAATCAACCGTTATGGGCGGAACGGCAGAAACAGAGCGGGCATTAATAAACCACTTTTTCGCCACCAGCGGTCTGCACGCCGAAAGCAGATCGCCGGCGAGTGCGGAAGGAACGGGCTTTTTATCCCCACCCACCCATTTGCCATCAATATTGTTGATCATCATGGTGTGGCCGGCATTGCGGATGGCGATGCGCTGAACTTTAACGCCGGTAAGATCCGTCACGGTCTTACTCCGCAGCACGGTGAGTTTCGGCTGCAATGATTTGATCGCCGCGGGGCCGACAAAATAAACACTGGGCCAAAGTGAAATCTTAACGGGCACCAGCCCGGATTTTTGCGCCGTACCAAAGGCAATGCGAACCGGATGAATATGGTCAGCCAGCGTGATGGTCCAATCAACGACGGGGCTTCGCAACCCAAGTTCCGTCAGGTTCCCTGGAGTATCCAGAAAGCTTTTGGCCTTCACTGCGCGCAAGTCCGCCAATAATTTGCTTACGGCCGAACTGGAAGCCGCATGTTGCTGTTTCGGAGAAGTGTTGAATATCCATTTGCCATTTATTTTACGAATTTTCAGCATGGCCGGCGTGTTGCCGGTAATGCCCATTCGGCGGGTGATGGCAATGGTGGAAGCCTTCGCGGCGACATCGGCCGCCACGAGGTGATGGTCACGTAAGGCCGCCAGGTTTTGATTCAACTGCTTAAACGACGCCTCCCGCACGATACATACACCGGCGTTATAACTGCTGTCCGCATACAGAAATTTGCCGGTTAAATCCGTTTTGATCCCAAACTGGATTGTCAGTGGAGCCGGAGCGGGAAGCGTTTTCGTGGTTGCGGGCTTATTTTTTGTCGCGGCAATTTTCAGCGGATGCGGCGCTTTGAAATCAACGGTGATGGTCAGCGGGCCATTTTTGAAACCGGCTCGAGCCGCGGGAATATCAGAAAATCTGTGCGCGGTCAGCAGTTGCAGATTGCTGATCCAACTGGTAACCGCGGTATCGGCCGCGGGTGCCAGAAACGGCCTGGTTAACAACCAGGCTTTTCCGTGCGGAACCAATCGGATGCTTTGAGCACCCGATTTCAGTGTAATGCTTGCGATATTATGGGTATGGAACGAAGTCAGCGAGCGGTTACGGAATTTGCGCACCGGGCGATTGAGCCGGGCAAGCCAGTGCGCATCAACAACATCAATGTATGGATCATGCCGCCCCGCGAGATGCACATACAGCCGCCCGGTGGCGTTGCGTGTACCAACGTCCAATGTGAACGTTTTTCCCGATTGGTCAACAACCGTGAGAACCGCCCGGGGCTTTTCCAAACCGGCATGAGCCAGACTGTGTGCCCCGCTGGAACTGATTTTGTTGCGGTAGCGCCATTTCAGATCCGCCAGCGTACTGGCAAGATCGCCAATGGCATAATCCCGGCCGCGGGCTTTGATCGGATGGACAATCAACCAGTGTGTACCAACATGCTTGAAAGCCAGAGACGGGCCGTGGGCAGGTTTGTACGAAAAGCTTTGCAACGACGTGGGGTGGGGAGAAAACACGAATGTATGTTGCGTCGGATGAGTCGAGGGCTTGGGCTGTCGGCTTACATAAGCCACTACTGCCACAAGAACGACAAGAATTAAAAGTACGGCTATTGTTAATCGCGAATTCATCGGCATCATCCTTTTTGGATATTTATTTTGTAATGTCATGTCCTCTGGCAGTCAGCGCGTTGAAATTACAGCCGCCGCCGCGCCACAAACACTATCAATCCCACGGCAATGGCCAGAATGGCCGGCATGGCAAAACTGCTGAGTCGCACAAATGCCTCCTCCGTGTTGCTCATGCGCTTGATACGCAGGGCTACGGTTGCCCGCGGACTGGCGGCAATCAAATGCGATTGATGCGCAAGCCAATAGATACTGTTCATGAAAAGCTCAGCGTTGCCGGGGAAATTGGAAATCATGGTCAGAGAACCATTGGATATTGCCGGGGTTGCGGAGTTAAGCAAGTCGTCGGTGACAAACATGACATTACCGATGGCAACTACACGCGTAGCGCCCTTTTGGGCCATGACGCCCAGTGGAACCGGTGATTTAAGATCGGCCGATGGATTAAAGGGGGCATCGGGCGCCGCGGGCTGTGTCTGTCCGAACACATCCGGACTGGCGGAAGTCTGCAGAAATATTTTTGCACTTGAGCCTTTGGGCTGCGGGGCCATGGTTCCAACATAGGTTGGAGAAAGAACAAACGAACCATCCTCCCCCTGCGTTCCCGCCAGCATCGCCGCCAGCGATTCAATGGGTTTGGTGATAATTGTGTCGGGATAACTGGCAATCTGAATTTGCGGCGCATCAAGATGATGCCCGCCCGGCATTGCCACGCGTTGCACAACCTGGTAGGTGCTGCGCAGACGGATACCGTATCCGGCGAGGATGCTCTTATAGGGTATCTGTCCCTGCGTCATCATCATGAGTTGCGGCGGCATGGCACTGAGGAGAAACAGGGCGTTACCGCCTTGCGCCAATTGCTGACTGATTTTCTGCTCCATCATGGAATACATCATGGCCCCCATCTGCGCCATCTGACCGGAGGGGGGCAGATCCAGGATAACCCAGATCACACCCTTGCCGATGGCCGGCGGATTTTCACTGGCGGTGGGTGCCTGCGGATTGCCGCCGGGACCCGGTGACCATTGGTACACCTTGAAATTGTTTTCCCGCAGCATTTTTGCCGCCGCACTGAATGGACCGCCGGCGGAAATGAGGTTCATGGAATTCACGCTTACAAATACCACTTTGGTACGGTGCGTTTCCGTCATGGCAAGCAGCGCGGAATTGATTGCCTGTTCACCCTGGAAGGCATACTGCATTGACCCTTGACCGGGATTGCCCTGCGGCACAAACAACTTATCGCGGTTGAGCACTTTCACGGTCCGGGGTCCCATGACAATCAGAGAGTCGGCACGAAGTTCGCGCAACACACTATCCGACTTTACAGGCTTGAGGCTTGTTAAAAGTGACGTGTAGGCTGCGAGTTTTGCAGCCTGATTCTTAAAGGCCGCTGCATCTTTTTCGAGGAGTTTTTGTACCAGCGGGCTGAATGCGGCCACCACATTCTTTTTACTTAGCGCATCAAACTGCTTTTGTATGGTTTCCAGATTGGAGACCAGTGAATGTGTGAGAGCCGGCCAGTCCGGCAGCGGATTTTTCCGCGCGGACGCCACTTTCCGTTGCAATCGGGCGATTACCCGCGGAATGCCGTCGCTATGGCTGAAACTGATTTGCAACGTTGCGAAATATTGGGACTGATCATTGGTGGTGGCTACCTTGGGATTGTTCTCCAGAGCATCAATTTTCTTTGCTTCCGCATCCGAGAATTTAACGAGTTCCTCGGCCAAGGGTGTAAAGCGATCCACGGCCTTGCGATAAGAATCAAACTGCCCGCCGAAGCGGTTGCGAATTTTACGCTTCAGTTCATTGAGAGTAGCGGGATTATACTCAACGACATGAGAAGAGGCGTTGGCATATTCGTGGATCAGCCGTTGAAGTTTCACTCCTTCGGATCGCTCACCGGGATCAGCATCCAGGGAAGTTGGAAATTCATTGACCAGATAAAACTTTTTGCCGGTCTTATCAACCAGCTTAAGCAAATTGAGCGTTTTAGGGGAAAGTGAATAAATGCCGCCGGTGGTGCAGTCTTTCGAGTAATTAAAACGCACCGAAAGCCAATCCACAAATATGACAACCAGTATCGCGGCGATCACCAGCACGGCGGTATTGGAACCGTATATGGACCGGCGTTTACCGGCATTCCACACCGGCTTAGTCGCCGTGGAAGCAGGTGTCGTTTCATGTTTATTTTCTATTTCGCCCATGAGAAACTATTTCTCCAATTGCCCATCTATGTTTATTGAATATCGGCGGTTGTAATCCGCCGATTACGGATTGTCCGTTATCTCCACTTGCGACTCTCCAGCACCACATAGGTTAAGAAGAGAAACAAACCCGCCCCGGTGAGGAAAAAGACGATATTCTGACTGTCAACAATACCGCGCGAGAAGTTCGCCATGTGCGGCTCGATGGCCAGATATCGCAGCAAATGTCGCAGCGTGCGCAGAAATGACCAGGAAACCCCCAGTGCGGAACTGAGAAAAAAGGATATCGCCTGGAATAAAATCCCCAGTGCCACCAGCGTTACGCAACTGCTCATGGCTGCCAGTATCTGATGCTGCGTGCAGGCGGAGAAAAATAATCCGATGGAAACCATTAACATTCCCATCAGCAGCAACCCCAGGTAACTCGTTAATACCGTCATGTAATCAGGCCGGCCAAACAGCGAGAGAATAATGATAAATATCAGGCTCGACGCGATCACCACACAATAAAATCCCATTGCCCCCAGAAATTTTCCCATCAGAAGCTGGAAATCGGTAATCGGACTGGTGCGCAGCGTTTCAATGCGCCCCGACCGGTATTCTTCCGAAAAAAGAGCCATGGTCATGAAGGGAACGACAAAAATGAGAATCAGATGATTCCACTGAAACATCGGTCCGGGATCGGCAATCGCGCCGGGCCGCATAACCAGCAACGAAAACAGCAGCCCCACGAAAAGCAGATAAATGGCCAGGACAATGTAGCCAATGGGCGAATAAAACAGCCCGGCGATTTCACGCTTTGCCAAAGCTAATGTTGTTGACATATCCAATTCTCCATAATTTGGCGGCGAACGAAACGCCGTTCATTGCCGCCAGCGAGGACAACCGCGGTCGGTCAGGCCGCCGCCGCGGAACCCGGATCGGTAATTTGAACAAAAAATTCTTCCAGGCTTGCGCCAGCGGAACGCATTTCCCGCAAGGCCCATCCACGTTGCTGTACTAGCGCCGCAACGCGTTCGCGCATGGAACCGTCAATTTTGCCGACAAGTTCGATTGTGCATACGACGTTATCTGAGACAACGGAGGCCTGATCCACCCCCGGCAAGGCCGCGAGAGCCGAACGGATCTGATCCGCCGGTC
>JAKAEB010000046.1 GCA_021818445.1 Planctomycetota bacterium
TGCTTGGCGTTTCTTGGCGTCCTCCGCGCACTTCGCGGTGAATCAAAGTACCTATTTGCACCGCTAAGAGCGCCAAGGACGCGAAGACCTGCGTATCTTATTAGTCGTATTTTTTTAATTCTCTCCGCGGCTCTGCGCGAGATCGTAACTCTTCTCTGTGCGGATTAAGGCATCATGCCGATGGCATGATGATGTTTGTTTTTTGGCGCGCAGAGAAAAGAGCCACAGAGGTTGTTTCACTGGATCAATCTCGCGATTTTGGCCGCATCACGACAATTGGGCAGGCCCATATCCAATAGGCTTGGCGTTTCTTGGCGTCCTCCGCGCCCTTCGCGGTGAATCAGCGTAACTGTTGGCACCGCCGGGAGCGCCAAGGACGCGAAGACTTGCGTATCTTATTATTCGTATTTTTTTAATTCTCTCCGTGGCTCCGAGTCTCTGCGCGAGATCGTAACTCTTCCCTGTGCGGATTAAGGTATCATGCCGTTGGCATGATGATGTTTGTTTTGTTTAGCGCGCAGAGAAAAGAGCCACAGAGGTTATACCACCGGGTCAAATGCGAATTATTGGCCACATCACGACAATTAAGCAACTCCGGGCAAGCCCGGAGCTATTTACGGGTGGGCGGGAAACCCCGCCACCATTGCGGTGAGGAAAACAAGTTTGCACCGCCGAGCGGCGAGCCTCACTGAGTTTTGCGATCAGTTTTCCGCTACGCCCAACGGGGCCGCCAGCAGCACATCGTCGCTGCGCATTACCGTCAGCATCTGATACATCTGCATTACCTGAGCCCGGAACCCGCCGGGCAGGCCGGTCATCATCGCTTTGAGACCCAATGGTAGCGAGGCCTCAAGCCCCAGTTTTTCGCGGATGAGCTGTCCAAGCGACAAGGGGCGCGGCAGAATCACCACTCGATAGGCAGATTTGATACCCGCGGCTTTGGCGACGGCCGCCACGGTTGCATTAAGCGAACCGATCTGGTCTACCAAACCAGCCTTGATGGCGGATCGGCCAGTGAAAAGACGCCCCCGGGCCACGAGCGAAATGTTGGCGATGTGCGCCCCCCGGGACTCCATAACCCGTTTGGTGAAAAGTTTATATGTATGACGCATCAGTTTGGCCACGTAGGCACGCTGGGCCGGTGTGAATGCCACCGTGGAATCAAAAAGGCCGGCGTGATTGCCCTTGGAAAAGGACTCCACTCCCAAACCAATTTCCTTAAATAGCCCTCCGATGACAATCTTCCCACCTACCACACCGATGGAGCCTACGATGGAGGCAGGATCTGCGAATATCTTTTTACCGGCGGTTGAGATGTAGTAGCCGCCACTGGCCGCCTCGGAACCCATGGAAACGTAGATCGGCTTGCGGCAGGCATGGAGCAGTTGCCAGATGGACTCACTGGCTTGGGCAGATCCACCGGGTGAATCCACCCTTAAAACAACGGCTTTAATGTTGGGGTTGTCTTCCGCGGTTTTGAGTGCCCTGCCGATGCCATAGGGGGTGATGACGGAAGTGTTTTGATCGTTTACCGGGGAATCGTCCATAATCACCCCCGACGCGCAGATCACAGCGACAGCCGGTTTGGCCGAAGGGGCTTTGCGCGTATGGGAACCGAGTAACTGAAACAGAGCAAATGGGCTAGTGAGTTTTAATGGTTTGGCCGGACGCGAACCATAATGGGTATCCAACTGGCAGCCCCCCAGAAAAGTTGATCTCACGAGGTGCTGAATTTCCGGGCGACTGACCAATCCATCCACCAGATGCTCCTTGACCGCCATTTGGGCGGTAAGCCAACCTTGATTGATGGCGTGCTGAGCGTCGGCTCTGGTCACGTCGGGACGATGGGCCACAATGGAAGAAAGTATCTGCCCGTACCAGCCATTAACCAATCCCTCTACCTGGGATGAAAAAGCCTTGCTGGCGCTAAAACGGGTGAATGGTTCCTCCGCCCCCTTGAATTTGCCTATTTGAATCATGTCGGCATGGATGTGCAGCTTTTGCAGCAGCCCTCGAAAAAACATCAGTTGCAGAGCCGCTCCGGGCATAAAAATATTCCCCTGTGGCGACATCAGGACGCGATTAGCATGCGACGCAAGCAGGTATGTGTTTTCGCTGTAATTGGTGGAATAAAACCACACCGGTTTATGCTGGCTCCGGGCAAGTTTGATAAGGTGCCCGAGTTCCTGGGCTTGAGTAAGAGTTAAGGCAAAGCCATGCAGATTGAAAAATAGGCCAGCCACGTGCGGGTCGGCAATGGCCTTCTTCAGCAGGGCCACCGTGCTTGTCAGTGCCGGTTGATGCTGGTTGTTGAGATTGAAAAGCGAAAACGAGAAACCCTTCGGACACTCCTGAAGCGTGCCGGACAGGTGTATCTCTGCCACTACCTTTGACGACGACGTATTTTTGGACGTGGCGGCCAAGGCAGAGGGAGTCAGTGTTGACCACAGCGCAAAGATAACCATGATGGCGGTCGTCAGTGCCCACCGAGCCGAGATAAGAACCGAGCTTGAAAGTGTCTTGCGTCCAATGACCATAAAGGAACTCCGGAAAGCGTCGTGTGCATAAATACCATTTGGCAGTCTAGCATAACCGATGGGGGCTTGGCCAGCGGCTTGCCATTCTTGACGGGCACAAACCGCAGATTTAGTCTATTTCTCATCTTTGTGGGTGTGCGAAAAGGTTCAATGGAGAGATCGCCGTGGGAAAGGCCATAAGAAACACGATCATAGTCTGTCTGGTCGTGTGGTTTGTATACGCACAGCACTGGTTTGGTTGGGTTAATGGTCCAATCAACGCCACTGGCCAATGGATATCGAAAGAAGGGGGCGGTGCCGTGGCATGGATGGGCGGTTGGTTCGGCCACGGGGCCAAACGACGATTGGGTGCGGCCGAAATTGTTGGCCGTACCGAGCCAGCCGTCTATCGGGTAATTTCCGGCGGAAACGTCGAATTAATAAGCCCAAAAGCGATCCGGCTTACACCCGGAAGTTCGACCGCAACAGGAAATGGCCTAAGTAGTCTTTATAACTATGTGCCACCGCTGGTTGTACAGGCGTATCAGGCAGCGCGGGCGGGTGGGACAACATTCGGTGAGAGCCGCGGCTCATATTGCTGGGATATGCTTTTGAGCAATCCATCTCGATATCTTCAATATTCGGACGAGGGGACAGTCACTGTTGAGGCGCGTCGCGTGGTGCTGGGCACTGCCACGGCTTTTGCGGTAAGCCCAAAAGGTGTGTTGGTGACCAATGCCCACGTTGTGGCTGACGGTAGCGTAGCGACATCAGTCGGCGGCGCGATCGAGGCGCAGCATCTTCTTGAATATTTTATTGAAAACGGCCCATTAAGGGCGTCGCTGCGGCAAATTCAAGTGGGCATCGGGTCTCCCTGCCCGGCTGATCTTCGACGCGCAGTGGCAGTTGCATTGCTGCATTTTTTATTGGGTAAATCACACCTTGCCGAGCCATTTACCCGCATCGTTGTGATGCTCAATTATCGCCCGGATGCGGTGCCAGCAAGCCGCCCTTTTGCAAACCCATTTATCGTGAATTCGATAACCCTACCGTCGATATTGAATGATAAATCACCTGCGGGCCTGGCCAAAATTATCGCTGAGGACACCGGCACGACCGACCGCAGCAAGCCAAAATCTCCGGAGTGGATCACTCTGGACCGATACGTTTACGCCCCCGGGTCTAAGTTTGTGGGGTACTACGCCAAAGTCTTGACGAAAGGTTCACCATATCCCGGTAAAGATATTGCCATTTTGCAATTGGACAACCCAACCATTGGGGCATCGTTGATATGCCTGCCATTGGCGGATTCTGGAAATTTTGCGCTGGGCAGTCGGGTGCGATGTTTCGGCTTTCCAGCGGTTGCCGTGCAAAAACAAACCATGAAAACTTCGGCTAAATACCAGGTGACGGCAATGGATGCGACCATTGATTCAGTGGAGGCTACGAAATTTGGCTGGAGTGCCTTTCACATGGAATCATTTATTAACGAGGGCGACAGCGGCGGACCGGAAATTGACCGTTATGGACGTGTGGTGGCTATTAATGACGCGGGGCGTCCTGGAACGGGGCAGGACTGGTCTGTTCCATCCAATCTGGTAAAGGTGTTTTTACAGAAGGCAGGAATAAAACCGCGTATCGGAAAGCTGACCACATTGTGGTTTCGTGGGCAGAAGCTTTTTTGGGCGAAACATTATCACAGGGCGGAGGCTATATTTTATCGCGTTTTGAAAATGCAGTGTGGGGTTGATCTGCGGCCATCATCGAAATACGGCACACTTACGGTCACGGCGGCAGCAGGAAAAAAGGTCAAACTCAGCAACGGCATTGCGACTACAGCCCCGGCTGGCAAGCTGTTAACCGTCAGTAATCCATTTTTGCATCTTGATCTAACGGGCGGACTGACCAACGCCCCGCCGCTGGCCAACTGGTATGTGTTGGCGGCTGTGGCCGATTGCCAGCGTGAACTGCAGAAACACTGAGATGCGGGCTGAAATTTTTCGCTGCTAACGATGGCACCAAACCGGTATATAATGCGTGGGTGATGGAACCCTTGTTTGCCGGAGCCGCCCTGAAATATGCAGCGAATGTATTTGTGCCCTTTTAAGACGCATCGGTTGCCCCAAGTCACCACCGATGTACTGGTGATTGGCAGCGGGGTCGGCGGGTTGCGTGCGGCCATTGAAGCCGGAGACGGTGCCGAGGTTCTGGTAGTTTCCAAGCACCAGCTATCGGAATCGAACACGTTTTACGCCCAAGGGGGCATTGCCAGCGTGATGCAGCCCGCTGATACATTTGAAAGCCACATTGCGGACACATTGAAGGTGGCATGCGGACTGGGTGATCGACCGGCAGCCGAGATCGTCGTGCGTGAGGGGCCGGCGCGCATTAACGAGCTTATTCAATGGGGTGCCAATTTTGACCGGGAACTGAACGGGCAGCTTTCTTTCGGACGCGAGGGTGGCCATTCATTTGCGCGGATCGTCCACGCATTGGGAGACTCAACCGGGCGTGAATTGGCAAACTGTCTCAGTGCGGTCGCCCGAAGCCGGGAACAGATATCAATCCTTGAACACACGTTTATTATTGATCTTTTAACCGTGGATAATCAGTGCCTCGGGGCGTTGGCGTGGGAGGCGACGCGGGGAATTTTTGTCATTTTTGCCCGCAAGACGATCTTGGCCAGCGGCGGCATTGGAGCGCTGTACCGCGAAACCACCAATCCGCTGATTGCCACTGCGGATGGACATGCCATGGCGTGGCGTGCCGGAGCGGTGCTGCGAAATATGGAAATGGTGCAGTTTCACCCCACCACCATTTACATAGCGGGTGCCACCCGGTCACTGGTCAGCGAGGCGGTACGCGGTGAGGGGGCCACGTTAATCGATAAGACCGGGCAGCGTTTTATGACGATGTACCACCCGATGGCGGAGCTGGCACCGCGGGATGTGGTATCACGATCTATTTTGGACCATATGGCCAAAACGCAGACGACTCACGTATTTTTAGATTGCCGACACATGTCACGGGAGGCGTTTGCGGCCCGGTTTCCCGGTATCTTTGAGGTCTGTGAGAAGTTTGGTATTGATCCATCAAAACAACCTATCCCCGTGCATCCAAGTGCGCATTACATGGTAGGTGGCGTGGTATGCGATTTGGATGGGCTCACGACGGTTGAGAATCTCTATGCGGTAGGTGAGGTGTCTTACACTGGACTGCACGGTGCCAACCGACTGGCAAGTAATTCGCTGATTGAGGCGCTGGTTTTTGGCGAACGGGCGGGGCAGCATGTGCTCCGGTCGCTCACGCGGCAACCACGGTCTACGGTGGTGCCGCGTTTGACAGCCGAGATTCCACAAAGCCAAAGGACCGAACTCGATATGCTGGATGTGCTAAGCTCGCTGCGGTCATTGATGTGGAGAAATGTCGGCGTGGAACGGTTTGGCCCGCGCCTCGATGAATCGACAGAGATTATTGATTTTTGGAGTCGATACATCCTGGATAAAAGTTTTGATAAACCCGCCGGCTGGGAATTGCAGAATATGCTGCAGGTGGCACGCCTGATCGCGGTATCCGCCAATATGCGACAGGAAACGCGGGGCGTGCATTATCGAACCGATTTTCCGCAGTTGGATGATCGCAATTGGCGATATCATCTGGACTGGCGGGCAAATTCGCCAATGGCTATTAAGTCGCCGGTGACGGACATCGCTGCCTCGGCGGCCTGATCGCCCCGGGCGACGATTCAATACAGGAGTTGTTACATGGCGGAATTACGCGGTCATTTGCTCATCGCCATGCCGGGGCTTTTGGACCCGAATTTTTACAGATCGGTGGTGCTGCTCGTTCGCCACGATGCCGATGGTGCAATGGGCATAATCCTTAACCGGCCACTGGATGTCACCATCAAGGATGCGTGGGCCAAGATTGATGGCGGCGTTTGCAAAAACACCTCAAAATTGCACGCTGGCGGCCCATGCGCCGGGCCTTTGCTGGCTTTACACGATGGCCGTCAATTTGCCGACCAAGTCATAGTGGATGGTCTGCATTATTCGATTGATGCGGATCACATCAAGCAAATTATCGAAAATGACATTCAGCCTTCGCGTTTTTTTGTGGGTAACGCAGGGTGGAGTCCCAACCAGTTGGAAACGGAAATTGAGTCGGGGTCATGGCTGACCTGCCCCGCGACTGAAACGGTGGCGCTCGGTGAAATTCAGCAGGATCGCGTGTGGATCATGCTGACCCGCATAGCGACCATGCGATCTGTCATGCCGCAATTATCAAGCCGCTTTGTTCCGGCCGACCCGCAGATGAATTGACCCTGCGTATTGTGGCTACCATTGATTCACTCAACGTAGGGAGTCCCGATCATCAAAAAAATTCAAAATTGAATGTCCCGCTTTTTCGGTCTCCATCGTCATGGAGTTGTCCGGACATGGTGTCCGGGCAGTTTTATAAGGAGCCTGATCATGGCATCGGATAACCAAAGCCCCACATTTATGCTGCTTTTTCGAGGAACAGACTGGCATGCAGACATGTCCGCCACCGAAATTCAGCAAGGCGTTCAAGCGATGATGGATTGGATGGCCCGCCTCGCTGAGGAAGGAAAATTTATTTCCGCCCAGCCTTTGGAATTTGCCGGCATGCGGGTCAGCATGCGCAATAACGCCGTTGCGGTTGATGGGCCGTTTGCCGAATCCAAGGAAGCCATCGGCGGCTATACCATGGTAAAGGCACCCGACATAGATGCAGCGGTCGCAATTGCCCGCCAGTGCCCAATGTTGAAGCACGGCGTGACGGTTGAGGTTCGTCAAGTGGCCACGAGTTGTCCAGTCGCCAAGGCGCACAGCATGCACGTCGAGATGGCCGAGGTGATGGCGTAAGCGCCTGCGAATGGTTGTCGCGTTTATATGTCGATATCGGATTTTTGCGAAAGGAAGTATCTCAAATGGCCGGTAAAAATGCCCTTAGCCTCAGCCCCTACGTGTGGTCCTACAACGGACGGTGCGAAGAAGCTATTGCGCTGTATTGCAAAGTGTTGGATGCCAAGGTCGTCGTAAAAATGCGTTACAGCGACCATCCCAACGCAGAAGCCGAATTCCGTGCACGACCGGAAGTAAATCTGCATGCGATTATGCATGCGCAACTGGAAATTGGCGGTACCTCGCTCATGATGTCGGACGGAGGCCCTGGCACCGCGGTAAAGCCGCAGGGATTCAGCCTGGCGCTCATGATTGATAGTGAGTCCGAGGCCCAGAGGATATTCAGTGCTTTGAGTGAAGGCGGCAGCGTCGTGCAGCCCATGGAGAAAACCTTTTTTTCGCCGAAGTTTGGGATGTGTAAGGATCGCTACGGCGTGGGTTGGACAGTCGTAACATCCAATTAATGTTTAAGCGATAAATGACCATGTTGGCTGCCGGGGATGATAAATTGGGCGAGTGGCAGGATGTGAAAGCTGAAACTCGGCCCGATGCCGCGACGCGGTCAAATCCAACCACGGGATTGATAGAGAACCTTTTCCGCCGCGAATATGGCCGACTGACGGCCATCCTGCTGCGCACCTTCGGCATGCAACACCTCAACGCCATTGAGGATGCCGTGCAGGAGGCCCTTCTGCGGGCGCTGAGCGTATGGCCCTATTATGGCCTTCCGCGCGATCCGACGGCCTGGCTGTATCAGACAGCGCGGCGCGTCATGCTGGATGTCCTTAAACATGGGCGGCTGGTGAACGCCAAAAATGCCCAGGTGGCGGCATATCACAAACTTTTTGAGAATTTGCCGGCTGATCATGAGGTGTTAGAGGCATATCAGCGCGACAGTCAACTGCGCGTGATCTTTCTTTGCGCTCATCCTCAATTGAGCCGGGAATTGCAGCTTACATTGACATTAAAAATGGTTGGCGGATTTGGCGTCACTGAGATAAGCCAGGCGCTGCTGGCATCGCCCGCGGCTGTGAAGCGCCGAATCAGCCGGGCGCTGGCCATTCTCCGCGCCACCGACGCACCTTGCGACTTGCCCGGTGCCGCTGATTTAAATTCACGTATGGATGCGGTTCTGACAACCATTTATCTAATGTTTAATGAGGGATACAAAGCAGCCGCAGGCAAACGCCTGACACGGCCGGAACTTTGCGAAGAGGCGGTGCGATTGGCCGAATTGCTGCTTGACGGATTCCCGGACCGGCGGCCCATCATTGACGCATTACTCGCACTGATGTACCTGAATCTTGGTCGCTTTGCCGCGCGAACGGGGGATTTGGGCGATCTTCTGCCGATGGAGGAGCAAGATCGAAAGCGCTGGGATCAGAGCCTGATAGCGAGCGGCATCCTTCATCTAAGGCGTTCCGCCGTCGGCGACCTGGTGAGCCGCTATCACATCGAGGCGGCGATTGCGGCATGTCACTGCGCGGCTGGCGAGTACCGCCTAACAGACTGGCCACGGATATTGCATCTTTACGACCAACTCGCGACGTTGGCACCAACGCCGATTGTCAGACTGAATCGGTCGGTGGCTATCTTCAAGGCGCGCGGTGCCCGTGAGGCGTTCGAGGCGCTCAAAGAGATTGGGGACGAAAAGGCGATGGATGGATATTATCTTTTTCATGCTGTGCGCGGTGAGTTCCTTGCGAATCTTGGCGATTTTCCGGCCGCCTGCGAGGCGCTGACGACGGCGATACATCTTTGCCACAACCAGATCGAATGTGATTTGCTCGTAAAAAAGCGGCAGCGGCTTACGATGCCGCGCTGATAATACACAAATTAAAGAGCTGATGACCATCGGCGGCAGCATGTCGCGATCACGACGCGCACGGCTTTCGTTTGTGCGGTCGTGCTTTTTCCCAAGCGGTGTCCCTGCCAACATTCACCCGCGAAGCAGATATCGGTGCACCAACAGGAAAAACCCTGGCTGACTTCAAAGGCAGTGCGAGGGGGAGTTGCGCCTTGAGCAGGCATGTCACGGGTGCCATTTGATGGTATGGTATGGGGCTTAGAATTGCGGGGCGAGTGCGCGGTCCGAGGAGTAGATGAAACCACTGCTAAGAGTATTGATGGGTGTCTGGCCCTATCGCTGGCGAGTCGTATTGGGGCTGCTTTGCGCACTGGGGGTCGGGTTGTCGTATGCATCGGGCATTGCGACGTTGCTGCCGGTGATGAAAATATTTATTTCAACGCAAGGTGTGCATGGATGGGCAGATCAGGCAGCCGCGGAAAGCCGCCTGCACATGGGGTTGATGAATCTGGATCAATCGGTGCATGCCAAGACTTTGGCGATCATCATTTCCCGCGCTGGCCAGAGTGCACCTGCCCCCCTGACTAAACTAAGCCCCGGAGACCGCATCACCCGCGTCGCGGTGCTTTCCGCGCACGGGGCGACGAAAATATCAAGCCATCACTGGCAGGGGATGATGCGTATTCTGGCGCACGTAGCCGACTATACCCCGGTTCAAATGACCATTGCGTCCAGTAGCGGCGCGGTAATTGCCTCTCCCACCATCAAGATGCCAGGTACGCATTGGTACATGTGGACATTTGTGGATGCCATCAGTGCCCTGCCGCAAAGCCGCTGGTGGTGCCTGCTATGGGTGATTGTGCTGTTCATTGTTTTGTGCGTGGTGGGGAGCGCATTTCGGTATATGCAGCAGTACATCAGCATGACGCTGGCGGCCAAGGTGGTGATTAATCTGCGGCGACGGATGCACAATCGCATATTGCAACTGCCGGTGCAGTATTTCTCGGCCCATGGGACAACGGACCTGACAAGCCGTCTTACGCAGGACACTAACACGCTGACAGAAGGGCTTACCACCTTGCTGGGCAAGACGATGCTTGAACCAATGAAGGCGCTGGCGGTGGGAATCGTGGCGTTGCTGATCGACTGGCGAATATGCGTTGGCACGATGGTGATCCTGCCAATAATCGGTGTGATTATCCGAAAATTTTCCAAGCGGATGCGGCGCGCCAGCCGTAAGGGATTGGAAAAATGGTCGGATATGATGGGGATCATCAGCGAGACGCTGCTCGGTATCAGGATTGTCAAAGCCCACAATGGCCAGGGTTATGAGCGGCGGCGGTTCACCAAGGTCAATCGCCATCTGTATCAGCAGCAGGCGCGGCTGGCGCACTATACATCGCTGTCGCGGCCCACCATTGAAACCTTGACGATCGTACTTGGATGCATTCCGGTATTAATTGCGGCCAAGCTGGTGCTAAGCCATTCCATCAATCGCGATTCATTTATTTTTCTGCTGGCTTGCTTCGCAGCCATCTTTGAGCCATTACGAAAACTCTCAGACGTCAATTCCAAATTGCAACAGTCCAACGCGTCAGCGACCCGCATTTTTGAAATTATTGACGAACCAGTCGAGCAGGATGGCAGTCCGCCGCTACCTTCGTTGCCGCGCTTGTCGAAAGAAATAGCGTTCGAGAATATTTCGTTTACTTACGAGAGTTCAAAACAGCCGGTGCTGCAGGAGATTAATTTCACCGTACAGAAGGGGCAGACGGCGGCGATTGTCGGCGCAAATGGCTCGGGGAAGTCGACATTACTTTCGCTGATACCGCGACTGCTGACACCAACCGGCGGGCGAATATTGATCGATTCTGTGGATACTTCCAAGGTTTCGCTTAAATCATTGCGTAAGCATATTGGATTGGTGACACAGGATACGATTCTCTTTGCTGACACTGTCTATAACAACATTGCCTATGCCGCGCCGCATGCTGACCGGGAGGCCGTGCTGGCAGCGAGTCGCCAAAGCTACGCCGATGAATTTATATCGCAGTTGCCCGAGGGGTATAACACCATGGTGGGCCAATCGGGTGTGCGTTTGTCGGGCGGCCAGCGCCAGCGAATTGCGATTGCGCGGGCGATACTGCGCGATCCGGCCATATTGCTTTTGGATGAGGCGATGAGCCAGATTGATGCCGACAGCGAGCAGAAAATCAATTTGGCATTGAAAGAATTTATGCGCAGCCGCACCACCTTTGTGATTGCCCACCGCTTAAGCACCATAGCAGGGGCAGACCTTATCGTGTGCCTTGATTACGGTCGCGTGATTGGTCTGGGAACGCACCAGCAGTTGCTGGCCGAGTGCGCTGGTTACCGTCGGCTTTGTGAGAGCCAATTCGCCGCCGAACCCGCGACGGTTTAGTGCCCGGTTACTGCACTGATTCGATGTCACCTTCGGCAGCATCGGCTATACTGCAGAAGTTATGGATGCACGGCCAATATTATTTACCAACGGAAAGCTGATCGATCCGAATCGCACCCGGGTGCGCGAGGAAGAATTACTGGTGGTGGATGGCAAGATAGCCAAACGGGGCACCGGCCTGAAGGGGCACGCGCCCAAGGCGAAAGTAATCGATTTGTCCGGCTTGCACCTTTCACCGGGCTTTATCGATATACACGTCCATTTGCGTCAGCCAGGACAGGAACATAAAGAAACCATAGCAACGGGTGCGGCGGCGGCAGTGGCAGGCGGTTTCAGCACGATCTGCTGCATGCCAAACACGGTTCCGGCGCTGGACGACCCGGCCCAGATAGAATTTGTCCTCAATCAATCGCGCAGCGCGAATCTTTGCGATGTGCGCCCGTTCGGTGCCATCACCAAGGGGAGAGACGGTAAGGAATTGGCGGAACTGCATTTAATGCACGAGGCGGGTGCCGTAGGATTTAGCGATGATGGAGTCGGCGTGGCATCCGCCGCCGTCATGAGCAGGGCGTTTCAGTACGCCAAGATGTTTGACGGATTAATCAGCCAGCATTGTGAAGAGCCCACACTCTCCGGCGGACCAATGAATGCCGGCATAACGGCCAATCGACTGGGACTTGCGGGGCTGCCGGCCGCCGCCGAAGAATTGATGATCGCCCGCGACTTAATCCTGAATCGCCACATCGGTGCGCGGTACCATGTGCAGCATATCAGCACGGCGGGCGCGGTTGATCTGGTGCGCCGCGCCAAGGCTGAAGGCCAATGTGTGACGGCGGAGGCCGCCCCGCATCATCTGCTATTGACCGATGCCGCCTGCACCAATTACGACACCAACACCAAAATGAACCCGCCCCTGCGTACCGACGCCGATGTACAAGCCTGCATTGACGGGATTGCAGATGGCACCATTGAGGTGCTGGCCACCGATCATGCCCCGCACGCACAAGAGGAAAAGGAACTGGAATTTGACCGGGCACCGTTCGGTATCGTGGGACTGGAAACGGCCTTTCCCCTTTATCTTGAGGCCTTGGTACACACACGCCGCTTATCACTTGCGGCGATGATTCGCCTCATGACGGTTAATCCAGCCCGGGTTATTGGGCTGGCAGATCGCGGATTGCTGGCAGAGGGCAGCAGAGCTGACCTGACGATTTTCAATCTGGATCAGCCTTGGATCATCAAACCGGCTGCGTTTAAATCCAAGTCGCAAAATACGCCATTTGCCGGTAAGTCGGTGCGCGGAAGAGTTAAAATGACGGTGGTAGGCGGTCGAGTCGTCCATGACGAGATAGCGTCCCGGTGAAACCGCCGATGCGGTTCGATCCTGCTTTTGAACCGGTGGCATAATGCTGATTGTAGATGCCTATAACCTGCTGCATGCGGCCGCGAGCCGACCCGGGAAGGTTACAGGTCTGTCGCTTCGGCAGTTGTGCAATGTTTGTGCAAGCATGAAGCTGACATTGGTCATGGATGGTGTTCGCAAACCCAGCGAACCATATCCCGATGACTACGACACGCTTCACTTACAATGGGCGGGGCGTGGGCGATCTGCCGACGACACTATCGTATTGCTTTGTGAATCCTCCACCGGCCGACGGGACATTTGTGTGGTGACCGATGACAGGCAATTGCGAGCACGAGTAATGGCTCTGGGTGCCAAAACGCTTCATTGCGGTGTGTTTCTGAGGCAGGTGTATACCTATCGCCGGGAACAACGCGAACGGCAGGAGCGGACGGCCAAGCAGGCAAGCGTCACCTCGGCAGGCGAAACTGAATTTTGGATGCGTGTTTTTGGTTTTTCGATGCCGGCAGAGAACAATGGAAAACAGGACCCAAGCATTCCGCGGGATAGTCATCAACCAAAGTTCGAGTTGGGCCAAATGACCGAAGCGGATATCGATGCGATCGACATGAGTGCTTATTTGGATTAGGCGATGAAAATGATTTATCGTGTACCCGTGATTTATGCGGCAACTTGTAAGTCTAACCTGGGTCCCATTACGGCGGGCTTCATGGATGGACTATTAATTTATCTCGCCTTTGAGCGGTATCCAACTGGAATAAGCCACTTGGTGGCCACGCATGTCGGAAACCCTACGATAGCGGAAGGTAGACCACACGAGCGCAAAATACTGGCGACGATCATCGAGACCATTGAAACTCATGACTACCGGCGGCGAATTCAACTAAAAGCGATGGGGACGCCATTTCAAGAAAAAGTTTGGACACAATTATTGCATATTCCGCTGGGTGAAACCCGGACATACAAACAAGTGGCCGAAGCCATCGGCGAACCAGGCAAGTACCGTGCTGTCGCCCGAGCCTGTGCAGCGAATCCGATCGCCGTACTGATTCCGTGCCATCGTGTGGTTCAAACCAACGGCCAACTGGGCGGTTATCACTGGGGGACGGAACTCAAAGCTCAATTACTGGACATGGAAGTGCAGGAGGCCGAGAAATTGAAGCGCTCGGGCCAATCTTTGGTATCCAAAGTAGTCAAGGTCTGACGCGGCTATTGCTTTTTTGCCAGCCCCTACGGCGTAACGCAAGTATTATGCCGATATGCGAGTCGTCGCGCTGTTCAGGCGTTTGCTCTGGAAAGTTACCGTTTGTCAAATTTATGTGCCCATAAAAAGTTTTACAGAGTTGCAAAAATCAATCATTGGTGGTAATTAAACGCCGGTCAGGTTCGTGGCGTGGACGCCCGGCACCCCATTTGTTGTGAAAAATCGAGACCGTCATAGTTGGATTTATTTAGCCGGGAGACGGCCATCGAGCGGTAAGTGATGACAGGGCAAAAATAACTTGTGAGAGGAATCCCATGGCAAAGAGCACAGCGTCGGTTCAGTTCGTAACCAAGCGGCAACGGTGTCGTGCAGGGGCGGCAAAGAGGCAAATTTTGGCAGCCGCCATACTTGGTGCCACAATGGGCTTGCCGGCTGCTGCGTCGGCTACGCTTGAACCGATATCGGTGTCCAGCGTCATTTCGAACATCAACACCAATAATTTGCTCAATCCCGGTTCGCTTAATGGGACCGTTACCATCAACACCGGCAGCGGAGGGACGCCAACGCTGACATCCGGAGGATCGACCTTCGACGGCCAACTCGTTTCGCAGGCCAATGGATCAAAGGTGGCAGTCTTTGCCTTTTCCGGCAATGTATCCACCGGGTCTGTCACTGTGTCTGGTGGGACACTGCCCGTGGTTATTTACTCGACGGGAAACATGACCGTAAACAATGTGACAACAAATGGCTCGATTGGCGGCACCGGCACACACCTTACCAGCGACAATGGTGCTACTCCGGCAGGTGGGACGGGGGGCCCGGGCGGATTTAACGGCGGCACGGGCGGTGCAGCGGCGTACATTGGGCTCGCCGGCAAAGGAGCCGGACCTGGCGGCGGAACGGGCGGTCCAGTGCAAGGTAGCGGCGGCGGCGGCGGATTTGGAGGTGCTGGCGGGACAGGTTTTGTGTTCCCCAACGTGACGCCGGGAACTTCGGGGCCGGCCGTCGCTGGCGGTGGTGCCAACGGAAACCTCGCCACCCAATTGGAGGGTGGTAGTGGCGGCGGCGGTGGCAGCGGCCTTGTCGGTAACGCGGGCGGCGGCGGCGGTGGTGGCGGCGGTGGTATTGCACTGGTGGCGGGCGGACAAATTTCAGTTGTGGGAAACGTTCAGGCTGATGGTGGTCAGGGCGGTACAGGCTATTACGGTGGTGGCGGTGGCGCAGGGGGCGGAGTTATTATTGCGTCACTCGGCACGGCGGGAGGCACCATCAGTTCTACCGGCGCAATCGCGGTGGTGGGCGGTAACAGCGGTTACTGGGCGCCGGGAGGCTATGCCGCCCAGTTTGCGGGTGGAGGTGGAGGCGGAGGACGCATTTTAGAATATTATCGCCAGTGGAACGTCAGTTCCGGGGGCTTCAACAATCTCAATGTTTCCGCGGGAACTTACGCCGCCGGAAATGGTGCCTACAACGGGCATGCCGGTTCTGTGGTGATCTTGGCGGACACGACGTACATATCGTCGGGCAACTATCTCAAAATTAATGGATCAGGGAGTAACACCACGCTCAAAGACAGCTCGGCGGGTTATTCCAACCCCCTTACGTTTGAAACCGGGGGTTTTATCGTCAACGGGTCCGGTGTATTGACGCTCAACGCCGCCTCGCAGACTATCAGTATTTTGGGCGGCAATGGGTCGGTCGTCCTGACCGGCAGCAGCCTGACTTTAGACCCGGCAACAGGCGTCAGCAGCACGTTTTCGGGCGTCATTTCGGGGACTGGTTCAATCACCATGGCCGGCCCCGGTGATTTTTTCCTCGGGGGCACCAACACTTTTTCGGGTGGAACCTTTGCTAATGGAGGCACGCTTGGGCTCTTGAGCAATGGTGCGTTGGGTACGGGGTCTCTCACAATCGCAGGCGGTGCGGTCTATTTGCCCACCGCCGGGACGAATATCGCCAACTCCGTCACGTTGACGTCGGGTAAGACGAATATTCTTGTTCCCGCTGCTACCGGTAATACCGTGACGCTTTCCGGTGTTATCAGCGGTGGTGGTGGTTTAACGGTTAACGGTGCAGCCAATGCCACGCTTGCACTTACAGCCGCCAACACCTATACGGGCGGAACGACAGTTAATGGCGGAATATTGGAAGCCAGCGGGACTGGAACATTGGGCACTGGCAATGTTAATATTACAAGTGCCGGTGAAGTCGCGTTGAGCAATGACAATCTGACTATCAGTGGGTTGACGGGGAACGGAGCGGTGGCACTGGGTAGCAGTCAGCTTACCGTTGCCAATACTTCAGGCAGTACCGATACCTTCAGCGGTGCTATCAGCGGTGGAGGCGAACTTATCGTCGGCGGATCCGGACCGCTTTTACTCAACGGAACCAACACCTACACTGGCGGAACACTCGTCAATCAAGGCGCTAATTTGCTGATCGCCAGCCAGAGCGCACTGGCGGCCGGAGCACTGGCCAACAATGGCTCTTTTGGCCTTACAGGTGGCCTGACAAGCGCCACGATCAACGGTAATTTTACACAGGGTGCAACCGGCGTGCTGACTACCCGGCTATCAGGCACCGCGCCGGGCCAATTTGATCAGTATCACGTCACCGGCACGGCGAGTGTCAACGGAACCTTGAACGTTGTATTGCAAAACCATTACGATGCCACTACCAGCCCCACCACTGTGCAGGTTCTTACATCTTCCGGAAGTTCCACCGGAAATTTCAGCGGCATCAATCTCGGAAATCATCCGATCAATCTGTTTGCCAGCACGGTTGATACCGGCAACGGCATCAATTTGATTTTTACACTTCAGCAGCCATCGCTGATACCCTATGCGCAGACACCGAACCAGCTTGCCGTGGCTCAATATCTGGATACCAATGATGGATACCTGCATTTGTCAACGCCGTCGCCTGAATATCAGCAACTGATTAATGCGCTGGACAGTTCTTATTCTTCGCAGATACCCCAATTTCTGGATGTCCTTTCACCCATTGATATGCAGGCGTTTCCACAGGTGGCCGTGCAGAATGGTATTAATTTAGATCAGACCATCAGTACCCACCTGCAAAACCTCGATGCGGGTGCCCGCGGTCTGGATAGTTCCGGCTTTACCATGCTGAATCCTGGACAGCAGGGAGGCGACGCGGTCGCGTTGGATGAAATGCTGCGAAACCAATCGCGGATGGTGGCACTTGATGCTGGCCTGCCGTCTTATTTGGGCTATTCGGCCAATAATCCCTACGCGCCATCCAGTGGACAACGGTGGAGTGCATTTATTACCGGTGCTGCTCAATTTGACAGCTATTCCGATACCAGTTCCATCGGTAGTTCCAATGTTACAACGGAAAATGCCACCATTGGAGCCGATTACGCCTTCTTTAAATATTTATCAGTAGGTGCATTTTTCAACTACGATCACAGCGATATCAACCTTGACAGCTTTGGTTCAACCGGAACGGTCGACGGCTATACACCCGGCGTGTATGCCGACCTGCATGCGGCGCATTGGTTTATTGATGGCATGGCCGCGTATACCTATATGGATAATAGAGAGTCACGCAATATTGCGATCAACTATTACTCGACCACAGCACATGGCAGCTTTTCCGGCAACAGCTATAACGGATCTGTTGATATGGGATATCGTCTTTATTCCGGTTCATCGCCGTTTAATCCCCTCGGTGCCTGGACGCTGGTTCCGATGATTTCGGTCGGTTACACCCATGCTGATTACAACAGCTTTAATGAGACGGGTGCCGGGCCGGCCGGACTGAATATAAGCTCGATGTCGGCCGATTCCTTCCGGACTATGCTTAGCGCAACATTTTTGTATACGATTCATCTGTCGCGGCAATCCACCATTGTGCCGGGTATTCTGCTTGGATGGCGGCATGAATATCTGAACAATTCACAGGGTATTACCGCCCAACTGCAGGGGGCGGGAACCGGCAATTTTACCGTCAATACCGCCGCTCCAGTGCGGGATGTGGCGGTCATCGCGCCGTCGTTGAATATTAATTTTACCAAAAATGTCAGCGGCTTTGTCGATTATGAGCTGGATTTGGGATCCAACAAGTTTCACGCGCAACAAGTGTTCGCCGGGTTGGCCGTATCGTTTTAACGGTACCGTCAAGCCGGGAGCATCAACGGAATGTATTGATCCCCCCCGACAGGTGCTGAAATCCAATTGTTTTTCCCGGTGCCACGCGGGTTATTCCATGGACGGGTCGGATGCGGTGTAATAGTTAGGGCTTTCCCGTGTGATGGTGATGTCGTGCGGATGACTCTCCACCATGCTGGCCGCCGTCACGCGGACAAATTTGGCGCGGGCCTGTAATTCACCGATCGTCCGGGCACCTACATACCCCATGCCGGCACGCAGGCCGCCGACCATCTGGTATACAAAGTCACCCAACGGTCCGCGGTAGTGCACCAATCCCTCGACGCCCTCGGGTACCAATTTGCTGCTGTTTTTCACGCTGGCCTGGCCGTAGCGATCCGCGCTGCCATGCACCATGGCTCCCATCGACCCCATGCCGCGGTAGCTCTTGAAGCGCCGGCCCCGCCGAATAACCATTTCTCCGGGGCTTTCATCGAGGCCGGCAAACAGCGACCCCATCATCACGGCCGACGCCCCCACCGCCAAGGCCTTGGTGATGTCGCCGCTGTGTCGAATACCGCCGTCGGCGATCACCGGAACACCGGCTGGTTTGGCCACGCTCAGCGCGTTGATAATCGCAGTGATTTGCGGCACACCTACACCGGTCACAATTCGGGTGGTGCAGATACTGCCGGGCCCGATCCCAACTTTTACCGCATCAGCGCCGGCGGCGATCAAGTCGCTGGCGGCCTCGGCCGTGGCGATATTGCCGGCGATAACATCAATCCCAAAACGCTTTTTAATTTCGCGTACCGTCTCGATAACGTTACCCGAATGGCCATGGGCGGTATCGACCACCACCACATCAACGCCCTTTTCAATGAGTGCGGCTACGCGGTCGTATTGATGCACACCCACAGCCGCGCCCACACGCAAGCGTCCGCGGGCGTCTTTACAGGCACGGGGAAATTGGTAGGTTTTTTCAATATCGCGCATCGTTATCATGCCCGCAAGCCGATGGCGATCATCCACAAGCAAAAGCTTCTCCACGCGGGCTTCATTGAGAATCAATTCCGCCTTTTCAAGGGATGTCTCGGCCGGTGCGGTCACCAGTCCCGATTTGGTCATTAAACCATGCACGGGCTTGCTATCGTCGCCATCCATAAATTTAAGGTCGCGACGAGTGAGGATGCCAACCAACTCACGGCTCTCACCCTGCACAATGGGTATACCGCTGATATGCTGTTCTTTCATAATCTGACGGGCTTGGCCGACCGTGGCATCGGGGCCGAGGGTTACCGGATCGGTAATGATGCCGTTGGCGGAACGCTTGACCTTCTCCACCTCGCGGCACTGAATTTCAATGGGCAGATTCTTATGGACAAACCCCAACCCGCCCTCCTGCGCCAAGGCGATGGCGAGTGACGCCTCGGTAACCGTATCCATGGGGGCGGACAGCAAAGGGATATTAATTTCAATGTGGCGGGTGAGACGCGACTGCAAATCGGCCTCGGCAGGCACTATGTCACTGCGTTGCGGCAGAAGGAGCAGGTCATCAAAAGTGAAACCATCAACAATGCTTTTTTCGTGCAATTCCATGTGACAATAATGCCCGGGGCGCGGCTAAAAGTCAATGGGGGCCGCTTTCCCATCGGGGCCATCGGCTTCGGGCGTTGCTGGTGATGGCTGGCGGAATCAGGCGTCACGATCGATGGCGGCGGCAATCCGTTTAAGCGTTACCATAAGGTTTTTAAGTGTTGTTGGAGTAATGGATTGCGCACCATCAGTCAGGGCGTGTTCCGGATCATTGTGGCACTCAATAATCAATCCGTCCGCCCCCGCTGCCACCGCTGCCCGGCACATATCGGGAACGAGATGTGCGTGCCCAGTGCCTTGCGATGGGTCAACCACTATTGGCAGATGACTAACCCGATGAACTTCAGGGACAATCGCGAGCGGCAGCGTGTTACGGCAATAATTTTCAAAGGTACGAATGCCGCGCTCACATAGGATAACTTGACTGTTTCCGCGGGACATCACGTATTCCGCCGCCAATAAAAATTCTTCCAACGTGGCGCTAAGTCCTCGCTTCAGCAGGACGGGCTTGCGCTGTTCGCCCACGGCCCAGAGCAAATTGTAATTTTGCATGTTACGGGCACCGACTTGAAACACATCGGCGTACTTACCGACCAAGGCCACCTGATCGATGGACATAACTTCAGTCACGACGGCGAGCCCGGTTTTTTCCCGGGCTTCAGCCAGGATTTCAAGGCCTTTTTCGCCCAGACCTTGAAATGCGTACGGGCTGGTGCGCGGCTTAAATGCACCGCCACGGAGGGCAGTTGCACCTGCCTCCTTGACAGCGTGGGCAATTTCCAGCAGTTGACTGCGATCTTCAACGGAACACGGCCCGGCAATGACAGCCACCTTTTTTCCACCTGCGGATCCGCCCAAGGACCCGCCCAGCGGAATATTGCTCCGCTCGCGTTGCGTTTCACGCGATGCCATTTTGTAAGGTGCCAGCACCGGCATAACTTTTTCCACGCCGGGAACATTTTCCATCCGCCCCACGTCCAATTTTCGTTCATCGCCCAAGGCGGCAACGACCGTACGCTCGGTGCCGACGATCACATGCTCGCGCATGCCCATCTCACGAAGTAAGCGAGTGACGTGTTCCACCTTATCTTGAGTGGCACCAAGTTCCATGACAATGATCATTGAGTCTCCTTGAAGGTGATATACGTTTTTTGCCTTGAAAGCGGCTGCCTTTAACGCTTCACCAAAGACAGCTTGCGACCTGCATCCGCCCGATAATTTTTCCCGCCAGGCCATGCGCATCAGCTAATTGAATACGCAAATCGGCCAGTAATTCTTCCAGTTTCATAGCTGACCCCTTGAATTTGAAATTTCGGCTTGCTTGGCCGACAAAAAAAGCCCGCAACTTGCAGGCATGGTAAAAGAATGAGGTTGTCTCGTTTACCAAAACCTGCTACGCACTTACACCCCTAAAACGGGACCAATATCTTGAAACAGGTGTCGCTTTTGCTGCGACGACCATCACTCGACCCCCGAATTTATGGTCCAGCACACCAACTGTATAATCGCATCTGCCAGCGTTCATGCCAGTATCGTCTTGCAAGGCACGCGATTTGTCAAACCCCCTGCGGCAAGGACTTTTTCGATTTGAGAACAAGGGCATTTCCGATTGGCCTGGTATTTAATCGATCAAGCGAATGTGATTTTTCCGATTAAAAATCGCGAATTTTCAACTTTTGGGTTGACAGCGACAGGTAATTTTCATAAAAGTCATAGGTATGAGATGTGCGGCGGAACCAACCGTCAGTACATTTCCCGTGTGCGAAGGTCGAATCACCACGATTCGGGTGCCGCGCATATTGTTGGCCGCTGATTCACTGCATCGGCGGTTTGTAAGCAAGGATTGAAAACGCTCTTCGCCGCATGGCGGTGTATTTGTGCGTTTTTTGGTCGAACAGGCTGCCTGCGTGTGCAGGCGATGGTGTTCGATGTGGTATGGCGATTGGCGTGGAGGCAATTTAAGAATGGTATTGACCGGGTGCCGTCCGCCGGAAGACAGCGAGGCGGCTGTCAAGAAATCAGATAAACCGATGGTGATACGTCGCCCGGCGCTTTCGGACGGCGTGCGCATGTTTGACCTGATTCAGGCGTCTGAAAATCTTGATAAAAATTCATTATATATGTATTTGCTTTTGTGCCGTGATTTTTCCTCCACCTGCCGGATCGCAGAAATCGATTCACGCCTTGCCGGTCTGGTTACCGCCTATTTGCCGTCGCATCAGCCGAAGCTGGTTTTTGTATGGCAGGTGGCGGTGGCAAAGGAATTTCGGGGACGCGGCGTGGCCCTGACCATGCTGACAGACTTGGTTGCGGGACTGGCGGCGTCTGACCCGTGGCTGCTTCAGACGACTATTACACCGTCGAATACAGCGTCGCAAAGGCTTTTTGAGGCGCTGGCGAGAAAATTTCATGCGCCGATAAGTTCCACGGACGGTTTTCACAGGAATTTATTCGAGCCGTATCAACACGAGACGGAATCGCTCTACACGATCGGGCCTATCGCTTCGGTGTGCGAAGAGGGTGGACCTGATCCGACATCAAAACAGGCAGCAAGTTAAATGGGGGAAACACTCACCATGGACACACGCGAATCAAAGGTAAGAAGCTACTCACGAGCATTTCCGGCCGTCTTTCACAAGGCGCTGGGGGCTACGCTTTGGGATGAATCGGGCCGGGCTTATCTGGATTTTTTGGCGGGGGCGGGGTCGCTTAACTACGGCCACAATAACCCCCGCATCATCGCCCGAATGACAGAATACATTCAGAACCAAGGTATCATTCAGGGTCTTGACATGATGACCAGGGCCAAACGCGAATTTATCGAGGCGTTTGACCATATCATCCTGAAACCACGGCAGATGAATTACAAAATTCAATTTCCCGGTCCGACCGGCACCAACGCCGTCGAGGCCGCGATTAAACTGGCCCGCAAGGTTACTGGCCGATTTAATGTTATTGCCTTCACCAACGGGTATCACGGTATGACGGCCGGGGCATTGGCGGCGACCGGAAATGTGTACCATCGGCGGGATTATGTCGGCTACAGCGGAGGCATTACATTCATGCCTTTTGACGGCTATTTCGGGCCGGATGTCAATACCATCGCATATATCCGGCGCTTTATTGAAGACAGCAGCAGCGGTTTGGACACCCCGGCGGCCGTCATTCTGGAAACTGTCCAGGGAGAGGGTGGGGTAAATGTTGCCGCCGCCCCATGGTTGCAGGCTTTGCAGGCGTTGTGCCAGGAGCATGGCATATTGCTTATCGTGGATGACATTCAGGCCGGTTGCGGCCGTACGGGAGAATTTTTCAGCTTTTCTGAATCCGGTATTGAACCGGATATCGTTACCCTTTCGAAATCTCTCAGCGCATGCGGCTTGCCGATGTCGATCGTCCTGATCAAGCCCGGATATGATGTCTGGGAACCGGGCGAACACAATGGCACCTTCCGCGGCAACAACCTGGCGTTTGTCGCTGCCACCGAAGCGCTTAAGCAATATTGGTCCTCGACGGCGTTTACCTCGCAGATTGAATCCAAGGCGCGGTTTTTGCGGTCGCGGCTCGATGCCATCGCCGGCAGATATTCTCACCTGAATGTGGCAGTACGCGGGCGCGGGTTGATGGCGGGTTTATCGATCGATGATCATCCGGAGCTGGCCCGATCCATTTCTGCCGCAGCGTTTCATGAAGGTTTGATATTGGAAACCTGCGGCAACCAGGACCACGTCGTTAAATTTCTGCCGCCACTGATTATTGAGTCCGATGAACTGGCACGCGGATTGGATATGGTCGAGACGGCTTTTGCCAAGGCCGTAAAAACTCATTCAGACGCTGCGAATTCCGCAGCCGATTTAACAGGAGACACTTTGCATGATTGTTCGCAAGCTTGAAGACATCATCGGCACCACGAATGATGTTGACACCCCCAACTGGTACAGCCGTCGGCTGCTTACCGCCGCAGACGCTGTGGGCTTTTCATTGAATGACACTCACATCCGAGCGGGAACAGAAACACTGATCTGGTATCAAAATCATATTGAGGCCGTCTATTGTATTGAAGGGCAGGGCGAGGTGGAACTGACGCAAAGCGGCACAATTCATCCCATTGGTGCCGGAACACTGTACACCCTTAACGGCCACGAGCGGCACCTGCTTAGAGCCAAAACGGACATGCGTATGATCTGCGTTTTTAATCCACCGCTGACAGGGGCTGAGGTTCATGACAGCAATGGCGTGTATCCCGCAGCAGCCGCCGTGCCGGCCTGATTATTTTTTCCATAATGACCCCACATTTAAAGACAGGAGTATTTATGCAGACAGTTCCCGATTCCTATCCGTCTCGTGTGACCGACCGCCCCACCATTACCCTGCGGCAGGACCCCGTGGTCTGGTCGCAGCCCGGGCAAAAAGCCACGGGACCGCTTACTGAATATCAGCTTAAATCCTATGCGGAACAGGGGTTTCTGTTTTTACCCGATCTTTTCGCCGCATCTGAGGTGGAGACATTAACTGGCGAAATTCGCCGACTTGGTGAGGACCCCGCAATCACGGCCCGCCCTGAATGCATTACGGAACCCAGAAGCGGCGATATCCGTTCGCTGTTCAGCGTTCACGAACTTTCGGATGTGTTCGGTCGGTTGGCATCTCATCCTAAATTGGCGGGTGCAGCGCGACAGATACTGGCCTCCGATGTTTACATTCACCAGTCGCGGGTCAATCTTAAACCAGGATTTCGTGGAGAAGCCTTTTACTGGCATTCTGATTTTGAAACCTGGCATGTGGAGGATGGTATGCCGCGGATGCGGGCGCTGAGCATTTCCCTGCTGCTGACGGACAATAACGCGTTTAATGGGCCGCTGATGGTCGTACCCGGTTCGCACATGAAATTCATCAGTTGTGTGGGCAAAACACCGGAGAACCATTATCAGCAATCGCTTAAAAGGCAGGAATACGGCGTTCCGGATGAAGAAAGCATCGCACACTGCATTCAAGATGGCGGCCTTACGGCCCCTACCGGCAAAGCTGGATCGGTATTGATCTTTGATTGCAATACGCTTCACGGATCCAATGCCAATATGACACCTTGGCCCCGCAGCAATGTGTTTTTTGTTTATAATAGCGTGCTCAATGCGCTAACTTCACCTTATAGCGGCCAGCAGCCGCGGCCAAAATTCATCGCCAATCGGCATTTTGATCCGGTCCCGGCGCAACAGGCCTTCGAAACTGTCTCGACGATGTAAGTTGATTCGCTTCCATAGTCGGCTGACGACATGCGATGGGGCATTTTTTTACCCGGTCCACGCCCGGATGCGCAGCGGAAATTTATTTGCACAGAGTCTCAAGTGCAAATATGCTACCGTTCCGGGTGCGGATACTTTCGATTGGTCGTTGCGACTGGAAAATTGGAGACTTATGAGCGTTAATGCGTTTCGTTCCCTGATCAATGTGCGAAGAATTACATTATTGGCGGTAGCCACGGCGTCGCTGTTTGGCTTGGTGAGCGTGTCGGAATCGACAGCGCATGCGGCATCGGCTGGCGAATGTATTCTTACGGGCTTAACGCCGGCGCAGGTAAATGCCAAAGCGAATGCCATCTTGGCGAAAATGACGCTTAAGGAAAAAATTCACCTTTTGGCCGGTAACGGCAGTATGTGCACTCGGCAAGTGAAAAAGCTGGGCATCCCGAGGCTGAACATGAGCGATGCATCCATCGGCGTGCGTGTCTACGGTCCATCGACAGCGTACCCTGCCTCAGTGTGCCTTGCGGCGACATGGGATACCAAATTAGCGATGCGCGAGGGGCAATCTTTGGGCTCCGATGCACGGGCCCGGGCGGTGAACATCATTCTCGGGCCAGGAATCAATATCATGCGTGCGCCGCAAGCCGGGAGAAATTTTGAATTTTTGGGCGAAGACCCGTACCTCACGAGCCGCATCGCTGTTCCATGGATTGTCGGGCTGCAATCCATGGGGGTGGCGGCCTGCGCCAAGCATTACACCGCGTACGAACAGGAAACGCAGCGTGGCACCATCAATGCGGCGGTGAGTCGCCGGGCTTTGCAGGAAATATATTTGCCGCCGTTCCGTGCGGCAGTTCGGCAAGCCCACGTCTGGTCCGTTATGGCGGCATACAACCGGGTGAATGATTATTACTGTACAGCGAGCCGCTATTTACTTACCGACGTGCTCCGCCACCAATGGGGGTTCAAGGGCGTTTTAATGTCCGACTGGGGCGGCACGCATGCCACACGCGGGCCAATGGCCGCGGGGCTGGACCTGGAAATGCCGGGCAATGGCTATTACAACAACAAGATCATCAAGCCATTTATTAAAAATGGCGACATAACGGTGCATCAGATTAACAAGCATGTGCGGCGTTTGCTGCGAATGATGATCGCCATGGGATTCACCCGTAAGCGGGTGGAAGATCAGAGCATTCCGCTCAATAATCCAAAATCTGCCGCCACCGCATTCAAGGTGGCGTCTGCGGGGACTGTTCTGCTTAAGAACAAGGGCGGCATCCTGCCTCTGCACCGATCTAAATTGCGTACGATCGCAGTGATTGGCCCCATGGCGACTCCCGCCATTTGGTGCGGCGGTGGCAGTGCATACGCGCCGTCGATTATCAACCCGGTAAGCATGCTTTCAGCAATTCGACATGCCGCCGGTTCGCACGTGCGTGTGGTCCACATCCCGTTCAATGCCAAAATGGCCCGATTCTGGGGACGTGGTATGTTTCATACGCCCAATGGCAAACCCGGTCTGCTGGGGCAGTATTATGACAACAGCCGACTGGCGGGCAAACCGGTTATGACGCGAATTGACCAGCGTATAGGCTTTAACTGGGGCCAGTTCTACCCGGTGGAAACGCCCAATCGGCACTTCTCGGTTCGCTGGACGGGTACCATTAAACCCACTTCCACCGGTACGTACTTGTTTGAAGCGTCGGCAACTGATCCGTGCCGCGTCATACTGAATCACCGTTGCGTGATCCGTATCGGCAGGTGGGGTAACGCCATGAAACAGAAGCTGGTAGGCGTCCATTTGACGGGCGGGAAAACTTATAACTTAAAGGTGGAATATTTTGGCAAGCACTGGAATGCCGAAATGGAGTTTGGCTGGGTTCCCGAAGGCGACGAATTACTTACAGCCCAGGAGAAACAAATCATTCGCCACGCCAATGTCGTCATTGCCTGCATGGGTTACGGACCCAACGTTGAGCATGAAGGGATTGACCACACCTTCCATCTGTGGGGACCGCAGGACCAGTATCTGCGGGAAGCGGCGGGTATCAATCCCCGCACAATTGTGGTTTTGAATGCGGGAGCGCCCATCGCCACGGCACCTTGGATACATCGTATTGCCGGCTTTATTGATGCGTGGTACCCGGGCGAAAATGGCAATAACGCCGTCGCTGATATCATCTTCGGGAAAATTTGCCCCAGCGGTCGACTGCCCGACACCTTTGCCCGCCATTGGCGAAATGAACCGGCGTATGGGCATTTTCCTGGCCATGCGGGGCAGGTACTGTTTAATGAAGGTATTTATGTCGGCTACCGCTGGTTTGATCATCAGCATATTAAACCACTGTATCCATTTGGTTACGGGCTGTCTTACACCACCTTTTCCTTCGGAAAGGCCAAGGTGAAGCAGTTTGGGCTTGGAAAGAATATGATTGTGCATGTGTCGGTTCCTGTTACCAACACCGGCCATATGGCTGGAGCGGAGGTGGCAGAGTTGTACATCCGTCCGCTGGTGGATCGGAATCATCGCTGTTTTCAGACGCTTAAGGCGTTTGACCGACTGAATCTCAGGCCCGGCCAGACAAAACTGGCTCATCTGAATTTGCGTGAACGTGACTTTGCCTATTTCAGTTCCGCGCACAATAAATGGGTTGTGCCCCCCGGCAAATATGAGTTGGCAATTGGTGATTCCAGCCGGGATATTTTATCGTCGGCGGTCATTCATGTGGGCAGCATGTCGCCGTAGCGCAGGGGACTGCGGTTGCACGCTGTATTGGCAGGGCCGGTTGCAGTAAAATTCCGCCATGGAAAAAGCAGAACCTGTAACGGTTGAATTACGCAAAGATTTTCGCTTTGAGGCGGCGCACCGGTTGCCCAAGGCACCGGCCGACCACAAATGTTCACGACTGCATGGACACTCATTTTGCATTGAGGTGGCGGTTGCGGGTGTAGTCGACCCCGAAACGGGATGGTTAATGGATTTTGGCGATATCAAGACCGCTTTTGCGCCGCTGCATGACCAGCTTGACCATCGGTACCTTAACGATATACCCGGCCTGGAAAATCCCACCAGCGAATATCTCGCCCGATGGATGTGGAAGCGCCTCGCCCCGCGACTGCCCAACCTGAGCAGCATTACGATCGCTGAGACGTGTACAAGCCGATGCGTCTATTGGGGACCGGAAGGTAAACATAAAAAGAGCCGATAACCGTACGGACCATCAACCGAGGGAATCGAAATACCCCTGCAAAATGCGGGCGGCGGCGATGGCATCTACCCGGCGTTTTTTCTGGCCGGAGGTAAATGATCCGGCCAGAAGACTTTCAGCCTCATAGGTTGTTAAAAATTCATTGGCATGGAGCACCTTTTTACCGGAGGTGCCCTGCAAAATGGCAATAAAATCCAGTGTACGCTTCGCCTGCGGGCCGGACGATCCGTCCGCATTGAGCGGCACGCCACATATGATGATGTCAATTTGTTCGTCGCTTACCACGCGGGATATGGCTGCCGCGGCATTGCGGTCAGATAGCCCTTCAAGGCAGTCGAAGGGACACGCCAATCGAGATTCGGTATCTCCGATGGCCAGGCCGATGCGACGAAGGCCAAAGTCAATACCCAGGGCGCGATGGGCCGATTTACCGCTTGTATCCATCGGGAAAGGCCTTTTGTGCGGCTTGCGCCAACAGTTTCACCTTTTCACATTGGTCAACGGGGCAAACCATGGTTACGTGCCCGCTGTTAACCACCACAATGTTGTTTAATCCCACCACCGCCACGAGATGGGGTGCATCCGAAACGGCTACAATTCCGTGGGATTCAATGGCCAGCAATTCTGCCAAGCTGTTGCGATTGCCATCCGCGTCGGCGACCAATGTCTGCGCGTAGCTGCTCCAACTGCCGACGTCCAGCCATTCGACATCCATCGGAATGGTAGCCACCAGTGGAGCTTTTTCCATAATGGCGTAGTCGATACTGATTTTGGGTAAGGTGGGGTATACCTCATCCACCTTGCGGATGAAATTGGGCGTGCCATAGCAGGAGGCTATTTGCTCGAGGCCCGCATAGGCTTCGGGCTGATGAATGCGAATTTGTTCCAGGATGGTCGCAGTCTTCCAGACAAACATGCCGCTGTTCCAGAGATGCTTTCCGCTCCGGAGGTATTCACCGGCCTTCATGGCATCGGGCTTTTCACGAAACGCCAGCACCCGCCGGGCGCGATCGGCTACCGGTTCACCGCACTCCAAATAGCCGAAGCCCGTTGCAGCATGCGTCGGCTTGACTCCAAATGTGAAGAGATAATCCGGTTTCTGATCGACCAGATCAAATGCGAGTTGAAGCGTCCTTTGAAATTCAGCCACGGGGGTGATGAGATGATCGGCCGTCAGAATGGCAAGCGTGGCATCGGGATCCAGCTTATGGATGACTGCGGCCGAGAAACCGACCGCGTTGAGTGTATCGCGTCCCATAGGCTCACCGAGGAGGCGATTGGGTGTTAAAAATGGCAGTTCGGCGAGCACCTTTTGAGCGTAGCTGTTGGATGTGCAAACAAAAATATTCTGGGCATCAACCAGCCCCATTAAACGCCCCGCCGATGTACCAAGCAATGATTGGCCGTTGATGAACCGCAGCAGTTGTTTGGGTTTATCGGTTGTTGACATAGGCCAGAGCCGCGTGCCCGATCCCCCCGCCATGATGCTGGCATAACGCATAAAATCCCTTCATCCACGATGCAGCGTAGTACAATTGGCGCAATGCGTCGGCCGCATCGCACGCCGGGTTAAGATTAGCGTATAGTGGAGTTGTGGACAACCGGGCGGCCCGACTGACTATCCGACAGGATTAACACTTGCTCGAGGGGACGCACAGAATGGAGATGGCTTTGAAATGGAATTCCCGGGTACGTTGGTGTCGACCTATTGCCTTGCTCATCACGGTGATGTGTGTTTATCAAGTGCCGGACATCGCATCAGCAAAAACTTTACGGAAGAGCGATGGCTTGAAAGAGACCATCAAAATATGCGGGCCTACCTACAACTTGGTCAAGCACGCTTTCAGTCTACCGGCGGCATTTTGGAATGAGCATTTATGCAACTGGCTGGATGTGGCTTTATGCGGCAGGCCAAGTAATTTTTTACATGAGACCGTACTGAGTGTGGAAACGACACGCACCATCATTCGGCGAGCCATGAAAAAAATCGGTTTTCATGCCGCAACCCACTGGGCACCTAACTTTAAGGTGTTTGGCCAGATTAGAGGGCAACCGGTTTTGATATTGGTCCGGTTTCCGCTGCATGGCAGAATGCAGACATTCCCGCTTGATGAATTGATCCGTTTCAACGGTTGGTCACGATCGGCCGGGCCTCTGGGCTGGCTTTATCTTGGCACACCCGGTGTTTATCAATTGCCCTCGCATCTGCGGGATGCGCAGCCCGGCCAGACGGTCACTCCACGGGCCATACTTTATAACGATCCGCAAATTGCGATGAATTACCGTGGGATTCGCAGCCAATCTCAGGCATTACTCAACAGCAGTATGTGTACGGACAATTGGATTTATCCGGATATACGGTTTTACCGCAACCCGCGATTGGTGCCCATGACTGTTTTTAATAGCAACGGGAAAATACCCGCAAAAATTATATTTCAGCGTGTGTCGGAGGTTGAACTGCTCAAAGCGGTGATTAAATACTGGCACGCCCGATCCATCAAATCTGTGGTGGAAGACCTGATGCCTCTGGCAAAGAAGATGGATGTATGGCGGCGTGATCTCTGGCGGAGGGTACATCAAAATTTCAAGGCATGGAATACGTCGCCCGAAGTGCAGCTTGATGCCGCCCAATTGCGTCATTCCTACGCAGAGATCACCTATCAATTCATCAATTGGAGTGCAACACATGGCAAATTTTCGGCCACGGCCAGCCGCACTTTGCCAAGAATTAAATTGCAGGCTCAGCGCTTTTTGGCCCATCTGCACGATCAAGTGAAGGCCACGCAGGCCTGGGTGCTGTACCGCAGCGCTCAATTGTTTAGCCATCACACCAAAACGGCGGCTGCCAAGCGCCATCAATTGGCGGCCACACTCGACGCGCGATCGAAATATTTGCTTTATTCCAACCTGCAATATCTGCGCTATTGGAAATTAAAATACAAGAAAATATCGCCGAAGGACCCGCGGCACCTTTGGATTGCGATGATTAAGGCGGAGTACGCCAATGCCGAAGCCAGAAATCAACTGGCACTGGCGGGAATCACATATGCCAACATGCTTGCGACGGGCAACGGCAATAAACGGCAGCAGGCCTTGTCGGGCTATGAGGATGCCATTTTGACATCACATATCCACAAACTTGAGGTTGTTGTGCTTCAATATAAATTCCGTATATCGAACGACACGGGATTTGTGAACAAAAAACATATGGCGATGCTGAAGGAACGCGAGAAGCATACAAAAGCTGAAATCGCACGCCTGAAATATGAACTGCGGAGCATGCAAAAATCACAACCCAAGTAAATGTTCAGTTGTAACTGGTGCGGCAAATTTTCCGGGCACTCCGTAACCTGAGTTCGGGATAATAAATCACGTTTTTTATTGATATCCAGCGACTTTCCCGCAACTGTACGGTGAAGCGTAGAAAATGAGATCGGAA
>JAKAEB010000096.1 GCA_021818445.1 Planctomycetota bacterium
ACACGCAGCAATCTGTATCAGCCGGTGGATAACAGCGGCAACATCGCCTCGCCACTGCCGGGCTATGACAGTGTCAATCGCCTGCTGCAATACCAGCGGGGAGAACTCAGCACCACCGGCGGCTATCAGAATAACGGCGGTGGAAGCGTGACTACGGGCATTGGCCTGAACAACACCGATAGCCAGCGCAGCTACAGCCTCGATGGCCTTGGCAATTGGAAAAAGAGCGTGTATCTGCCGGAGGGCAGCACCACCAGCGAAACCGACCAGCGGAACAACAATTACGTCAATCAGACCACCCAGCGCAGCGTGGCCGGTGGAGTTGCGGTTACCTTTGAATACGACGGCCACGCCACCCCATCGCCGGGCAATGGCAATCTGACCAATGGTGGCACGCTCATCTACCAGTACGATGCGTTGAATCGTCTTGTTGCCGTCAACCGGGTATCGGACGGGCTGGCGATCGCCGCCTACGTGTACGACGCCATGAATCGGCGGGTGCGTAAAACCATCAACAACGGCGGCATCACAGGAGACGTTCCCAACGGGACCACGGACTGCTGCTGGATGGGTTGGAGGTGCATGGAGGAACGCAATCCCTTTGGCGGTTCCGGCAGCACCGATACACCGACTAAGCAATATGTTTGGGGCACGTACCTTGATGAATGCATCCAGTTGAATCTGCTTCAACCGGCCGGGCCGCAGAATCTGCCCGCTGGTAGTTATTATTTATTACAGGATACGCTGTACCGGGCGGTGGCGCTAACCAATTCCAGCGGCAACATCGTGGAGGCGTACGACACCGATGCCTACGGCAACACGCTGATCTTCACCGGCCCCGGGCCGGATAATACATGGTTTACCGATGACGACCTGCAATCCAGCTACGGTGCCAACGACATCATTTACTGCGGCTACCGGTACGATGCCGAAACGCAGAATTATTATGTGCGGAACCGGTATTACTTGCCGACATTAGGCCGCTGGCTTACCCGCGACCCGATCGGTTACCAAGGCGGAATCAATCTTTACGAGTACGTCCAAAGCAACCCGGTGGGGAATGTGGATGCGGAGGGGATGCAGGTCTACATGTATGGTGTCGGAATAAGCAACACGCCGACCGCGACCCCGCCGCCGCCCGCACCGGGGGTTTATGTGTACAACGTGGCAACCTTGGGGGGGCTTGGTTTCCACCAGGTCGTGGCGGTTGTCGGGCCAAATGGCACACTCGACGCCGTCTCCTTCGCCCCGGATGAGTGGGCGCTTATCGGTCGGGGCGTGGTTTACCCCGACAATGGAGGGGACCACTGGGAAACCTACGAGACATTCAAATTTGAGCCAGGGCTCGCCGCCCAAGCCAGCGCATATCTCAAGAATTACCTGAACTCGCTTATTGGCAAAAAAGGCAACTACAACGTGTTCACCAACAACTGCAGGGATTTTTCACAGGGCCAGTTCAATAGGCTGAAGGCGATGTACGACCAGTTCTTGGCCCACGCGCTGAACTCGGCACAGCAACAGATTCTCGCACCGTCCATCCCGGCGTTTCCCAATCCCGGAAACCCAGTGCTCTCGGTGGGATCGGCGTAGCGGCGTTCACAGTGGATTGGAGCGGACCATGCGTTTGATGCTGAGGTTAACAATCGTTATCCTGTCCTGCGTCTTTTCGTTCGAGATTTGCGCCAATGGCAGCCTTTGTGAATGGGCAAGGCGGGCTGGCCGGCTCGAGATACTGCGAGGCCTCCCACGGCCGTCCAAGGCTTTCGTTGACGAGGGCTCCCCCGCCCACCGCCTGATAATGAGGGTCATCCGGCGGCCACGGGTATGGTACCCCGCGCTGCCACCAGAGATCGCCCAGGTGGCGGTGATAAAATCACGCGACGGTAGTATCGCGTTTTATTGCGACGGATCGTTTGGGGGCATTACGCCGTTAACCTACTACGACGGCGGTGCCGCAATTTCCCGCTCCGACCTGGCTGCTATTGAGGGGTGCGCTGGAAAGGGGAAAGCGCCACGCCGCGCCGGGGGCAGCGCCCATGGGAGATAAGGTGCGTTCTTGGCTGCTTCCGTATACTGCGTTGGTGGTGGCGTGCATGCCAGTGGCGTTTTTCCTCATTTCGATGGCGCACCCAGGGGTACTGGCGGCGTTTGCCGCTTGGCGCGGATTTGGTGGCCTCCTGGACGTCGCCGTCTGGCTTATGGCCCCGACCGCGCTGGCTTTGGTGGTGGCCGCATTCGCCCGCGGTGGGAAGGCGCGTTGGAGAGTCGCTACTTGGATCGCGCTCGGATTGGCTCTGGGGGAAACGCTGCCCATCTGGTGGATCGCCGTGGTGGTGGTGTACGTTGTCCTCCTTTCGATTTTGGCAATTTTCATATGGGGCTTCGGGCTTATTTGAGGTACCACGGAGCGCGCCGGTGCCGACGGCCTTGGTCAAGAAATCGGCTGGACCTTCGTAGACATCGCGGAACATGGTTTGGAGCCAGGATGATACCCCTTGGCTGCAATCGCTACCCATTGCGGAAGCCATTTTTTTCGAAAGGGAAGTATGCGAAAAATAGCCGTCCTCATCGTCTTGGCATTGGCTTCAGTACCCGCCGCCTTGGTTAAGGCGGCGGCGCCACAGGCGAGCCGAATCCCTGCGTGGCTCGGCGTCGCGAGGCATCCCTTGTTGGAGGCCATGTACCTTGTCGCCGAGCATCGGCCCGCGGAAGCGTTGCCCTACCTGGAAATTAGCTTCAAGAACGGCAACACCGTCGCACCTTATTGGATGGCAAAGCTTCTGGCGGCGGGTGCGCAGGGGAAGTCGGGCAAGAGCTTGGCACCGCCATGGGCAGCGATGGCCGCAGTGGGAGGCAACCCGCGGGGACTCTTGGAAATCGGACTGCTTTACGAAAAAGGAATCGGCGTCAGGAAATCGTCAGACCTCGCAGGATACTTTTTTGCGCTCGCCGCACTCAAGAACGTCCGCGGGGCACTTTGGCGAATTAGAGGGTTGGCGAAAAATGGTGGTCTCACCGTGGCTGGCCGACGGCGTATCCTTCGGAAATTTCACGCGAATGCTGGCACCCCGGTCGGAAAATGGTGCATGGCGTACCTTTACAATGCAGGCGTTTTGGTGCCGAAGAACCCGCGTCGGTTTAGATTGTTGATGAGGGCAGCGGCGGCCGGCGGCGACAGCCACGCGATCATGGCTGAGGATGTCCTGCAGAATTATTTCCCAAAAGGGGCGTGGAAGCACCCGGAGCGGGCGTTTCAAGCCACCCGCCGCGCAGCCCACGCTGGGAGCCTTTCTGCGATGATGTGGCTTGAGGGCTTCTACAGAACCGGGTTCGGGGTGGGCAAGAGTCGAAAAAGGGCCCACTATTGGTTGCAGCAGCGCGCCAAAAATGGTGACCCAGAGGCAATGACCCAGATGGCGAACAGGTTCCTTAATTTGCCGCCAATGGCCCACCCGGCGGCACCGTCGGGCACCAACCATCGTCGTTTCAGCTTGGCCGCGGCCGCCCGTTGGGCGCTGCGGGCGCAGGCCGCCGACGTCCCCGGCGTGACGACGATAAATTGGGGCCAAAATACCCTTTCGTTGGTGCTCAAAATGCACCACGCCCTTGTCGCCGGGCGACCCGGCGGCCATGCGCATGGCAATTGAGGCAGGTCCGAGATTAAGGAGTATGGCCAAAGTCGTGTGGGGCCACGTTTCGGGCTTTCACGGAGCGCCAAAATCTGCGGGGTGGGCACTGCTATAGTTTAATCACATTTCTGGACGAATCGCGCCGCTCCGCGATGTGGCGGACGCTGCCGTCTTGTGATTTTGAAGGGTGGTGCTCCCGTCGCTTGCCCACCCTGTCTCAGCGCGTTATGTTCCGGATTATTGATTGCAGTTTTGAGGCCGATAGATGGTCGCCTTTGCTGAAAATGAGATTCTCAGGGGCGGTAGCGGATACAACGCCGACGCCGAAACGCAGAATTATTATGTGCGGAATCGGTATTATGCCGCGCATCTGGGCAGATGGCTTACCCGCGACCCGATCGGTTACCAAGGCGGAATCAATCTTTACGATTACGTCCAAAGCAGCCCGGTGGGGAATGTGGATGCGGAGGGGCTTGACAGATGCCAAATGAATGCGTCCCATGCGCTCAATCAGGCTTTGTCAAACGCCAGAAACCAATTCCTTGACGACGTCAGCCAAGATGAAATCCAAGGAACACAGGCTGCTCTGGACGAAAATTCGGCTGGCCAACTGGATGATATGACCGACACTGCGGTGGTCGGCACCGTTGGTGGTGTCGCCGGAGATTTGTTCAAGGGGATTTCAGCAATTAGCGAAGCGCAGCGGACGGTGCAGGCGCTGGGCGACTTCCGCGAAGTCGGCCCGCTCTTCGATTCGGCCTTTCAGGACGCGGTCGGGGGCAAGACCATATCGGGTTTTATGGGCGCAATGGATGGCCCAAGTGTCGGTGCAATCGCGGTCTCTGCAGCGGCGTCGGCGCTGGCGTCGGGTGCCATCTTTGGTAACCAAGGCAAGGTACTCTCGGCGGCGTTCGACAAGGCCTTCGCCGGTACCTTGAACAAAGCAGCACCGGGGCTCGGGACCGCCTACGACGTGCTCTCCGCCATCGACGGAGCGCTCAAGGCGGCGTACGACGGTGCGGGTTCACTCTCGCAATACATTACGCCAATGACGAGGGAGCTTTATGCCGCCCGTGTCGCGAACGCGCTTCAGAACTATGCCAGCGCGCTGGCGCGGTGCCGCCGAGGCTGCGGTTCCAAGAATTAGCCCATGTTGCGGATTTCGCAGCGGCAGCAAGCGTAAGGAACAAAGTGTTATTGCAAATACCTCGACCGGTCGGAGCGTCACCCTCTTCGTTGATCACCTCGTTCGGCGGAATGGCGGTGGTAAGCGCGGGGCGCGACTCATCGCTGCTGCTGTGGACAATTTTTTGGTTTATGGCATGTATGGTCGCGGTGGCGTTCGTGTTCTCCGTCGCCCCGCCGTTGCGACGCGGTGCATTTCGGATTTTGCGCCAGCGGCCATGGCTGGGCGTACTGGCGGTCTTGGCCTATACCTCCCTATTCCCCACCTTCCTCTTGGGTGCGGGAATTTTTTCAGAGTCGAACGTACTCCTCTCGATGTTGATTGACGGCCAAGGGACGATGTTCGTCCGCGGAATACTGTTTCCGGGTGGCCGGTTAAGCCCGGCCGCAGTGGCCGTGATTTGCATTTGGCTTGGCTTCTTGGTCGCTACCGGTTGGATTGCTTTGACCCTGCTTAGGAATGGCCCGTCAAGCCGATCGCCACCGCCGTTTGACTCTTCGCGGGAATACCGCAGTGCTCGTCCACGCCACTGGCGTCGGTGGTTCACCATTTTCACAGCGTCGGCATTGGCATTGGTGGTTCTTTTTGCCATGCGACTCTACGCGTCCCAAAGGGTGCTCGAGCGCGATATGGCGGCCAATCAGGCGTGCCTGCGTCGCTACTCTAAAGCTGAGGGCAGTCTCGCCAAATCGCAGCTGCGTCGAGGCGATGTCAGCGCGATTCTTACCGACGCAGCTCATGCCTCGAAGCTTGCCGAGGCGTCGGCCCTGATTGGCGTACGACTTAACGCAGCCGTGGAAGAAAGGAATCAAAGGCGATCAATGCTCACATACGTCGTTATTGGCCTCGCGACGGTTTGGTCGCTCGCCGCAGTCGGGCGGATTGTGCCTCTGCTCCGCAGGCGTCGTGATAGGCGTGAGACACCGTCCACGGGGCTTTGATTTCGGAAGGCCTGCCACGCGGCCGGCAGCATCCGTACCGCAGGTCAACAACCGAAACGGAGCAGAGATAGTATTCGGCCAAACGGTGAAAACGGCCGGGCCGGATAGATGGCCAGGACGCCGCACCCTATTGCGTAGATATGGCCGAATTATTGGGGGCATTGCCGTGGTCGCCATTAATGACAAAATAATTTTATGGCGTTCCGGGTTTGGTGCACGTTGGGTTCAAACCGGGGCGGCCGGATGGGTCATGCATCGTCGCGCGCGCACCATGCACGCGGCTAAATGGGATGGCGGATGGGAAACTGCTGTTACCGGGGGCCGCGTTTCGGCATTGCGAATAGCGCCCATCGCCCGGCGATGGTGCCGAACACGGGGCACGCGGTGGCACCGATTCAATGGGACGTCGAAAAACAAACGCCTTCGCCCGGAAAAATGCCAATGCTCAATTTCCCGGCCAATGCATATGCACTTGCCGCCGGATGGCAAACCTATTAGCCTTATCGCCTCAATCGCTCCGATGTTTGGTAATGGATGGCGCGATGGTGGATGCAAAAATGATGATGAGAGGTGGTTTATGAATATTGATATTGCGGTTTTACCCGGTGACGGCATCGGCGTTGAGGTGATTGCAGCAGGCATGCAGGTATTGGAACATACCGCGCGGAAAAGTGGCCATAAAGTGAATGCCACTTATGCGGATGTTGGCTGGGCAGAT
>JAKAEB010000097.1 GCA_021818445.1 Planctomycetota bacterium
GTTTACCTTATTGTACAGTGAAATTCTCTTATAGTTCACAATATGCTTGAAATTCCAGCTCACAATAAATTCGCACCGCGAAACCGTCGCCAGAGCAACATGTAGCGCATCGGCATCCCATTGCGGCCCGACAATGCCCGCATCCAAATAGCCGCTTTGGAGTTTCAACGCGGCTTCTGTGACCACGACCACCTCAGCCAATTTCTCGTATTGTCCAAATAATTCCTGAACTCGTGGCGGAGCCGGGAGGATTTCCTCCCGTAATACCGATGAAATAACCAATCGGAACCGCCCGCGGCCTGCCATTTTCAGAAACTCCGTGCTTGCGGCCCGGAATTCCTTGTCGAACGCTCCGCCGTAGACTGATGTATCCGCGTACACACGAATCGCTTCGTGGCTGCTCGGGATTTTGTTTTCCTGCGGCATCCAGTTATTCTCTCAAAGTTACCGGATAAAAAACATCAAACTCGCCAGTACCATTGCTTATGCACAATTCCTTATGTTTTGATCATTGATCCTTGATCATTGGTCATTGCGTCCGTCCCCATTATCATGAATTTTAACGGTGCTACAATCCGCTGGGCCACTACAATTCTATCGTAAATCGCCTTTCCGATTTTTCCGAATTAACCGCCGGGACACCAATACCCTCCGCGGCGTCTGAAGATGAATTAGCTCTCCATCTTTTTCCTGGCGTAGTTTAGTTTGCCCGTCTCACTGGGGGTCAAATCAGCTTCGATCGATTCATACAGCTCCCGAACCTTGGAATAATCATGGCCCCTCCACGCTTCTTCTGCCGCCCTGCGGATGGGTGTTTGAACAACCTGCTTGGTGTATGCTTCGTTCCGAAGCCGCGCGGCCGCCGCCATTCGCTGGCATATCGCGGAATCTCCGGCCAGAACACTCTTGCCGAATTTGTCCAGCAGCTCTGCGATAGCCCTCACGCAAGCGACGACACGGTCCCGGTCGCTGGCCTGGAAAAGGAATTGTTCCTTATGGCCAAAACCCAATACCGCATCCAAGATATCGTGTAGTGTGTATCGTTGTGATGGGTGGGCCTTTTGCAAGAACGTGAGTTCAATTTCGTACGAGAGCCGGTCATGAGATACGAGCAGCACCATCGCGACCGATTCGAATCTGACAACCAACGGTTTTGCTTTGGTGCACGCAAACCCTTGGGCAGCTAATACGGGTGCAATGTGAGCCGCTACTGCCTCAGCAAATCCAAGGCGTTCCCGGGAATCTTTACTTTGTGTAGCCATAAACACCTCATTATGCCGTCGGCGGGTTCCACATTGTCGTCTTTGGATCGTAGGTCCACCCGCGATCCTGGAGTAGGGCACGTTCGGCCCTTAAAAAGCCGGTATTGTTGGTAAGATTACCCGCGCGGTCGACCGTCGCATCCCGAATTGGCAACCCCCTGCGCATTTCCTGGCGCAGAACGCCTGTGTTTTGCTTCCAATTGGCCTGCGGATTGCCTCGGTCGGGTAGTCGATCCAGAAGAGGCTGCTCCCCATCGCGCAGATTCTCGGGTGCGATATCCTTTACCTTGCCAATAACTATGTCATTCTTTGCGGCCTTGACCCCCTCCGGCCGGCCGCCATCGCCTCTCAACTTGGAGCTGTTTGCTTCCGTTGATTTTCCAGCAGCCTCGCTGGCGTCTCCGCTCCCCCCGCCTTCCGAGGGTCCGCTGTCGTCCAGACCCCCGACCGCTCCGCCTCCGATAGCAATTAGCCCCATGGCGATATCGGAAACACCGGGCTTTTCCATGACGGCGTTGACGGCACCGGCAAATCCCTTCTGCGAATTGGCGTACCAACTGAGGGTCTGATGAATGTCCTGTGGCGTAACCATCAAATTAAAGGCGTGACCACCTTGGCCATGCTCTTCCTCGCGAATGATCCCTAAGAAAAATTTGAGGTGGGCCAAGTCGAGCCCCCGGCCACGGGAGGCCTGGTTTAGCGCATACATGATCTCCGGATTGGCGTGAAGTTCCAGATAACTGATTCCCCCGGGCGGCATGCCTTTTTCCAATTGCCGGAGAATCTCCGCCGCCAATGCCGGGTCCTTCTTGAATGCCAGCACGGGATTCTTAGACTGCAGAGCGTTGGCCACACGGTTGTTGAGCGACGTCTGTCCCCGCTGGGCATGATCGTGGCCTGCCGCACCATCCGCGTGTCCGGAAGCTGATTTCCCTCTGGCTGGCGGCTGGCCGCTCCCAGTATGCCCCGCCGTTCCGTGTGCGGCTACCGGCGTCTTGACATTCACATGCGCATTGGGATTCTGTGCCGGCTGCGTTTGCGGCGGATGGAAAGTGTGCTGCGGCGGCGGTTGTTTCTTATGCCCGCTGGGATCAAGGTTGTTCACCGGGTCGTTACTCGCATAACGATACAGGTTCTCATCGCCACCAGCTTCTTTTGTCGGGTCTTCGCTTAAGAATCTGCCCGTCGCCGCATCGTAGTATCTTCCATTATTACCGCCGCCGAGAAGATACAGGGCGGATTCCATATCGAGATAATATTGTTTCTTGCCGCCGGCCATCATGCGGCTGCGCCAGCGGTTAGCATTTGGCATGTAGCATCTGGAATATGGATCTTCACCGCGAAGACACCGTCCCGACCTCAGTTTACGAATCTCGGATATCGGGACAGGCGGCACGAAGGGGGTCTGGTCCACAGATTGCACAGATTGCGCGGATTTTTGAACTAACGTGGCAGCATGGAAGCCATGCACACCGGTGCGCAGGAAGCGCTGGCGGGATTCGGGGGTTGAAATTGCTTCGGCCATGATCATCTACGTTAGGATCCAGTCACATCCGGTTTTTTGTCTTCAGGTGGTATCCGCCGGAGCTCCCAAAGACGTTCTCTGCATTTTTTTAATAACTCCATCAGAAGATCATATTTCACCCTCCAAGGCTTTCCGTCGGAGCGGGGGAGGAACTCAACGTCCAAGGATTCAAACCCCTGTTCCTGGCTGATGATTACAAGGCACTCGCCATCAATGTATCCCTCCGCGACCATATCTTCGTGATCTGGAGGAACCAGCGCATCAATTCTCAGTACATTGCTCATTTGTTTGGCTCCAATAATGAATAGAACGAACCATCTGGCTTAAACCACACACCCCGGCCATCGGGCGCGCGCACATCCCAACCCCCTAAGCGGTTTCGCACGAATCGCGATCGCGGATTCTTTAAGATATCGTCGACAGTCCTCTGGCCAGCAGAGTTTAGCGACTTAGGTGAATTGCTTGGAGGCCGTTCAAACGCGCTGCCGGGCCTGTCGCCGTGTTTTTGTAGAGCGCGGCCAGCCTTTGTCAAGCCACCTTTGTCCGGCTTTTTGGCCGCTTCCGAAAGGTCCTCCAGTTTAGGTGGTTTCGGTGATTTGTCCACCGACTTTCCAGCGGCATTTCGTAAGGCCATGGTGCCGCGGCCTGCTGCGGCTATACCGGCATCTACTCCAGCGGTGATCATCCCTTCCCCGACAATATCGCCACTGCTGATTTCGTGATTGGTATAGTATTTTACAAGCCGAAAGCCACACGGATCGTGCGAAAAATCATAATGATGCGATGGATTCTTTAGCGCTTCTTCAACCAGTTTGTTGTGTTCAGCAATTGATTTGGCTCGTTGCGGATCACTTCCGAGAGTATTCCAAACCAAGGGTTTTGGATTATAAATTTGTCCATCTTTAGAAATTGGCCGGGCCGGCAATGGTGCCGGGGGTGAGATATTGTGCAATACCTGCAATTTAGTGGAAGTAATATCACTTATCCCTTTGGTGGAAATAGTGCTGGAGATGGCATTGGAAGATGAAACACCAGTATTGGCAGCGGTCTTTGTAAGCACAGATTGTGAAGCGCCAGGTTGTGTACCACCGATAGTTTGCTGGTTCTGTTGGTGACGTTGTATCTCGGTACTGCCATGTTTAGAGGATGAGGAAGATGGCTGGTTATTTTGTAACTGCTCTTTTGTATGAACGGGCGTGTGAACGTTGGCATTTGGATTTACCGCGGGAGGCTGCTGCGACGGCTTGAATGTGTGCTGAGGTGACGCAACAGGTGGTGGTGGCTGATGTTCTTTATCATGTCCGCTGGGATCAAGGTTATTGATTGGATCATTGCCGGCATACCGGTATAAGTTCTCATCTCCACCGGTTTCCTTGGTCGGATCTTCTGAGAGGAATCTGCCCGTGGCCGCGTCGTAGTATCTTCCATTATTACCGCCGCCGAGAAGATACAGGGCGGATTCCATATCCAGATAGTACTGCTTCTTGCCACCTGCCATCATGGGATTGCGTCGGCATTTAGCATTTGGAATATAGCATTTGGAATTATGTTGAATTATTGTGTAGCCGCAGTGGGCGATGTCAGCGCGGAAATCCCGCAGGCCGGTGCGCAGGAAGCGCCAGCGGGATATAGGTTTTGAAGTTGTATCAGTGGTTGCAACCATTACCTGCGTATTATTCCTTATATTTTGATCTTTGATCCGTGATTATTGCTATTTGTAAATGTCGCCATAATTCCATGCCACTCGCCCGTTTGCAAGCCATCTGAGCCACCATTACCATGAATTTTGGCGGCACTACAATCCGCTGGGCCACTATACCGGGCGCGCTTGGCCAACTGGGACGCCATACCGCAAAAGCCGTAACATTCATATAAACGGCGAGACGGATGCATTGGAAATTCCAAGGCCCCTGAGCGCTTCGAGGGCCCGCTCAGAGACAACCAGTCTGCCGTCCGGGGCAATTCCGAAATCGTCCTGCCCCGCTTTTCCCACAATCCTCAGCCAAACGAATTTCGGTAACTGCCGACCGGCGTACAGTTCCTCGAACTGATCGGACGTGGTGATCTCGGCTTGATCGAACCGAACGCCGCTGGCACGCATCTCAGCAAGATCTTCTTTGGCAACAGCGGAAACAATAAAGATAGGGAAGCTCTCCAGAATCGCATCTTCAGGCCACCCGTCAAAGCGGTAGTGCAAGGCGCTAACAACAGGGGGATGAACACTTCTATCCACCAGCGAGTTCTCGCCCAGCCCACCCGCGACTTCAGGTTCCACGTAAAAGTACTTCATTGATGACCCCCTGCCGGTGGACTGAAATTCTTTCCGTACAGCCTATCGATTTCAGTCGCCTTCTGGAGAAATTGTGCCTTGGTCGGTCTCGGGTTCTCGCGGTAAAACCGGTTCCACTCCCGGCGTATTCCCCTGAGATGCACCTCAGCGTTCATATTCTTCGGGATGCCGCGAAGATTTTCCAATGAGTGGATCTCGGATTCGGTAACCGCACCGGGAAAACGCGTCAGCGTTTGCTGCTCAACGGCGTGGTGGACGATAACTTTGCCCTCGAGATCAGGATGCGCGGCAAAGAATGTAGAGCGGTAGTCGTTGGGTGCCGCATTACCGAATGTCGCGCGGACCGCTTTCTTGGCGGAGCCGCGAAACAACCCCGTAAGGTCTGATTCGCGGGCCGATACGCCGCCAATTACCGCCACCAGGGCTGCTGCCAAACCCAATTGGAATGTTTGATTTGCCTTGTTGTACCGTTGCCAGTTGAAATCCTGTTTTGCTTGGACGAATGATTTCACGCCGGGAATGAGGTTCACCCCCGGTGGTAAATGCAACGGCGGAAGTGGACCGTTATACGACGGTGGCGCGAATGGCGGTGTGCCTGGTGGCAGGGCCGGGGTGTGCGTCCCCTTATCATTTAACGGAAAATACCACAGATGGCCGCCAATGGCCTGAACGTACGATGGTGGATTGGGATCGCCGGGCGAACGATATTGAAGCGCGGCCGGACTGAGTTCGCCGGGGTAGGGTGTCGGCCTCGCACCCGGTGGAACGGTAGGCCCGGTGTTGCCTCCAGGCCCGGAAAGATGGTGCGCCGCCAACCAATGGGCTTCCTGCTGGTCCATTTTCTGTAAACCACTTGCCGCCTGTCCAAAGCCCGCCCCGGCCAGCGGTTCTCCCGCTTTGGGCACCGCCCAACTTGGTGCGTCGCCCAACGAGTCCGCCTGTTTCAGGATTCCGCGCTCCGCGGAACTGGTTGTCCCATGCTGAGTTGTAGGCGTCTTGGCATTCACATGCGCATTGGGATTCTGTGCGGGCGGCTCCTGCGGCGGCTTGTAAGTCTTTTGGCTGTCATGCCCGCTGGGATCAAGATTATTGATTGGATCATTGCCGCTGTGGCTGCGCCAGAACCTGGGACTCAGAACCTCGGAGCGAGAATAATGCGGAAGCGTTGCGCTTTGCACAGTGAGCAACGGATTTTCACCACCAAGACCCAAAGACTCGAAGGGATTTACGGATTGGAACAAAGAGGTAGTGGAGGAACGCGGAGGATGGATGAATCGCTGATGAGCCGGCGTGCGCGCAATGCCAACTCCTAACTCCTCGCTCCTGACTTCTTCACCCAATTG
>JAKAEB010000098.1 GCA_021818445.1 Planctomycetota bacterium
CTTTGAAGCGTGCACAATGGGCGTAGCGGCGGTGAGGCCGAAGTTGAAACAGGCACTCATGATGCCGGAAAAGGTGGCCACGAGAATCCCCTTGGTGAAGTTGAATTCTTTGACCACCTTCTGCTTTTGTTCTTCGGGCAGTTCGTGTTCTTTCTTCCAGCCGGCCCAGCCGCTGATGGCAATTCCGCTGAGGCAGACAAGCACGCCGAGCAGAATAACCTGGCCCCAATCTTCGGTTAATAGCTGACCAAATTTTCCGTCATGAATGGGCACGGCCAGCGTGCCAAAGGCGGCACAATAGCTCAGTGCAATGGCCATTCCCAAGCCAATGCCAAGGTAACGCATGGTCAGACCAAAGGTGAGGCCTCCCATGCCCCAGAGCACACCAAAGATGTAGGTCCACAGGAGTACATGCATATTGGCACCGGAGATTGCGTGCCAGAAGTTTGGCACCAGAAGCCAAGCGAAAAAAATGGGGGCAATGATCCAACTGAAAAATCCCCCCACCAACCAATATGTTTCCCAATTCCATTTTCGCACCCACCGGAACGGCAAATAAAAACTTGCCGACGCCAACCCGCCGGTCCAATGCAAGGCGACGGCCTCAATCCAATTTGAGCTATTACCTGTATGCAAGGAAACCCCCGACATTTGAACTTTTTCTCCGCAGGTCGAGAGTCTAAGTCCAAATGGCAATTCTCTCAATATGTATTCGCAAAATCATACCGATAGTGCGCAAATTGGTCTGCACATTGGCACGTCATTCCTCCGAGGAGCCTGTTCGAGTAATAACAGGCACTGCGACGGCAAAGATTTTGGCGGGCATCAAAAAGCGGTGACGAGGGCGTATTGGGCGAAGATGATACTCCGAGGAAGACGCGGTGCAGAGACTGGACGAAGGACCTACCACTTGGAGAGGAGTGCCATAGACGGCCCGTTGGCGGCGTTGTCGGACTTATATTCACCCTGGTCGCCGTCGGTCTGGCGCCTTGCATCCGGAGCATTTCCGGTACGTCACAGCTTGGCTATAACTTGGACACCCTCCCGGTTGTGTTCGATTGATGGATTGATGATATTATCGCAGACGAACCGTAATGCCGCCGGAGCAATGGCAGCGGTACAATTGTGATGGAGTGAAACGGCAACATGAGCGAACAACATTACCTGGCAGTTGATCTTGGTGCGGAATCTGGCAGGGTTATGTCGGCGCGCATCAGCACGAACGGCATATCGCTCGTCGAACAGCATCGATTTTTGAATGAGCCGGTGAAAGTAGGTGCCACATTGCACTGGGATATTCTGGCTCTATGGCGGGGCATTAAAACCGGAATAGCCAAAGCGATTCGCGCCGGCGGAGCAATTCATGGCATAGGGGTTGACACATGGGGTGTAGACTTTGGACTCATTGACCATAACGGTGAATTGATGGGCAACCCGGTCCATTACCGGGACGGGCGAACCAATGGGATGGTGGCCGCATTTTTTCGCCATATGCCGCAGGAGCAGCTTTACAGCATCGCTGGCATTCAAACCATGCAGATCAACACGCTGTATCAACTTGCCTACATGGCGGAGCACCGCGCCCAGATGCTGGAGCGGGCGAAATTTCTTCTTTACATACCGGATTTGCTCAACTACTGGCTTTGCGGCAACATCGGTAACGAATATACCATCGCCAGCACGTCGCAGATGCTCGATGCCAGGACGCGCCAGTATGCCGGGGAAATATTAAATGCCCTGCCGCTGCGCGGTTCGCTTCTGCCCGCGTTGACCTCTCCGGGGACGGCTATTGGAACATTACTGCCGGATGCTGTTGACGGGGTAGAGTACCGGGACATCCCCATCGTGGCTGTTGGCAGCCACGACACCGCCAGTGCCGTAGCGGGTGTACCGGCGCAGGGTGATGATTGGCTTTTTATTTCCAGCGGGACATGGAGTTTGTTGGGTGCGGAGATTGGCGAACCAATCTTATCGCCCGAAGCCGCTGCTTTTAACCTGACCAATGAGGGAGGTGTGGGCGGCACCATCAGGCTTATTAAAAATATACCCGGCATGTGGCTGCTGCAGGAATGCCGCCGCGCCTGGGCCGCCGATGGCCTCCAGTATGATTATGCGGAAATGGTCAAACTGGCGGCCGACGCGCCGGCTCATCTGGCGAGGATAAATCCGGATTACCCGGCTTTCAGTCAGCCGGGCAGCATGCCACGAAAAATTGCGGAATACTGCCATGACACGGGCCAGCCGGTGCCGGATTCCCCGGGGCAAATCACGCGCATTATTCTTGAATCACTGGCCACTGCCTATGCGCGGGTTGCCGGCATGATTACCCGTGTCACCGGCAGGCGATTTTCGCGCGTGCACATTGTCGGTGGAGGATCGCAGAATGATTTGCTTAATACATTTACAGCCAACGCCACGGGAATGAAAGTGCTTGCCGGCCCGGTTGAGGCCACCGCCATCGGTAATGTGCTCACACAAGCGATGGCGGTTGGGCAGATAGGGTCTCTGGCCGAGGGACGGCAACTTATCGCGCAAACGTCCCGCATTCGAGAATATCTGCCGCGGGACACCGAAATGTGGCAAACCATGGCGGAAAAGTATCGCCACTTGTTCACGGATCAGGCGAAGGAATGATCGGCACTTCGGCCAGCGCCGCGTTTGGCTGCGGCCCGACGCTCATAGCCGCTCGCCCGATGCGCTGCAATTGGGTCGGCCGGCAATCGGTGGGCTTTTCGCCATTCGGCAAGCAGCGGCCGGGTGTCGGTTAAAAATGCTGTCCGCAGGATATTCTCGCTTCCTACCAGATCTTCCCGCGCCTGCGAGATGGAAAGCGCCTTGCGATCCACCAGGCACGCCTTGGCGTAAAGCTGCTGGGCGATATCCACCGTTTGAATCATGGCTTCAATTTTTGGTTTGAGATTGTGGCTTTGATCTACCATATAGGCCAGCGATGGGACTGAGCCATTACGAAAACGATAATTTTCTATTTCATGGAAGATGCGGAATATCTGGTATGGATCAATAGAACCGAGCGTCAGATCATCATCTGCGTACTTGCGGTCATTGAAGTGAAATCCGCCGAGCATGTTATCGTCCAGCAGCCAGGCAACAATTTGCTCTATGTTGGTGGCCTGGTAGTGATGGCCTGTGTCTACCAGTACTTTGGCGCGTGGTCCGGCATGGCGGGCCATAATCATTGCCATACCCCAATCTGCAATATCGGTGGCATAAAACGCGGGTTCAAAGGGTTTATACTCCACCAGCATGGTCATATTTTCTGCCATGGCATCATGCGCCTGCTTCAGGGCGTCGGCGAGAAGGTGCTTGCGTTCGATGATATCTGCCTGGCCGGGGTAATTGGTCCCGTCGGCAAACCAGAGCGAGATATATTCGCTTCCTACCTGCCGCCCGATAGCAATCGAGTCGCGAATGTGGCCGAGTGCCATTTCTCGAATTTGCGGGGACCGGTTGGTCAGGCTTCCCCATTTATACTGCTGTGATTCGAATACATTGGGATTCATGGCACCGATTTTGACACCGTGCTTTTTAGCGCTTTTTAAGACCGACGCAACGCTTTGCCCTTGGGGAAAATCCCAAAGTGTATGCACCGCCACCGTCGGGCATGCGCCGGTTAATTTGTGCACATGCCCGGCGTCGGCAATTTTTTCTTCAATATTGCGGGCGGCGGCTGGCTGGATAAATTTTCCAAATCGGGTGCCGGTATTGGCAAATCCCCACGAAGGAAGTTCAATTTTGAACTCATTCAGACGTTTGAGAACGTTATCATGCTTGGCCACAACATCTCCTGATAAACAACAGCCAATACCGGGCAATGACCTTGCCAACAGATGGAAGGGTAAAAGTAGTCCATGGGTCTCGTCAAGGGGATTAGAAAAGGGGTTAGCCGAAGGGGTGCAAGTGCGGCTGCGTGCCGATGCGGTTAAACTACCCAATGCACGAAACGGTCAGGATAAAGGTCCTGGTTGATGGCATATGCTGCTACAGGAGAAAATGACATTGCCCACACCATTGCAGATTAGAAAAGAAATGTGTGACATCGGCCACCGCATATGGCATCGGGGCTATTGTGCGGGCAACGAGGGAAATCACAGCGTGCGGATATCTGAAGATCGCGTCCTGTGTACGCCTACTGGTGTGTCAAAAGGATTCTTAACACCCGATCAGATCACCATTGTCGATATGGATGGCAAGCAGATAGATAAAAAGAACAAAATGAAGCGCACCAGCGAAGTGCTTCTGCATTTGCAGCTTTACAAAGCGCGGGCGGATATTCGGTCTGTGGTGCATTCACATCCACCGCACGCGACCGCCTTTGCAATGGCCAATATTCCCATCCCCGAAGGCATACATCCGGAAGCGGAAGTGTTTCTTGGTAAAGTGCCATTGGCAGCCTACACCACCCCCAGCTATAAGGAATTGGGAGAATCGGTAATTGCCGTGATGAATCAGGACACCAACACCGTGATGCTGGGCAACCATGGGGCGGTGTGTTTCGATACGACCCTTATGGGTGCCTACTACAAACTGGAAATTCTCGATGCATATTGCCGCATTTTGCTTTTAACGCTAAGCCTCGGACGCATCAATCAATTGACGCCTCGGGAAATGTACGATTTGCTTGAGGTAAAAGCCAAATTCGGCATGCCCGACGAGCGCATCAAAACCGCGCTTAATGGTGGCATCGGCAAGGACAACCGGGGTTACCTGATGGCTTTTCCGCAAAATAAGAAAAAATAAGTTTTACTTTCGGGCGTCTACGTCTGAAAAAGGAACAAGGCGTGCACCGGTAAAAGTGCACGCCTTCGATCGTATACCACCACCCGATTTATATTACAGCGGTCGCGCGATGGTCTGTGCGCGGAGGTAGTCGTTGAAGGTTTCGGGGCTGTTGACACCTCCACCCATACCACTGAGGTTAGCGCCGCCGTAGGGCAAACCGTAGGCGAAGACGTTGTGGGCGTTGATCCAACTATTGCCGGCCACCATTTGTTCCGCTACGCGATGGGCACGCTTGAGATCACTGCTCCACACGCTGTTGGCCAGGCCATACGAGAGGCTGTTGACCTCCTGAACGGCACTCTGTTCGTCCTTAAATTTCAGTACATAGGCGGTGGGGCCAAAGATTTCCTCCCGGCAGCAGATGTTGTTACTGGGACCAGCCAGCAGGCTGGGCGTCACGTAGAAACCGCCTTCATGCCCGGTTACGCGCAGTGTCCGGGGTTCCAGCAGCAGCGTTGCTCCTTCTTTCGCCCCACTCTCGATGTAGCGGGTAACGCGTTCAAGCTGCACACGGCTGACCAGCGGGCCCATCTGGGTTTGCCGGTCGAGCGCGGGGCCAACACGAATTGCCTGAAGTTTTTCCCGGGTTTTAGCGACCAGATCATCATGAATTTTTTCATGAATAATCCAGCGAGTTGCCGTGCAGCAGACCTGTCCGGTATTGAGCGTAATGGCTGCAGCCAGTTTTTCGGCGGTGGAGTCGATATCGACATCGTCAAAAATGACCGCCGCGCCTTTGCCGCCAAGTTCAAGTTTGCAGGGCTTGAGATTTTTACCGCACACCTCGCCCACCAGTCGACCCACGCCGGGCGATCCGGTAAACGACATGCGTTTTACCAGCGGATGAGCAGTCAGCGCACTGCCAGCCTTTTGGCCGGTACCCACCACGGCGTTGATCACTCCGGCGGGAAAGCCGATCTCGGCCGCCAGATGGCACACATACAGCGTCGACAGGGGTGTTACTTCGGATGGTTTTACCACCACCGTATTGCCCGCCGCCAAGGCCGGCATCACACCCCAGATCAAAAGATCATAGGGAAAATTCCAGGGAAAAATAAATCCGCAAACACCATACGGAACTCTGTGCACGCGGGCTTCCATATTTTTTATGCCCAGTGGGATATTGTAGTGCGCGTGCGTGGCCAAATCGGCAAAATAGCGCACTCCTTCAACACCAAAGGGTATGTCGAAGCCTTCGCTATTGACGATCGCCTTGCCCACATCCAGCGATTCAAGCTGGGCCAGATCGGCGGCGTGCTTTTCAAGGGTGTCGGCCAGGCGATGAAGCATTACGCTACGTTCGTTAGGCGTTCTGGAAGACCATCCATGAAAAGCCGCCTGCGCCGCTGATACTGCAGCTTC
>JAKAEB010000002.1 GCA_021818445.1 Planctomycetota bacterium
GCAATGGACGATTCACCAAGGCTGACCGTAAAAACTTTTTCACAATTGCCCGCGGATCGGCCCAGGAGTGCGTTCCCCTCATCGAGCTTGCCCACCGACGAGGCCTGATAACCGGTGCGCAATATTCACAGTTTCGCTCCGAGCTGGAAATCATTGGAAAAATGCTCTCCGGCCTGATCAACGGTCTGGAGAACCGGAAGTCCTGAGAATGATTTTTTCGCCTGCCGGCGAAAAAATAGAGTCCCGATTCATCGCGACAGCCTACGCTCCGCCGTTGGCCTGCTCGCCTGTTCCCCTGCTCTTCCATGGCTTAACCAGTCGATTCCGATGGTTAATGAATTGCCTTTTCACATGCGGTGCCGTTGCTTATGCATGAATGCGATACCAGCCTGCGGCAAAACGCTCAAGAACCGCTCTATTATACAGGGCGAACGCATACTCACTGGGTGATCAATTTCAGGAGGTAATCTTCGCGCCAGCCGGCTGCCAACCGTTTGTTTTTGGTACCCAGTTTGAGGGTTTTCCACGTTTAAGCAGATTCAGAGCCATCCGATTAAGCCGGGAATGGTTTTCCGCCGCAAAGCCCTTGCGCATCCGCTGGTGGTCCTCGTTGAAAGAAACATCCAATTGCCAATGCAGATTGTTCTCCACCGCCGAATGGCCGTCGGGCAGCCGGGCGGGCAACCCACGCGTGCATATCGTGCGACGGGTTGCCGTTGGGCAAGTCAAGAAACGTTTCCAGCCACTTGGTCTTACACTGGCCCCATTCGGCCACAGGCCGCCAATCCTCCGCCCCGCAGATCATTGCCAAAATCGCGATTACCAGAATGCTCGATAATGGGTGCTTAACCAAGTACGTCCTGCGCGGGTCGGGAAGGTCTTGAAAATAGCGCAATACACCACTGCTTGCTACGGCGTCCATGCCAAATATTCGCGGGAACAAATTGTAACACCACGCTGTACAGCGGCTTTTCACCAATAAAATTACCATATCAGCAACTTAATGCAAGGCCACAACGCTTTTCCCCATCACCCCGCCGAGTATGCGTTCGCCCTAGGCCATCGCCCCCTCATCTACGCATTGATATGCGAATACAGGCCATCGACGCTATAATCGGAGCATGGATTTACGCAATTTGCTGTTGCCCGGCGGTATTGGGCTTAGTCGAATAAAAGTTTATGAACAGCCCGGACCCGATGGTGTTATTGGCGGCGGCGCGCATTTTCACAGTGTGAGCGCTGAGTCTTACTTCGTCGTGTCCGGCACCGGTAAGCTGGAACTGCTGTCATTTCAGGGTTTCGAAGTGCTGGATTTGGAACCTAACAAGGTGGTTTATTTTCAGCCCGGTGTGATTCATCGGGTGTGCAACCCAAACAAAAACCTCGTGATTTTATCCATCATGCAAAATGGGGGCGTGGCGGAAAGAACTGACTACTTTCTCACCTTTCCAATGGATACGATTGCGGACGCTCGTACCTATCAGCGGGCTATGCTGTCCCGTAACTTGACCGAGGCCCTCGCGCGTCGCGATTTATCAATCAGGGGTTACCGAATTTTGCGCGACGCGATGGAAAACGAACCGGCCACGGGCCGCGAGTTGCTCCAGTCTCTTTATCAGCGTGCCCAGGAGTTGATGAAGGCCAAATTCAGCGGCTTAGAGTGGTTTATCAATAATTGCGTTTTTCCAGAGGCCAAGGCCAGCTACGACGCGATTGAATTTTTGCGGGACGGCAATACAGCCTACCTGGAGAACGCTGCATGGGACCAGGCCATCCCGGAGTCTATTGAGGAATTCGACGGCATCACCGGTCGCGTCATGCCATATGTGCGGGCGGATGCGCCAACAGCGACATCCGATGCAACTCTCCTGAAATAATTAAAGCTTCACATCAATGGTCGAAACACTATGATAGTAGGAAGCCGTTGTGGGCCTTTGCAAATTGGCGGCCAGGTGCCCCCATAGGTAAGACGATTGAAGGATTAAAGGATATACACACCTATGAGCAGTCATCCGAATATTGCAGTTGTTGGTGCCACCGGTGCGGTGGGAGTCGAATTTTTACACCTGATTGAAAGCCGAAAATTTTTGTTTGGTTCGCTCCGGTTGCTTGCCTCGTCACGCTCCAGCGGCAAGACGATGTCGTGCGGTAATCGGTCGTTCAGGGTGGAATCCCTTGATGAAAACAGTTTTGACGGTGTGGACATAGCCTTTTTTTCCGCCGGTGGTGGCATCAGCAAAAGGTTTGCGCCGATCGCCGCTCAAAAAGGATGTGTGGTTATCGATAACAGCTCGGCGTTTCGCATGGATCCGAATGTTCCGCTGGTTATTCCGGAAATCAATCCTGAAGCGGCACTGTCGCACCGGGGAATTATTGCCAACCCGAATTGCTCCACCATTATCGCGCTCGTGCCGTTGTGGCCTTTGCACAGGCACAATCGCATTCGCCGTATCATTGCAGCTACGTATCAGGCTGCCAGCGGGGGTGGTGCGGCCGCCATGCAGGAGTTGCTGGATGCCACGCGGGCATACCTTGATGGGAAAGACCATAAGCCCACAGTACTCCCCCACCCGTATGCTTTTAATCTATTCAGTCATAACGCGGCCGTTGATCCTGCGACGCTTTACAACGAAGAGGAACTCAAGATGGTGCGTGAGGCACGCAAAATATTTAATGATCCGGAGATGCGCATCTCCGCTACATGCGTGCGGGTACCCGTCCTGCGAGCCCACTGCGAAGCACTGAATGTGGAATTTACCGATCCAATTTCCCCGTCGCAGGTGCATGCCTGGCTGGAAGGTCAACCGGGTGTGCGGGTGGTGGATGATGCGGGGAGGAACTATTTTCCAATGCCACGGGAAGCATCTGGACAGGATGACGTGCTGATCGGTCGCATACGTCAGGATATAAGCGATCCATCGGGCCGTTCCATCGCCATGTTCGTATCCGGCGATCAATTGCTGAAGGGGGCCGCGCTCAACGGTATACAGATTGCCGAGCTTCTGGTTAAAAATGGTTTGGGTGTGGCGGCCGCCTGAATGCCGGAATCAATTGTCCCGCCCCCGTACAAACTTACCATCGCCTATGACGGAACCAGTTATAGCGGTTGGCAGCGTCAACGCGATCCGGTCGTGACCGTTCAGCAGATGGTGGAAAAGGCCCTCTCTGAGATACTTAACCGCCCCATTGGCATTTCCGGCGCATCGAGAACGGACGCCGGCGTACATGCATGGGGGCAAGTGGCGACATTCCGGGCGGATATTTCAATTCCACTGGATCGCTTCCGGATGGCCGTCAACAGCCGCCTGCCGCATGATGTGCTGATTCGCCGGATAGAGCCGGTATCCGATCAATTTGATGTCACACGCGCGCAATGCAAGCGGTATCGGTACGTTATCTGGCAGAGCAAGGATCGACCAATATTTAATCGCCAATACATGTATCACTACTGGCAGGAAGTTTCAATCGAGGCAATGCAGGCCGGGTGCCGATATTTTCAGGGGCGGCACGATTTTGTCGCGTTTCGCGGCGGACAGGATGATCGGCAAACTACGGTGCGAACCATTTTTCATTGTGGGATTCACAGGCGAGGACCATTGATCATCATGAGCGTCGAAGGCGATGGCTTTCTGTACCATATGGTCAGAAATATGGTCGGCACACTGCTGGAAATTGGCCGCCACCGCATGCCGCCCGGGCAAATTCTTAAAGCTATCGCATCCGGCAGGCGGTCGGATGCTGGTCCGTGCGCACCGGCAGCGGGATTGTGTCTCATGTGGGTGCGGTATCCGGGAGGCAAGTCCGGCCCATCCATCGCCGGAGATATCTGATTGAAAATTGTACATGTCATCACGCGACTGATAGTCGGCGGAGCACAGGAAAACACGCTGTTATCGTGTGAAGGTCTCCACGCACGCGGGCATGATGTTTACCTGATTACCGGGCCAAGTGTCGGCCGCGAGGGTACATTAATGGATCGGGCTCAAGGTGGCGGTTACCACGTCATTCTCGAGCCGCATCTGGTTCGGGAGCCATCACCCCGTCACGACTTGGCGGCTTATCGATCGTTAAAACGGCGCGTCGGTGAATTAAAGCCCGATATCTGGCATACCCATTCGAGCAAGGCGGGGATTATAGGTCGGGTGGCGGCATATGGGCGCGGACCGATCGTCGTACATACGATTCATGGATTGCCGTTTCATCCATATCAATCCCGTGTGGCTTTTCATGCCTGGGCGGCCTTGGAGCGATTCGCCGCCGGGCGCTGCGACAAGTTGGTTGTGGTGGCCGATGCCATGCGAAATCAGGCATTGGCTCAAGGTGTGGGCAAGGCCGATCAATATGTTACCATTCGCAGCGGGATGGAAATTGCCAAATATCGATATAGTGCTTCGGCACGTGATGAGGTACGCCGGAGATTTAATATTCCGAATTCACGGGTGGTATTCGGCACCATCGCCCGCCTTCAACCGTTGAAGGGCCATGCAGATATATTGGCCATCGCCCCCCTGCTGATTAAGGCTAATCCGAACATTCACTTCATGTGGATGGGAGATGGCGTGTTTTTTAACACATTCTCCCAACGCATTCAGGAATTAAAGCTTCAGGATCATTTTACGCTCACCGGCCTGCTGCCGCCCGATGAGGTTGGGGGCTTTATATCCGCTCTGGATGTTTTAATACATCCCAGCTACCGGGAGGGGTTGCCCCGCGCCGTTCCGCAAGCCATGCTGGCAGGCGTACCATCGATTACTTATGATTGCGACGGAGCTGGAGAGGTTTGCGTGAATGGGGAAACTGGTGTACTGATAAGACCGGGAGACCAACAGGCATTGCGGGCCGCGATTGAAAAACTTTCAGTCGATGCCCATTGGCGCAAGCAATTGGGACATTCCGGCAGAATTCTCGCCGAGCGTGAATTCAGCGCTGCCGATATGGTGCAGAGGTTGGAACAGCTTTATCAGCAATTAATGCACCGCAATGTGAGGAATCCATCATGAAGGCCACCTTTGTTGTAAGCATCTCCGTTGCCGTTGGAGCACTCATATCAGCTCGCGCCTGCCCGTGTGATGGATCGGGTCTGTTTAATCAACTGCAACGACCTTACAGCAGCTCACAGATAAAAATTCGGTCATTGAACAACTCTATCGGCGCCCTGCTGATGAAGATGCCCGATGTTTCTACCCGGCACGTTTCGCAGGCGTCGATATGTGAAACATATCTGCTGATTGCAAGGCAGTATTTTAAGGTGGCGCTTGCCACCCGTGACGTGGCGTTAAAGGGTGTCCTGGTGCTGCATGGTGACCGTCTGGTAAAAAGTTATCCGGAATTTTCAGAATTGGTCAAGCACACGCTGGCTCATCCACGTACGTTGGCCGACGCCAACAAAGCACTGGTCAAGTTTCAGCGTGCGACCGTGCAGCTTGGCATGCGGCTTAGATCATGGCGAAATTTGGATCAATTTGAAAGGCGATATCTCGGCCTGCTCGCCCCACTGGCGGCGACAGATTTACTTCGCACGAAGACACTGACTATCTGGCCGACGGAAAAAAAACAAACAAGCCAGGTCGTCCCAGTTGCACCGTCAACCGCGCCCCCGCCGATATCTCAGACCATCGCATCACTGCCGGGCATAAACATTTCCGCCGAATTGCGACACGTCTTCGCTGGTGTTTTGCGGCAGATTCAAACTCGGCTCAGCAACGATCCGCATGACGTCAAAGCCATCCATTACTATCGCATTATTCTGCGTTGTTTGGGGTTGGCGCAACATTTGCAGCAGGTGTCGCTTCTGAGTTTAAGCACGCAAAAAGCGTTCAACCATCGGCTTATGCTGGCCTTGCTTTTCTTCAAAGACCCACGCACACGGGATGGTGCTTTGCGACGGCTGGAATTTATCGGCAGGATTGTCGACAGCATGGAACTGATATCGGTGGCACACGTAAGCCCGGCCCATCGCGTCATATTGGATCGGCTATTGCATCACATCATGACCCGCCTGGATCGGGATCAGCATAACCGCCGATATGTCCGGAAACTTGTCGCCATTGATGCATTTCTGCGGTCAGCGGCCGCATTGAGCGCGGTGGAAGCCAAGCCCGTGCATCCCCCCTTTCAGGAGGCGCAAGGCCGCATAGCACTGGCAGGCCGAAAGCTACTGTCAAGCACGATAGAATCGCTGCGTGATAATTTTTCGATACACCAACTTCACACTACCCAGATGCAATTGCAGGTTATCGCGGGGAATTTGCAAAGGGTTGCCAGCATGCCCGCTGCGCGAGATCAGGCACTTCTATATCATCCTCAACTACCCGCCGGTGTGAGACGCAACATGCTTCGATGGGCGCGCAAAATTTCCATTAAGCCCGCCGTGATAAGCCATTCCGCCGACGAGTTCGACCGGTTCGAACAGACACTGGGCTTATTGGCGGCCCTTCATCTGCAATTGATTCATCATGCGCCCACGAAGACGCTGGATGAATTATCTGGCCATCGATACACCCAATTCATCGTGCAGTTTCAAAAGGTGCAGAGAAATATTATCAATTCACTATCCACCATGCATCCTGCCCCCGATGAACTCACCGCCCGATTACGAGAGCAGATGCGTCTGTTGCGGGCGGTTCATCGGTTGGCGTGGCTGGTAGACCAGAGGCAATACCTTTCCCGGTTGAACATCTGGGGGGCATGGCAATGGAACCACGCCGCCCGGCAAATGTGGCGACGTCAGATGGAGGAGGTGGTAGCCCATCGCTTTGAGCGCGATACCGGAGTAAAAGGTGCATCCGATGCGTCGATAAGCTTTGCGTCGGCGGCACCGGCCATCAAAACGTTTTATCGCGCGGTACGCCGTGTCGCGCCCAAACTGCATGCCGGGTCAGAATTGTGGGCGGTCGCCTACCAACAGGTAGTTTCGCGGCCTCCTTCAAATGCCATTGCCGCAACTCATTGGACAGACTTCGCGGAAGCATGCATGTGGTTTAATGATGCTGCCGCCAATAAAAGTCACGGACGCTTTCAACCGGCTATTGACTTGTTCCGACGCGGGAATCGCATCTTGGCTGCAATACCAATACGCCGACCTTAGGAGCCTGCCCAAGTGATGGCAGCGCTGCGATGTGCCGCCAATGCCGTGGATGCAAGGCGTCGGGTGAACGGCTATTGCCTGTTATATCTTTTTTAATTCATGCATGGGATGCTGATACACCAATCGGTCGAGAACCGATCTTTTCACACTTCACAAGTGATGGTATCCTACTGCTTTACAGTGGTCTGTACCAAAGTTGTATTTGATATGCTAAAAATTGGTACTATTGCTTGCTTGTGCGTTGCCATCACCGTGCCGTTGATGGCGATGCGTAGCTTGGATGCAAAAACTGCAGCCATCGGCACGCATATTCGACGTTCCATTGCGGCAGATTTTATGCGATGGGGGCAGTCGACCGTGGAACTTTCGCTACGGGATTTTTTCCGCGGCCACGGAAGGCTTCTCGCTACCCGCGTTCGATTCGTCTCCCCTCATCATTGGGTCGCTGCAAGGACACCGGCCACAGCGTGGGATCAGGGCTTGTTTATCCTGATGCTCGCCGCCGGTGCTGAACATCGCGCAGCAGATGCTCAGTTATTGCGCCGCTATCTGCCGCAATTAATGTGGTATTGGCGGGTGGCGCACGGAGTCGGCGGCTTTAACGCCGAGCCGGGGCACGGCCCGCTTGATCGATATTACGATGATAATGAATGGATCACGTGGGGATTGCTGCGGGGATATCGCGCCACGCACGATTCCGTATTTCTCAAGGCGGCGGAGTCCGATTTTCAATTTGTATTAAGCGGGCGGAGTCGCCAACTGGGTGGTGGAATCTTTTGGCACGAGCAGGATAAAAATTATAAAAACACCTGCGCCAACGCCCCCGCCGTTATTGATGCACTCCAGCTATTCCAGATAACGCATCGCCGCCGCTACCGGCGCATCGCACTTGCCATTTATCGCTGGATCAACACCCATCTGCAGGCTCCTGATCATCTATTTTACGATGGCGAGCGCATCAATCATACGATTAATAAAATGGAATGGTCGTACAACACCGGGGCCATGCTGACCGCCAATTGTCTGCTTTACCGCGCTACCCATCGCCGAACCTATCTGATACGGGCTCAATCGATTGCTCACAGCGCGCGGCTGAAATGGATTTCTACCGCCACCGGCGGTGTGCACGACGGCGGACCGTTTGCATGGGTACTGCTTAACGGCTTTTTGCATCTGTATCGCGCCGATAATCAGGCGCGATGGCTGCGCATGGTTATTAAAGCCATGTTGTATGTTCACGGTCGGTGCCGAGATCAGGATGGACTTTATGGCAACAGATGGGATCGAGCCGTTCGGTCCGATTCACCACGCAGCCTGCTGGACCAGGCGGCGGCCGGCGGCGCATTTTTTCAGGCAGCCAATGCAATCAATGTATATTTAAGGAGGCACAATTAATGCGAAGACGCGAGTTTCTGGCAGCCACCACAGCCGCAGCGCTTTACGCCAACGGCACCAAAGTCAGCAGAGCCAGGACAGCCCCGGGTTCACTGCGACCATCACCATCGAAACGTAAGTTTGTTTCCAAGGCGGTCGACCGCTTCGTAAATGATGTTCGCGCACGCATACATGATCACGAGTTGGCCTGGATGTTTGAAAATTGCTTTCCCAACCCGCTGGATACGACGGTGGATTTCAGCAATGCCGGCGGAACACCAGATACATTTGTCATCACGGGCGACATTCCTGCCATGTGGCTGCGCGATACGATGCATCAAATGTGGCCCTATCTTAATTTGGCAAAACGCGATGCCCACCTCCGGGACATGCTGCGGGGGGTTATTCACCGGATGGTGTCGTGCATTATGATATCCCCTTACGCCGAAGCGTTTCTGAAAAGCCCGAAAGATAAATCCATCTGGACGTCCGATCTCACGCACATGGCACCGGGCGTATGGGAGCATAAGTGGGAAGTCGACTCGATCTGTGCTGTGATTCGATTTTCGCATGGGTATTGGACCACCACCGGCGATACCACGCCATTTAATTCAGCTTGGCAACTCGCCATGAAGCGGGTGGTGCAAACGTTGCAAACGCAGCAGCGGATTAAAGGGCCGGGGCCATACCGCTTTCAGCGAGATACACCCAACAGCACCGATACGCTTCCGCGTGGTGGGCTGGGTTTTCCTGGCAATCCGGTTGGACTGGTATTCACCATGTTCCGCCCCTCCGATGACGCGGTCACCTATCCGCTGCACATACCGGATAACCTGATGGCCGCAAGGGAATTAAAAAACCTGGGGGAAATGCTCAGAGCCATCCACGGGGATGCCGAGCAGATTCGTCTGTGCGATGCATTTGCCTCGGCACTCGATGCGGCGGTTAAAACCTACGGCATAATTCAACAACCGGCGTCTGAAAGCCTTTACGCTTACGAAGTGGACGGTTTTGGTAATGCGATTTTAATGGACGACGCTAATTGGCCCAGCGTGCTCTCACTCCCCTGGTTCGATGCCTGCAAATTGACGGACCGTGCTTATCAGGCTTCTCGCCAACGTATCTGGAGCCGCCACAACCCTTATTTTTATCAGGGCAAATATAGGGGTATCGGCAGCATCCATACACCAGCAGGAAACATCTGGCCCATGAGTCTTATCATGTACGGATTGACCGCCAATCATCCCCGTGAAGTCGCCTGGGCGCTGAAAGCCCTCAAGGACACCAGTGCGGGTACCGGATTTATTCATGAATCATTTAACCAGGATGACCCGGCCACGTTCACCCGTCCGTGGTTTGCGATGGCCAATGCAATGTTTGGGGAGTTGGTTGTCCGGACACTGCATCAATTTCCGGATGTGCTGACCGGCCCACTTTGATTGATTTTCCGTGATATTCAGCCCGGATTGACGTGGTTGGAACATGACAACTTTTGGGCATGGCGGACGCAGGGAGCTGACATAGCACTCACTTGCACCCCATATTGCTTCGGGCACGCATAAGCAACGGGGCCGCAGGTCACTTTTTGACTTTAGTATAGTCGTAAACTATCATGCTTCGGTTGTCGGTATTATGCCGATGCGTTAAGTGAAGTTGTACGGGAATTTTTACAGAAAGGAATCAAACTATGGATGTCGTTCAAGCGTTGCACGAGCGTCGTGCCATCAAGCATTTCGATCCCAACCATAAGATACCACCGGAAACAAGGAAGCGTCTTCTGGACGCAGTTTTACTCGCACCCAGCGCATTTAATATTCAAAATTACCGTTTGGTCGAGGTCAGTGATCCGGCCCTCCGCAAGCAAATTCGGGCTGCGGCTTGGGACCAGGCACAGATTACTGATGCATCGCTGGTATATGTCATTTGTGGTGATCTGGCGGCCTGGAAGAAAAATCCCGCCCGTTATTGGTCCCACGCCCCGCAGCCCGTGCAGGATTTTCTTGTCCCTGCCATTGGTCAATACTACGAAGGCAAACCTCAGGTGCAGCGGGATGAGGCGATGCGATCGGCAGGCCTCATTGGCATGTCGCTGATGCTGGCGGCCAAAGACTTGGGATATGATTCCGGCCCGATGGATGGGTTTGATTTTGATGCCGTTGGCAAGTTGATTAAGCTTCCCCCCGACCATGTCGTGTGTTTTATTGTAGTGATTGGCAAAGCGACGCAACCGCCATGGCCGCGCGGCAATCGATTGGATCAGAAGGAAACGGTTATCTCAAACCATTTTTAACAGGTTTGCAGATTGACTTTGAAGAGCCACCGATAACCTGTGACGCAGGAAACCTTGCGTCACAGGTCTTTTTTCCGTTTAAACTTTATTGCAGCGCCAATCGCTGAAAAAATCAAGCTCGGCTATCATGGTTGCAGCGCTCGGGTGGCGGAATTGGCAGACGCGCCGGATTTAGGTTCCGGTTCCGAAAGGAGTGCAGGTTCGATTCCTGTCCCGAGCATTAGCGGCGTTTTGACTCATGCGTGGTACCCGGCGCAACTGCGTGTAAAGTAATAGTGATGAATAACCCTGCCGTTTTTTAGCCGTGGCGACTGCAACCAACGCGCCTTGCGTGGTTTTGCAAGCGTCAAGCCCGGCGACTGAACGGGGGCTGAAGGTGTGCCGCAATATTTAGATAAATCCTCGGCGGCCCGGGCGGCTTGCGACCCTTATCCATGATTTTACGACAGATAAAAATCCTAATTGCCCAAATGTCGTTTCGCGGCTAATGTTACGCTCGGTGGCCTCGCGCATCGCCGCAGCGTGGCCATCGCCCGGGCAGGTATCTTTGTTCGTGTTGGAAAAAACACACGATGTGGTAGCTAAAGACGCTGGGGAAGCTTGGCCAAGCGCCGTTGAGGGCCGCAGATGGACGAACAAAATGATGGGCTGCCGATTATTGAATTGGACGGCATCAGCAAAATCTTCGGCAGTGTGACCGCACTCGATAATTTAAGTATCAAAATCCGTCCGGGGGCCACGGGACTTTTAGGGCCGAACGGTTCGGGCAAGACCACACTGATACGAACGATTCTGGGGCTGATCAAACCTCATTCGGGGCGCGGCAAGGTATTCGGATTGGATATCCGCACCCGGCAGCTTGATATTCGCCGACAGATCGGTTTTGCACCGGAAGACGACGCCTTATTTCCGGGTGTGCATGGCATTGAATCGGTGGCGTATGCTGGAGAGCTTTGCGGCATGCCGCACTCGGAGGCCATGCAGCGGGCACACGAGGTACTGGATTATGTCGGCCTCGGTGAGGTGCGCTACCGCAAGGTGGAATCCTATTCATCAGGGATGAAGCAGCGTTTAAAGCTTGCGGCCGCCATTGTGCACGACCCCCGATTGCTTATTATGGATGAACCAACCAACGGGATGGATCCAGCCGGTCGCGAACATATCCTTAAATTGGCCAATGATCTGGCGGCCAACAAAGGGATGAGTTTAATATTTTCCAGTCACCTGCTGCCGGATGTTGAAGCGGTATGCCGCCGCATTCTGGTGCTCTCTGGAGGCAAACTGCTTATTGAAGGTGATATCAGCGAGCTTAAAAAGGTGCATCCCAGCAGTTTTGATTTGAGGCTTAAGGAATCAACGGCTACGTTTGCCGAACATATTCGTGCCGCCGGTTGTGAAGTTGAGTTTCTCGGGGAAATACTGCGTGTAAAAATACCTGCAGGGCAGACACGGGAACTGCTCTGGCGGCAGGCGGTGGTGCACGGGGTACAGATACGTCATCTGCGCCCGCAACAAAGCACGCTTGAAGAAGTGTTTCTGGGCGCAGTGGAGCATGCGTAATGCCGATTGTTGAGCAGGGCTATCAACATTGGTCGGGCCGCCTGTCGGGGCACACGTGGCGCTGGTTAACGGTGGCACGGCAAGGCGTGCGAATTCAATTTCGCAACCGCTTTTTGCGGTACCTTCTTTTTGCAGCATGGACGCCGGCATTTTTACTGGTTTGTGCCCTTTCCATCTGGGGTTTGCTGGAACGCAAGTCCAAGGCGATGAGCACCATCATTGCATTTTTGCGTTTTATGAATCCACATGTGATCCGGCAGCCGCAGTATTACAGCAGTGAAATCTGGATATTGGTGTATGGCTACTTCATGCATGTGGAATTGATGTTTTCCATGATACTGGTGCTGGTGGTCGGGCCGGGCCTGATAAGCCAGGATTTGCGGGTCAACGCTTTGCCGCTTTATTTTTCGCGGCCGCTGCGTCGTATTGATTATTTTGTGGGTAAATGGGCGGTGATTGGTTTTTTCATCGGCATGGTGACTATTCTGCCGACCATTGTCGCCTATCTGTTCGGCGCGCTGTTCAGCTTAAATTGGACAACCGTCATCAATGGCCTCCCCATCGCACTATCGGCAATTGCGTATGGATTGGTCATCTGCATCTGCGCCGGAACACTGATGCTGGCTCTATCGGGGTTGTCGCGCAATTTGCGTTACATCGCCCTGCTTTGGCTGGGTGTGTGGTTTATTTCAAGCGTTATGAGTGCGGTATTAGCCGAAAGCCATAATGGGGCGCTGCGGTCAGAGTATTTTCATAAAGTGAGCCAACATCCCGTCGTAAGATTGGCAAACCCAAACACGGGGGCCGTGCCGGTGGTGCAGGGGCCGGGATATTGGCGTAAAGCATGGCGACACTTTGAAGTTTATCAATGGCGGGCTGATCACCACGACTGGCGGCCACTTTTGTCATTCACGGGTGATCTATCGCGCGTGGGCGACCATCTGCTGGGCACGAACGATGCGTGGAAAAAATTGGCCGCGCTGGAGCCAGCTCAGCGACAAAGAATCAGATTGCTTATACATTTCGGCGGGCCTTGGTATCCCTGGTACTGGTCGGCCGCGGTACTTGTTGGACTATGGGTTATTTCGGTAGGGATTTTAAGATGGTCAGTCCGATCATTGGATCGTCTGAAGTAAAGCCGATTATTGCCTTCCATGAAGTAAGCAAATGGTATGGCAATGTCATCGGCATCAATAAACTGACACTGGAAATAATGCCGGGCGTCTGCGGTCTGCTGGGTCCGAACGGGGCAGGAAAATCCACATTGCTGCAACTGGCAACAGGTCAGTTACGCGCGAGCCAGGGGCGTGTGGAGGTGCTTGGTGAGCGTGCTTGGAATAACCCCCACTTGAATCGGTTCATTGGTTTATGCCCTGAACAAGATGCACTTTATGAGTGGATGACGGGGCAGCAATTTATCCAGTGCTGCGCACAATTGGCAGGCCTGAACGCCCGCGCTGCAAAGGCCAAGGCTGATGAACTCATTGAGACAGTCGGCATGACGCCGTACAGGCATAGGGTGGTGCGCGGCTATTCCAAGGGGATGCGCCAGCGGATTAAATTGGCACAGGCTCTTGTGAACGATCCAAAAGTATTATTTTTAGATGAACCCATGACGGGCACCGATCCCGTCGCCCGGCGCGATCTTCTGGAAATTATCCGTGCATTGGCCAATCAGGGTAAAACCATCGTGGTATCCAGTCATGTGCTTTACGAAGTGCAAACACTTACACCGAATGTCATCCTGATGAATCATGGCCGCCTAGTGGCGCAGGGCGACATCCGGCAGATACGCGATTTGATGGACAAACATCCGCACCGAATCGTATTGGTGGGACGCCAATGTCGCCAACTGGCAGCGGAATTATTGGATTATCCCGACGTGGTTGGCTTACGGTTGGGGGCGGATGGTGCGTCGGTCATGCTGGAGACACTCCGACCCGATGATTTTTATGCCCGCCTGCCGTCGCTTGCAACCGGCCATCCATGGTCTATCGATGAAGTATTTTCAGAAGATGATAATCTAGACGCCGTATTCCATTACTTGGTGGATCAATGACGCCCAATCCTGTGCCTGTTCAACAATTGCCCGCCAAAACGCCACAGACGGCAGGCAAGGCGGATGTCAGTCTGGCGCGTTCCTGCTGGACGCTTTACCGACTGTCGCTCGGCCAGCATCGGCACGGCCGCCGCTGGATTGGCACGCTGGCACTGACACTTCTGCCCATGCTGATTGCCATTATTATTCGCAGTACAGATCCTTATGCGGCTCCGGGGTCAATGGAGTTTGGGCTGGTATTCATGCTGATACCGCAGGGGCTTCTGCCACTGCTTGCGCTGGTGTATGCATCGGGTATTATTCAAGACGAACAGGAAGATCAAACCATCACATATCTGCTGGTACGACCAATTCCTAAATGGATGATGTATCTCATCAAATGGGCGGCCGCGCTTACTGCCGCAGAAATCCTCGCGATGGCGGCGATCGTCCTGACTTATGCTGCGATTTTCTGTGGTACGCATGGGGCGTCGGGATCGTTTATTCACCTTGCTGAACGCTGCCTGGTGGCGTGCACGGTTCACGGATTGGCCATTCTTGCTTATTGCGGCATATTCGGGTTGATGGGCCTGGTGACGCAGCGTGTGCTGGTGATTGGCATCCTTTATACAGCGCTTTTTGAGGGGTTATTTGCCAATACGCCGTTCAACCTGCGCATGATCACGGTCATTTATTACGCCCGGTTGTTAATCTACCGCCTGCTTCCCCATCACGCAAAACCGGGCCTTCGAGTGCATTCAACTACCGCCAACACATGGAAGTTTATCACCGCCGGTGATCCAAATTTAAAGTTGTACCCGCATAATTGGGTTTGTGTGACGGTACTTTTATCGACTGCGATTTTTACCAGTGCCCTCGCCGGATGGATATGCAGCAACCGCGAATTTTATGTTAAGACGCCAAACAAGACGGACTGACACCACAAAAAGTAACCGCCTGACACGCACCATGCGGAAACCCCTTCCGCCAACTAAAATATAATTAGCTTGCTCCGCCGTGTGCCGAACCGATTGGCGGAATTGTGGAAATGAGATGTATGGAGTCAATGCAGCCGACGCCACCCGACACAGACATGGACCAACTCACTACCGATGCTCAAGCACCCGGCCGTCCCACACTGCTCCTGCGACTGGCCGGTGCGCCGATTATTCCCATGAGCACGCTATCGGGGGTGGGACTGCCGATCGGAGTGGCGTGGGCTAATTGGTTTGCATTTTTCAACGCATTAAGCTGGGGAGTTGTTTTAGGGGCACCGCTTTATCTGTTTGCAAAACATCTCGGTGCCGGTGATGGTTTGCTGGGGTTTATTGCGGCGCTACCGCCCCTGCTCGCGGTGCTGCATATTCCCGGTAACCATCTGATACCGAAATTGGGCTACCGACGTATGGTGCTGTGGGGTTGGGGATCGCGTACGGTGGCGATCGTTTTTATCGCACTGATTCCGATGCTCATTCCGCAGCGAGGGATGGCCCTTTTTCTGCTGGTGCTGCTGCTGATCATTTTCAGTGCCTGTCGAGGGCTGGCTGGCGGAGCATGGATGCCGTGGCTTTCGACTCTGGTACCAACCGATGTTCGAGGTAAGTTTTTTCTCCGCGATCAGCTTTTTGGCCAAACCGGTAATGTGCTGGCGTTGATATTGGTAACCGCCATCTTTAATTTTATTCACGGGCCGATAGCCTTCTCCATCGCCTTCACGATTGCTACCTTGGGCGGCGTGGTGAGCGTACTTTGTATGACGGCCGTGCCGGATGTGACCAATATTGATTTACATGCTCAGGCGGGGACGCGCATTTCATTTGTGGAAATGCTGGCCGCGGGGCAATTTCGCCTTCTTTGTATCTTCAACGTTGCTTATATGCTGGTGATGGGCTCTTTAGTGGTCTTCACGGTGGCGTACCTTCGCGATGTAGCAAGACTGCCATCAGCGGATATCATCGGCCTGACGGCCTTTTCAACGCTTGGAGGCGTGGCATCGCTTTTCTGGTGCGGCAAAGTTCTCGACAGAGTTGGTTCGCGGCCAATTCTCACTGCCAGCCTGATGGCATTGGTCTTAGTTTTTTTGTCATGGTTTTTGCTTGCGGCCGGATTGATTCCCCCCCTGCTGCCGGTTCTCGGTTTGATCTATTTGGTGTCGGGTATTGCGGGTATTAATTTCTCGGCCGCCAATAATCGCCTGCAAAGCCTCCAGGTGCCGGAACTGGGCCGCAATCATCATTTTGCACTTCTGCTGGTTCTGTTGAATGTGGCGGCGGGCACCTCGCCCATTATCTGGGGATTGGTGTTGGAAGCCATCGGCAATCGCCGGTTGACCATGCTTGGTTTGACATTGAATCGCTACGCGATTTTGTTCGGCGTCTGCGCGCTGATGCTGATACCTGTTATCGCCTTGTTGCGTCGCCTGGACGATCACCGCACGGAGGTAAAGGGTTGACCAGCGGCGGAAGTTGCCGCTATTAATGCACCCATCATTGTGCCGAAGCCATTTTAATTTCCCACGCCAGTGTGCACAAAGCGAGTTCCGCCTTGTACTTTTCATAGTCGGCATTGCCTTGGGCAAGTTGCTTGTGATCCCGTGCGATTTCCGGTTTTGCCAGTGCGGCGGCCGCTTCTCCCACATGGCGCTCCAACCGGGCGATTTCCTCCTCCAGTTGGCTTACCGTCATCTGTCGGTAAGCATGGGGGATTTTGGCCCCCAAGTCAGGTGTTACCTTTTTGGCGGCGGGGGCGGGTTTGGGTGTCACAGCGGCGGCGCGGGCGTCGGCCTTGCGATGTTTTTCAGCAATGGCATGCATGCGTGCCTGCATGGAGGCGAGGTAATCGGTGCAACTCTCCTCTACCAGGCGCCATCCGGGACCTGCCGGGTCCCATGGTTCAATCGCCAGAATCATATCGCAGGTGGAATCCAGGAAACATCGATCGTGCGATACTATTAAAAGCGTGCCATCGTAAGTCTGCAACGCATCCTCCACCACTTCGCACGTCATCAGATCAAGATGGTTGGTCGGTTCGTCCATTAAGATAACATTGGATGGGTTAAGCAGCATTTTAGCCATGCAAACGCGGGCCTTCTCACCGCCGGACAGACCGGCAATGGGCTTATCGACCACATCGCCGGAGAATAAAAAAAGCGCCGCCAGATCATAAATCTGCTGACGATTGGCGGTGATGCGTGTGGCCTGAAGTTCCTGATAGATGGTACGGGCGGTATCTAAATCCTGCTGCTCCTGCCGATAGTATTGAATGGATACACCATGCCCCCAATTCACGCTGCCATGATTGGGTGCGGTCAGAGAGGCGAGTATGTTCAGCAGTGTGGACTTTCCGCATCCGTTGGGGCCGACAATCCCGACCCGCCGCCCACGCGGAAGTTCAAATTCCATATTATTAAACAGGGGCGCATCGCCAAAGCCATGGGAAAGACCTTTAACCTTAAGCACCTCCCGTCCGCTGGGTTTTTCAACTTTGAGGTTCAGAACCATTTCATCACCCGGGCCGACCGGTCGTGAAATTGCGTCTTCGGACTTGTAACGTTCCAGGCGAGTTTTGCGACCGCGGGCCTGGCGCGATCTTTGCCCGGCCTGAAACCTTCTAATATATTCTTCCTGCTTTTCAATAAATTTAGCCTGCTGCTGCCATTGCCGCTCCTGCGTCAGCCGTCGCAATTCTCTTTGCTCCACATAGGCCGAGTAGGCACCGTTGTAAATCTCCAGCTTGCCACCCGACATATCCCATATCTGCGTGGCAACCCGGTCAAGAAAATAGCGATCATGACTGACAATAAGCATGGCCGATTCTGAAAATTCCAGCAGTTTTTCTTCCAGCCAACTGAGCATATTCATATCGAGGTGGTTGGTAGGCTCATCGAGAATAATCAAATCTGCCGCCTCAAGCAGCATGCGTGCCAGTTGGACGCGCGATTTCTGTCCGCCGGACAACTGCCCCACCGGCGTACCCAAGTCGGATGGACGGAAGCCGAGTTCCTCAATGACAGCATCCACTTTGCGATCAATTTCCCAGCCGCCAACATGCTCAAATAAATGCTGAAGATGGTCGAAGCGCTTCATGGCGGCATCATGTTCAGCACCGGGCGGCAGAGACGAAAGACTTTCCGCCACCGTTTGCATTTCAGCCTCAATCTGGTGGACATGATCCAGTGCGGCCTTTATTTGCTCAGAGAGAGTCTGTGACGGGTCGAGCCGTGGCTGCTGCGACACATAGCTTATAACGGTACCCCGCTGCGGGTTGACCTGCCCGCCGTCAGCTTCCACTTCACCGGCAATGATTTTAAGCAGCGTAGTCTTTCCGCAACCGTTGGGGCCTACGACTCCAATTCGGTCTCCCGCTTCCACCGATGCCGATACATCATGGAGGACACTCTGAGCGCCAAAGGCTTTTTTTAAGTTGCGAATGGTAAGTATCGACAAAGAATTCTACTCCAACGTAAACGGGTAACCCTACGCACCGTGCGGCGAGAAACCCAATCCGCCAAGATTATCGCGGGAGCGACTATTCGTCATCCCCTGTTCCATATACCAAAGTCGGTTAGAATGTTGGTGTACGGAGGCGTGGCAGAGCGGTTGAATGCGCCGGTTTTGAAAACCGGTGACGGGGTAACTCGTCCGGGGGTTCGAATCCCTCCGCCTCCGCTGTCGGCGGAGAAATTGTGTCTGCACTACCTTATCGCATCGCAACCTTGGTTTACATCTTTGACAATCAGGGACGAACCTATCTTTTAGAACGTAAGCGATCACCGAATTTGGGGTTGCTTTCGCCGATAGGCGGCAAATTGGAGCAGGCTCAAGGGGAATCTCCTTATCAGTGTGCCGCCCGCGAGTTGCGTGAAGAGGCCGACATAAGCGTGCCAGTTGAAGCGCTGCGACTTATGGGCTTGGTAGCCGAGCGCAGTTTTGAAGGCACAGGCCATTGGCTGATGTTTTGCTTTGAACTTTTATCCCCCCTGCTGCCGGTGGAACGCGATATGCCAGAAGGCTCCATGCGGTGGATTGAAGTTGCGTCGCTCGATGGGTGCAACATTCCGAAGACCGATCGTGAAGTGATCTGGCCGATGGTGAAAACCCATAGTCAACGTCTGGGCAATTCGACGGCGGAAGTCTTCAGCGTGTTTATTGATTGCACGCACGGTAATGATCTGCATGTAAACATTGAGCGGACATAGCGTGGCACGGCTTCGTTCGCCGGGAACAGCATCTGTCCGCATGCAGTATCTGTATTGTGGCCGCTCCGCAATCGCTTAGGAATTCGGTTCAGATTTTCAAAATCGCGGGATCCACTCGCGCCTTTATCGTGCGCCAATTTACACCAAGCCGCTTGGCAGCGGCCTGATAGCTGCCGGTGCGGGAATAGGCCAGCGTGGTATAAAAGCTCAGCAATTGATGCTCGCTTAATTCCACCGTCGCGATTCGGCCGAGCCATTCATCCATCTGCCCCGCACCACCTCTTGCCGGAGGATCGTAATGACGGCGCAGCAGAATGTTTCGGATGCATTGCTCCAGTTCGCGAAAGTTACCGGGCCAGGCATAGCCGGGATGTTCCATAATCCATGTTCGCACATCATCGTTCAAACGGCAGCGCATGTCGGTATCTTCAATCAAACCGGTGGTGATAAAGTTGATCAGGTTATCAATATCCTCCGGCGATTCAGAGAGTTGTTGTCGAAGCGAGGGTGTCGTAATGACATCCGAACAAAGCCTGAAGTAAAAATCCTCCCGAAATTTTCCATCCCGCATCAGGGCAGGCAGGTCGCGGTTGGTGGCGGCTATAATTTTGCCCTCAAAACGACGTGGTACGGTCTCGCCCACGCGTTCAAAGCTCCGGTATTGCAGGACGCGCAGCAACTTAACTTGAATCTGCGGGTCGGCATCGCCGATTTCATCCAAAAACAACGCCCCGTAGGGCGAACACGATTCCAGCCGCCCGATACGATCCTTCACCGCACCGGTAAAGGCCCCCTGCACGTGGCCAAAGAGTTCTGATTCAATCAGGCTTGGCGACAGGGCCGAAAGAACGGTGGTTGAGAAAAGTTTATCAACGGAATCCTTAAAGCCGCACGCTTTGGCGTCAAAGGGAATGTACTGTGCCCGGGCTACCGCCTGAGCGACGCGCTCCTTTCCCGCACCGGATGGGCCTAAAATAAGCGTCGCGATATCCCCCATCCTGCGATAAAGCTGCTGATGGTAGCAGCGCATGTCGTGGGTAAAAATGGATTCCCATACGGCCGCCCGCAAACGCATCATGCACGGCGACAAACCGACAATCGATCGATATATACCCTGAAATGCCCGCGAAACCTGATAGCAACAGGCAAAAAGATGTTCTGGCGTGTACTGACAGACTAATTTCCGGCCGGAAAATACCAACCGATGCCCAAACCCCGCCAGAAACCGGGCGTAAATATCGCGTACCGATGGTGCCGGGCCAGCCGCCATCAGCAGCCGAAAAAAATCACCCTCGATCGAATAATACAAATCAAATACGACCGCATCCTGATAAAGATTCCATTCATCGGCTGTAAGCTCGCCGCGACTGCGAATATATCGATTCCATTGCTCCACCTGACCGGCAATTTTATGGCGAAGGCGCACCTCGTTGGGACGCTCGCGCCCTTGGGCGGCGGCAAAATTCCACGCCTCATCAGACGCCACATATTGCGACCCTAACACTGCCCGCTCCGCCTCGGCCCGGCCGGGCATAAACGGGTTAATAAATGTCAGATGAGAAATCGCCTCAGCCAACCGTCTCTCCGCTGGCGTGAACATACTGGGCATGATACCACCTCGTCTACAAAGCCTACATTTTGTGTATATGATATGTGCGTTATTTGTATACGCAATGGCATTTCATAAAATTGATCGGTAACGGATGATCTAATACAAATCCTTTTATTGTAACTAGTTACAACGCTTATTGTGGGCTTGGCATGGTAATTGTTCATCCCTGTGAGTCGGTTGGTCGGTTGACCAGCCAGTCTTGCTGAGGTTTTTTGATGAAGGTTATGATCCGCTTACCGCAATGCCGCCCTACTGCCCGCTCCACCTCGCTCCAATTAAACGCGAGCACTGATACCTGCAATTGCACCCGGCAATCGCAGGCCGGTATTATCGTCCGACCGCGCCCGATCCTGAGTCGCATCGGGCGAGCCATTAATCAGCACATCGATTTTGCCACCGCCGTCGCCGGGCGCCTGATCGGACGTGATCCATTTCAGCGGCTGGAAAATTCTGTTTGCCCTCGCGATTTGATGTGCGGCCTCACCATTATTCTGCCCGGCATTGAGGCCATCGGCCCCTACCCTGAAGAGATACGCGCCGGTCTGCGCGATGGTCAGGTGCCGGGCGCAATTGAGATATTTCGTTGGGGCCTGCCATTTCCCGAGGGGTTCTTCCGCAACCTGATGGATACGCGCCGCCATCGCGAGCAGGCCGCTTTGCTGGCAAAAATTATTTTGGCCCATCAAAATCAATACCCGCAATCGACCATTCATCTGGTTGCCAACAGCGGCGGTGCCGGACCGGCCCTGATGGCCATCGAATTGCTGCCGTTAAACCGCCCCATTGCCGGGATCGTTATCCTCGCGGGTGCGGCGTGGTGCGGCTACAACCTGCAACCAGTGTTGGCCCGCTGCACCAAAGGGGTGCTCAATGCATGGTCCCGCCGCGATGCGCTCATGCTGAATATGGGAACGCGCATTTTTGGCACCGCCGACCGACAATTTGCTCCATCCTGCGGATACTGCGGGTTTACCATGAACCATGACAAAATTCAGCAGGTAGAATGGACGCCCGCTTATGGGCCGCAATGCGGCTGGTGGGGTACGCATGGTACGTCAACGAGCCGCCAGTTTATCAGCCGTCACATCGCCGCGTGGATCATCGCACCGGCCAACACAAATTCCGGACAATCCACAGGCATTTATGAGAGAACCATATGACGAAAACTACATCCCCCCAGCCAGATACGTTGCAATCCGGCAATGCCGACGCGCCATCATTAGCAGCGCAGATACGCCAGGGTCGCACGCTTTTTCTTGCCATGGCGGCAGCGTATACGCTTGGCAATTTTAATGATAATTTTATGAAGCAGGCGGTAAGTCTGCTGGCGCTCGCCCATCACCGCGCGGATCTGCAGGGATGGGTCGCCACCTTGTTTACCATTCCCTTCCTCATTTTCACCTCGGCTGCAGGATGGATGGCAGACCGCTTTCCGCGCCGGCGGATTATTATCATTTCCAAATTTATGGAGCTGGCATTTTTAAGCCTTGCCGCCATTGGCGTGCTGACGCTTAACTGGCCGCTGCTTATTGCGGTCATCTTCCTGATGGCGATTCAAGCGACCATTTTTGGTCCGGCCCTGACGGGTTCGATACCTGATGTTTATCCGGAAAGTTTTGTGGTGCACGCCAACGCCCGGCTCAAAGCCGCCACGACCGGTGCCATCCTGGTAGGTGTGATTGCCGCCGGTCTGTCTCTCAATTGTTCCGGTACATGGAATGGCATTTCGATCGGCCGGCTGATCGTTTCCATTGTCATGGTGACGATGGCGCTGATTGGCGTTATTGTCAGTTTTGGCGTGCCAAGCCGCCCGGCGGGCAACCCACATGCCAAGTTTCCATGGGGCGGACCGCTGAATTCAATCCGCGATCTCTGGTCGATGCGTCAGGACAAACTGCTGATTACGGCCATCCTTGGTGATGCGTACTTCTGGTTTCTGGCGGCATTGCAGGTACTGTTTATCAACAAGATGGGCCTGCGCGAATTTCACCTTAATTTTGCAACCACCAGTTATCTTGCCTTGGCAGAACTTCTCGGTGTTGTGGCGGGGGCACTGGTCGCTGGCAAGCTGATAGCGCGCGACAGCGGGCTATGGATCGCACCTCCGGCTACTGCTGTCCTTGGTGTGTGTATGTGTCTTACCGGGGCGGCTGCCATGTTGACGGGCTGGGAAAGACTGGTGTGTGTACTCGTCATGCTGGCTCTCTGCGGCGTGGCGGGTGGCATGATGATGGTTCCGCTGGAGAGTTTCTTCCAGACCCGGCCATCGCCAGAGCGTCGCGGTCGTGTGATCGCCGCGGCGTGGTTCGCGGGGTTTGTGGGCATTTTGATTGGCAGTATGGCGTATATACCGTTGGAAACGGCCCTTGAACCGACGACCATCTTCATGCTGCTGGGATTTCTTACCGTTTTAGTCGCAGTTATTATGGCACCCATGTTGAAAGGCACCCGGCCCGGCCGGTCCAATTGGCTGGCACACTTAATTTGTCTGCTGGCACGACGCGCTGCTTCTATCCGATACCGGGTGAAAGTTGAAGGACTCGATTCGGTAGCGTCACGCGGCAAAACGGGTATTCTGTTTTTAGCCAATCATCCGGCACTTATCGACCCGGTTATTGTGACCGCTCATCTGCATAAGCGTTTTAATGTGCGTCCCTTGGCACTCGAAACGCAGATAAATAAGCCGATCATCAAACAACTCGCGCGCATTCTGGGGGTATTGCCAATAGCCGAGGTATCGCGTGCCGATCGATCGGCGGCTTTGAGAGCTGAGCAGTCGATAAAGACGTGCATTGAAGCGTTGCAGCGCGGTGAAAATATATTGCTGTATCCAGCGGGCCGGCTGATGCGGTCAAAGGCCGACAAATTGGGTTCAGTCAGCGGTGCGCATCAGATTATTTCAGCGTTGCCCAATATCCGCGTCGTTCTTCTACGGACCAGCGGTTTATGGGGGAGCAGCTTTGGTTGGGCAGGAGGTAAACCACCAAGGCTTGAGACCGGCCTGATAGAGCATCTACCATCACTGCTGGCCAGCGGGCTGTGCTTTGCACCAAAACGCGAGGTCGCGTTAACGTTCAGCGAACCAACGGATCTGCCCCGATCGGCTGACCGATCTACACTGAACAGTTACCTCGACCGATACTACACGGCGGAGGCTCCGGACGCCATTTACGTCCCCTACAGCCGATGGGAATCTGGCGGTGTACGTGCCATGCCCGAACCACATTTTCGCGCCGCGACTATCGAGGATTCTCAAATTCCAGCAGCCACCAGGCAGATCATCTTTAACTACCTTCAGGCCGAAACGGGAATTGACCGCATCGAACCCCGTCAGCAACTCGCCGCGGATCTGGGCATGGATAGTTTGGCGGTGACCGATATGATCTTTTTCATCGAGAAAGAATTCGCCGTCAGCGTACCGAGCGTGGAGGCCCTGCAATCGGTGGCGGACGTTTTGCAGGCAGCTTGCGGGCGTCTGGCCAGCGAGGCCTTTGATGTGCGCATTCCTCCACCGCCAGCGGGATGGATGACGGCCTCGGGTAACCGAGTGTCGGTGCCTGCTGGCAGCACTATTCAGGAGGTGTTCGTCAATCAGGCGATGCTCCATCCAAAACGCATCGCTGCCGCTGACCTGCAGCGGGGTGTCAAAACTTATCGGGATTTAATAACTGCCGTCTTCGCGATGCGCACGCCCATTGCCGCACTCGACGGGCAGTATGTTGGGATATTGCTCCCCGCTTCGGTGGCGACCGACACCGTCTTTCTCGCCTGCCTGTTCGCGGGAAAAATTCCGGTGATGATTAACTGGACCGTCGGCGAACGCAACATTCGTCATGCCATGGATCTGCTGGGTGTCAAACACATTTTTACGGCGCAGGCCCTGCTGAATAAACTCGCAAGTCAGGGGACGGACTTGTCCAAGCTCCAGTCGGCCTTTATTCCGCTTGAAGAGTTCAGCCGAACACTGGGCCGATTGCCCAAACTCTCGGCGGCTATCAGGGCCCGATTTACTCCCCGCCATTTACTCAAGACGTTGAGGCAACAAGACCGGTTGCCCGACGGCAATTCTCCGGCGGTGGTGCTATTTACCAGTGGGTCTGAGTCATTGCCCAAGGCCGTCCCACTGAGCCACACCAATTTACTGACGAATATTCGCGATGCGTTAAGCAGTTTTGCCATCTATGAGCATGATCGTTTTTTAGGTATGCTGCCCCCGTTTCATTCGTTCGGGCTTACGGGAAACATGCTACTGCCGCTTCTCGCTGGTACCGAGGTGGTGCATCACCCCAACCCAAATGATGTAACGACACTGGCAAAGATAACGGCCGCATGGCGCGTATCGGTTCTGCTTGGCACGCCTACCTTTGTGGCCAATATTATGCGCGCAGCAGCCAACGAAGACTTATCTGCTCTCCGGCTCTGCGTAACCGGAGCTGAAAAATGCCCGCCCGCGGTTTACGAACTGCTCCGGTCGCGCTGCCCGCAAGCATTCATTCTGGAGGGGTATGGCATTACCGAATGTTCCCCGATTGTTTCCGTTGTGCGGGAAGGTCACCCTAAGCCCGGCTCTATCGGCCGACCGCTGCCATCGGTCGAGTGTGCCGTCGTTGACCCCGATACGCAACAGGCATGCCCGGCTGGCCAGACCGGAATGCTGCTGGTGCGCGGACCAAGCATATTTTCAGGTTATTTAAATTATAATGGAGATTCTCCTTTTGTTCACTGGGATGACAGGCAGTGGTATCGAACAGGCGACTTGGTCAGCGTCGATGCCGATGGCGATCTGTTGTTCAAGGGTCGGCTCAAGCGTTTTGTAAAAATAGGTGGCGAGATGGTGTCACTCCCGGCGATTGAAGAGGCGTTGATGGCCCGGTATCCGGCGGGACAGGATGGGCCAACGGTGGCGGTCGTTTCCAGTGCGGATGAAGATCAACCGGAGCTGGTACTTTTTACCACCATGTCGATCGACCGCGCTATGGCCAATGAAGCCATTCGCGCTGCGGGATTATCCGGTCTGCATAATATTCGCATGGTACGGCGAACCGTCGCCATACCCGTTTTGGGAACTGGTAAAACAGACTACCGAACGCTGACCGAAATGCTGAAAGCCGGCGGTGGCGAATCCGGTCATGTACCGGTAGATCAGTGACGCTGATTTTGCCTCTTTTGCCTTCAGGGGAATATGTTCACCTTTGTCAGTGGCAGAATCGGCCGCCGATCTCGCACAATCGCCATGCGAGTCTGATACCAAAAAGTGATCTCGATGACGTATCGATTGAGGCGACGTATAATACGGATGGCGTGATGGATGGTACAGGCCCAAGTGGCTTTGGGCGTTATGGGCGGTGTTGGCCGTCTTTTGCGGAGGGCGGTTTGCTTAAGGCGTTGCCTGAATGTCCATCCGTGTTGCGCTCACCCACATTACCCACTACAAGTATGATCGGCTAATTCGAATGTCGCCGCATGTTGTGCGTTTGCGTCCGGCACCGCACACCCGCACGCCGATACTTAGTTATCGTTTGAAGGTAGCTCCCGAAAAACATTTTTTGAATTGGCAGCAGGATCCATATTCCAACTATCTGGCGCGTCTGGCCTTTCCCGAACCGGCGGCAGAATTGCGCGTGGAGGTTGGTCTGGTGGCGGAAATGACCGTCATTAACCCATTTGATTTTTTTGTGGAGACGGCGGCCGAAAAATATCCGTTCCAGTATGAAAGTGTTCTACAGAAAGAATTGCAGCCTTATTTGCATGCAGGTCCAGCGGGCTGTGAATTATCCCGGCTGGTGGCTTTGCATCAAAAGAAAAAACTCCGTTCAATAGATTTTTTAGTGGAAATTAACCGGGATATTCATCAGCGATTGAAGTATACGGTCAGGCTGGAGCCGGGTGTGCAATCACCCGAAGAGACACTGCGCCTTAAGCAGGGATCCTGTCGCGATTTTGCGTGGTTGCAGGTGAACCTGATGCGGCATCTGGGCTTGGCGGCTCGGTTTGTGTCGGGCTATCTCATACAACTGGTGGCAGATGTAAAACCGCTTGATGGGCCGGCCGGCACGCCGGTGGACTTTACAGATTTGCATGCATGGACGGAAGTTTATCTGCCGGGCGCGGGTTGGATTGGCTTGGACGCCACGAGCGGTTTGCTTACCGGTGAGGGGCATATCCCCTTGGCATGCACGGCGGAACCAAGTTCGGCAGCGCCGGTGAGTGGATTGGTGGATGAATGCAAGACTGAATTCAGCTTTGACATGACCGTAAAGCGAATTTATGAAACGCCCCGTGTCACAAAACCTTACAAACAGGAGCAATGGACGCAAATTGCATTGACCGGACAGCGTGTGGATGACGATGCGGTCGCCGCAGACATTCGCATGACGATGGGTGGCGAGCCAACTTTTGTATCTATCGACGACATGGATGGCCCCGAGTGGAATAGTGCCGCACTGGGGCCGAAGAAAAAATTGCTGGGTGCCGAATTACTCAAGCGCCTGCAAAAGCGTTTCGCCCCGGGTGGACTTCTGCATCATGGGCAGGGCAAATGGTACCCCGGAGAGTCTTTGCCGCGCTGGTCGTTTGCGTGTTTTTGGCGCAAGGATGGCCAGCCCATCTGGAATGATCCGCAACTTATTGCCGACGAAGCCAACACTTCGTTATACGACAGCGTCCATGCCCGTCGATTCATCAATGCCCTCATCGAGCGACTCGGTGAAGGGGCAGCGTCTGAACACATCCTGCCGGCCTACGAAGATGTGTGGTACTACCTTTGGAAGGAACGCCGTCTGCCGGTGAATGTAAATCCGCTGGACAACAAAATTGATAACCCGGAAGATCGTGCCCGGTTGGCCCGGGTATTTGAGGCAGGTTTGGATAAGGTCGTGGGCTATGCACTTCCGGTTCGTAATATTGGTTCTGCGGGCAGTGGATTTTGGCAAACCGGCGCCTGGTTTTTTCGGCCGGAGAAAATGTTTCTCATCCCCGGCGATTCTCCTATAGGGTATCGACTTCCGCTGGATTCCCTGCCCTGGGTCGGCAAGGTGGACTATCCATATACCTATCCTCGGGACCCGATGGAAAAACTACCACCATTACCCCGTACGGCGCGACAGGGATTTATCCGCCGCGCACCGAGCACGGTGCAACCCTTGGGATTTCGCGAGCAGACAGCCGATGACTATATCAGCCCTGATGGATCGATGAGCCCGGAAATGCTCAAGGAGTATCGTCGGTTGCTGGCCGCCAGCAGCACGGAAAATGTCGAGCCTGGAAAGCCTGCGCCTTGGATTATCCGCACAGCTATCTGTGTGGAACCACGGAATGGTGTGCTGCGCATTTTCATGCCCCCGCTTCGGTATGCGGAGGACTATATTGATTTGGTCGCACGAATTGAAGACACCGCCCGCGCGCTGAACATGCCTGTGATGTTTGAAGGGTATCCTCCGCCACCCGATCCACGACTCAACGTACTGAAGGTAACGCCCGATCCCGGCGTGATTGAGGTCAACATTCATCCAGCATCAACATGGCAGGAGGCCATTGACATCACCACCGGGCTTTATGACGATGCGCACCATACTCGACTTGGTACTGAAAACTTCATGCTCGACGGACGACACTCTGGCACCGGTGGAGGCAATCACATCGTGGTTGGTGGCACCACCCCGGCCGACTCTCCTTTCCTTCGACGGCCGGATTTACTCAGAAGTCTGTTGACGTTCTGGCATAATCACCCATCGCTTTCGTACCTGTTTTCCGGCTTGTTCATCGGACCGACCAGCCAGGCACCACGCGTTGACGAGGGCCGGGCGGATAACACATATGAACTGCAACTTGCCAATGAACAAATTGCCAGGCAGGGCCGTCACACTCCGGCGTGGACGGTTGACCGCATTTACCGCAATTTACTGGTAGACCTGACAGGCAATACGCATCGGGCCGAGTTTTGCATCGATAAGCTTTACAGCCCGGATACATCATCGGGACGGCTGGGATTGGTTGAATTTCGTGGTTTTGAAATGCCTCCGCATCCGCACATGTCGCTTGCCCAGCAATTGTTAATCCGAGCACTGATTTCTGAATTTTGGCATCGACCCTACAGCGCCGAATTAGTCCGCTGGGGAACGCAACTTCACGATCGCTTCCTGCTCCCCCACTTTGTTGAAGAGGATTTCCGTGATGTGCTCAACTCCATTAAGGGATATAACCTCAGCCCGGAATGGTTTGCACCGCATCTGGAGTTTCGGTTTCCGATGATCGGTGAATTCACTGCCCCGCATATGGGAGGTGTGGAGGTGCAATTGCGGCAGGCCATCGAACCTTGGAACGTGCTGGGTGAAGAACCCGGTGGCGGTGGTACCGTTCGTTACGTCGATTCATCGCTTGAACGGCTGGAGATAAAAGCGCGTGGGCTTATTGATGGTCGCCACGCGCTGGCCTGTAATACCATTGAAATTCCGCTGCATCCCACGGGAGCGCAGGGAGAATATGTGGCCGGCATCCGTTACCGCGCGTGGCAACCGGCAGCGTGCCTGCATCCGACCATCGGTATTCACACGCCATTGATTTTTGATCTGGTTGACAAATGGAATGGACGATCCGTAGGAGGATGCACGTATCATATTACCCATCCGGGAGGCCGATCTTACGATACATTTCCAGTCAATGGGTTTGAGGCGCAGGCCCGCCGCGCAGCGCGGTTTTTTAAGTTTGGTCATACCCCTGGCGAATTGCGGATCAAGATCGCCGGGCGATCAAAAGATTTTCCGCTCACCCTTGATTTGAGGCGCGTATAGTGTTTTATTTCTTCCAGGTTGACGTGAGGACAAACAATGACGGGTTATTGGCAGATTGTCCACTTTTCGGTAATGATGCCCACGCATGACGACTGATCAACTTTCTGCAGTTAACAGCAGTGCATCTCCGAATCAGAGAGGGCTTTTCACCGATTATACCCCTCAGGCGACGGCTCCTGACGACATGCTGGATGCCAATGGGCAGGTGCGTCCGCACTGGCGGCAAATTGTCCAGTTATTAAATGATATTGGACCAGCGGAATTGGAAAAACGCTGGGCTACCGCCCGCCAACTGATCCATGAAAACGGCGTTACCTACAATGTGTACGGAGATCCAGCCGGGATGGATCGGCCGTGGGTGCTTGATGCACTGCCACTGGTATATTCGGCCGAAGAATGGAAAAATCTCTGCGATGGGCTTGTCCAGCGGGCACGCGTACTGGATTTGGCTTTGGCCGATCTGTACGGGCCGCAACATCTTCTTAAAGATTCAGTCATTCCGCCGGAAATTATTTATGCCAACCCGGCGTTTCTACGTCCGCTGCGAGGAGCCCGGCCGTCCGGCGACCGATGGCTCCATATGGCGGCGGCGGATGTCGGACGCAATGGAGATGGTGGTTTCTGCATTCTTGCCGACCGCACGCAAGCGCCCTCCGGTACCGGTTATGCATTGGAAAATCGGATTGTTGTGTCGCGGGCCATTCCGGATATTTTTCGTGATTGCCGGGTGAGTCGGCTGGCCACATTTTTCCGATCGATGCGGCATCTGCTCCAGGTGGTAGCGCCCCATAACAAGGAAAATCCGCGCATCGTTCTGCTTACTCCCGGCCCATATAACGAAACCTATTTTGAACACGCCTATTTGGCGCGGTACCTCGGCTATACCTTGGTAGAGGGTGCGGACCTCACTGTGCGAGATAGCCGTGTTTATATGAAGATGCTTGGTGGCCTGCAGCAAGTGGATGTCATTTTTCGACGGCAGGATGATAACTACTGCGATCCACTGGAACTCATGCCCGATAGCTCATTGGGTATTCCCGGACTTGTTCAAGCCGTGCATGCAGGCCACGTCACAGTCGTGAACGCCCTGGGATCGGGCCTGATGGAAACACCGGCATTGGAAATGTTTATACCTCACATATGCAAGTATCTACTCGGCGAGGATCTCAAATTGCCGGCTGTGCGGTCTTACTGGTGCGGCGATCAGGATTCCATAGAGTTTGTGCTGGCCAATTTTAATAAATTGCTGATTAAACCGGCGTTTTACGCCAGCGGTGAGTCGCCGGTGTCGACGGAATCCCTTTCTGCAACGCAAATGGAGCAGTTGCGGGCCAAGGTGCGGGCTAATCCATCACAATATGTGGCTGAGGAGCAAATTCCTCTATCCACCGCGCCGGTGATGATAGACGGACACGTCGAACCCCGGCACATTGCCTTTCGGGCGCACATGGTGGCAGCGGGCGACAGCTATACCGTCATGCCCGGTGGACTTGCCCGCTTTTCCATCTCTGCCGAATCGATGATCGTATCGATGCAGCGTGGTGGTGGTTCTAAAGATACATGGGTGCTTTCCGGCGGTCCGGTTGATTCATTCAGCATGCTTACGCCGCCGGGTGCGCCGATGGGTGTTTCCCGCGCCGGTGGCGACTTATCGAGCCGCGTTGCCGACAATCTATATTGGCTGGGTCGCTACGTAGAACGTGCCGAAGCCATTGTCAGGTTGGCGCGGGGAATAGTAAGTCGATTGGTGGATCAGAATTTTGAATCCAGCCCGGAATTGCCCACCATTCTTGGCGCCCTGGTGGGACAGGCAAAGCTGAGCAGTCCAGATTTAAAATCCGGAGGCGGGGAAGAATTGCTCAACCACATCCTTTTTGATAGCGACCTTCCTTATGGGATGCAGATAACGCTTTCCTCGATATATCGCACGGCGAGTCTTGTACGCGACCGCATGTCCATTGACACATGGCGGATTCTTAATCGATTGGACGCAGATTTTTCAGCCAGCAATGCCCAATCTGGTCAGTTAAGTGAACTGCTGGCATCGCTGGATAAATTAATCGTCACTTTTGCGGCCTTCGGTGGCCTTGCCATGGAATCAATGACACGCGGATTGGCGTGGAGATTTCTTGACATTGGGAGGCGAATTGAACGCGGGGTCAACATCGTGCAGCTCTGCCTGAGCACTTTGTGCAGCCCGCAGGCACTCCCCCCGACAACCATGGAGGCTATTCTGGAAGTGGCGGATTCCGCGATCACGTATCGCCGACGGTACATGACATCACTTCAGACGCCTCTGCTTGCCGATCTTCTGCTCGCGGATGAAACCAATCCGCGCGCTCTGGCATTCCAATTGGTGCGATTACAGGAACATGTGGCTTTGTTGCCGGGAAATCACCTGGAGGTGCAGTTGACACCCGTCGAGCAGATACTATTGCGGCGGTTGACCGAGTTGCGTCTCGCCGATTTTGGCCAGCTTACCGTTATACAGCACACGGATGGGTCGGGCCTGCGCCAATTGGTGAACATGGTGATGGCAGATTTATTCAAACTTTCTGACCTGATCAGTCAAAAATATTTAAGTCATGCGGCGCAGAGTCGGCAAATTGGTCCGTCGACTATCAGTATTCCCCCGAAGGAACGCCTCTAGATTGGCGAGTTGTCCCTTTTTTTGAGAGTTTCAGAATGGCGGTATTTAGAATTCGGCATTTGACGCGTTATCGCTATCAGGAACCCGTGACGGTGTGTCATAACTTGGCACACCTGATTCCACGCGACACCCCCCGACATACATGGACGCAAATAGACTTGGACATAACGCCTGACGCACCACGCTCCATGCGAAATGATTATTTCGGAAATCGCATGACGGTTTTTGGCATCGACGAACCTCATCGTGAACTGCAGGTGGTGTCGCGATGTATGGTGGATCTTGCACCTCCGTTGATGTCATCGCTGTTTCCCACCGGCCCATGGGAATCGGTTGGTAAAATGCTCTCCGGTAGGCCTCAGGGAGAATTGCTGGCCGCGTGCGAATTTCGTTTTCGCTCGCCGCAGATCAATTGGAACTCGGACATATACAATTGGACCATGCAGTCATTTACGCCGTCACGACCATTGGCAGACGCCGTTCTGGATTTGAGCAGCCGCATTTACAAAGAATTTAAATTTGTCAGCGGTTCCACAAATATCTCCACGCGCGTTGATGAAGTATTTCAACGACGAACAGGGGTTTGCCAGGACTTCGCCCACCTGGCCATTGCCTGTTTCCGATCCGTGGGCCTCGCGGCGCGATATGTATCTGGTTATCTGGTCACAGCCCCCCCACCCGGGCAGCAACGGTTGATCGGTGCCGACGCGTCGCACGCCTGGGTCAGTGTTTATGTGCCGGAATATGGCTGGATGGATATCGACCCAACCAATCATGTTTGGCCTTTGGAGCGGCATATTACCGTCGCCTGGGGGCGAGATTTTTCTGACGTTTCGCCGTTACGGGGGGTTATTCTGGGTGGCGGTAAGCACGAAGTAACCGTTGGTGTCGATGTCATACCGCTGGATGGCGATGATGACACAAATGCCCCGGTAGTACCGCTCAATTAGTTGCTGATTTCGACGATGAATGTCATTAATGTTTTTGGTCGTGCGTGGCGATTTTTCCGGGGAACCGTGGTAGCAGAGGTGTCCTCGCCCGCTTGAGCGTTTCGAGGAGGTCTTGGGAAACGCTGTAATTCGACCGTTTTTGTGTATATTTCATCTCCACCCGGAAAAATAATTTCGCCCCTTTGCGCCGGCCAACCGCAGTGTTCTTGAACGATGACGCAATCCCCGATATCTTCCACTTAGTTGCTTTTTTCGTGATTGTTGCAATTTGCTCAATCTGATACGGGAGTTGGCCTTGTTGATTACGTCGCGGTCGCGCTTATTCATCAGCCTTGTCCTCACTTTGGTGAGCGTAGCGAGCACTGTCAAATCATCCGCCATTGCGATGCCGCATGTCGATCGATGGACAAGTAAGCGGGCTTGGCGATGGTATCGCCACCAGCCGTGGCTTGTGGGCTGTAATTACATACCTGCATCCGCAGAAAACACCATTCAGATGTGGCAAGGGGCGACGTTTGATCCCGGCGGCATCAACCGTGAGCTTGGGTGGGCACAGCGTCTGGGATTTAATACCATCCGTGTTTTCCTTGATGTCCTGGTTTGGAATCACCATCCGCATCGCATGGAGGGGCGGATGAAAAAATTCCTCATCATCGCGCGGCAACACAAAATCAAGGTGATGTTTGTGTTATTTGATGATTGCTGGAAACCAACCGCTCATCTCGGTCCGCAGCCTGCACCGATTCCGGGGGTGCATAATTCTCAATGGGTGCAGTGTCCCGGTCCGGCCATGATTAGAAACCTCGCTGATTGGCCAGAATTAAAGGATTACGAACAAGGGGTGATTCGGGCATTTAAATCAAACCCCCAGATTTTGTGCTGGGACCTCTACAATGAGGCGGGCAATAGTGGCAATTCGCTTCACACACTTCCTCTGCTCAAAAAAGTCTTTGTATGGGCCCGGGAATGTCATTCCCGGCAACCGCTGACCGCGTGCATCTACCAAGGTCAGACGCCGCAAATTGCCCGGTTTGTTTTAGCCCACAGCGATGTGATTACGTTCCATAACTACAGCGGCCCCAAGGCCCTGAGGCGGGAGATACAAACTTTGCAGAAGCTGGATCGACCCTTTTTCTGTACCGAATATATGCGACGTCCAGTAAGCACTTTTGCCAAGTGCATGCCTATTTTCAAAGCCACCGACGTTGGATGTCTCAATTGGGGTTTAACCAACGGCAAGACGCAGACTATTTATCCCTGGTGGTCAAAGCCGGGCAGTCCGCCGCCCAAATTGTGGTTTCATAATATTCTCCACCGCGACGGACGTCCGTTCAGTATCCGTGAAGTGCACCTGATTGAGCATTTTACCGGTGCGCCTCTCTGGCCACGCTGATTGCGGCGAAGGTTTTACCCGCATTTATTTCGACTTGTCGCTGGCTGTTTTGGGTTCCTTTAGCTGCTCGGCACTTGGAAGATCTTTCAAACTGGAAAGCCCAAACACCTCAAGGAAGTGCTTAGTTGTGCCGTAAAGCATGGGCCGCCCAATTTCCTCAGCTCGACCGACTATTTTGACCAAGTTGTATTCCATCAACGTGCGGATTACCTCTCCGCACGCAACACCGCGTATGGACTCTACATCCACCCGCAAAATTGGCTGGCGGTACGCGATGATGGCAAGTGTTTCCAGTGCAGCCGGGGTCAATCGTCCTTCGTCCCGGGCTTTTGTCAAGCGTTGAATGTACTGCGCATACTGCGGCAGCGTTAAGAGTTGGTAGCCACCGGCGCGCTCCTCAATGCGATACGCTGCATGCCGTTGGCCATAAATGGCGTTGAGTTCGGCAATCGCCGCCTTGATCGGCTTGGTGGAATCCAGTCCCACTGTCTGCGCCAATTTGCCGGCCGAAATGGGGGCGTCGGTGGAAAATAGTATCGCTTCCAAGACCGGGCGTAATTCCATCCCTTCAACTTCAACTGTATCCGCGGCATTGATAGGATTGCCAATATCCGCCGATGCAGTTGATGATTCTGAAATCTCAGATTGATCATCCGTCACGGAAGTAAACGTCCCCGACATGCCCGTTCTAACTTCACCGATGGTGTCCGCCGCTTCATCGTCCGCACGCACATTTTGAGTTGTCGAGTTCGCCGCTGGTGCGGTATCAGCGCCAGCATGTTCGGGTTCATCACCATCATTAATATGTTTATCGTTGATATTCATAAATTTATAAGTTCACTTCATCCAAGTCATAACACTTGAGTATTCACGAGCTGCCAGTTCCGACCTTTCTGACCGAACACCAACCAAGAATCTATAACGCAGCGGCCAAATCGTCCAGCCATATGACATTCACCCCCATCAAGTGGAGATCACATCGCCGGGTTACTGGCTATGCAGATATTCCACCACATCCCGGGCCACCCAACTCATGGCATCCATGGCACCCTGCGTACGAGCAGCCAGATGCGGGGCCAAAATGACGCGGTCCAGATTCCAAAGCGGATAATCGGTTCCGGGTGGTTCCGGGTCGTGTACATCGAGTGCCGCTCCGGAAAGTCGGCCTGATTTAATCGCATCGGCCAGTGCCTTAGCATCGATAACTTCACCACGAGCGGTATTTATCAGCAATGCCGACGGTTTCATCAAGCCCAAGCGGTCCGCACTGACAAAATGTCGGTTGCCAACTCGGTGACTCACATGGATGGTCAGAATATCCGCACGCCGGAAGAGTTCGTCCACAGCAACTGCTTCGGCAGGAAAATCAACCGCCGAACTAACATCCACCACATCATTGTAAATGACGCTCATCCCCAAGGCGATGGCGACCCGCGAGACCGCCCGACCGATCCGTCCCATCCCCAGCACCCCGAAAGTGAGGCCATACAATTCCATGCCTCTTGAAGTTTTGCGATACTGGTGAAATACTTCGGCAGCGACAGGTTCATGCAGTCGCACGACAGGTCGGCCCAGTGCAAAAATCAGGTTAAACACGTATTCACGTACCGCGTGGGTATTGGCTTCGGGTGTGGATATTACTTTTATGCCCCGCTTATGGCACGCGGCCTGATCGATATTTTCCAGACCGACACCGGCGCGGCCCACCACTTTTAACCGCGGTGCGCGTGCCAGCAATTCTTCGTTTACCTGCGTATAGGTTCGGACAATAATTCCATCCGCCCTGGCTAACGCGGCACCCAACCGAGACTGATCCTTGAGTGTCAGCTCAATCACCTGTACACGCTCTTTAAGCCATGCCAGCGGGGCCGATTCAAGTCCTTCCGTTGTGACAATTACATATGGCGACATTGGCAATCCTGTAAGGAAAATATATTCTCCCGCAAGGGGGAGCATTTGCAGTTAGAGACGGCTGATAAGCAACTCACGCATAAAGATCATCTCTTTCGGAAGTTCGCCGGCCAATTTTAAAAAGAGTTCCTCTTCGGCCAGCAATTCCCCTTTCAGTGCTTCGGCATCAACTCGCTGGGCCGCCGCAAACGCTTCGGTATCGAGGTCGAGGCCATCGAGGTTTATATCATCCGGTCGCGGCATCCACCCAAGGAGCGTCTCAACCGCATAAGCCTCTCCATGCGATCGTTTGAGTATCCATTCGAGAATCCGGATATTTTCCCCAAATCCCGGCCAGATAAACTTGCCACGTTCGTCGCGCCGAAACCAATTCACATGATAGATGCGCGGCGGATCGGCCATTTTTCCCCGCATGCGAAACCAATGCACCAGATAATCGCCGATGTTGTAGCCGATAAATGGAAGCATCGCCATTGGATCGCGCCGAACTACGCCAACTTTTCCTGTGGCCGCAGCGGTTGTTTCACTTCCCAACGATGCGCCCACGTACACACCATAGCTCCAGTTAAACGCCTGGTAAATGATTGGAATGGTAGAGGCCCTTCGTCCACCAAAGATAATGGCGGTCACCGGCACCCCATCAGGGTCATCCACCGCGGGATCGAGCACGGGATTGTTTTGCATGGGAGCCGTGAAACGACTATTGGGATGCGCTGCTTTGCGACCGCAATCGGGGGTCCAGGCATTTCCCTGCCAGTCAATAGCGGATGATGGCGGAATAACCGTCTTGCCCTCCCACCACACATCTCCATCCGGCAGCAAAGCCACATTGGTGTAGATGGTGTCGTGTGCGATTGTCTGCATGGCAATCGGATTGGTCGTCTCGCTGGTACCCGGTAAAACGCCAAAGTAGCCGCTCTCGGGGTTGATCGCCCGCAGCTTTCCGGTTTTGCCGTCCACCCACATCCATGCTATATCATCGCCCACTGTCGTCACCTGCCATCCCTTTTCGCGATAGGATTGGGGCGGGATAAGCATGGCGAAATTGGTTTTTCCACAAGCGCTGGGAAAGGCCGCCGTTATGTAGCTTTTTTGACCGTTTGGCTCGCGCACGCCGCTGATGAGCATGTGCTCGGCCATCCAACCTTCTTGAAACCCCTGAAAACTGGCGAGGCGCAAACCCATACATTTCTTCCCCAGCAGGGCATTGCCACCGTAGCCGGAACCAAAACTCCACACTGCGCTGTCCAGTGGAAAGTGGCAAATGTAGCGTCTGTCCGGCGTGCAGTCCCCCACGCTATGCAGGCAGCGCGTAAATTCCGGTGAGTCACCGAGTACCTTTATTGCCGCTTCTCCCATACGGGTCATGATGTCCATACTCGCAACCACATACAGGCTGTCCGTCAACTGCACGCCCACTTTGCTCAGCCGGGCACCAATTGGCCCCATCACAAATGGCAGCACATACATGGTGCGCCCTGCCATGCAGTTATTAAATAAACTTCGCAGCGACGCATAGGCCATTTTGGAATCCATCCAGTTGTTGGTTGGCCCTGCCATCGCGCGAATGGGTGTACATATGAAGGTTGATGCTTCACTGCGCGCTACATCGTTGGGGTTCGAGCGGTGAAGGTAGCATCTCGGAAGTTTCTCTTGGTTCAGGGGTATAAAAGTTCCTGCCCGCACACCCTGGGCGAAAATTTCGGCCCTCTCCGCTGTGCCTCCTTGGCAGAGAATAATTTGATCGGGGTTGCACATAGCCGCCATTTTTGCCAGCCACATCCGCAGGTGCGTGTTAGGGATCAATTCACCAACACGGTTGGAATTATCGCGTATTTCGTTCATGCTCAGGGCGATCAAATCAGTAGCTCCTCGAGTTGGAGTACAGCACAACAGTCATCTCCTGATTTCAGACTTTATGCGATTGAGGCATTTTTGTCGCCCCTTTCACAATGGCATCTGTGGAACGCCTTATGCGCATTGAAAACAGATTCAGCGGTCGCCGCGGGTATACGGCTGCGTCAGTTCCCATACAATAACCGCGTGTAAGGCTCGCAGGCGAGCCGACAAGAAAACTTTTCAAGAGGTGGTGTGACATTGGCACTCAAAAAAGATACCTGGCTCAACGTCATCATTGTCATCGCACTGTCAGCGCTGGTAGTCGTTGTTTTCTGGGCGATTGCCATATTTCAGCATTCGCAGCCATCTGATGGCAACGGCAGTTGTTCAGTGGTTGCCTTCGGTGCCGTCGGCAACGGGACCACGCTTAACACCACCGCCCTTCAACATGCCATCAATTACTGCCACGATCATGGAGGCGGTGTGGTGCGCGTACCTGCAGGGAAGTATCTTACCGGGACGATCGTGTTAAAAAGTGATGTCACACTTCATTTACAGCAAGGGGCTGAAATTCTCGGCAGTCGGAATATTAAAGACTATTTTAAGGTCGATCCATTTATTGATGGCGACGGCCAACCCTTTGGCTACTGCCTCGTCGGTGCCGATCACGCCAAACATATCGGTATCGACGGCCACGGCATCATTGACGGCAATGGTTTCGGCTTTACAGGAAATCGGCCATTTCTGGTAAGGCTTGCGGGCTGCAGCGGGGTTCAAGTTCATGACGTCACACTCCGGCAGTCTGCAGCATGGGGCCTGAATTTATACCAGTCGCTGAATGTGCATATTTCCCACATCCATATCTACAACCATGCGAATTATAATAACGACGGGATTGATATTGATTCATCTCAAATGGTCTTCATCAGCCATTGTCACATCAATTCGGAAGATGATTCCATATGTATGAAAACCACGACGCAAATGCCTTGCGCCCATATCTACGTCGACCATTGCACACTGCAAAGCCTATGTGCCGCTTTTAAATTCGGCAGCGAATCGCGCGGTGCCTTCACCGACATACATTGCACCGATTGCAAGTTCATTAACTGCCGACTCGGTGGGATCAAAATTATGTCGGTCGATGGCGGACATATAAACAATATTCGATTTGACCATATCCAGATGACTAATGTGGACGTGCCCATTTTCATTCGGCTTGGCGGAAGGCTGTCCACCTTTCATCCCGGCCAGAAGCCGCTTGTGCCCGGGAGCATTACCAATGTGGTCATTCGTAACGTCACGGCAACCGTCGCCTCGGAGAGCCGGTTGCTATTTCCGACCGGCATTGTTATCAGCGGCTTTCCACGTCACCTTATTGGACACCTCGCACTGGAGGATATCTCCATGACACTCTCCGGCGGTGGGACCGCGGGTGACGTTCACGTGCACGTCCCGGAACGCATTAAGGCATTTCCCGATATTGATATGTTTTCCCTCTATTTTCCTTCGTATGGCATGTTTGCCCGATACGTCAAATCAATCTATCTCGAAAATGTTCAATTCAAACTAACACAGCCTGATTTGAGGCCCGCAATCGTTTGTGAAAACGTCAATACAATTCACTGGCAGCACGCACCTGCACCCGTATTCATCAAATCCGCACCATCGCCGGCAAGTCAATCGTCATCATCAGAAAATGATTGAATTCAGGAGTAAAACGTGGTGAGTAACGTCCCTCCAAAATATGACCTAAATACTGAATTGGCGGCTGAACGCACCATGCTGGCGTGGCTGCGAACAGGTTTAGCATTGATGGGATTCGGTTTTGTCGTATCAAAATTCGGTCTGTTTTTGCGTAAATTGGCTGAACTGCGCGATATCCATATGAAAATATCCGCCGATCAATCTCTGTCCGTGTGGATCGGCGTGGCACTCGTGCTGCTTGGCGTACTCGTGAATGTCATCGCCAGCGCCCGGTTCCTTAAAACCATATCCCAATTACGGCAGGGCCAAAGCCCTGTCGCACCCAAATGGCAACCATCTGTCCTGATTGCGATCGTCATGTCTATCATCGGCATCGCCATCGCCGTCTATCTGATTAACATCCGATAAGCCTGTGAAACAGACCTGCGGACAATCGCAGATGTATTGCCGTTGCGCCAGACGCTACTTGGTAGCGGCAAGTGCAACGCGGCGCTCAACGGATATTTTTACCGGCCCCAATAGTCCCGCCGGGAGCAGCGGGGATCCCACGTGATAATAGCTCCATGTGACGAACGTGTGCATATGAGCCGGCAATGGTTTATTTTTAATGATCCACCGGGGATACGACCGCAACGGCTGACCAATGTAGTTCGCCCCGCTTCCACGCACGCCACCCCAACTCAGTTTTGAAGTGTACGGTTCATCGCCAATCAAACGGTTCACCCATGTATTGGTGACTGCGATGCGCAGATGATTAATTCCCGGCTTTATCGCCGTGGAGATGTCAATTGAAAATGGCGGATGCCAGACGACACCGAGTGTGTGGCCATTGACAGACACCGTAGCCAGATCATCTACCTTTCCCAAGTGCAAAATAATGCGATTATTGCGGGCTGAAAAATCGTCCGGTAGTCGGATGGCCTTGGTGTAGTACGCGGTGCCAGAAAAATATTTCTCTGACTTGGCGGGCAAGTCCGTCCAGGAAATCAATTTGGGAATGGTCGCCATGTGCGGTGCACCATAACTGGAGGAAAACTTCACCTTCCACGGGCCGCGAACCACCACAGAGCGTGGTATGGCGTGCACATGCAATAAAGTTGTTGTACCGGAAGCTGACTTGATCTGATATCTGCCCGATTTATGAATGATCAGATCAATATGCCCTGCGATATCGAGTGCAGTGGCAACACCCCCCGCGGTGTGCCCATTGCGAAATATTGCCGTCACGGGGTCCGCCTTCTGCAAGGGTCTTCGAAACACCACAAATACCGATCCCCAAGGGCCCAGACGTAGTGGCACGTCCGTCCGCCCGTTGGCTTGCGTAAATTCCGCATCAACTTCCTGCTGTCCTGTGCCCGGATGCCAGAATTCCGGCCATTTCCCCTTGATATGGAAGGAGGCGGTTATCGCGGCCGCATGAGCGGACCGGTTGGCGACAAAATATATTCGCTCACCGGGCTTTTTCCTCTCAATGGCCCGAATCTGCCAGCCACCACGCGAAGGTAGATTAAGCATATTATTTTCATGTATTTTTATTTTTTTCACGTGGTGATTGTAGCGGTATTTAACCGTCAGATATTTGTAATACCCGTAGGCGGGATCACCCCCGAACTGCGCGTTGTCCACCCGCAGTGCAATGTGGCTGCCACCATCGGCCGCGACGATCTGTTTCAGCATCGCGGTCACATTTACGCGTCGTCCGTGCCCGGGCGCAGCATAAATGGCGGATATGATACGCAACCGATGAGCGGGATAGTTTATGCTGAATTCCGGCTGGACACCCAATTGATGCAGTACCGTTTGCACGGGCAGATTCCACACTGCCAATCCTTTGCCATAGTGATGTTCTTTAACCGTCGTGCCGTTGCAATTACCCCAGATGGCATGGCCAATGACCGCAGTCCGCACATCGCATTGAGGGTAATCGGTCAAACTCGGCGAGCGATCAGGCCTGGGACCGATGACCGTCGCGCCAGCCTGCACCAATTGCTGCAACTTGGCAGCCGTGCTCGGCAGCATGTTGGTGGTATTCGGTAACAGCAGCACACTGTAGGCGCGTCCATCGGGCAGGATAATTTTACCGTTTTTAACGATCGCCCGCTGAAATAGACTGCGGCTGAGGGCATCCGTTGAATATCCCGGTGGGCTGAAATTAAGCGTGCAAACATGGCAAACCTGCGAGCCTTGCCGCAACATCAACTGACATCGATTGATGTAAGTGAAAAATGAAATGCCCGGTTTGAACCATGTCTGGTTTTCGCCGAAGTGAGTTCCCCACCAACCCATCAAGACGCCAGGGCGATATTTCTTATTCAGAGCCTGTTCTGTCCAGTCGTGCAAGTAGCATTGATTAACGCCGCTGAGAAACCCTCCATCCAAGGCTTTTTTCAAGAAATACGGTGTTTCGGTCATGCGGCTGGTATTGGGTGAACCGGTGAGTGTTTCAGCGCCCACCAGTGTCCGGCCATACGCGCGGGCGGCACCCGCCACATTTGAAGCAATCCCATGGCGGCTGGCATTCCAAAATTCACCCATTGTGATATCGCACGACGCCGCCGCGGCAATCGTGTTGAAAGGCCCGGTGTAAGGCTCCAGGCACATTTTCATATGCGCAGCATCAATCAGCTTGCGATAGATATCAAAATCGTTCCTTACAAATAACTGCGATACCGTTCGCGCCATATCAAACCTGAAACGCTGCGATAGCTGTGAATTTCCAATCACCGCACCACTGAGGACGGGCAACCAGGGCAATGGGTCGTAATGGCGCAATTTAATAAAATCACGGCGAAAGTGCTTTGTCCAATTTTGTGGACCAGCCTCGTAACTGTCAAAAAGCAGATGATTAAACGTCCGCCCAACCGCCGAACCCAGATGCCGCTTCAATGCATGAATGACATGTTCAATATGGAATGTCGCTGCAGCGGCGCTAAGTTTATCCGCTTCCAACGAATGTACCGTACCATGCGGTCCGACCAAACTGTCCGGTACCGGATGGTCGGTTGATGCCGTCGATGTATACCCAATGCGGAATATTCGCCACCGACCCGCCGGTGCGTTCCATTTCAGTTTTCCATCGGCATCCATATCGGCTGAAATATTAATTTCCTGTTTCGGCTTGACAACACCCGTATCGGGGAGTGCCAACACCTCGATGGGCCTGTAAAAATTCAGTCGCGTAGGTGGCTGCTTGAGTAGGATATTAATTTCGCCCGGGCCCTTCACCACCGTAACGCTCGACGTGACCATTTTCATCGATAGCCTGGGGGTGATCCATGGCCCACCACTGGCATCCCAGCCGGGGCAGTTCTCCATCCCAAGTTTCATGTGGAGGTGATGGGCAATCTTCACCGAATATTGCACCAGATGCCAAAAGCGTGGACTCCAGTACGCCACCGGCTTGGGTACCCCGGAATTTGCGATATTCCGTGCCACACCCGCTTGCGAACCAATCGGGCAGATGGTAGCACCGGCTACGCCCGCTTTCTTCATGGCGTAAAGATCGCGTTTGATGCCGTAGCGACTTATGGTATAGCCCATCCAGTGCCACCAGACATAAAGCTGATATTTATGCGGAGGTGCTTTGAATTTCCCTGCCAGGGATCCGGCACCAATCGCCTGCGGCACCGCATATCCGCAGCAGATGAGCGCCAGGAGGCCGGCAGCGGCACATCGTTTCGCGGCATAAGTCATTTGGTGAATCCTCCACAAAATGCCATCCAAAGTGTCATTGACAGATGGAGACTATACCAAGAGAACAGCGCCGTCGCTAACACGCAACGAGGATCGTTCACGGGCGAATTGATCGCCTCTGAAATAGGTAGCGGACTGGCAGCAATCGACGTGAGGTAGAATAAACGCCCGGGCGGCAATTCAAGATCGCTGCCAACGAACCGACTTGCCCACGACGCCATACCCTTTCGCGATACAATGCCACGAATGTTAATACGGAGATGAAATGCTACTATCGGCGTTGCAGGAAAAATTGGACCAAATGGATTTTGTGCGCTTTTATGGTTTACAAATCCAAACGCTTGAACCGAATCGATGCGTAACCAAAATCGCCTATCAAAAACAGTTGGAGCGCCCGGGTGGGATTGTGGCCGGGCCGGCGTTTTTAATGGCTGCCGACGTAACATTCTGGCTGGCTCTGGTGGGAGAATTGGGCGTCGAAACACCTTTGGTAACAGCCAATTTGCAAAGTGCGTTCCTGAATCCTTGCCGGGAGCAGGATATCTGGTGCGAAGCTAAAGTTATCAAGTTCGGTCGACGTCTGATCTACGGCTCCGCCGAGTGCCGCAACGATCGGGGAGATTTATTTACCCATCACACAGTCACCTATGCCCGCATTATTCGCGATTAGGATGACACTGGGGGAACAGGATCAAAAATCCTGAAACAGGCAGCGGAAATGCCTAATTCATCTGCGGAGAATTATATGCCTCGCCGAGCTTGGCCAAATGGTAAAGGTGCAGCAAACCGGCGGCGGCGGCGATGCGAACCTTCTCCGATGGGTCGTGAAGCATATGCACCAGTCGGTCGGCATTATTGCCATCGGGAATCCATCCCAATGCCAAAGCGGCCAGCACGCGGTAGCTTGGATCAGAACTGCGGGCGTAGTGGCGGGCGATCTTTTCCCCCTGTTCGCTTCCTCGTTGTCCCAATCCACGTGCCGCGATGAGTTGGCCTGCCGGTAATGGATCATGCAGGCCATTGAGCAACACGTTGGCCGCCAGCGGGGTATTAAGCGACCGACTGGTATTAAGCGCCGCCAGGTGGTCTATCGCATAGCGGCTGTAACTCAATGCGATAATGCTGGAAATGGCGCGGTGATAGCCGAGGCGCGCGAGCGCGGATGTAACAGCCAGACGGACCGCATGGATGGAATCCGCCGAATCAGTTCTAAGTAAACCAATGGCACTTGGGTCACCCAATCTCCCCAGAACCATCGCGGCGTTGGCACGCACCGTGGGATTTTTGGAATGCAGCAGCGTGGCAAGTTGACCCACATATTGCTCATCACCCAGACGGGCCAAAGCATAAATGATACCGGCTTTCACGCGCTGGCCGCTGTTGGGATACATCTGCATAAGTCGCGACTGAAAAGCCCGCAGACGCAAATTTCCAATCACAATGCAGGCGGTAAAACGAACCGCCGACGATCTATCAGTCAATGCGGCTGTCAACGCCTTGACCGCCGACGGGGAGGGAAGCTGACTTGCCGATTCCACCGCGGCGGCGCGGATGGTTGGCGATGCACTGTGCATTCCGCGCAGGATGACTCCCTCGGCGGGCGCTATTGAAATCGGCTTGTTCGATATGCTGGTGGACGCACACCCACCCACAAGCCAGCAACAACCGATAAACCCAAGCGTCTTCATGGTTTTTGAAATTGATCGTGTGGTCATAGCCATCCTCCACTAATATTGTTAGTCGCCAGCCTGTCTTTCTTCTCCGCCGCCTGCAAATGATACCACCTTGCGCCTCTTCTGTCGGCGAGGCAGATAGGCAAGCCCTGACACGAGTAGCATCAGGGCGGTCAGCCCCAAAACCCATCGGGCAAACCAGTGCCCCCAGAGGGTAAAAATGGTCACGCGTTTATCTACAGGAATGGTAGCGGCGGCAGTGCCGGATACAAACGCGTGACGGCCGCCCACGCTGACTAATTTGATTATTTGTCCGGATGGGTTAATAAATCCACAGTATCCGCCATTGACACATCGAGCTATGCTTACACGGTTTTCTACTGCCCTGACCTCATCCAACTGCAAATGCTGCAACAACTCCGCCCTGCTTTGGTACCAGCCATCATTGCTGATAACCACCAGAAAATCCGCTCCCTTCACACCGTGCAGTGGCCGGCAAAACATTCGCGCGGGCTTTGCCATCGCATCTTCATAGCAGATCGGCACACCGAATACATAGCGTTTATTGCCGACGTGTTCCACAAAGTGATACCATGAATCTCCGGGTGTTAACGAATAATCGCCATTCGGGCCAAATGGCGTGAAATAGGCCAGCAGATGATGAAGCCACGGGACAGATTTTTTGAAGGGCAAATACTCTCCAAATGGAACCAGATGCCGCTTGGCGTAGTAATGACGTGTTTGTCCGCGGCGGGGCGTAAAAAGCACCGCTATATTCTGCATGCGGTCAATATGCCCCATACGGTTAAACCGCACACCCGCCGACCCGACCAGCACGGCGGTGTTGTACTTTTTGGCAAATTGAGTCAGACGCTTAGCAAAGTTTTTATCCATCACCAGCGTGCGGTGCCCACGTCCCTTGGCATACCACGCCGGTGACTGCGCCAGCCAGGATCGATTCAAAAAGCCCGGTACCATCGTTTCCGGCCAAACCACCAGATTGGGCTTGTAACGGGCGGCCTGCACACTTAATTTGAAATAGGAGTTAAACAGCCGCTTCTGATTGCTAATAGAATTGCTGGCTTTAAGTGACTGCGGAATATTCTGCTGCAAGACGGCGATTCTTGGCCCGACACCGAATGGCCTGTGATTAAATTGTGCCAGACCGTATACAACCAGCATCACCCACACGACGCTCACAAGCGCCGCACCCATAAGAAAGGACCACCATTGCCTTTTTGACGCCGGATCGAAGACGAGGCGGGCCGCGCCGGCTAAAATTGCCGCCGTCATGACCGCCAGAAAACTCAGTCCTGCTGCACCAAAAATGGAAACGGATTGCAATACAATCGGGGCACCGGCGAATGCAACACCGAGTGTAAACCACGGGAAGCCGGTAAAAAGATGCCCTCGCAAAAATTCCAGCGAAGTGAAAAGCATGGGGGCTGAAATCCAAAGCGGCAGCCAGACCACTTTGCTTACCAGATGTGTCAATCCGAAGAAAACAACGAGATAAAACCCGCAGTAAATACTCAGGGCAATATATCCCGCCACCGTGATGCCGGACAACCAGTATAAATTCACAACATAATAGACGGTCGAAACCAACCAGATGTAAAGCAGATATTTTATGCTTACGTGCTGACGTTGGGCGCAAGTAATAAGGGGTGCCAGCGCCACCGGAATAAGCATCCACGCGCTGACAGGCGGAAATACGATCGACAGCATCAGCATCGTGGCTAAGGGCAAGACAGCGGCCAACAATCGGGGGCGCTTAAAACCACACGTCCGTTGAGGTTTTACTGATATGGATGTTACGGTCATGCAAGCGGCCCAGCTAAATTACAGCCCGTATGTTAGCGAGTGGCTGTTATTTTGCCGACTCGGGAAAGTTTTACCGGCAAGAGGCCGCAACCACGCCGGTGAGGCGTTTGATGCAAACCCAAAATCCGGTGATTGCCCGGACAAGCTCTTAGCGCACAATGCGGGCGCTTCCGCCCTTGTATACGTGCATCAACTCCGCTTGGTTGATCTGACTCGTATCGCCTCGCGTGCTCTGAAGCAACGCACCATGGGCTGCACCGAGGTCAACCGCCTCCTGGGGAGTCATTCCATTTAAGAAACCGTAAGCCAGGCCGGAACAAAAACCGTCCCCCCCGCCCACGCGGTCTTCAATTTCCAATCCGTCAAAACGTCGCGAATGGTAAAACTTGCCATCGCACCACAGGATGGCCGACCAATTATTAATCAATCCGGATTTGACTTCACGCAGCGTGGTACCAACCATTTTAATATTCGGGTAGCGGCTTACCACCTTCTCGACCATCTGTTCATAGGCGGCGGTATCCAAGTCGGATAAATTGTCATCTACACCGGCCACCTCAATACCCAACACCTTCTGAAAGTCTTCTTCATTACCGATCAGGCAATCCACCATCCGCACCAGATCCGGTGTCACCTCCTGCGCCTGTTTCGCTGACCACAGCTTTGATCGGAAATTTAAATCATACGAAATGGTAGTGCCGTGGGCTTTTGCCACCTGCATAATTTCTTTGGCGACTGCAGCGGTTCCAGTTGAAAGGGCCGCAAAAATTCCGCCGGTATGCAGCCAGCGTACGCCAGCCTTAAAGAGGCCGTCAACTTTCAGCATCCCGGGCTGCAAATTCATCGCCGCCGAATGGCCGCGATCATACATGGTCACCGACGCCCTTACTCCCGTGCCCACTTCGGTGAAATTGAGGCCGATTCTGTCCTTCTTCCCGACTCCGTCATATGGTGCAACAACCATGTGCGACATATCCACGCCCGCGCTTCGACCATGATTGAGAATGATATGCCCCAATGGATTATCAACAATCCGACTCAGAAAGCCTGTTCGCATGCCGAGACGGGCCAAAGCGTACGCCACGTTATATTCTCCGCCGCCGACCCATACTTCCATCAGGTTACTGAATTCGATGCGCCCATGGCCGGGCGGTGACAAGCGAAGCATGCATTCGCCTAAGCTGACGAAGTCCAAATTTGATTCCGTTGCTGTTTTGATTGCCATGACTCTTTTCCTTATCATCTGCCTCCGGCGACTGAAAGCGCCCAGATTAAATTCGCGTTCATTTCTGGCCACGCACGCAGCACCGGGGCGCGAGTAGAATATAGCAGCATCGTTTAGCTGCCAAGATGTGCAATTTGCGCACAAAATCTTATGATTATGGGCGAAATCGTCCCGAGGCTTTTTGGTGGTCAGATGAATTAAATTCGTACCGAGTATTACCATGGCCCCTGTAAAATAATGAGGAACATCATGCCCAAAATCCGCTCAAAGGCCGACGAGTTAGCTGCGGCTGGCGTTGAATTGCCGCACGCCATAAACCGCTATGTTACTAGTTCAATAAATCATTCATGGAAAGACACTCTTAACGCCCTGCCTGTCTGTAAGACGGCCGATCGTAAAAGCTATAAATTGCACTTCGATCCCCCTACCTGTGAGGCGATTGAAGCACAGATGGATGACCATCTGTTTTCGGCCATCGAGGGAGAAACGCGTATCTTGCACATAAAGGGGCACCGCGTTGTGCTGATCGGTCTGGGCAGCGATTGCAACGATCGCTCGGTCCTCCGCTGGGCGGGCGCACGTGCTGCGCAAGCCGCACGAGAATTGCATTGCCCAAACCTTGTTCTCAATCGAGGCACAATTCCAGGAGTCAGTTGGCCCACCGCGGCGGCTGATATGGCGGAAGGCGCCGAACTCGGCAGTTTCACGTTTCAATGCTATAAAAAATCACCATCGCTGCAGCAAGGAACTGCTCACGCGTTACGGCTTCACTTTGTTGATCAGTCGCATTCAGCGAAGTTCCAAAATGCGATCCGCGATGTAGTAACTTGCGCCAGCGCCACCAACTTTGCCCGCCATTTGGCCAATCATCCACCAAATGTTATTAATCCGTCAACACTGGTACAGATTTGCCGCGAACTGGCCAAAGGGTGCGGTTTAGCCTGTAAAATTATTACTTTCGCCGACGCACAGCGTCTATCCATGGGTGGATTGTGCAGTGTTGGTCGAGGCAGTCCTGATAAACCGGCGATCATCATCCTGGAGCATAAGCCCGCCGTTTCCGCCAACAGACGACCGATCGCAGTGGTCGGCAAAGCGGTGACCTTTGACACCGGCGGCATTTCCATTAAGCCGGCAGCCGATATGGGTGCAATGAAATATGACAAATGCGGCGGTATGGCGGCGATTGGTGTTGCCGCGGCCGCAGCCATGCTGAAACTTCCCCGGCACATCGTGTGTGCTGTTCCGACGGCGGAAAATATGGTTGATGGCGACGCGTATCGCCCCGGCGATATTATCCGAATGTACAACGGCAAGACCGTCGATGTGACCAATACCGATGCAGAAGGTCGCCTTATCCTGGCCGATGCGATCAGCTATGTATGTCGTCATTACAAACCTTCCGCATTGATCGATTTGGCGACGTTAACTGGCGGCGTGATTACCGCATTGGGCGGAGTGTATGCGGGACTCATGTCGAACAATGATGAATTGGCGGAACAATTAATAAATGCCGGCATGGTTACCGATGAATGGCTCTGGCGGCTTCCGCTCAATACCCGTTATCGCAAACTGCTGGACTCTCCACACGCCGACATGGTTAATAGCGGTGGACGCGAGGCGCATCCCATACAGGGTGGAATGTTTTTGCAGGAGTTTGTTTCCTCCGGTACCGCATGGGCCCACTTGGATATTGCCGGCGTATCTCATCCCAGGAAAGAATATCGTTACCTGAAGGGAGAGCAGGCGAGTGGATTTGGCGTGAGATTACTTGTGGAATTTATTAAATCATGCCGCTGACGCCGCGGCTTCGAACCGTAGTGGCGTATACCCAAAATATTCGACAAACGACTGACTATGTATGGTGGTGAGCACTGGTAAAACACTTATCGGCGGCTACAATAGAAGCCCTGTTCAGTTACTGATTTCTGCTGGACGCTATCATCAGGAGAACGTCAATTATGTCCACCCGCCGAGAGTTCATACAAACCGCTGCTGTCGCTGCTGCCGCATCTCAATTGCCCCTGGTTGCCGAGGCATCCGATCTGAGATTTCGGTCGCGATCTCTCCGCCACGTGAAGGCTGAAAAAGGAGTCGTCCAGGCAAAAGTTGGGCCGGACACCTTGGAAGTGTGGAGCCCGGTCGCCGGAGTGTTGCAGGTTGATCTTAATGCAAACGGCATTAAAGACCCGCACACGCCAGTTATTGATCCGCACGCCCGTCATTCCGGCGATCCATCAAGCAAAGTCCACATGGGTGGGAATACTGTCACGCTGCAAACGGATTCATTTCGGGTAAGCATCACCAAAAGCCCATTTCGGTTAACAGTGTTTAACAAAGACGGCGAGAAGTTGCTTGACCAGAAAATGGGTAATGGATTCCGGGTTAATCCTCGCGATCAGGCGGAGAATGGTTTTTCTTTTTCTCACGCCAAGGGCCTGCCTTTTTACGGGATTCATAATTCGGCATGCTGGACGCCCCACCAGCTTCCCGTCCTTCGTGATGGCCAGGGTGTAAAGGATGACACTTATCAAGTCGAGGCGTCGGTAGAGGGCGGTGGCGGCGGCCCATTGGCGTGGACGACCGGAGGGTTCGGCATTTTGGTGGATTGCGATGGTGGCTTTTTTCAGATGAAGCCATCAGAAATCGGTTTTTATTACGGTGCCGCTCCGCTGGTGAATTATGGCCGGCGCTATTTCCGCAACCACAGCCTGACGGTCTATATTCTGATCGGTTCGCCACATGAGATATTCAGGGGGTTTTCAGCCATCTCGGGGCGGATGCCCATGTTCCCGAAATGGGCATATGGGTTTATCAATTCTCAGTGGGGTACCAATCAGGAATTGCTGCGGCATTATCTCAAGACTTACCGCGCCCGGGACATCTTCATTGACAACTTTACCTTGGATTTTGACTGGAAAGATTGGGGTGCCAGCCACTACGGTGAATTCCGCTGGAACCCGGTTAAATATCCGCAGGCGCTTTACCCACCCACCAATCCCGACGCCTTAATCAACTGGACACGCGAACTGAATGTGAAAATCGCAGGCATTATGAAACCGCGAATCATCTTGAGTACGGTCAAAGGCAAACTTGAACCGATGACCACGCAGGGCGCTGCCGCCAAAAAGCTTAAAATATTTGCGCCGGGTGAGAAGCCATTTGCCGATTATTTTTCTCATCTACCATCGCTGGACGTAGACTTTTATAAACCTATATGCCGAGAGTGGTACTGGCATGCGACTTGGAAGCACCGGTGCATGCAGCAGGGCATTGCCGGTTTTTGGAACGACGAAGCCGATTACGGTCTGCTGGGCAATTTTGAATTTTTGCACATGCAGCAGGCGTTATATGACGGCCAACGCCGTGATTTGCCCAATCGGCGGGTATGGTCCATCAATCGTAATTTTTACACCGGCTCGCAACGCTACGCCTACGCCACTTGGTCGGGGGATATCAATACTGGCTTCGCAGTTATGCGTCAGCAAACCATCGCCATGGCCAACACCATCAGCCTCGGACAGGTGCGGTGGGCGCAAGACACCGGCGGCTTCAATGGCCATCCCACGCCGGAATGTTATACACGCTGGTTTCAGTTCACGGCGGTCTGCCCCACTTTGCGCACGCACTGCACGCTGGGCGAGCGCCGCCAACCGTGGGTCTTCGGTGATCAAGCCTGCGAAACCGTAAAATTTGCCATTCGTCGTCGGTATGAATGGTTCTTTTATGTTTACGCCTGCGAGCACGAGTGCAGCACCAATGGGGGCGTAGGAATCGTTCGCCCCATCTTCTTTGACTACCCCAAAGATTCGAATGTAACTGGCATGAGCGAGCAATGGATGTTTGGGCCAGCAATTATGGCCGCACCGGTCCTGCACGAATTAGGCACCGGCAAGGGCCAGCAACTTACCCGGCGTATCTACCTTCCACCCGGGACCGACTGGACCGACTATTTCCGTGGTGATACCTACACCGGTGGCCAATGGATCAATTACCCTTTGAATCCGGAATCATGGATGGATTGGCCTTTATTCATTAAAAAAGGTGCCATTATCCCTATGGCTCCCCCGAGCCATGCCATTCATGTTGCCAAACCCAAGCACGCGTGGATCGATATATTTCCGTCAACCAGCATGACGGAAGGCATATTTTATGATGATGACGGCGACACCTTTGACTATGAAAAAGGCACCTACCATCGGCAGGTGATTTCAGCCCGAAAACCTTCCGCCGGCCAGCGCAGCGAAATAAAAATAGCAGCCAAAACCGGCAATTATTCATCGTCGGTGAACCATTTTATCCTTCGCCTGCACGGACAGGCGGCCACGGCCGTTGCAATTCATGGCACGCCGGACCCCGTTCATGTGGATGACGTCCTGGGCCTGGAGCATCACACCGTTGCGTGGTATGTGGATGAGGATGTCTATGGCCCTGTTACGTTTATCAAGCTGCCCGCCGGTGAAAATGACGATATCCATATCACAGCCACGGGGCATCAGCCGATCCACAAAACGATGGAACGCTTCCTGGCGACGGACGCCTCGCTTTCCGGCCCGGTGGCACCCGATACGCCGCTGAAGACCAGCAACGGCATGTATGCATTAGCAAATGAGTTTGGTCCATTCGGCGATTTGCGAAATACAATTCAGAACAACCACACCGGGTACACCGGCCGCGGATTTATCGCCGGATTTAATAATACAGATACCGCTGCCACTTACTATCTGTCGCGCCGTGCGGCGGGAGTTTACAAGTGCACGTTCCGCTTCGCCAATGGCCAGCCGGATGTCATGCGGACTTTGAATGTTTACATCAACGGCATTCGCTACGGCACTATGGAGATTCCGGGTTTGGCCAACTGGGATCAGTGGCAGACTGTTACGATGTACATCCCGTTGGTTGCCGGGGCAAACACCATCATGCTGCGGCGCGATGCGGAAAATTCCGGCAAGGTGAATCTGGACACAGTGGAAATATCCACTGCGCCCGTGCATTGATTGCGATGCTGGGGCGTTGGGTTGAATTCGCCGTCGTCTTGTTGTGTTTGCAGCATGAAAATTAAAAGGGCCGGTGACTTCCATCACCGGCCCTCAGCCATTGCATTTATTTACGCATCGTTTCATCACCGCTGATGAAAGATACACCGAGAAGACAACCCTCATTCGCCATTCGGATCGATAAACACACGTGGGAACTGGGAGGGTGTTACTGCCGCGGCATGGCCATCTAAAAAGCCAACGTTTATGTGATTTCCATGGCGATTAAAACCAAGCCCTGTGTTGTTATCTCCCTTCGGCAGGGGCAGATAATTGGGGGACATGGGAATACGATCGCGAAGGGCCGCGTTGTCAGCCACTGCCTGTAACGTGCAGATATTGACGGATGCAGGAAGACCGGCGGCAAAGTTGTATGCCGTGGTGTAATACGTTTCATCGCAATAGAAAAGCCCATTACCACCTTGCGCATCGGTGCCACCCGGATTCGGACGAACTCCGCAGTCAGCAAACATAAGCGTCTGCTGCGGATCGCGAATGCCGCCCAGAGTGCATCCCCATGATGCAGTGCCACCAGCTTTTGATTGCGAACCGGCTGGAATCTGAAAGGCCCAGCCGGGATTGAAAGCACCGTATGAACCATTGTATTTGGCCGATGCAATATCAGCATTTATGCCATAGGAGACCGGGTAATAACCTTGGAAGTTGCCGGGATAGCCCGATGGTTTCGTTTGCTGGGACGTCGATGTAATGGCCACGTTATTAAACAATTGGTACCCCGGGTCGGTATCAGTGATAGATGGATCAGAGGGGCATTCAAATACTTTGGCTCCGGCTCCATGGGCACCGAAGTTCAGAAAAGTCTGGTCGGGCTCACCGCCCAGATAGGGAACCAATGCACTCGCCCAGTCATCAAGCACTGAATATCCCTGCGGCACGTAAGTGTTGGTCTGCGGGTTATAGAGCGTTGAACGATAGGCAAACATGGTGTGGTTGGTGTCCGGCGTCTCGGTGTATTGCATGATGCTGCTGTCGGTATCGGGCTGGACGAAATTTTTATGTGCATCGGCGAACTCGATCTCGGCGGTGAGTATCTGCCTGACATTCGACAGGCAAACGGTTGATGCCGCCTGCTCACGGGCTTTTGCCAACGCCGGCAGCAGAATAGCTATCAGCAATGCGATGATGGATATTACCACCAGCAATTCAATGAGTGTAAAACCACTTGTTTTTCTTTGAATGCGTAACATAGGCATCCCCTTATTAAAGTGTAACCTTCACATACTTTTTGCGCCATCGACGACCTCCTGTCGCCAATGAAAAGAGTCCAGATATAAGCAGTGACAGGGATTCCGGCTCCGGCGTAGGAATAATATTCGCGCTATTGGAGCTGATCAAACCGTATTGTCCCAGTAACTGGTTATAGGCAGCCATGGTTGTGCTGCTGGCACCGTGTGCCAATAATGTCTGGCCGAATGGAATCAGATCCTGAGGGGTGATAACCCCCGTTCCAAAATAATCCGCCGCCGGGTTAAACTGTGTGTTTTTACCAGCGAGCAAATTGGCAAAGGCATTTACATCCGCCGTGTCATACTGCCCATTGAACAGCAAATCACCCAATCCTTGCCCAAAGATGGTTGACGTGTATAGCCCGGCTATGCGCTGGATGTTGTAGGTTCCATCGGGTTTATAACTGACGATGGTTGCTACATGATTACCGCTTGTTAAACCGGTGATGTCAATCTGCCATTGATTCACATCGGTTTGAGTCGCCTGATTCGAATTGCCGATCATGGAAAGGATTTGTGAGGCAGTGTCGGCTGCAGGCAGGTCAAAAAGGACGTGCACATTGTTGGCCAGGCCGTCCGCCGAGATTGATTGCACAATCAACTGGCGATTTTGATTGACACCGTGCACCACCGGATTAAAGCTCATGATGGTGGATTGGGGCAGTGTGGTGTCCACATATACGCTTTGCGCCCAGTCCGTATAAACTGGTGGAGCATCGACTCCAGTCCGGGCACGAAACGCAATGACCGAGATATAGTTGTACCCTTGCGGCAGATCGCTGGTGTTGATCGTTTCGGTATATAGCCCAGTGCCACCCCCCACCAATGGACTGGCATTCTGAAATTCCAAATAGCCGTAACCTGTCGAATTGGGCTGTGTACTGACAAAACTTTGCCCATTGACCGCCACCCCGGCGTTGATCTTAAATATGGCGTTATTACCGCCGGCATTTGGGTCGTAGAGACTGTTGTTGCCCAGCAGGTAAACCGGCTTGGTTTGAAGCTGAATTTGAAACTCCGAACCTTTAATCACCGCTACATTTGTCACGGTGTTGGCACCATTATCAACGACGATATTTTGATCCGACGTTGTTGGTGCCGTGCCGGGAATCTCACCGGCGGCATTGGTGACCGTCATGGTACCGATCGGAGTCGGCGGGCCGTAAATCAGATAGCCTTGACCCGTGACTTGGCCGGCACTGTTGCTGTTATTGGGAAACGTTACATTGACCGTGCCATCCTGATTTACCCGCAACACTTGAGGCAACGCACCATTTGATGCAGCCGCATTACCCGTAAGTTCAACCAGGTACGGGACATTTGCAGGATTAAAGCTGGTTTGGATCGTCGTGCTTAAATTTCCTCCGCCGGTTTGATTATTCAGCAGCACAACTGCCGAGTCCTGCCGCTCAAAGGCATAATTATTCTGACTCACATACCGATTAATGACATTACCGGTGCTGTACCGGTTGCGTATGTCCACAAGCCCGCTGACCTGGTTCAAATGGGTTACCGCCATCGTCTGCGCGGCTGCATCGTATGATGCAAGCGAATTATTGGCCAGAATATTTCCGTATACTCCGCCAAGGGCATCTCCCCGACCGTTCTGTGGAAACGATTGGGTGCCATTATCGAATGCCGTCTGATTACCGTTGTAATAAACAATAGCCTGTCCCGGCATCATCAAGGTGTAGGCGTAGGCCACGTTGCTCAGATAGGGTGCTCCGTTGTCCTGGCTTTGTACAAAGCTCACCCCACCGTTATTTACCAGGTATGAGGCGCTGATGACATTATTCCAATTATTGGTAAAACCATCGCCCGTCAAATTGCTCTGGAGAGCAAAAAACAGCGGAAAATTCAAAGCATTCAGATTGGCGGCGGGATCAATCGGATCCCCAGCCCCCTGCGGGATGGTGCTGTTGTAATACTCTCCGAATGAGTAAACCTGTTCCTGTTGGCCATTGAGATAGCGGTGCGTGCTGGCACCGGTCACCGCCTGATTAAAGTAGGGCAATATGGTTGGCCATTCCATATTTTTTACGGCATCGAGGCGAAATCCGTCAACACCCAGGTTCTGCACAAACCATTGAACATTGTCCATCATATAGCCGGTGTCATTCTGCAGCGTAGGTGATCCACCCTGTGGATTGGCGGTATTAAACGAGTTGACATTGATGCCGGTTTGCCCTGTGTCGGGATTGGTAATTGTGTAAGGATTATATCCCGGTTGGGGATAAAACTGCTGATTGGCAGGCATAGGCACATTGGCGATGCGGCCAAACGCAGGTTGTGTTCCACCTGGTATGTTAGCAGAGTTTCCCGGTGTGGTTGGTATCCGGATATATTGATAATTCTCGTTGTAGTTGATGTTAATTAATCCCGCCAGTTGTCCGGTCTGTGTGCCGGTATCACTGGGGTTATTAAAATCTCCATAGGGATTACCCGGTGTACTGAGGGTAAAGCCCGGATATCCACCCGCCTCGGCAAAGGTTGAGCCATTACCGTCGGTCGTGCCAAAACTTGAAAAACCATTGTGGCCCAATGAATAGTCGGTATAGAAATACCCACCCATCTGATGGATGGTATTGATAAGCGATTCATACCCCTGCAGCGTGCCGTAGGCAGTTGGATCATTAGCCGATCCCAAATCAAAGCGGTTGTAGACATCGTATCCAACGGACGCATTGCCGCTATCTGCACGCGTCGGTGGTGGTGTCAGCAATGAACCATAACCGGCTCCAAAGATGTCGGGTGCGCGATTGATTATGTTCTGCCACGGCCCACCAAAATAGTCCAGAATTGCCCCGGGAGAATAGGCTTGGCCCTGCGCCCAAACCGAGGCCCCGGACAAACTCATCGCCATTGAAGCGGCGATGACAGATCGTCTCATCAGCCAACGGCCGACCGCCGGTGCTAATTGATGGTTGCGCGCCTTCCGGCTCATCCGACGCCCCCTTGCCGATAATTTAACTTGCGAGCAGTCTTTTTCATCAGGCCCAACCCCGGTATGAGCATCAAGCCAAGCATCAGCCCAAGCGACGTCGGCTCCGGTGTAGAGACAGGGTCGGTGATATTTATATTGTTAAAATAATCGGCCTGATAGTTGGAACCAAGATTGTCATTAAAAAGGGCAAGTTGATTAATCGGCAGATTATTGATAGTCAACGATGAGAAAGTCTGCCCCTGAACCGCCGTATTCAAAGGCGTGAGCGTTACCGAAGCGGTATTTGAATTTCCAATCGTTACGGTCACTTCCAGGCCATTGCCATTGTTACCGCCTGCGCTTCCATCGTGCACCGAGGAAATGGTGCTCGATACGCTGTTGGCGAACCCCGGAACTGACGTTGTGTATCCGCCCCAGCTCACACTGTAATCGCTGCCGCTGGCGAAAGCGGCAACTTCCAAGATCGGAGTGGCATAATTGGTACTGGGATCATAATTCTGAAGTTGAAAACCCTCAGCACCTTGAGTGCCGATGGCATCAGTTGTCATATCGACGGAAAAGGTCGCGCCAGGAACTAAGGCATAATTAAATTTGCGATAGGCTGTCTGCGCGACCGGATCCGTGCCGGTGGCATTTTGCGACCAAAGTGTCCACGCGACGCCATTACTGTCGATATTTGGGCTGGCCGTGACACCGAAAACGTTGGCGGCGGATTCCGTATCAAACCCCCATGTTGCGGATTGATTGACGCCCGACTGCGCCACATCCGGCACCAATTGCCATGGCGCAAAACCGCTGCCACCATTGGAGCCAGTTGTCCACATGCCGTTGGCGTACGCGGTATTGGAGGCCTGATCAGAAAAGCTCACAGCGCCGCGAGCGGCGCTGTGAGCCTCGGCAAAACCAATCAAGATTAAGCTTGCGGCTGTTATCAGCACCCGCTTTTTGGGGCCAACCGCTCTTTTTATTTTTTGCGACATACAACCTTCCAAATAAAAAGCTCGATGGCCAGAACCAGCAGGCAGTGATCCAGCCGCTGCCATTGGAAACTAGACGGATTTTCGACGACGGGAGAGCAAAAGCCCTCCAGCAGCAACGCCAAGCAATGCAAACGACGCCGGTTCAGGCGTCTCAGCCGCCGATATCTCCATCTGATTGGCCTGCAAATTTGCATTGGTGGCCGATTCGATGATGTCGGCAGCGTTGATCGATCCGCTGATCGTACCCGAGTAAATCAGTGGGCTGGTGAGCAAGGTATTGCCATTCGCCGGTGCCAAGGTCAACGTGTAGCTATTATTCGCGCCAAGCGTAAAGGAGGCTTCTATGCCGGCTTCAATTTGCGACTCGTCAAGGGCGTTGGTTCCAGGCTGGTTGTATGCAGCCGATGTGTACGTCTGAGTACCGTTCGCATCGATAATGGTGGTGATGAGCGAATATGGGCTGCTTGCCCCCTGACCAAACGTAACGGAAAACGCCGGTGTGTATGTTCCATTGGAAACTGTATCCAAACTGAACCCGGCTGCAACACCCGTTGCCCCACCCAAGCCGTCCTTCCCCGTCTGAACTTCCAGACCCAAGCTAAATTCCTGCCCCGGTCGCAACGTGCCAATGCCCGTTCCCAAAGAATTCTCAAAGGGGCGGTAGGCATTGACGCTGGGGATTGCCGTGCTCGAACCGCCATTTGCGTAAAGGCCCCAGTAGCCACCGTTGCTGCTGGCGATATTCACGCCGGTATTGTTTCCGAGAAAGGTACCCGCATAGGGCGGATTAGTGTTATTGGCCACGACAATGTTCCACGCGCCAAACCCGGTCCCGCCGTTGGTTGGATTGGGGGTGGCCCCAAAAGAGGAGTAATTGCCTGCATTGTCGCTGGCAATCATGGCGGCGTGCACAGTGGTTGCGGAACCAATACACGTCGCAGCGACGACGGCAGCCGTCAGGCTGGCAGCCGATACAAAGAAACCTTTTGACTTGACGGATCGCATGGGAGTTTCTCCTAAAAAAAAGGACCGACTACAAAAACACGATGCAAAGACATTGCGCGAGGCTTGATCACCTCACTCACGCCCTATAGTTTAACCGGTTAAACTTATATGTCAAGTGGCAATGCCATTTTTTTTTTTACATCCTTCAATCGCTGTCATTCGCGGCATATTTTCACTTTTATCTGACGTTTTTAAGGCATTTTAGCCAATTTTGCATGATTGCCAGTACCAGTTTCTGGCTCCTTCGACCTGTCAACTGAGCATTTGCTTAGGTTGACATTGTTAAACTGTGTGGTAAACTGTTTTAACAGTGTCGGGTCGCCGTTGGATTTCAGCGGCGATTGATCCGCCAATGGCGATATGCTTTGCTCGAGCTCACTCGTATGGTGGTTTGGAACGGAAGTTTGTTTATCTGAGGCAATTGTTTATGCCTGAAAAATTCAACGTCCGACGACGCGAATATCCGATAACCATCAAAATGGATAACGACCAGGCCGACGCCGCACCCGCTGATTCAGTAAATGCAGGATCAGAAACCGTTTGTACTGTGAGCTACCCACTCGGAAAGCCACCGGACAAAGTCAATATTCGAGATGTGGCGGGTCAAGCTGGCGTTTCGGTGGCAACCGTCTCCATGGTTATCAACAATAACCCCCGCATCAGCCGCACAACTCAAGGTAAGGTGCAGCGTGTGATTCAACAGTTGGGTTACCGTCCCAGCCGCCCCGCACAAACCCTATCGGGAAAATACACGCAAGTTATAGCGGTATTGCTCCCCGCCCTTCGGCACGCGCTGGCTGATGCCTACTTCGGAGAGCTGCTTAGCGGTATTGCCGATCGCGCCGGAAAGCTTAACCATAAAATCATCATTGAGCAGGCGAAGCCGCAATATGTAAAAGACAACAGGCACATCGATCTTTTTGAGCGAAAATTTGTCGACGGCTTTCTCTGCCTCGGCTTTAATGATAAGCACCACATGCTGGCCGATTTTGCCGAAAGGCAGTATCCCGTCATCATGGTGGATAACCGCTACACCGAGCATAAGCTCGATTGGATACATTGCGATTATCGCCAGGGTGCCGAGCAAGCCATGAACTGCCTTATTCAACTCGGTCATCGTAGAATTGCCATCATCTACGCCGCACCAGAAAGCGCCACCGCCCGCGATGTGATGGATGTTTACAGACGCAGGATGCATGATTTGGAGAGCGGCGTAAATGAAACATGGATGGCAGACGGAATGTTCACGGCCGAAGGCGGAGCGGCCGCCGCTGACAAATTGTGGTCCGCAGACCCAAACATCACAGCCATCCTTTGCGGCAATGATAAAATGGCGATCGGTGCCATGCACGCTTTGGCAGCACATGGCATTCGCGTGCCCCAGGATGTATCGATTGTGGGTTTTGATGATATCCAGCATTTGCCTTTCATCAGCCCAAGTCTGACCACGGTTCATCTACCGCTCTATGAACTGGGTGCATTGGCGGTCGAGCGGCTAGTTGAACGTACCCACAATAAACTGCCGCGTGTCGGCGAAGTGGTCCCTACACATCTGGTGCTCCGCGAGTCCACCAGCATCGTGCGGACACACTGATTCCATTTGAATGACAGCAGGTTCGGATGCCGCGATTGTCGCCGTCCGCACTTTGAGACTTATTAGGGAATTTATGGCTATGACCAATGCTGGATCAATAATACGTTCCTGTATGCGGGCGGCTACCGTTGTAATGCTCGTTGTACCTCTATGCACCGAATCAACGGCACCTGGGCTTTCTGCCGCCACGGCCCCAGTTGGGACATTACATTCGATACCCACTCGTATCGTCCATCGCTTTGTGTATGCTTCATCTTCCCCGGCCGGATCTATTCGTCATGTTTATATCGCCGGCGACTTTAATAACTGGAGCCCGACAAGAACGCCCATGCAAAAAATCTCCGCCGGCCATTGGGCGATCACCATGAAGCTAACACCAGGTATCCACTATTATAAATTCGTTATTAATGGTACTCAGTGGACACCAGACCCACGATCCAACCCTCACTTTTCCGTGCCGGATGGCAATGGGGGCATCAACAGTGGTGTCAAAATTGACTCGGCCTGGCAGAAAATGCCTGCGCCGCGAGCTAATGTGGTCCCGACGAATGAACTGGCATTTTCGCGCCATAACGCCATTTATTATGATGTGGTCAACCACCATGAATTGCGCTTAAGCCTGCGGGCGCGATCGGGTGCCCTGACGCGGGCGGCCGTCACCATCCGGTCGGCGGGCCCATGGGTTCGGCATGAACTGCGGCCCGAAGTTACACATGAGGGAGCGACGCTTTATGGAAACCTTATTACGAGGCTCGGTGCCCCTGCGCATTTTTATTTCAAGCTTACGCATGGCCGGCAATCCCTGTATCTGGCGAATAACCGGTTTTATCTTTCCCGCGCCGCCGCCCGCAGTCATGCATATCAGTCAAAGTTACGCCCGCTGATTATTACCCCGCGCTGGGCGCATCATGCGGTCTGGTATGAAATATTTCCAGAGCGATTTTTCAATGGCAACAAAAGTAACGATCCCTCGCCGCATATTCCGTGGCGCTGGTCGTGGTTTAAGCCGTACCGGCCAGCGGGTGAACATGGAAATTTTTACAGCTACGTGTTCAACCGATTTTTTGGCGGAGATATTCAAGGGATCGGCGATAAGCTCGGCTATCTCCAGCAATTGGGCGTCAATACACTTTATCTTACGCCGATTTTTGTCTCGCCCAGCATTCACAAATATGATCCGTGGGACTATCGCCATGTGGATGACGGTTTTGGCGTAAAAGGTTCGCTGAAACTGCTTAAAGGCGAGCGTATTCGAAACCCGGCCACGTGGCAGTGGTCAAAGTCGGACAAGGTATTTCTACATTTTGTAAAGCAGGCCCATCAACGTCATTTCAAGGTCGTATTGGACGTTCCCTTCGGACATTGCGGCGTCGGCTTTGGCCCCTTTCAGAATGTACTCAAATATGGTCGCAAGTCGCCTTATGCCGGCTGGTTCCAAATCGTTAAATGGTCACCACATATTGTGTATCGCTCCTGGGGAGGCCTCAACGGCGACATGCCCAATTTCCGGCACTATCGCAAAACCGGCTTGGCACCGGGCCTGTGCCGCTACTTTTTTGCCGTTACCCGGCGTTGGATGGCACCGAACGGAAAGGTGGCCAATGGAATCGACGGGTGGCGCGTGGACTCAGCACAGACTGTGCCGCACGCCTTTTGGATCGCATGGCGCAAGGTCGTCAAGTCCATCAACCCACATGCTGTCATCATCGGCGAAATTTGGCCACCGGCTCAGTCGTATCTGAACAAAGGCAATCAATTTGATGGTGTAATGAACTATCCTTTCGCCACCATTTGCACGCAATTTTTCGCCGATCGTCGTGGTAATGGTGGCGTTGGCATTGGCCCAAAGCATTTCGGTCTCAAGCTTTCTCAAATGCTGAACTGGTATTCATGGCAGACGGACCTTACACAGCAAAATTTGCTCGATAGTCAGGATACCGATCGCTTTGTTTCACGAATTGTTAACCTGAATTTGCCGTTCAACGCAGACGATCGCCTGCAAAGTAATCCTGATTACAGTTCCGCCAAACCAACTCCCTACCAATACCGGCGGTTTGAGCAGGTGGTGGCGTTTCAGATGTCATTCGTCGGCGCGCCGATGATCTGGTACGGCGATGAGGTGGGCATGTGGGGCGCAAGTGATCCTTCCGATCGTCAGCCTATGGTATGGAAGAGTTTAGAACCTTACAACGATCCGCAGGTGACCGTCAATGAATCGTTATTGAAGTTCTACCGCCGTGCTATCGCGATGCGTCGGCAACTGCCGGCCCTGCAGACGGGTGATTATGGCGAATTACTCGCTGCATCCAGCAAAGATGTATTCGCCTTCTATCGCAGCCTTGACGGCTCTCGAGTTTATGTCGTGCTTAACCGCAGTGCCCAAACACATCACGTCACCCTGCATATGTTCAGAGCTGATGTCGGTCGAAAGGTTTATAATTATCTCTCTCCACGTAACTTTCGTCTTATTGTTGAGTCGCGAAAGGATATCAACACGCGACCCGTCCTGCGGTTACGTCGCGGCGCGAAGGCTGTAATCGCTGCAACACATTTGCAATTGACCATTAAACCTTGGCAGACGATCGTGCTTGCACCGGCAAAGGTATCACCGCACTAGATAGGTGCCGCGAGCTGCATAATCTGACACGGCTCCGGGCGTGGCCTAAACCGGATCTATGTTCGCACATTGCATGGCTGTAAATTGCGAAATGATGGGCAGGTGATGATCGTACCATGTGGCCGCTTGTGTCGCGTCGGCCATGTACCTGCGCTCAGAGCTATATGGTCTCGGCGAGAATGGCTGAAATTTGTTCGGACACTTCACCGATTTGCTCATTGGTGAGAACCGGATTGATCACATCAACCCCCTCACCTTTGAGCGACATATGCCACAATTCTGATTTTTCATCGGTCAAATTTAATGCGTGGCGTTGCTCCTGGCTTAATAACTCTGACGACTCGTAGCGTAAAATACGCTTACGCATCAACAGTAGCGCCAGCACAAAGCGAAATCGCAGGTTGGCCCCATCCATCTGTTCTCCCAGGCGGGTGAAAAGGTCCACCAGAACATGATCATCAACCAGAAGTCTGGCTTTGCGATTGGGTTCCGGAACAGAGGTCTTCCAATGCGAAAATACACCCTTCAGCAATCCTGTCTCAAATTGCGACTGCCAGCAGCCCTCACAATAATTTTGCCGCTGAAATGGCAATCCGCTTTGCCGGACGGCATCGGGTGAATTTTCACTGAGAACCGCCCAGCAGGAAGTTGCAGGCGGTAGTTCCGATTGGCACTCGGCGCAACGCCAATCCACACGGCCAATATTCCAATTTTGATTATGTGACAAGGCTAAAGCCATTATTTATTCCATATTTTAAAAAACCAGATCGATGGCAATCGGCACGGCAATCAATACTCAACAAACGGCAAATCGCCCGGTGTGGGGACATAGCCGCCCGCAACTGCAGAATCCATATCGCCAGCCGCACCGATGGCATCCACGATAGCGGGTAGATCGTCAGCCACCCGAATGGGTTTGTTGGCACGGGTGCCCCACGTCTCCTCGGCAACCGGGGGACGGGCCAGCTTTGTATTGATTCCGGTGTGGTAGTACACCGTAGCGTCGGGGTCTTTCAGGCCATGGCCTGTTAATACGCACGCCACGCGATCACTGCGGGAGATAATCTGCGAGTCGAGCAGGCGCTGAAGTCCCGCAATGGTGGCAGCGCTGGCAGGTTCACATCCCAGCCCGAACCTGCCGATTAAGGCCTTGGCTTCAAGAATTTCGCGGTCGGTCACTTCGCACGTTACGCCATTCATGACATCCAAAGCCCGCAATGCCTTTTTCAGGTTTACAGGGCGGCCAATCTCAATGGCCGAGGCAATGGTATGTGGATGCACTCCCTCGCTTTCCATGGTGGCGTAGTAGGTGCGAATTTGTTCATCATTGATGTGGCCGCCGTTCCAGCGCAAGCCTGCAGTATAAAGTTGATGCAGCGTATTAGCCCCCTGCGCATTAATGACGGCAAGGCGGGGAATTCGCTTGATAAATCCCAGCTCTTTAAGTTCGGCAAATGCCTTTCCGAAGGCGGAGCAATTACCCAAATTTCCGCCCGGCACAATAATCCAGTCGGGCGGCTGCCAGCCTAATGATTCCAGTATGCGGAACATGATGGATTTTTGGCCTTCAAGCCGAAAAGGATTGACACTGTTCATCAGATACAGGCCCAATTGCTGGGCAACCTCTCGCACGCGCCTCAGGCAGGTATCAAAATCGCCATCAATTTGCAGAGTCCTTGCCCCGTAGTCCAAGGCCTGAGAGAGCTTACCGAAGGCGATCTTGCCGGAGCCAATAAAAACAATGCCTTGAAATCCATTGGATGCTGCATACAAAGCCAAGGATGCGGATGTATTACCGGTACTGGCACATGCGACACGCCGCGCACCCACCAGCCGTGCATGCGTGAATGCCGCCGTCATACCATTATCCTTAAAGCTGCCTGATGGATTCATCCCCTCATACTGCAGCCACAATTGCCCCGGCCACATGCCAATGTGGTTACCTAAGCAGACCGCATTTTGAAGAAAGGTCTGGCCTTCGCCAATGGTGCAGATCATGGCGTCGGCGGCAAATGGAAATAAATCTCTAAAACGCCATACGCCCGAAAAATCCAGGGGGAAGCGTCGATTTTGCCAACGCACCTGAAAATCTTTCAAAGTCGTGGGAAGCTTCGCAGCCGACCAGTTGTAGCTGATATCGAGCAGATCGCCACACTTTAAGCATCCCGTAAGCGTTTGGGCCACATCAAATGTGGCGGCGCAATGCGGATTGATACACTTTTGAAAAGCGACAGTCTTCATCGTCCTGATTTTACAGGCATTGTCGCAGAGTCTCCATACCGCCACTTTTCGCAATATCGCAGCCTGACTTTCAGGGCTTTTTGCCATCGGCGCGGTAGCTGTCATCGCCAAGCCGTGCGGGTACACTACCATGCTTCCTGGACGATTGATTGAATGGCTGGAGGCTGTTTCAAATGGAAAAAAAATTCATAGGAATTGATCTTGGTGGCACCAACATTAAGGCGGGAGTGGTAAGTGACGTTGGAAAACTGATTGCCAAGGCATCGGTCGCCACAGGCTCGGGACCGGATCAGGTAGTAGAACGCATGATCCAGGCAGCGCGTCAGGCTGTAAGGGATGGAAATCTGGAAATGCGCGATATTGAGGCGGTGGGCATCGCATCGCCCGGCCCTCTATCCTCTGCGGACGGCATTGTCCTGCGAAGTGCCAATCTGCCGGGATGGCATAATGTGCCTTTGCGAGACTTGGTTGGTAAGGCATTGAATCGACCGGCATTTCTTGAAAACGATGCCAAGTCAGCCGCCTACGGCGAATTTACGGCCGGTGCCGGCGCTGATGAAACAATTACCAATTTTATCCTGCTTACTCTTGGTACAGGTGTGGGCGGCGGAATTATCTACCACGGTCGTCTGATTCGCGGCGTAAGTGATTCGGCGGCGGAAATCGGCCACATGATCGTGGAGCCGGATGGAGATGTCTGCGGATGCGGTCAACGCGGCTGCCTGGAGTTGTACGCATCTGCCAGCCGCACCGGAAAATACGCTCAGCATCTGCTGGCCATCGCCCCGAGCCGGGCGTCATCACTTCGGTCATTGCTTGCGGCGGGAAGCACGATTGACGCTCGTGAGGTGGTTGAGCACGCCAAAATGGGTGATGAACTGGCCAATGAGGTGTGGGACCGCGCGTGCCGATTTTTGGCATTGGCTTGTGTAAACGCGGCCCGCTGGTTAGACCCGCAAATGTTGGCATTGGCCGGTGGTATGGCGGCGGCTGGCGACTTTTTATTAAACCGAGTCAAGCATCATTTTGCCCGTCTGAACTGGAAAATGAGCGAAACTCAAATGCAGATCGTACTGGCCACCCTGGGAAATGATGCTGGTGTGATCGGTGCCGCCGCCTTGGCGCGTGACGCCGAGCACCAGCGGTGATAACCAGCAGCGTTATATTTTGAATTGAATTGGATTGGTAAAACGGCCGATATCTGGAGAGGATATGAGTTCCAATAAACCCCATTATCTTGTCGTGAGCGTACAGGGAAGAGATCAAAAGGGCGTGGTGGCCAAATTTGCTACCTACATGGCGGCACATGGATTAAATATTGAAGATACGCATCAGCAAGTGGTGCGTGGTTTGTTTGTCATGGATATGCTGGTTTGCTTGGATGGTGCCACCATTTCCACCTCCGCCCTGACCGACGAACTGAAAAATCTCGGTCGAGAATTAAACATGGAGGTGAGGGTGGCCAATCGTAAGCAGCGGGAACTCAAACGTCTCGTGATTCTGGCCAGCAAAGAGCCCCACTGCCTGCGAGAACTTGGCGGTCGGCTTGCAAACGGCGAAATGACCGCAGAGTGTGTCGCCGTTCTGGCCAACCACCCTGATCTTGAACCACTGGCGGCCAAATTTGGCTTTCACTTTGAGTGCTTTCCTGCCGGCAGTGGCCCAGATGAGAAACGACGCCATTTTGCCTGGTTGGCCAATCGGTTGGAACAATTGAAGCCCGACTTAATAGTTTTGGCACGATATATGCAGATTCTGCCGGAAAATATTATTCGCCAATTTGAAAATCGCATCATTAACATTCACCCCTCGCTGCTCCCCCACTTTCCTGGCGCCAATCCCTATCGGCAGGCATTTGAAAGCGGTGTTCGTGTGACGGGCTGCACCGCGCACTTTGTAACCAAGGACTTGGATCAGGGGCCTATCATTCTTCAGGATGTCTTTCACATTCAGGTTGGCAAGGATACCGCCGCCGACGTAAGGGAACGAGGCCTTAACGCTGAAGCCAACATCCTTTGCCGCGCCGTAGAGTACTTTTTGAATGAGGAAATTGTCGTGGCCAATGGTCAGGTGGTATTCAAGGCTGGAATCACCAGTTTTGCCGAACCGGTCGAATGAGCATTCTTATCGCCGACCATGTAACAGCAGGAGCCGACGCCAATCCACCAATGGCAGATGGCGCGTAACTTTCGATGCGTAGTGGCGGTAAGCGGGAGTCACCTTGAAGCGTATCCGCTTAATGTAGGCAATCGAACTGGCCTTCTGACCAAGCTGGCCTTCGATACGTTTCTTAAGCAGGTAAAAATATTGTTTCCCGTCGTCTGTGCGGATGTAGATCGGTGCGATAACCGTTCCCGTGATGCTCTTACCATTAATGAGCTTAAACGTGAATTGATACCCGATGCGCGGCCGGGTGCGACCAGTGTACAGCTTGATATCGCTGCCCATCTGCTGAAACTTATATTGACGAATCTGCCGGGCATACCGGATGGTACCGATAATTTCCTTTACCAGACGGATATCGACATCCCGATATTGCTTGAGACCCTTCAGCCAAACACGGAATGGTGTTTGCTGAGTTGTCCAGATGCGCCCGCGAAGAATTTTTCCGGTACTCATTTGTACGGTACCGGTGCGTACCGTGGCGGCATCCGCAGCATTTTTTCCAAAAGGATGAATATTGGGCTTCGGCGCAAATTTTGATGCCGGGGCGGTGGTCGTTTGGGCATGGTTAAGGAGGCTTTGCAGGCTTTGGCCGCACGCGAAATTGGCTCCGGCCAGCATCACAAGTACCAAAAGGACGGGCAGTTTACCGGCAAATTGGTTAACATGCGTGCGAGGAGTTTGCATACAGATATTATGCCACGCCCGACCGGACTAATCCAACACCTTGACCAGCATCTGCATCGATCTCAAGTCCTGGCACGGACGGAGTACCTGCTGATTGCGTGTTCCGGAGGTGCCGACAGTGTGGCCCTGACGCACCTTCTTCATGCCATATCGCGATCGGATCATTGGCATTGGAGGTTGCGGCTGGTGCATGTCAACCACCGCACGCGACCGGGCGAAAACGAACTTGACGAGGCCTTGGTACGCCGACTGTCCCGCCAACTTAAAATTCCTTTGAACATTCTGCGGCTGCGGGCCAGCCAGAAACCGCGAAGTGAAAATGAGCTACGGCAACTTCGCTGGGAGAAATTTCAGGCAGTGGCAAAACGATATCACTGCACATGCATTGTAACAGCCCACCACGCGGATGATCAGGCGGAGACATTTTTAATGCGGCTCATGCGTGGGGCTGGCGTTCACGGTCTTGGAGCGATTCAACCCCTACATCGTCGTGGATCGATCAAGATTGCCCGTCCGCTGCTTCACATTCCCAAGAAGCGATTGTTTGATTATCTGGTAAGTCACAACATTCCCTGGCGCGAGGATACCTCCAACAGCAACATGCAGCATCTGCGCAACCGTATCCGACGGGAAATCCTTCCTGCTCTGGCTGCCTGTCAGCCACAAATCGCGCAGACATTGGTGAAGACGGCCGCTCAGATGCGAAGCGTGCAGCGAATTATCAATCGGCATGCAGAGGAGTTGGCACATCAATTGTGGATGCCCGGGCGGAAAAAGCCGCCGGCTTGTTTAGATCGCGACATTCTGCGGCGTGCGGATGCGTTGGTGATGACGGAATGCCTCCGGCAATGGCTGATCGCACTGGGCGTATCGGCGGATCGGCTCAGCCACCCAAAAATGGAGGAACTTCGCTACCATATTGTGCGGCAGGAGTCCGGTCTTACCGTGATGCTTTCCGACGTTGATAAAATCAGTATCGATCCCCACGAGGTGCGATTTAAGCGCTTTCCAAGGCGTAAGTCCAAAGAGGTGTATAAATGAACACCCCCAATGCCATACCAAACAGTAAACCGGCCTCGCAGTGGTTTCTACGCATCTTGGGTTTACTGATTGCTGCGGGCGTGTTGATACGAATTGTGTTAGCGCTGATCCATCCGCTCACATTTCCCGATTCACTTGATTACCTGCATCTGGCGCACAGCATTGAACGCGGTGCGCCCTATCGAGTGACCGGTATGTATGCCAAACGCCTGCCAGGCTATCCGATTTTTATGGCGGGTGTATTAATGACGGACGGTGGCCATGAGATGGGGATATTAATTTGGCAGGCACTGATAAGCGGAGGACTGATTTATCTCGCCTGGCGACTCGGCAGACAAGTTGATCCCCTGGTTGGATTATTATCCGCGGCATTGGTTGCCATCGACCCCCTGCTGATTGGTTTTTCAGCATCCTATCTGAGCGAAACGATTTTTACAGCCGCGTTTCTCCTTACACTGCTTTTTTATATCCAGTGCTGCGAACAAAAAAATAACTGGTGGCGTATTGGCGTTTTTGCAATCCTGTTTGTCGTCGATATCTACATACGGGCAGAAATAGCCCTCTGCATTTTTCCCTTACTGATCTATTTTACATTCGCTGCCGGGAGAAAAGATTGCAGGCAGCGTGCAGTTAAGTCGCTGGTGGTACTGGCAATTATTATCGCCGGCCTGATGCCATGGTGGGTGCGCAATTGGGAACTGTTTCACAGTAATTTTTTTCGCTTTTCAACTCTGGAAGGGATCAGTCTTTACGAGTCGGTTTATCACGGTGCCACCGGAGGGCCGCGCCAATCGCGCATTAAATGGCCAACATATATGAAGAAGTTAAATGAGAGCGAACGCGACGACCGTTGGACAAGCATGGCTTTTGCCGCGATTCGTAAGCATCCGTGGCGAGTTGGCCGCCTTGCATTTATAAAACTTGGACGGACATGGTCTCCTTGGCTGCATGCCAAAGGGTTCCGCAATCCGGCGGTAAATGTTCTGCTGACATTCTGGTATTTGGTTCAATATTTGTTCGCCATCGTCGGTCTCTGGCATCTCTGGCTTCACCGACGAAACACGTTGCTGGCCGTCACACTTATTCCAATCCTATACTTGACGGCAATGCATGCGTTGTTTCTGGGCAGCGTACGCTACCGCGTGCCGTTGATTCCTCTTCTCTGTTTTTTGGCGGCTATCGGCGTGCGGCAGCTATATTCCGCCATGATGGCTGGTCGTTTGCGCCCGGCGGCCCGTCGCGAATAGGCGTGCGGCCAAGCGTCGGCAAATAATACCCATTCCGCACATAATAATTCTGCGTTTCGGCATCGGCGTTGTATCCGCTACCGCCCATCGGAATTTCATTTTCAGCAAATGCGACCATCAATCGGCCCCAAAACTGGAATGAATAGGCCGCAACCTAACGCGCCGGGGTACACGGTGCAAGGAGCGCACGACGATATTTCGCACGCGAATGCGTCATTCGCTAGCGCGCCGGGACAAGCCCGGCGGCTCGCTGGGCCGTTCTCATACCCAATATTTTAACTGTTAACTTTGCGAACCTCGCGGTGAGGAAAACGATTTTGCACTGCCGAGAGCGCCGAGAGCGCGAAGACCTGCGCACCTGATGAGTTAGTATTTTTTATTTATCTCCGTGACTCCGCGGCTCTGTGCGAGATATAAAAACCTCTCTGTGTGAAATAATGTATCATGCCGTTGGCATGATGATGCTTGTTTTTTTAGCGCGCAGAGTTGGCTATAGATAAGGGGATGAAAAAAGAGCGGGATAACCTTAAATAGAGGTGGGGTTGCCGGGTGGCGACCCTAGGTACCACTCGGAAATCATAGGCAGTATTTAGTCTCACAAGAAATGCGACAATGCAAGAAAGTTGGGTTAAAATAGAGTCATTGGAGCGACATGGAATCGTTGCATCAGTATCCTAGGGGTAATCCCGCCAAATGGTGGAAGACGCAGTCCATCGGACACGCTCATCGTGCACCACAGTCCACATTTATTGGCTCCATGCGGCGATGGATCGGCTTAATAACGCTTCTGGTGCTTGCGTCTGTTGTCGGCGGCGTCATTTACATGACCAACTCCAGGCGTTTGGCGGGCATGGCTCAAATATTACTCTCCAATGCACTTGATGGTCGCGTGACCGTTAAATCCGCCCATCTGTCTTTTTCCGGTGTTCTGCAGTTGTCCGGTGTGCGGTTGGTGACACGCGTAGGCAAGGCAAAAACCGAACTGTTTTCTGCCGATGCGGTACGAGTCCACTTCAACTGGGTCAGCCTTATCAGCGGGAGGCTGAGGGCATCACGTGTTGTTGCCATTCGTCCCGTTTTGAATCTGGTGGAGGATATCGATAACGGGCAATGGAATTATCAGAGCTTTCTGCATCATCCGCAAGATTTTAATCCGACTACGCGGGCGCACCGTTCGCATAGTCAAGCAATCTCGGGGCCTTCATCCCAAAGAATGATTCATCTGCCGGCCATCACACTTGCAGGGGCGGTGGTACGATGGGGCGTCATCCGCAATGGGGTATATTCGACGGCGGGTGCAAGCACGATTAATGGCGTATTGCGACCATTGCACCGCTCGCATGTACTTTACGCCATCAGCATTCACCAGCAATCAGTTAATGGACGTCCAGCACTTGATCTCCATGGCAGTTGGAATATTGCAACACGCAGCTTTCAAGCCAATATCCCTCAGCTAAGACTCAATAAGGCTTTGCGACGCAGCCTGCCTCCGGCACTGCAACATCTTTGGCGGCATCTGAATTTACGCGGCCAAATTTCGCAGATACATTTCGGCATTGGTCCTTCATCACCTATGGACGTTGAAGCGCAGCTCGATGGGGTGTCGCTTGCCATACCCTACAAAAGCCGGCGGCTGGGTTTGACACCCATTCCCATCCGTAATTTGACTGGAAGTGTGCAGTTCAGCGGCAATGCGCTCGCGATTGATAAACTCAACGGCGTAGCGATGGGATGGCATTTTGTCGTCCCGACGGCACATTTTGACGGTTTCGGACATGGCAGGCGATTCAGCGTTACGGTCAATATGCCCCATTTGAAATTGCCCGCCCGATACCCCGCTATCTTCCGAACCTCCAATTTTCGATTGGTCGATGGCATCTTTTATCGCCTTCGCCCGCGAGGCCTACTTAACATGACCGTCAGCGTTACGCGGTCTTTGAGGCACGGAGACATTCACGTTGCGGGAATCATTGACTGCAAAAATTTGTCCGCTCGCTACGTGCATTTTCCCTATCCCCTTCATGATGTACATGGGTTGATTCGATTTACCTCGCACCGTATTCATTTTGTAAACGTTCGGGCCATCGCGGAAACGTTTCCGGTAACGCTCAATGGTCTCGTATCCATTGATGAAGCCGGCGGTCCTATTAATCTGACGATCACCTCGCCGAGGGGCTATTTTGATCAGCGTCTGGCAGCATGTCTGCCGGAAAATATCAAACCAATCTGGAACAAATTTACCCCTGTCGGCTACGGTGCCTTCCGAGCGAACGTAACCCGCCCGGCGGGCCAGAATTCCAGTCCAAAAATTGTACTGCACATCTTTCCACAGGATGTAACTGGCTACTACCATGACTTTCCGTATGTGATGCACCATGTCAAGGGCGAAATATACTTTTCGGATCGAAGAACCAAGATTATCAAGCTCATGGCCCCCGTCGGAAAGCATGGATCAATTACCTTTTCGGGAAATGTGGATTATCGCTCCGGCTCACTTTCTTCGATGCAGCCGCATGTGCATCTGGTTGCCACCCACCTGCCCGTCAACGCGGCCATGCTTTACAGCCTCCCGAGGTCTTTTGAGCATGCGCTGGCCCCATTTCATGCACGCCATGGCTATGTCGATGTCAATGCCATGATCACGCGCGGGGTAAATGGCGCCCCCGCCGTCAACGGTATATTGACTTTGGTGGGTGCGGCACTGCACCCTAAACTGCTGCCGTGGCCTTTGACGAATGTGTCCGCCCAGGTTGCATTAAGCCCCGGCCATTTTTTGGTGAATTCGATTGTCGGACAGATTGCCGGTAATCCGGCAAGCTCGGTTCACGCTTCTGTGGCGATACTTGAACCCCATCACGGGCCCGTTACCGTTTCGGCCCTCGGCAAGTGGAATGGAATGGCCATCACCTCGGTTCCGCCGCCGCAAATACACAGTTCCTACCGCAAATTGTGGAAAAAATATCGCCCGGCGGGAAACCTTGCGGGCGGCTTTCAGATTGCCATGTCGATTCCTCGCCATGGCGAGCATTCCTTGTGGAGCGATATTAATAAATTATCCATCCAACTCCGACCCGACGACATGACAATTTCTCCCACGGCGTTTCCCGCACCGGTGCGCCATGTCGCGGGGCTTATCAACATATCCGATGGAAAAGTGGATATTCAATCGCTTACGGCAGATGCCGGCCCAATCGCACTGACCACATCGGGCCAGTACATCCCTGCAACTGGCTCGCTGAAGCTGCAAGCGCTGGCAAAAGCACCGCATGTGTCAGAAAAATGGCTTGGTTTGCTTCCTGTGCCCGCACAAAAGGTGATTGCTGAGCTTCATCCTCAAGGCCGTTTTGAATTGTATTTTACCAACCTTGAAAGGCGTATTGAAAAGTCCGGTCCGGGTTGGAAATTCGTCGGCTCACTCGCGCTGCGCCGCTTCACCATCGATCACATCCTTAAAGCTGTCATCGGCCGCGGAACCGTCACCATCGCTGGTGATTTGGATGCACATGAGACAGTTCCCAATCTGGCAGGGGAATTCCACCTGCGACATGTTTTGATTGCCGGTCATAAGGTGCGGGCCTTGAAGGGGGAAGTTACTGGGGATCGGATCAATAATACGTTAAGCATCAATCACATTTCGGGCAGCGTCGCGTCGGGGTTGCTCAGCGGACAGGTAGTACTTCACTTCAAGCCGAAGGTTGCTATGTCCGCCAATTTCAAGCTGTCTAACGCCCAACTGGCCAGTCTGCTGAAAACTCAGCCCATGTCGAAGTTGGCCGATGCCACCATTATTCCCAACGCAAAAACCGTATTGAAGACCGGAAAGTCGCCGCGTATCAGCTCCGGGCTGGTCAACGCCAAATTGCATTTTGCCCAGTTGCTTGGGCACCTCAGCAGCACCCACGGCTACGGTAATCTGGTCATTACCAAAGCCAGCATTTACAACGTTCCGCTATCGATGGGACTGTTGCAGATTGCCACACTCAGACTGCCTGTAAGTTCGGCATTTGACCGTGCCAAGGTGGATTACACCATCCAGGGTAACTCTGTAAAATTTAGCAAAATTCAGCTTCACAGCCCTGGTGTGGATTTGTTGGGCCAAGGCACGATGGATTTAAATAATCAGCACGTCGATCTGGAGCTTATCACCCAGTCACCATCGGGAACATCCATCCCGATACTTGGACTGTTTGTCGGCATGGCAAGATCGCAATTACTTCAATTGCATGTGCACGGCCCGATCAGCCATCCGCACATTACGCCCATTCCCCTGCGCATATTGGCGCTACCATTTGGCGAGCCATAAATTATTGTCGCCTCCGATGGCCATCATGCGGAGCGCCGCCCGTCGTGCCTCCATGGCCCGCCCGGGTCACGGACGATATACTCTTAGCCGTCAGTTGCAGCCATATGGCTCATCGGTGGCGCTCGTAGCTCAGTTGGATAGAGCGGCGGTTTCCTAAACCGCAGGTCACAGGTTCGATCCCTGTCGGGCGCATAGATTTGCATAACACAACTTTGAATGAGCTTTTAACCCTGGCACATTGTCCCAGATCGGCTTCAGTTGGCACCGATGTGCGCCAATGTGCGAATGGTTGAAGTCAGAGGGTCAATGATCAACCACATGGGAAACAAACCCAACGCCAGATTGAATGCGACAAGCGGCACGAGAACGAGACGCTCCATCCGACTGAGTTTTTGAAAGTGTGAATACTCGGGGCGCGGGGATCCAAAAAATACGCGCTCGATAGTCCACAAAAGTGTGGCGATCATCAAAAACAGTCCCAAAATCACCGTCACCCCCAGTACCGCCTGCCAATGTGCAAAGGATGAAAATCCAAGTGATGAGCCTTTCCCCGGATGCAGTCCAAATACGGATCGGGTAACTAAAAACTCACCGGCGAATAGACAGAAACCCGGCACCGCCATCGCCGCGATGAAACCGGGTAATGACAAACCAAACAGGCCGGGCATCAATTGAGATATCCCGCCGAGGCGGCTTAAATCGCGATGGCGAGCGCGAAGTTGCAGTACGTGGCACACCCATAGCAAGCTGGCAAGCGTAATTACCGCTCCCACTGATTGAAGCATCGCTCCCTCGAGCGAACCGGAGGTAAACGCCAGGACACCCAATGTAATCAAACCGGCCTGGAGGCTGATCCAACTGGCAATAAGCCGCCCCAGATCATTTTGAGCCAGACCCGAAAGCGCAATCAATATGACGCCAATGCCCACTACCCAGGCAATGCAAACGCGGATATGAGCCGACTGCAAATGCAGCAGAGGGCCGCCCAGCCGTTCAACGCAATAGGCTGCAAGCAAAAAATTGCCCCCCAGTACCAGCATGGCCGACGCGCCGGTATTTTCACAACAAAAGTCGGGTAGCCAGATATGCAATCCCGGAATGCCAATCCGCAAACCCAGCGCAATCAATATCAACCAGAGAAACCACTGCGCGGTTGAAAGCCGGCCAGCGGCAACAATGGCCAAGTCATGACTCATCACCCAATGCGACAGGCCGGTGCGCTTTGCCGCCACCTCATGCATCTGGTTGGCGTGGGGGGCAAGAAAAATGGCCGCAAACAGAAGTCCTGACGAGACGAGCGCCAGGAGTCCGAATTTAAGTGCGGCTGATTGCCGTCGTTCTCCCCCCCACAGGCCGGTAATAAAGTACATCGGAAAAATTGAAAGTATGAAGAATAATGCGAAGAGAAAAATATTTTCTGCGGCCAGCGCACCGATCATAAAACCGGTTAGCAACATAATGGATATATAATAGGCTCGCAGTTGATGTCCGACGCCGTAACTTCCCACTGCCGTCAGCAGGCCAAGTGCTGCCGTGAATAGAATCAGGTACAACGACAGGGCATCAACACCAACGAAATAGGCTGCATGCAGGGCCGGAATCCATGGCCATATCTGCATTAATTGAAAGTGACCACCCGCCGACGGTGCCCAGTTGAAAAGGCGTACGGCGACGGCGGCCAACACCACCATGCCTGCCATGGCGGCAATTGCTGTATTGCGAATGAGTTTGACGCGTGATGCTGGCAGCAGGGCCACAATGGCGGATCCGACCAGCGGAAGAGCAATCAGCCACGTGAGTATTGCACTGTAATTAAATGATGCCAAACGGTGCTCCATTAAAAATGGTTTACGACGAAGCCTGATGGTGTTCTTTACCCGCCGCGATATCCTCGATTGGTGGCATTCGGCGTCCGTGGGGTGGCCACCAGCGGAGAGTCCATAATCCCTCAAGAGTGGCTACCAGTAATCCCAGTGTCCCAATGCCCAATGCCAGCATCAGAACCAGCCAGCCCGAAAGCCACTCATCAATGCACGCCAGTGCAACCGAGATCATTCGAACAGGCCGCCCGAGCACAAAGCTGTACATCTCGGCAACATACATGTTGGCGGTGAGCCACCGACTCACCAGATTAGGTCCGGGCAGCCGGGCAATGCGTTTAAGCCATCCATCTCCACGGCTGTATAACAATCCAACCAGCAGCAGAGCAAAAAGAAATATCCACGGGATATAGGTTATCACCCATCCGGCCGCCCCCTGCACGGGGAGTATGACTAGCTGACCTTCGTGGGAAATGGCGCGGTGGATAAGCATCGGCAAGTCTAAAAAAGAGGTGCCTGCCACCCAGGCTCCGGCAAGTAGAATCAATGGCGGAAATGTGTGCAAAGGTGATTCCCGGATGCTTGGCGAAGGCACCGCCAACGGCTTAATAATAAAAATTCTCCACCACCAACGCATGAGTGATAACGTGATCACCGCCACCGCAATGAGCGGTACCCAGCTTAACAGCCTGCCCCACACACCCAACGCCGTGGCATATGCATGTAATTTATTCAGGCCAAGCCGCATTGACCCGCCAGTACCCATGCGTGCTCCTCCCGTCAGCGCGACGATCAGTAACAATGAAAAAATAGTAGATAGTGGAAGCCGGCGCCATAGTCCGCCCAAACGGCCGATGTCCACCTCGCGATCGGACGCATGCACAACGGTTCCTGCGATCATCATTAATCCCGTCATGCCCAGAAGGCTGATGAGGGCGAAAGTCAGCCCCGCCGCACTCGATCCCGTCATAATGAATACCAGGGCCAAACCCGTAATGGAACTGGTGAGTCCGGCTAAAATCTGCCGGATGTCGGTCTGCTCAAGGGTGCCAAGCGCGGCGATAAGTGCCGTGGCGGCGGCGGCAATCGCCAAAAACAATCGGGCGTCGCTATTGAAGAAAGGCAACAGCCGCTCGGCCAGAAATGGTGATGCACCAAGGATCAGATTGATCATCAGAAGGTAATTCGATGACGGTGCAGATTTTGAATATTCGTGTGGCCAGATTTGGAAAGGTATCTGCGCGCCAAAACCCAGCACACCCAGTCCGACCAGCACACCAGTTACGTCGCCACTTGAGAATCCGCCGACCGGATGTCCACCCGCCAATGGAATCAACTTTGGCCACGGTGCTCCACCCGCCAGCCACTGCAACCCGCCCGTGACAGACCCGGCTGTCACTAACGCCAAGCTAGCACCGGCCAGACCAATTGGAATCAGCAGCGGCCCTGCCGCCAATAACCCCGGGCCCGCCACCGGCTCATCCCGGCTAAGCATCAACATCAACCATCCCATCAAGGCAGAAAGCAAAACCAAAGCGAGAAGTTCCAGCACGCTCACCGCCAAAAACGCACCGGCCATCGTTGCCAAAGCCCAGGCGGCAAAGGCGTAGTAGATACCCTGTGGTTCATTTTTTCTTACCGAAGCGCTTAAGTGAATTTGCCCCAGCAGGCAAATTAATAAAACTGCTATAAAGAATGCCACGCCCAGCGTATCGCTCCGAATTCCGATGGTAATCCATACCGGCTGGTTGATGAGTCCTACGCCGGGAATTTGCAGCCAGTGGAGTAAAAGTCCGGAGTTGGTGGCCGATACCGGTCGGCCGATATGGCCCAACTTCCACGCCACGCCCCCAATAGCCAACCCCACCGCCATTGCAAATCCGGTGATGGTGATAACGGATGGGGCTATGCCTTTTCTATCAGGCCGAATGTAGTTAATTAACCCCGTAATGATTAACACCAGCAGTGCTAAAAGAAAGATAAAACTTGGATGATGGATCATACTTATTCCCATCGGCAACCGCCGGCCTGAATTCTACCTTCAATTGGCATGCTCGCCCCGCTTTCGGCGCGCTTGGCATTTGGGGCATACGACGGTCGAACGCTGCGCAACAACCAAACCCCTTAATTTTGTACCACACCTTCGGCAGGGCTGCCCGGCTTTGCCATAAACAGCCAGACTCTCCGCAAATCCACCCCTATTGGCCTTGGCATCTCGATAATCACGCAAAGTGGTGCCGCCACGGTCGAGTGAAGCGCGTAGCACCTGGCCGATGCATGCCACCAGCCGCGCGCGTGATTCAGGCCCGAGACGCTGCACGCTTTGCAATGGATGGAGTTGCGCCATCCAAAGCGCCTCATCGATGTAAATGTTCCCCAATCCCGCAACTGTCTTTTGATTCAGCAATTCCGCTTTCAAGCATGTGGCTTTCTGCGACCAGGTGATCAAATCCGCTTCCCGCAAACTCAGAGCATCAACGCCCATGCGGCCCTGCACATGTTCAGCTACAGCATCAGTGCCGCGATTATAAAGCCACACGCCGCCAAAACGCCGGGGGTCGCTGAAATGCAAATGGATTCCTCCGGCCAACACGATGATCAGATGAGTATGCGGCAGGCACGCATCGCCGGGCATTCGAAGCGTAATTCGCCCCGACATACCCAGATGCGAAACCATGCAAACGTCGGCATCAAACTGCCAGAATAAGCGTTTACCATGTCGACCGATGGTACGCAGCGTGTGCCCAAGTAGCTGCTCTGCCGGAAATGCCATGCGACGAAAATAATCCCGGCGCAATACCTTCACGCCCTCGATTTGGCGACCATCGACGGTCCCAATCAGAGTGCGACGAACGGCTTCCACTTCAGGCAACTCTGGCATGAGCAACCACGACGCTTGGCATTATCTATTCAGCTTGCGGCGTAAGCAGTTTTTCCATTGAACTCATCAGGCGATCAATGCGGAACGGTTTATTAATGTAATCATCCACCCCGAGAGATTCGGCATACGTCTTGTGACGTGTGCCCAAATTGCCGGTAATCATGATCACCCGCGGTTTGCTCCCCTTGGGTTTGCGCCCTTTGATCCGCTCCAGAACCAGAAATCCGCTGCGACCCGGCAGCATCATATCCAGCACAATGAGATCGGGATTTTCTTTTTCGGCCACCTCAACAGCGGTTTTACCGTCCGACGCCGATACCAGCTTCGCCCCCGTGCTGGAAAGGGCCGCCATGATGGTTGTGAGCACATCGGCGTCATCGTCCACAACCATAATCGTCTGACCTTTAAATTGTTCGCCCATCGAACAACCTCGCTTTCTTAGGTAAAGATTTTCCCGTAACAGCTTTTCTGTGCCGTTACATGTTGCCAATCATAGCGGTGGCAAATTCGCTGCACTTGACTTCACGTGCCCCTGACATCAAACGGGCAAAGTCATACGTCACCACTTTATTGCCAATCGTCTTTTCGAGCGAGTGGACAATCAGGTCGGCGGCCGCCTGCCACCCCAAGTGCTCCAGCATCATAACACCGGAGAGGATCACGCTGCCCGGATTGACTTTATCCTGATTGGCATATTTCGGGGCGGTACCATGCGTGGCTTCAAAAACAGCGTGTCCGGTGTGGTAATTCACGTTGCCTCCCGGGGCAATGCCAATTCCTCCAACTTGGGCGGCAAGTGCGTCGCTTAAATAGTCGCCATTCAAATTCAGCGTGGCAATTACATCGAAATCTTCGGGACGGGTGAGCACCTGCTGCAACGTGATATCAGCAATAGCATCTTTTACAACAACTCCATTGGGCAATTTACACCAAGGGCCGCCGTCAATTTCAACGGCACCATATTTTTCTTTCGCAAGCTGGTATCCCCAATCACGAAATGCACCTTCCGTAAACTTCATGATGTTGCCTTTGTGCACCAAGGTAACACTTTTGCGTTTATGCTTAATGGCGTATTCAATGGCGGCATCAACCAAACGGTAAGTACCTTCCCGACTCACCGGTTTGATTCCCACACCCGCGCTATCGGGAAACCGAATTTTCGCATATGACTTCGGGAATTCTTTTTTCAAAAATTCGATGACCTTCCGAGCCTCTTCGCTACCGGACGCCCATTCGATACCCGCGTAGATATCTTCGGTATTTTCGCGGAATATTACCATGTCCACGGCTTCCGGACGCTTCACCGGGCTTGGAACACCCTTGAAGTAGCGCACCGGCCGCAGACAAACGTATAAATCCAACATCTGCCTTAACGCAACATTAAGCGAGCGAATACCACCACCGACTGGCGTCGTCAAAGGCCCTTTGATCCCCACGAGAAAATGCTTGAATGCATCAACGGTTTCACTCGGCAGCCATGCGGCAGCATCACCGACAGGCTCTCCCGTCTTGAACTTATTGAACGCCTTCTCACCGGCGTAAACTTCCATCCAGGCAATCTTTTTTTTGCCGCCAAAGGCTTTTTCCACGGCCGCATCAAACACTCTCACACTGGCGCGCCAAATATCCGCTCCCGTGCCATCCCCCTCAATAAAGGGGATGATGGGGTGGTCGGGCACGTGAAGTTTTTCATCCGAGGTAATGGTAATGGCCTGCCCGTGAGCAGGCACGCTCACATGTTTGAATACCGGTTGACTCATGTCGATCGTTTCCTTTTCGCCGCTGCAAATTACAAAACAAATCCGCTTTTCCGGCCCGCGCCGGAAAACCCATAAATTACGCGAGCTTGGCATTCCTAACAAGATGCGAGCACAGCAATGGGCCCGGCGGACTCGCAGGGCTTACGATGATGCAGGCAGCACTATGCAAATTTGCTCAATACCGGGGCCGCTGTAATCCGGCCAAACCGGAGACTTTAAAAAAAACAAAACCTGTGGTACCTTTATCCAAGTGTTCCCGGTGGAGAATTTACAAATGGTTAAAAGTGACTCAAAACGATGCTTCGTTCCCCTCGCACTGGCATTTATTGGCATTTCGGCAGGAATAGGGAAGTGCGAGGCTAGCCCGACCGTCTCTTCCAAACTCGTAATTCGTGATATCCGCAAGGGCGTGAAGTATTTGCTCGCACAAGAAAGGCCCCATCGCCTCTGGGAACGAAAAGGCAGCAGTGTAAATTATTTCAACGATATTGGGGGCAAAACAGCGCTGGTGACCGAAGCGCTGATTGACGTGCAGCAAACGCTGCATATGCGCCGCTTAAATATTTTCAAACCAGCGATGAAAAAGGCCATTCAATTCCTATTAAAGCACCAGTTTCCGACTACTTACTACGCGAGTTTTTCCGCCAATGCCCTGACGCTGCTGCCTCGCAAATCGGCTTACCGCTCAGCCTTGGTTCGCGACGGGAGATTCCTCGTTGGCAGCATTGGAAAGGGCGGTGGCTACACCTATGCAGCGGGCCCTATCCGAGTTAAAAAGATATTCGCACGATCAACCTTCGGGCAGATTTGCGACAACTCAAACACGCAATACGGCGTGCTTGGTGTCTGGGCGTGCGCCCACAGTGGGATAGGGATTCCGACCAGATATTGGGCACTGGCCGCAAGCCATTGGCGACGTAAGCAGCTCGTAAATGGCGGATGGGGCTACGGTTATTTTTCGGGCAGCGGCTTTGCTCATCACCCGCTGCAAAAGCGATTACCCACTTTTACACCCGCGGGTGTGGCCAGTCTGCTCATCTGTGACGAATTCCTGGGCGCAGGCGAAAGCAGGTCAAGGCCCATGGTCGATCCTTCCGTCTTGCGCGGATTGGCATGGATAAATAAGAACTTTCCAGCCAATACCAACGATCAATACGAGATGTATTGCTACGAGCGCGTGGGTTTGGCCAGTGGCTTAACTGAGTTTGGCGGACAAAATTGGTACAACGACTTTGCACATACCTTGACGGTAGCCAAACCACCAAACGCCCAAGGATGGTGGGGATCCAACGCCTTTCCCTCGGGTAACGGGTACGCCAGCCGAGTCATCGGTACGGCCTATTCTCTTCTCATATTGGACCGGGGCTTGAATCCAATATTCATGAGTAAATTAGATTACGGCAAAAACTTTTACGGTCGCTGGAATATCCGGCCGCGCGATGTCGCCAACATGACGTCATATGTGGCAGATCATACGGAAGCACCATTAAGTTGGCAGGTGGTTAATATTCATTCACCGGTCAACCAATGGCTTAATTCGCCTATCTTGTTTATTTCCGGTCGTGGCGATCCGAAATTCACCAAGGCTCAAATCCACAAGTTGCGGGAATACATAAATGACGGCGGGCTGGTGTATTGTTCACCCGTGCAAAACTCCAATCGATTTCGCCAGGCAATGATTAGGTATGCCCGCGAAGTGGTACGCAATCGCTACGAATTCAAATTGCTCTCTCCGAAGAGCAAACTCATGACTATGCAGCCTTACTATCACATGCATATGAGGACGCTGGCCATGTCCAATGGCGTGCGTGATTTATGGGTTATTTCCCCTGAAGATGTCGGTGCCGTGTGGCAGGGGCGACGATTCTCACGTCGCTCGTTCTGGCAGTTCCCCATCAATCTCTATCTGTATTGTACTGGTAAGGGTTCACTGGGTACGAGATTGACGTCTCTGGTGGTACCGCCAGCGAAAAATACGCCGGTGCGCAGCATAGGTGTTGGTCTGTTGAAATTTCATGGTAACTGGAATCCGGAACCGGGTGCGTGGAAACGCATGGCAAAATTAGCCGCCACCAACTTTCAAACCCAATTAAAGCTTTCATACGTGACGCCGCAGGGCCTGAACAATAAGCCATGCAAAGTGGCGGTTCTAACCGGTACGGGAGACGTGACATTTTCCAGCACCGAAATTGCAGATGTTCGTAAATTTATTAACTCCGGCGGGATGCTGTATGCCAATGCTGCGGGTGGTAACATGGCTTTCGCCGATTCGGTCCAAAGCCTCATTCGCAAACTTTTTCCACACACGCCGCTGGTAAGTCTGCCCGGAAGGAGCAGGATTTATATCGGTAACGTGCCCGGCGGCATCAATGCAAGCCACGCTGTTTACCGCCGCTACTACATTCAGCAGATGGGCTATAAGAAAACCCCGCAGTTGCTGGGTGTAAAGAAAAATGGCCGATGGGTCGTTATATTCTCACAGCAGGATATTACATCTGGTCTGCTGGGGACCAACACATGGGGCATCGCGGGATATGCGCCGGCATCGGCCGTCAATCTGACACGCAATGTACTCTGCTACGCGGCCGCCCACTAAGGCGAGTAACGGCCGAAACGGAATGAAGTTCTGGAGCGAAAATAGCCAAGCCACCCAGCGGGCAACACCGCTGAGAGGCCTTGGGGTCTTTCTTTGGAGTCTGCTTTTTGTCAGCTCAAGGCGGCGTCGATCGCAGACTTAAAATCTTTTTTCGGGGTAAGACCAACAAATTTCTTCACTGGCTCGCCGTTCTTAAAGAGCATAATGGTGGGTATTGCACTGATTTGAAACTTCATCGCTGTGTTGCGGTTGGCATCGGTGTCTACCTTGCCTACCTTCACGCGTCCCTTATATTCCGAGGCCAAGTCATCAATTGTCGGGGCTAACATACGGCACGGCCCACACCACTCCGCCCAAAAATCCACCAATACAGGCTCAGAACTGGTTAATACTTCCTCTTGAAAATTAGCATCTGTAAACTGCTTTACATTATCGCCAGCCATCGCTGACCTCCTCAAACATCACTCTGCGTGCTTACTTTTCCGCAGCTCATGAAAGATAGTAGACACGGTTGATAGGCGTGTCAATTGATTATGATTTTGGCCTGGTCATTATTACGAAATCCGAAGTCAACGGATTTCCGCAATCCCTTTGAACGCAAAGCGACGCATTCACTTAACAAGTTAAATGAATGTTAAAGTCAGTTGGTGGGCGCAATCGCCGGAATGAACCTGAGATATACTGACGCCATACCACACCAACTCAGCGCGGTTGCCGGGGAACTCGGCTTCGTTCGAGGTCAGCCACCATGCGGCGACCCGCAAAGCCACCACTCGTTTCGTGCCAATACTCGATGGTCGGCTCTCCGAGCTGCCAGCAAAGGAGTATCTCCCGGTTCTCAAAGGTAGCGGGAAAGTCGACCAAACCGCGGGCAGGGTCTTTAAGCTCCACCCCGATAGCCGTCAATTCGTCGACCAAGGAGGTGAGCCTCTCAGTCATCAAATCAAATTCCTGCTCCATGGCTACAATCTCCTCGGCCGGTGCATCCTGACGCTGGGCCGCGTCGATGTCATGAATAATTGACCGACGGACCGATTCGATACGCTGAATGTCTATGGCGATCTTCTCCACTAAAACCAGTGCCCTGCGGGCATCTGCAAGGGTGAAATATTTTCGCTCCGGTGCGACCTTCACCTTTTTTGTTACCACCATAGTCATGGGCCAAGTACCTCTCTGACCGCCAGTAACCGAGTTTTCCGCATCTCGAATAGCCTGGCGATGCCGATAAACATCACAGTCTTGGCATCGGCACATTTGTGGGGAAACTTCAACAATCCTGCGGACCCAATCCGCCCCACGCGGACGCAGCCCGGGCGCTAGTGACGGGAACAATTAAGGCATGACGTTTTGGTTATGCTTCGGCCGGTTTGTACGCCTCGGCATCCGGCTCTTTTACCGACGCGATGAGCTTTTCCACAACGGCGTCGGTATCGATGCCTTCGGCATCCGCATTAAAGTTTGTAATAATGCGGTGCCGCAGCACCGGCTTGGCCATCTGACGAATATCGTCGCAGCTTACATTAAGCCGTCCACGCAGCAGCGCCCGCGCTTTGGCCCCCAGCACAAGATTTTGCGCCGCACGCGGACCGGCACCCCAAGTCAGATAATTGTTAATGTATTCCGGCGAATCTTTCTCGCCCGGCCGGGTGGCGCGCACCAGGGATACGGCATAGTCAATGACGTGATCGCTGACTGGCAGACGCCGAACCATTTTTTGAATTGCCAAAATGTCGGCGGATGACAGCACGGCCTGCGGGTCGGCCACTCCATCAACCGTGGTGGCTTTGACGATCCGCCGTTCATCATCTCGCTGCGGATAGCCCACCTTTACCATGAACATGAAGCGGTCCAACTGAGCTTCGGGCAAGGGATAGGTGCCTTCCTGTTCAACAGGGTTTTGGGTGGCAAGGACAAAAAACGGTGGATTAAGCGGATACGTCTGACCTCCCGCCGTCACCTGATACTCCTGCATGGCCTGCAACAGAGCCGCCTGGGTTTTGGGAGGTGTACGATTTATTTCATCCGCCAGGAGCATATTGGTAAAAACTGGGCCACGCACAAAATTGAAAACGCGCTTTCCCGATTGCGGGTCCTCTTGAATGATGTCCGTGCCGGTAATATCGGACGGCATCAAATCAGGCGTAAATTGAATGCGATTAAAATCGAGACTAAGTACCTTGGCGAGCGTACTGATCATGAGCGTTTTGGCCAGGCCCGGCACGCCCACCAGCAGGCAATGGCCGCGGGAAAACAGGGCCAGCATCAACAATTCCATCACGTCCGACTGCCCGACGATAACTTTCCGTATTTCGGTAAGCATCGCCTCACGAACCTGTTTCAGTTGCTCCACGGGCGGCATTTCGGCTTGGCCATGCCGTCCGACCGAAACTGAATCACCTGTCATGCACATCTCCGTTACGACCCACACGGGGATAAACGCCGCGACAGCATGGTTGTTGCTACGCAGGCGAAAAATCACATTTCTTCAGCCATCGACCACCGTTTAGGTGCCACGCCCCCGCGACTCTGTCATTATGTCATTATCCTATCGATCAGACGCCCGCTTTGACGGCATCGGATCTGGCACCAAAATCCAGCACATTGGGTGCCAGCAATCCACCACTTAGAACGATTTTGATACCTTGATCGACCGTCCAGTCGGTGTTGCGAACCGCATCTGCCCGTGCCATCTGAAAAAAACCGCTGGTGGGGTTGGGTGTCATGGGGATAAACAACGTCACATAATGTGTGCCGCAGGTGGAATCCTGCACCTCATTGGTAACAAACGCCACCGTCCAAAGCCCGGGCCCGGGAAATTCCACCAGCACGACGCGTTGAAAGCCAGACCCACCACCCCCGCGCCGAAATACGCCGATCACCTGTTTGGTGGTACTGTATATGCCCTTAAGCAAAGGCAAATTCTCAATAAACCGATCAATGGCATTGAGAATTTGCCTCCCAAGCACAAACGATCCAAGAATACCCAGTATATAAATCGCCATAATTGAGAGAATAATGGCGATTACCGGTGCCAAGTATTGCACGCTGTGGGCCGGCGCATGGAGAAGATGCTGGAACAGTTTAGAATCTACAATCCACGTGGCCGCCGGGTAGGAAATAAACGTTACCACATGGTACACCAGCATGATGACCCAAATGGTGACGATAAGTGGCACCATGGTTATCAGACCGCCGATAAAAACGGAGCGTAGATGTTGTCCAACCGACGATTTGCGTGGTGGAACGTTATCGTGATTGATATTTCTGTCCTTCGAATCGCTCATATGTAAAACATTTGACCTCCACGAGAGTGCTGATGTACCCGCTCATTGAGCATAGCGAGTGTGGTTTGACGCAAAACGCCCTCGAAGGCAGACGTCAAATCGTGCTGCAGCAAATTGACGGCCAACTCTCCAGATCGCATGTCTTCCGAAACTTCTGCATTCTCGGAGGAGAGCTTTTTCCCTTCCAGTCGGGCAATCAATTCGCTTAAATAAATGTCCTCAGGCCGACGCGCCAGTCGATAACCCCCACTAGCCCCGATCTTGCTGACGAGAAACTTTCCCCGGCACAACGCCGCAAGGATGGATTCCAAAAATTTAGTCGGTATCTTTTCCCGACTTGCCAATTCGCGTGTTTGCATAAATTCATGCGGGTACTTTGCGCACAGGCAAATCATGGCGCGAATGGCATATTGGGTACGCTTTGATAGCTGCATAATTCTTCCTGTTGGGATGATAAGCGCGGTGCCGATCGGGAGCAATTGATCATCTATCTTTCTTTCAGGTTCAAAGACTGGCATGATATTAATGGTTCTGCCGATAATACGGCTAAAATATGGTGGTCGGCCAATCGCCCATTGAACGGCCGGTGTTGAAAGGATATGCCGCGTGAATATGCTTTCGATGGTTCAACTGATGGATGTTGCCCCGCCACAGTCCGGGGGATATGCGGATTGCTTCCGCGTGGAAACGCTCATCGCCAAAGGTGCCCTTAAACAGCCGACCGAGTTTAAGCATCTTCTCGTTCAAGCGCTGAAACTGGCCATAGGTCCGTTGGACGGTTTCGCCGCCGGCGCAGTTTTTGATGCCAGCCGCCATGGTGATTTTTCTGCCCTTCCCGCTTTGGTGGACACACTGTGCACGGCAAACACCCCCTTAAGTCTGCAACAGGCATCGTTGTCCACCGGAGAATATATATGGGAGGTTTCACGCCGCTGGCCATGGGCGGCGGCCATTCACGATCAGTTGGATGGTGTCACGGAGCAAACGGGGCACTTTCATGCCGTGGCATTCGGTGCGCTGATCAGTGATGCAACAGCGCAGAAAGCGCGTGCAGTGGCGGCGTGCCTGATGACAGCCACCAAATCACTGGTATTGTGTGCTGCAAAATATCTACCAATGGATTTGAATCAATCACAGCGATTGCTTAATGATGTGCAACCAACCATTACCCAACTCGCAATCGAATACAGCAAGCCTGATGCTTCCGCCCCACCACCACGCGAACCGGCGGACATCATCGCCTCCATTGCGTCACACGCGGTTGATTAAATCGACCGACCGGCTCGCGACGGGTTAACGAACGTGCGGCTCTTCAAGGTAGGTGTAGCCGGAGAGCCCATTTTCATAAAAACGCAGCAGCAGGGCGGATTCCTCCACCGATATGGTTTTTTCCCGCACGGCGCGTTCAACATCCTTGTGCATGCGGGCGAGCAGTTCGTCGGCATTAAACTGCACATACTGGAGCACTTCGCGAACTGTATCACCGCGGACGATTTCCTCGATGTGTATTTCGCCGGTTTCGTCGAGTTCCACATGCACGGCATTGGTGTCGCCTAGCAGATTATGGAGATCACCGAGAATCTCCTGGTAGGCACCCACCAGAAAAGCGCCCAATAAATATTCATCACCTCTGTATTCATGCAACTCCAGCGTCCGTTTGACATCCCGCCGGTCGATAAAACAGTCCACTTTCCCATCACTGTCGCAGGTGATGTCGGCCAGCACGCCGCGCCGACCCGGTTCTTCGCTCAGACGGTGGATCGGCATGATAGGAAACAGTTGTTTGATGGCCCAACTGTCCGGCATCGACTGAAAAAGAGAAAAATTACAGAAGTAGGTATCGGATAGTTGCGCCTCGAGCGATTCAAAATCGTCACCCACATAATTCATATCGCGCAGCAGCTTGAGCACCTTGCCGCATATGCCCCAGAACAGCTTTTCGGTAAGGCTGCGCAGTTCCAGGCTTAGATATCCGAGATTAAAAAGATTCAGCGCCTCATCGCGCTGCTGGGCGGCGTCGTGATAGGTTTCCATCACGTTTTTCGAATTAATGTCACGGTAGGCGTCGTACAGGTCTTTGACTGGCTGCGGCACTTCCTCGTTGGCGGGAAGTTGGTCAGGGATATTAAAATAATCAAACCCGCTGACACCAAGCACATTAAATACCAGCAGGCTGTGATATGCCACCATAGCCCGTCCGCTCTCACTGATGATAGTCGGGTGCTTGACGCCGCATTCATCGCATACAGATTTAATACGAAACACCACATCGCTGGCGTATTCCTGGAGACTGTAATTAACGGACGATTCAAAATTGGTCTGCGATCCGTCATAGTCCACCCCCAGGCCGCCGCCCACGTCGATGTATTCCATGCCGGCCCCGGCACGCACCAGTTCAGCATACACGCGGGAAGCCTCATTAAGGGCGTTTTTCACGGTGCGGATATTGGTAATCTGGCTGCCCAGATGAAAATGCAGCAATTTCAGACAGTCCTGCATGCCGCGTTCCTTGAGGTATTCCAGTGCCTTGATGATTTCCGCCACAAACAGGCCGAATTTACTCCGCACGCCGCCGGATGATTCCCACCGGCCGCTGCCGCGCGCGGACAATTTGACACGCACACCCATCTTAGGTCGCACGCCGTGCTTCTGGCCATATTTGATGAGCAGTTCCAGTTCTGTAAATTTTTCAACCACCGGAATAATATTTTTGCCCAGTTTCTGCGCCAGCACCACCATTTCACAGAATTCGTCATCCTTAAAGCCGTTGCAGATGATCGGCGTATCGCGACCATTGGTAAGTGCCAGCACCACCAGCAACTCCGGCTTGCTGCCCGCTTCAAGCCCCCACCCATATTGCGCACCGATGTTGAGTATCTCCTCAACCACATGCCGCTGCTGATTTACTTTAATCGGATACACGCAAGCGTATTTACCGTTGTAACCGTTTTCGGTAATGGCAGTTTGAAATGCGGACTGCATCTCCGCAAGTCGATGCTTCAGGATATCGCTTAGCCGGATCAGCACGGGCAGTTGGATGCCTCGCAATTGCAGTTGATCAATGAGTTTTTTCAGATCGATGGAGCGATTCGGATCCTTTTCAGGGTGAATGGCGACATTGCCATCCGCATTGATCTTGAAGTAATTTTTTCCCCAATGTTCAATGCCGTACGTCTCGGCTGAATCCTGTATCGTCCATGCAGCAGTTGGATTAATCACTTCCATAAGGCCCATCTTTAGTTAACTCCCCGCTGAACACCCGGTGCAGCTCAAACCAACAAGCCTACCATTGCAACTGCTTTTGCCCAAATTAACAAGCGAAAATTGCCCGGCGAAAGTTTTTTCCATCCGATGCGCAAGCAAGCCAATGCCCGCAGCCGGGCTGCCCCATCACCACCAGACTGGCCCGGGTGCGTGCAGCGGCGCAGCAAGCGGTCGACAGCCGACGTGTAAGGCGTTGTAATAATGCGGATGAATATCCGTGAGAGTAAACAATCACCAACTGCCAACGATGACCCATCCCGTAAGGCACCACGACATTTAACGGCCGACCATGATGTCGGCGGTGTGCCGCTGCTACCACCGCTTGCATGTATCAAGACCCCCTACTTCCACGTGCTGGGCTACAGCGTAGCCGGGGAGGAATCGGTGGTACAGATTCCAGAATTGAATGTGGTCTTTGATATCGGCAAATGCCCCCGGCCGGTACTCACCAGTGATTTCTGCCTGCTGACGCACGGCCACATGGATCACTCCGGCGGTTTGGCGTACTATCTGTCGCAACGCTTTTTTCAGGGGATGCGTCCCGGAACGGTCATCTGTCCGGCATCCATTGCCAAAGCCGTCGGAAACATGATCGACGCATTTGGCAAACTGGAGGGCAAAGCCATCGCCCATGAACTTGTACCGTTGTCCAGCGGTGACGAGTATGAATTGCGCAAGGGGCTTGTGGTAAGGGCATTTCCCACATGCCATACCGTGGCGTCATTGGGTTACACGCTGATTGACCGGCGCGAAAAACTTAAGCCGGAACTTGCCGCACAACAACTGCCAGGCCACATTTTGCGAGACATGAAGGCGCGCGGCGAGAAAATTACCTACACGCTGGATATACCACTGGTCGCCTATACCGGTGATACGGCCCTGCCCGAGACGCTGTCCCACCCGGATGTGCAAAATGCCCGTGTATTGATTACCGAATGTACATTCTTTGATCCGGCTCATCGGCGACGGGCCGACATCGGCAAACATTTGCATGTTCAGGACCTTGTATCAGCACTGCCTCAAATGCAGAATGAATGGCTGATCATCACGCATGTTTCGCGACGAACATACGTAAACTGGGCGGCAAAAACACTCCGACGTGCTATCACTGGCATGACAATCCGGCCGCAAATAGACTTTTTGATGGAACATGCCCAGAAGCTCTGTGTGCTGCCGGGCTCGGCGGCGGCATTCGTACCGGCTGAACCACCCGACAGCCAAGACGTGGAAGATGGTGGGAACTCGTAAGGATGGCCTATCGGTGATGGTGCCCTTCTTTTGGCGGTTAAAAATGCATTTTGAACATCGCGGGAAGTACGTTTGCCCTGTCGGCATTTGCGCCGCTCCAAATTAACGTGCCCATTCGCCGAGAGCTGGATGTCGCTTCCCCAGAAATGTTTATTGCGGCGGGCTTGGAGGCAAAGTCGAGAGTGGCGGCCGAAATTCATAGAAAATCAGCGCGTGTCCGTCGCAAAACACGCCGTTTGCGGAGCAGTCTTGTCGAGTGGGCCGTTTTAGATATAATTTTGCTGAAATTTGTTCCTGCTTAAGGATGGATCAGGTTATGCCTCATGTTTGTCATTTCACGGGTCGTAAGACTCGCATCGGACGTCAGTGTACCTATCGCGGTAAGGCCAAGTATCTCGGCGGCGTTGGTATCAAGATCACAGGACGGTCGGCTCGCAAATTCAAGCCGAATTTGCAAAAGGTGCGGGTTGTTATCGATGGTCGTCCTCAACGAGTTTGGGCCTCGGCCAAAGCTATCAAGAGCGGGTTGGTGCAAAAACGCCTCAGCCGCCGCTTCGTTTACCGAAAACCCCAAGCTGCTGCGGCATCGTAGTATGTGAATGAATGTTTTTGTGAACAATGGCGAGTTTTATCGGCACCGGCTTTCATCGGCCGGTGCTTTTGTTTGCACCAGTCCGGGCACCATAGCCGGGCCGTTATCGGGAGCTTGAACCATGAGTGAAACTCTATCGGCGGCGCAAGTTGAGCATGTGGCACGGCTGTCGCGTCTAAAACTCTCCGAAGACGATATAACTCGCTACGGAAGGCAACTCTCCAGCATTTTGGAATATGTTGCTCAATTGCAGGAAGTGGATGTGGGGAGCAAGGCTCCCATGTCGCATCCGCTGCCCCTGCATAGTGTGCTGCGCGATGATATCGTCGAACCGTCACTTCCGATTGATGCCGTGTTGAAGAATGCCCCTTCTAAAGTCGGAGCTTTTTTTACGGTACCAAAGGTTCTGGACCCGTCCGCAGGTGGCGGATAAGGTTTAAATTCCAGGCAAGAGAGAGTGCACACGTGACAATGGAAAATGGAAAGGTGAGTGGTTATGAGAATTTACACCCCATTGCCCCGCCTGATGAACAACTGCTACCTGAGGCGTGCTACTACCCCAAGACGAGGGATTATGCGAATGATATCGCGCGCCGCCTGCGCTTTGGGGGCGGCGTTACTGCTGACGGGATGCGAAGGGTACGGTCCGATTGACCAACAGGTGGCAATGGAGCGATCCTTTTGGAATCCAGTTGAGTTAAAGTCCGGCAATCAGAAGGATGCAGGGCTTATTGGAGCCACCCGGATATCCAACCGTGGATTGCTGCCGGACGTAAGACCGTCTCAGCGCCCGGGACACTATTTTTTTTCTATTCCAGCGGATGTGACCACCGTACGGACGATGACGCCGACCGAATCAGAATATTTGCTGTATGCCGGGGAATTGAATAATCGGCTGCGGCCCTTCCTCACCATTGTGGTAGCCCATCGGCCGAACTGGATATACAAGGGAAATCCCGCGTTTCGTGTGACGGAAAAGCGGTCGTATGTGCTTAATAATCTGGCGGCCACGCAGGTAAGCGGGTACTACCACGGTAAACCATTTACCGAACTCGTTTTGACGCGCCTGGAATCCGGCAGCAGCGTGGTCGACGCACTCGCAGTTGTACGCAATTCACGCGAGCGGCAGACGGCGCTGCACATCCTTGATACCATGCGGTGGATACCGGCTGCGCATTAATGACGCGGCGTTTGATAATTGAAAGGTAATAATTTGTCGGATGCATCGCTAACGGAAACGAGTGCCTATGAATTGGCTCAAAGAATAGCAAAACGCGAGATTACCGCGACAGAAACCACTCGCGCTTTTTTAGATCAGATTGCAGCGCATGATGATACGCTGCACGCCTTTAATGAAACCTATTCGGGCGCAGCGCTTGCGCAGGCCGCGGCTATCGATACCGCTTTGGACCGAGGTGAAAAGCTCGGCACGCTGGCAGGTGTGCCCATTGCGCTGAAGGACAATTTATGCACAGTGGAAGGACGCACGACATGTTCGTCAAAAATGTTGCAAAATTTTTACAGCCCTTATGACGCAACCGTCGTAAAGCGCCTAAAGGCGGCAGGAGCGGTGTTTGTAGGCAAGACGAATTTGGATGAATTTGCGATGGGCAGTTCCACCGAAAATTCCGCGTTCGGGCCAACGCGCAATCCATGGAACACCAGATGCGTGCCAGGTGGGTCGTCGGGTGGTTCGGCGGCGGCGGTAGCGGGGCGTCTTTGTGCGGCCGCGCTGGGTTCTGATACGGGAGGGTCGATTCGGCAACCAGCAGCGCTGTGCGGAATTGTAGGTCTTAAGCCCACGTACGGGTTGGTATCGCGTTATGGACTGGTCGCGTTCGCCAGTTCACTCGATCAGATTGGCCCTATGACGCGCGATGTTCGCGATGCGGCATTGATACTTAACGCCATTGCAGGCCCGGACATCAAGGACTCCACCAGTTGGCCGCAAACGCCTCCGGACTATCTGATGGACATTGACAAACCACCGGAAAAGATTCGTATCGGGTTGCCGAAGGAATTTTTTGGGGATGGACTCTCACCGGAAGTAGCGACTGCTGTACACACGGCCGTGGATTTTTTTCGGCGCAATGGGGCGGAAATTGTGCCCGTGAGCTTGCCGCACACGCGTTATGGAATCGCGGCGTATTATGTCATTGCGCCAGCCGAGGCATCGAGTAATCTGGCCCGCTACGATGGCGTGCATTACGGTCACCGGACGACACAGGCATCAGATTTATTTGAACTTTACGCCGCCAGCCGAGCCGAGGGTTTCGGTCCGGAAGTTCAGCGGCGCGTCATGTTGGGTACCTATGCGCTGTCTTCGGGATATTACGACGCCTATTACTTGCGGGCACAGAGGGTGCGTCAGTTAATAAAGGATGATTTTGACCGGGCGTTTGAACTTTGCGATGTGATTATCAGCCCCACCACACCGGATGCAGCGTTTGAACTTGGTGCCAAAAGCAATGATCCCTTGGCAATGTACCTATGCGATGTATTCACCGTTACTTGCAATATTGCAGGCATACCGGGCATGAGTGTGCCGTGTGGATTTTCCAGTTCAGGCCTGCCCATTGGAATGCAAATGCTCGGCCCGGTGTTTAGTGAGTCGACCATGCTACGATTGGCGCGTCTCTATGAATTGGCGCACGATTGGCAAAAGCGAAGGCCGATGATCGCCAGTGTGTAGGCTTGGATTCGGCACGTAAAGTGAGCCGTCCGACCCCAGAGTAGTTGTCAGACTGGTCTTTGCGGGAATGGCAATCGGGCGATGAGGTGGAAAGTCGATACGCACGGCGAGTGATATCGCCTGTGAAAAAACAGGCCCATGCGAATTAAAAGCGGAGTAAAAATGACGCAACCGGCATATAAAGTCCTAATAGGAATGGAAATTCACGTTCAATTGGCTACGGCATCGAAGATGTTCACCGGCGCAGCCAACGGGTTCAGCGAGAACCCCAATACTCAAGTTGATGGAGTGGTGCTGGGATTGCCTGGTGTTCTGCCGGTGATCAATCGTCGGGCGGTTGAAATGGCGATGATGGTGGGAGCAGCACTGGGATGCGAAATTGCGTCCCAGACCAAATGGGACCGAAAGAGCTACTATTACCCAGATTTGCCGAAGAATTATCAGATAAGCCAGTACGACCAACCGCTTTGCGGAGCTGGGGCGGTGGAATTGCCGCTGCCGAATGGTGAAGTGAAAACTATTCGCATTCGGAGGGCGCATCTGGAGGAAGATGCGGGCAAATTGCTGCACGAGGCTGGGCAATCGGTGAGTATGGTAGATTTGAACCGAGCGGGAACGCCACTGCTGGAAATCGTTACGGAACCGGACTTTTCCACACCCGAAGAAGCCCGCTTATTTGGTGAGGAATTGCGGCAGATATGCCGTTATCTGGGAGTTTCGCAGGGGATCATGCAGCAAGGGCACATGCGGTTTGAGCCGAATATCAACTTGCACATTTTTGATGATGGCAAAGTTTATAAGACGGCCATTACGGAGGTTAAAAATTTAAATAGCTTTCGGTCGGTGGAGCGGGCATGTGAATATGAAATTCAGCGGCAATTGACGGAGTTTTTAAACAATCGGTCCGCCGCAATGCAGGCCGGAAAGTCAACACGCGGTTGGGACGATGACAAAGGGTGCACCACGCTGCAACGATCCAAGGAAGAGGCGCACGACTATCGCTATTTTCCCGATCCTGATTTGGTGCCTTTGCATGTGGATGCAGACTGGATTGGTCGAATCAAGGCCCAGATACCGGAACTGCCCATGGCCCGACTGCGGCGCTACCTGCAAATGGACCTCACACGTAAGGAGGCGGCGGCCTTACTGGAAGATAAGGCCGTAGCAGATTTATTTGACGCGGCGATCAATCTCAAGCGTTTACCAAAACGTATTGCCAATTTAATGCTTGGTGCAGCAGCCAAGACAGCCAATGCGCTGGCGAGCGAGCGGGGCGAAACGGTTTTGATCAGCGATTTAGGTGTGGGAGCGGATCAATATGCTCAGTTGGCAGGAATGATCGAGGATGGCACGGTGAGCGCATCGGCGGCAGTAACCGTATTTGAATCATTGTGTGACGGAACGGGCATGGCACCAATGGCCGTGGCTGAGAAGTTGGGGTTGTTGCAGATACGCGATGCTTCTGCTACGCAGGCGTGGGTTGATGCCGCGCTGGCTAACCATCCTCAAGCGATTGATGATTACCGAAACAACCCCAAAAAGCGCCAGGCGTCGCTCGGCTTTTTGCGCGGCGCTGTGATGAAATTGAGCCAGGGCAAAGCGGATCCCAAGCTGGTTGGTGAATTATTGGAAAAGGCGCTCGCAAAGCTCGGTTAGCTTGTGTGCCAGGTACAGTGTCCGAGCACGGTGGAGGATTGATCGATGCGTAGTATCAAACGATCCCGATGGGTGACGTGGGCCATAATCGGCATGGGATGGGCAGCCGTCGGTCGATCAACCGCCCGCCCGATGAAGGTATACAACCTACCGGGATATTATGTTATTCATAGCGATGAAAGCCGTCGGATTTTAAGGCAGATATGGCTGCGTATGAATTTTGTGGCGGCAACGTATGAACGCCGTCTGCATCGCTATTTCGGCGGAGTCGTCAATCAAAAGCAGCCGTTTTATATATTTCGGCACCGGCAGGAGTACCTTCAGGCCGGTGCACCGCACGGCAGTGCCGGTGTATTTATTGTTGGTTATCATGGCCAGCGGCTGCTGGCCGATGCGGGAACAAAAATTACCCATCAGATGTGGCACATCATTCAGCATGAGGCTTTTCACCAGTTTACGTACGCAATGATTGGCCGTCCCTTTCCACCTTGGGCCAACGAGGGACTTGCGGAATATTTCGGCGAGGGCCTTTTTACCGGCAACAGCTTTGTCACCGGATGGATACCGCCATGGCGACTGCAGAGGATTAAATGGGAAATTAAGCATCATAAACTGCGTTCAATTCGTGGCATGCGGCACATGCCTTACAACGAATGGAACGATGTGCTGATGGGCACAAATTATGATCAGGCTTGGTCCATGATTTACTTTCTCGCGTGGGCCGACCATGGTAAGTATGGCAGGCCGTTCATGCGCTATATGGCGTTGTACAAGCATGGTGATTCGGCCAATCAGGCATGGCGTATGGCGTTTGGACGTGATAATGGGCGATTCCAAAAATTATGGCAGAAATATTGGATGGACATGCCATCCAACCCAACCGCCCTGCTTTACACCAAAGTGCAGACACAGGCATTGACCAATTTTCTGGCACGGGCATGCAGTTTGAAACAGAAGTTTTCATCCGCTCGAAGATTCTTTCACGATGTTGCCGATGGAACATTGAAGGAATATCACCTGCCCGACAACCGATGGCTGCCGCAAACTTTATTGACGCACGCGGCGCGGCGGGCACCAAGATTAGGCACATGGCATCTCACCAGTGGTCGCTATCCGCACCTGATTTGCCGCATGCCTGATGGAACAAGGGTGATTGGAATGTTTCGATTGAGCGGCCACCACATACGGAAGGTATGGGTTGCGGTGCAGCGGGAAAGCGGTATTGCGAAGCCGAAACCGACGGATGGTTCGCTGGGGACGGTGGCGCAGTGACCCTCTTGGGTCACGGTGGGCGACCGATTCATAACCGATGGGAATACGCGCGAATTTGTCTATTGCCACCCTGTTGCAAGACAGACAGCACAGCCTCAGCCACTACAAAAGCGTCCTATAACCAAGCTTTGTCTAGTGTAATTACGATTTTTAAGCCAATAATGCCGCCATATCCGTGCGCACAATAGTGGTACGAATTTTGCTTAACGTGAATTCAAGATTTAGCCGAATCATACACCTGTGTAGCGTTGCTACCGACATGGAGGTCGAATGAATTTCCGATATTTGTTTTTTCGGAGAGGCCTCGATGTCCGCCTGTTTCAAGATTACAGTTTCCCCGACGCTCATGCCTGATTCAAACCGCGATTTAGCGATAATCCTTCGGTCGCGAAGAATGGCAGCACGCTGCCACAGCGAAATTTCTTTCGAGGGGGATTTGGCCAGTGTGGTTCGGCCCACAGCCGAAAAAATTGCCCGACGTATAGCGCCCAACGCTGGACGTTAGCCGATACCCCACTCCGGTGCGAAGTGCCCCATAGCACAGTGACATTAAGTCTGTTTATGGTGCTGGAGCTTATGCACTTCGCCACGACAGTCACCCTGAAATCTCATACGCGCTGTGGAGTGGTCTTTCGTCATTGATGTAAAACCCTCAGATGCCGACATGGCAGCGTTCCAAAGAGCCGCGTAGAATTGGCGTTTGTGAGAATTATCGCCGGTACATTCAAGCATCGTCCGTTGACGAGTCCACCCTCCAAGACAACCCGCCCGATAACCGATCGTGTGAAACAATCTGTTTTTGATGCCTTAGCCATCGCCGTCGGCTTCGAGGGCGTTCGGGTGCTGGACGTTTTCGCCGGTACCGGTAGTATCGGGCTTGAGTGTCTCTCGCGTGGTGCCAGGGAAGCCGTATTCGTGGAACAAGATCGCAGCGCTCTTGCCGCCCTCCGCAACAATATTGAGGCATTGGGCGTTAAGGCTAGCAGCAAGGTGGTGGCGGCAGATGTTTTTACACGGCGAGATATTTGGGGTGGAGCCATGGGGTCTTTTGACCTTATATTTTTTGATCCCCCCTACCCCATGTTTGACGATGCCAAGGCGGCACTTGTTCTGGATGCCACCATTAGCGTTTCGGCGACAAATGCGTTGAAGGAAGACGGTGTGCTGCTGGTGAGAACCCGCACCGGCCTGGATATGCAGCGTCTGGAAATTGCCAAATTAATCCGGCGTCGGCAGGAGTATGGTTCCATGGCGATGAACTGGTTGACACGAGGCCCAGCCACCTGACCGATGCACGGCCACTGCAAGGAGCAAAATTGGCAAAACTTCAATATCGCTTCTTCAAGCCGGCGCAGGCGGCGCAACTGCGGCGCATGGAATTCACCGTCCGGGGTGTGGTAGAGGGTGTTTACGCCGGATTGCATAAAAGCCCGCACAAGGGGTTTTCCATTGAATTCGCCGAGCATCGGGAATATGTGCCCGGCGATGAGATCAAACATCTTGATTGGACAGTTCTGGCCAAAACCGATCGCTATTATGTAAAACAATACGAGCAAGAGACCAATCTCCGTGCCACGATTTGCCTTGATGCGTCGGCATCCATGCGCTTTGGTTCAGCCGGTCAGAAAGACCCTGTGACTGGAAAGACTACCACTGTTACCAAGTATGAGTATGCATCGGTGCTGGCTTGCTCGCTGGCGTACTTGCTGTCCAACCAGCAGGATATGGTGGGATTGATCGGCTTTGACGATAAAATCCGCATCGAAATACCGCCCGGGAATGGCCCGTCGCATCTCGATCAGCTATTTGTCGGCGTGGAGAAACTTGCGCCATCGCGCACCACGAGCTTGGCGGCGACGCTTCATCAGGTGGCTAACAAAATCCCCCGGCGCGGCTTGGTGGTACTGATCAGCGACTTGTTTGACGAACCATCGATGCTGACTCAGGCGTTTGAACATCTGCGCCATTTTCGTCATCAGTTGGTGGTACTGCATGTCATGGACCCGAAGGAAATTGAACTCGATTACAACCGGGCCATCACGTTCGAGGATATGGAAGATGGATCACGACTTCAGATTGATCCCAAGGCCATCCGGGAGGAATATCAGCGCGAGGTGCGGGAATTCATAGAATTGATCAAAAGGAAATGCGGGCAGGCGAGAATTGATTATTTATTGGCCCGAACGGATGTACCGTGGGACGCCCAGATAAGAAATTTGCTCATGCGCACCGCGCATCGCTGATATGACAGATTTATGATGATGATGGTAAATAGTCATTTTCTGATGGTTACCGGTGCACTGACATTCAGTGATCCGATGCTGCTTGCGGGGCTTTTGGCGGCAGGCATTCCCGTATTGCTGCATATGCTTAACCGCGTAAGATCGCCGATCGTGCCGTTTTCCACGCTCCGCTTTTTACGAATTACTGCCCAGAAGACCTCGCGCAAGCGGCAAATTCAGCAATTTCTGCTGCTGCTGTTGCGTATGGCAGTATTTGCGTTAATTGCGATGGCCATTGCCGGACCGCTGGTACATGGTGGCACACCTCAACTCGCTTACGGCATGGTGGTACTTATGCTTGTTGGCATGGTTGGAACAGCGGCCGCCGTAGCAAGTTTAATCAGTCGCAGGGGACGCGTGCCGATCAATTCCGGCGCTACGGCCAATTCCGCGACGACACCAACGCCGGGCGCGAATGCCGAAAATACCAAGCGACGGCCACCGTGGGCGATATGGGGTTTGTTGGCTGCGGCGCTTACAGCGTTTGCCATTTCCGCATTCGGATTGACAAGCAGTGCATTTTTTCCTGATTCGGCGGTGCATTTTGATGGGGCGAATTCAGCGGTAGTGATCGTGCTGGATAATTCTCAATCGATGCTGGCGATGCAAGGTGGTGAAACCCGACTATCAAGAGCCGCGCAGATGGCGCAGCAGCTTATCCTTAAAACACTTCATCCGGCGCGTGAGGCGGTGCTGTTGACCAATCCCGGTTCCCAACCTGTACCCACAGCGCTGAGCACCAATCGCATTGACGCTGTTGGAAATCTACAACATACAGGTAGTGAAGGCCGGGCGCTGCCGATGACACTTTTAATTTCACGGGCCGCTAAATTGCTTGCCACCAGCCATCTGCCCGAGAAGGTGCTGATTATTATTTCAGATTTTGCCGGTCCAGCCGCATCGGAAACAGATATGTTTGCCGGTCTGAAGCACACCCCGGGTATTCAACTGGTACTCATGCCACAAGGGGAAAATAATGCGCCGGACGATGTGGCCATCGAGCACTTTCGCATCAGCCGTGGGCAGGCGGTGGTAGGCAGCACCATTACCTGCAAGGCAAGGTTGATCAATAACGGCACCACGGCGGTGGTGCCGTCAGTGGAGTTGTCGGTTAATGGTCAACCGCTGTCCGATTCGTTGGCCAAACTCACGCTCGGTCCGGCGGGGACCGGTCAGGCTATCCGAACGGTCCGCCTAAGCTGTGGATTAAAAGTGCCGGGTTGGCGACTTATTGAAGCGAACATAAAAAATCCGACCGGAGTTCTGCCGTGGGCGGATAGTCGCCGGTTACTTCTGAAAGCTGCATCGAAAATAAATGCCCTGGTGGTGGGCAATTCGTCACGGCCCGCGTCGGGAAGTGCCGCGTTTTACGCTGCCGCAGCCCTGGCACCCTACACATCCGGTGCCAACGCATCGAATGCGGGCCAACTGTGGAGCATTAACTCTCGAACCATCGATTATGCCAGTTTGCCTGCTACGGGCCTGCGATCGTACGGCGCTATTTTTCTTTGTGACGTACCCAAGTTGACTACGGCGGACGCCAAACGGCTGTCAGACTTCGTAAATAGGGGAGGGCGTATTTGCTGGTTGCTGGGTCCCGGCGTTAATCCGAATATTTATAATTCCATTATGTTCAAACAATATGGATTGCTGCCCGGTGTTCTCGGGCAGCCTATTACAAGTATTCGTGGGCAAACTGTTAATAATGTCGATGTTCGAAGTTATTTATGTGGACATCTGTTTGCGAGCAACCGACCGTTTCGGCGAATCATTGTCGCTAATCTGTGGGGTATCAAATCCGCGGCGGCATCGGCAAAGGTGGTGATGTCCATTCGCAGCGGCCGTCCGCTCCTATTTGACCAGATATTGGGCAAAGGGCGAATTTACACGTTTACCTCCAGCCCCGCCGGAGGGTGGTCAAATATCGGTGCGACATCCGTCTTCCTGCCGCTGATGGTACGGATCGCATTGGGCAACGCCGCCGCCGCTGCCCGAATGGCAAGCTTTGAGCCGGGCGACCGGGTGGAACTATCCATTCCGCAATCTATGGCCCCGATGAGCGTGAACGTAATACTTCCGAAAGGGCATGGCACCGTCAATATCAAGCCTGATCAGAACCGCGATCATCATTGGCGGTGGGTGTTTGACCGGACGAGCCGTACGGGCATTTATCACTGGACGACTTTTAATGGAAACGTCTCGGGGCAATTCGTGATCAACCCGCCGGGAATTGAAGCGAACCTGCACCCCACGGCAGCTACGGTGCTCGCCAAAATGGTGAAGTTGAAGCATCCGGTATTAATTGCATCGACGGATGCCCAACTGCTCTCGGTAATCAAGAAAACCAATTCGGGTTCTTCGCTGATGCCGGGTGTGCTCGCGCTTGTGGCGATATTGGCGGTTCTTGAAGCTTTGGTATCCAACCGCAATCCACCGACAAAAACCAATGTTCCATCCCCATTGGAATCGGGTCCAGGCGACACAGCCTCCCTGCAATCCCGAAAGGCGGCCTAAGAAGCGATGGATAAGATGAAAAAGACGAAACATTCCAATCGGACCGGCGCGCAGCGAAAGGATTTTCGGCCCGTCAACAAGCCCATCTCCACAACTCCCACTGATTGGAATAATTCTGCCCTCTGGTACGATGACTTAGTTGGCGAGCGCGGGCATTTTCATCATGAACGCACCATTATTCCGGGGCTTAAGCGGATTTTGAAATTGAATGCGGGCCAACATCTGCTGGATGTTGCGTGCGGGCAGGGGGTGGTTTGTCGGGCTTTTGCGCAGATGGGTGTGCGGGTGACCGGCGTTGATATGGCACCGGAATTAATACATTTAGCGAAGCAACGCTCGCAGTCTGAAGAACTGGAAGATTATTACGAGGGCGACGCCCGCCAATTGGCCGATTTTATCAAACCACCGCCCCATGGCTTTGACGCCGCCTGCTGTGTACTGGCGATCGCGAACATGACGCCCCTGTCGCCGGTTTGGCGGTCAATCGGTGCATTGCTCAAACCGCGCGGAACACTGGTTGTCGTTATGCTGCATCCATGCTTTCGGATACCGCGCGCCAGCGATTGGTATTTCGATGCGGTTGCTCTCAAACAGGCGCGTGCTGTCAGCCAATATTTAACCAGTGCCAATATTTCCATCGAGATGCATCCGGGTAATCCAGCCAGCGAGCTTACCCATACATTTCATCGCCCTCTGCAGGCGTACTTTAATACACTCTCTTCAGCAGGTTTTCTTGTCGAGCATATGGAGGAATGGACCAGCGAGAAGCGCCCACCTAAAGGCGTCCGGTATGATGCCATGGAGCGAGCACGTAAAGAAATACCCATGTTTCTGGCCCTTAAGGCCCGCTACTTTGCCGCCGATAACGATTGAGATAAAAGGTGGCAATGACCCGCGCGATGCATCGGTAGAAGTCGTTTTCCGCCGCCATTAATGAAGTGTTAACTTAACGCTCATACGCGGCATTGGCTGCAACGCCCGCAGGACATAGAATCCGTTGATGATGAAATGGCGTTTACATGGTGGCTAACAGTGTCAGAGACCAATCGATTTAAGCTTTTGATGTGTGATTTAGACGGCACCCTTGTGGGTAAGGGACATGTCAAAAATCATGCCGATCGGCAGGCCTTGGCAGGAGCACTTGAATCCGGGCTATTGGTATCCATCTGCACCGGGAGAAGTTGGCGCGAAAGTTACCATTTAATAGCGGATCTTCAATTGAATATTCCGGGCGTATTTTCCAACGGTGCGGAACTCAATTCGATTGCAACGGGTGAATCGATTGCTGCGCATCCATTTTCCACTGATGTAATCCGGGAATTGCTATCACTTTGCAGGGCGTGGAAACTTAATCCGATCATACTCCTGCACCAGCGGGCGGCGGATGATCCGTTGTATGTAGTTGATGATTTGATCAAGCTCCACCCGGCAACTGCCGATTGGTTTCGCAGGAACGGCGTATCGAACCTTATCACCAACCAATTGGATGATGCCATGCTGCAAAGTTGTTTACGCGTGGGATTGGTAATGGATTCGCCATCAGCGGCTGACTTTACTCAACGTATGGAGTCGCATTTTGAAAATCAAATCAGTTTTCATTTGTTGCGGGCACTGCATTTTGACACCACGATTGTAGAAATATTCAGCCATGGTGTTGATAAATGGTCAGGAATATTGCGCCTATGCGACCGGTTGGAAATCGATCCACAGGATGTTGTCACGATTGGCGATGATGTCAATGACATTCCCATGCTGCTAAATGCCCGAATGAGTTATGCCATGGGTAGTGCCCCGGCGCACGTGCGCTCTTCGGCCAAGAAGACAACATTAGAGCACTCCCAAAATGGCGTTGCGGCCGCCATTGCAGACTTGTTGGGAGCCGAGCCGATGGCAGGGTAAGACCATCAGGGCGCAGCCAGATACTCAAATTTGGGACACGCCAGCGAATATATGGTGGAGGGCGAAATTTCCATGACCGGTCGGCTAATGGGCGTTTTAACGCCAATGGCGGAAAGGACGTCAATGGGTCTTTCCATGCGGACAATCGTCGGATTGTATATTCCCACCAGCTTGGCCGCCTGATGACAAGCCGCGCCAATGTAACCAATCTTATCCACCAAGCCCAAGTTAAATGCCTGCGATGCCGTCCATAATTTACCATTAGCCACCTTTGCGATGGGAACCTTTAACGCCTTACCGCGGCCGATTTGCACGATGTGCTCAAAACGGGCATCGTCAATATTCAAAAGGTTTTGCAGATATGATTTCACGGCGGGCGTAAAATGTGAAAATGGCGATCCGGCTTCCTTCCACACCGCAGCGGAACTGGTCAGAAATTCCGGACGAATGCCAAGCTTTTTCATTAATCCGGTAAGTTCAAAGCCAGGCAACATAACGCCGATGCTACCGGTGACGGTGGTGGGTTCAGCAAATATTCGCTCACCGACCATCGAGACATAGTAGCCGCCGCTGGCCGCCATCGCTCCCATGCTCACCACAATGGGGTGGCCACTGGCACGCAATTTCATTAAATTATGATATATTTCATCGGCATCAGTGACGGCCCCACCAGGAGAATCCACACGGAGGACAACAGCGCGAATCCGGCTGTTTTTATTAATGACATGAATATCCCTGACCACCTCGTTGACCGTTGCCCCATCAATGAGCCCAGTTACCGGAATAATAGCGATCATATCCTTACCACCGTGGTGAACCACTGCGAGACGAACACTGCCAGAGCCGCCAAAATGAGCGATCAGGGCACGCATACCGGCAAGGCCGGCAAGCAGTACACCGTTAGCAGCGATGGATATGATGAGCAGCACAAGCAACAATACGGGCCAGAAGCGCCCGGCGCGACCATTGGTTGTGGCATGTTTTTCGTTTACCGCCATAATTACCTCACATTGAATTCACTGCATTTAGAACCAGCCGGTGGACGGCCCAGCGGGAAGTCATCCTCAACTTTTTACCGCGCTCCTGCATGATTCCAGGAATGCCAAACCCCGCGCAAGTTCTCCCCATGGATCACCGGTGGGATATTCCTCCTGTTCCAATATCCAATATTTTACCGGTAGCACCGACAGGCGATTAACAATTTCCTTCCATGGAAGTTCGCCCGTGCCAAGCTCCACCATGTGCCCTGCCCGATAATCTTTAAAATGCACGGCTTGAATGCGGTTGCCATATCTATCGATCCAGTTCAGCACATCGTGGCCGGCAAATTTAACCCAGTAAGTGTCAATTTCCCAAAATACCAGCGAAGCCTCCGTTGTATTGAGCAGGGTTTGCATGGGTAATACTTCAGCACCGGCGGCAAACTCGAAGTCGTGATTATGATATCCAAATTCAATGCCCTCATCCCGCAGCTTTTTGCCCAGAGCGTTGAAGGTAGTGCCCCACTGGCTCCAGCAATCTGGGCTTCGGCGAATCTCAGGGGCCAGCCACGGCATTACTACATCGCGGATAGCCAAGCGGTGGCAAGCGTCAATAACTTTTGATGTGGCATGTGTCAGCGTATTGAGATTCACGTGCATAACCTGCGGACGAATACCGTTGTCAGAAAATATAGTTTGCATTTGCGCAATTGGTGGTTGAGCATCAAACCAATACAACTCGGCGTTTCTGGCTCCCGCCTGACTCAACAGGCGAATTGTGCGGGCATAATCAGTCACAAGCTGTCCATGCACGCTGTAGAGTTGAATGAGAATATCGGGTTGCCCGCTAATCAAAGAATTTTCTCCATTCCGACCGCTTACACTTTTCCCTGCCGCCGCAACTGGCTCTTCCGATGATCTTCACGTCGGCGCTCCAGCAGGTCAACCAGCGATTGCGGAACACCTTTTTCCACTTTGGCGGTGTTGGGATCAGACTCCGCCGATATCGCATCGATCGCCTGCTGGTTGTCACTCCGGCCTTCACGCTTCAAATACGCCATGGACTCCAATAAACATTGCCGCATATCCGGAATGTTTTCCGCTTCGCGTTGCAGGATGATTGCTAATTGAATAAGTTCGGCATCCTGTTGTAAAGATACAAATTCCGACAAATTGCAGGCCCGCAGTTGGGCCGCACCATCGAGATATTCCACCAGTGCGGCGGCCGCCGATTGCAGCGCCCCCGGTGCGAATAATTCCAAAGCCCAGTCATCCATCACATCGGCGTACAGCGCAGGTTCGGTAAGCAGAATGCCCAAAATCCATTGCTGCGCTTTCTCACTGGCAGAGGCGATGCGGCGCGATTTTAACGGGCTGCCCCCTTGGCTGGTGGTATCGGTGCTGGCGGCGGAGCTAACATCTTTCGATGACAGGTCATTAATGGCAGCGTGCAATTCATCAAGCGACATACCCACCAGATAGGCGACATCCTTTTCAAGCAACGAACGCCTGACGGCGTCCATTTGCGGATTGGTGGCTACCGTGACCAGCAACCGCATCATCGCCTGAACAGCATTGGATTTTTGTGCTCGGCCGGGCGATGCCTGAAACTCCTGCATCAACTGGCCCCATTTATATTGCAGGGCATCGGTGGCACCAGCCACAAGTTGTCTAAAGGCTTCACCGCCATGTTCCAAGCAGTAGTCACAGGGGTCTTTAGCACCGGGAACATGCATAACAGCAACATCCAATGGGTAGGCGAGAAGCAGTTGGATGGCGCGATCTGCGGCACGACGCCCCGCCTCATCGGTATCAAATACCAATACCAATCGACGGGCGATGCGCTGAAGCATCATGGCATGATGCTCGGTGAAGGCCGTTCCGAGAGCAGCGACAACGTTGGTAATTCCGGCCTGATGGGCACCAATCACATCCATGTACCCTTCAACCAGTATCGCCTCGCCCGATTGTATGATCGCGCTGCGTGCGCGGTTGAGACCGTAAAGCATGTCGCGTTTGTTAAAAATGACCGACTCGGGTGAATTAAGGTACTTGGGGCCAGTTTGATCTTCCTGTTTTTCAGATGGGAGAATACGGCCGCCAAAAGCGATTACCCGATCACCGGAATCAATAATGGGAAATATGACCCGATCACGGAACACATCGAACGGTGAACCATCATTACGCTTTTTCAACAGGCCGGCATCGAAGAGATGTTCCAGATTTATACGATCTCGTCCAGCGGCCTGCGCCAACGCCGTCCAATTATCGGGGCAGTAACCAAGCCCAAACGTATCGATGGTCGTTGCCGTAAGTCCGCGCTGGTGCAGGTAATTTCTCGCCGCCGCACCCGATTCTCCAGCAAGCCATGCTCTAAATTGCCTTGCCGCCCAAGCCGAGGCCAAAAGCAAGTTTTCTCTCGCCTCTCGCGCCTGTGGATTGCTGGTGAGCTTCTGCGGTAAGGTTACATGATATTTCTCGGCCAGGTAACGCAGTGATTCTCCCGCGGTCATTTTGTGAAATCGCTGAACAAACTTAAATACGTCCCCGCCGGCGGTGCAGACGAAACAATAAAAAATCTGTTTGGCAGGTACCACCCGCATGGAGGGGTTATGGTCGTCATGAAACGGGCAGAGTCCGACAAATTCCCGTCCCGAGGGTTTGAGGCGCAATTGCTCGCCTATCACATCCTCAATCCGCACGTTTTGGCGGACAAGCTCAAAGGCATTGGTGGACGAACTGGCCATGACGGGATTCTACCGGATGCTGCCAGCGGATGAGAGACTCGCTCGTAATCAGATTCAATGTATATCCTTAACCACATATAGATAAGATAGTTATACGATTATTTTCAGGCCCCGTTACAGGCTGGCTGGCCGCGTATAATATCAGGTGATGAAGCAGATAGGCACCGCCATTCATATTGGGGATAGGGTTTACGCACCGTGGCGGGGGGAGCGACTTTTTCCGGCCAAAGTGACATTTTTAGCCAATGGTACCGCGTATATCACTTATCAGGATGGCGAAACTGACCGGATGCCATCCCGCAAACTCCAACCATCCAATAAGGTTTACCTCATTGAGTCGGTATCACGTAACCCGCGTGAAAGCCATTGGTCGGAGGCTCGACTTTTGGCAGAGTTTTTGCGTATGATCGGCGGCCGCCCTTTATACAGCTTTATCCGAACCAAATTGGAGTTGGGCCATTTTCTGCGTCAGGCGCGGCAATCATCGAGCCGATACATTCACCTGTCTATGCACGGCCTGAAGCGCAAATTGGTTTTACAGTTGGAGGAAGTGGATATAGATGAAGTCATCGCGTTGGCCGGCGATTTGACAGGGAAGATTGTATTTTCATCCAGTTGTTTGACCGGGCACGATGCCTTTGGCGAAGCGTTCGTAAAAGGGACCGGTGCGGAGGCTTTTATCAGTCCGAAGCGTGAAATCCGCTGGGCAGATGCGGCGCTCGTCAGCCAGTTGTTTTACAAAAAACTGCTTTGCGACGGGGTGTCACCTTATGTGGCGTACCGATTTGCGCGTAAAATGTATCCCAATCACGGCGATCTACGTTTTTTCAAATAAATACCGGCTTGGGGAGCCTGTCAATCAAGCTGTTCCAACGGCTTGGCAATTTTTTTGAATTCATCGGCAGATACCGATACGGTACCCCATGATTCCGAACGCAGACGCATCACCGCGCGGTAGTCGCTCAGCGATACCGCCAACATGCTGTACCAGTTCTCATCGTGGCAGAACAGATCCGTAAACGGGGCCTGATCGGAGGGGCCATGCCAGCAGTACATAAACACAAATATCGCTTGAAACCCGTCGCCGAAAATATCCTTCCATTGGCGCAGATCATCGATATCGCGGCGGGTAACCCAGTTGGCCAGCGCCTTGCCGGGCCCCGCCGTGCGCCCCTTTACGTCCACCAGTAAATTACTGCCGCTGGGGCGGTACACGACAAAATCAAAACTTTTCAGCTTGGCCGTGCCGAACAATGATCGCTTCGCCTCATCCACCGCGATGTACGGTAACCCATGGTGTCGAAGATATTCTTCAAATGCAGCCTCGTAATGGCTGGTCTTTTTGGATCGTGGCCCCATGTCAATCACCTCCCCCACTGCAGGCGGCGCGGATCAGCGTTTCCGCCTGACTCAACGGCAATTCCGATTCCGTTCGAGACTGCATATCGCGCCATTTAACCACATGGCGACTGAGTTCATCGGGTGCCAGTATCAAGGCGAAGCGTGCATGAGCTGCGGCGGCCTCCTGCAGAAGTTTGCCAATATTCCTGGTGGATTTATAGCTGTGCTCCACTCTTAATCCCTGCTGAATTACAGTTTTGAGCGTGCGGTCAAATGTTGAGCGGCGCAAACGCGATGCCCACAGGTCGGTCAGACCGTTATCGTCCGACGCATTGACGATAAACACGTCCGGCCCGCCAAGCGGCTTATCAGGCAGCAGCCCACGATCGGCAAGCAGAATTTCCAGTACCACATCGCCCATGCCGAAGCCAACTGCAGGAGTGGGCTTACCTCCAAATATTTCAATAAGCCCATCATAGCGCCCGCCGCCCGCGACTGCCCGGTTTTCGCCTTTGGCATCAGCCACTTCAAAAACAAAACCGGTGTAGTAAGCCAGCCCACGCACCAGCCCGATGTCCCAATGGAAATTATCGGCAAGTTCCGGCAATGAAAGCTGATCCTGGAGGATCATTATTTTTTCATAAACACCGCGCGGTACCGGCGCTGACAGAAGTGCTTTTAATTCGGTCTGCTCAGCCTCGGGTTTGCCCATCTCAGTGGCAAAAAGGTGCAATATTTTCTGTTCTGAAGGTGAAAATTCGCGCGATTGCAACAGTTTGTCCCGTTCGACATCGCTGAGCTTTTGCAGCCGGTCAAGAACATAAAAAGTATCGGCCAATTTATCAGCGCGTATCCCAAGCCCAACCAGCAATTCCGCCATTAAATCCCGATGATTCCACGACACCTTGAAATCGTTGGGGGTCAGTCCCAGCTCAAACAACAACGCCGCGCACAGCGCCAGGCATTCGCGATCCGCCTTGAAGGAAGAATCACCGACGAAATCGACGTTCCACTGGATAAATTCCCGCAGGCGACCTTTCTGCGGCTGCTCGGCACGGTAGCACCGCGGAATGGAAAACCATTTGATTGGCTTGGGCAACCCGCCACCCAATTGCGCAACGATACGCGCAAGCGTGGGTGTAAATTCGGGGCGGAGAGCCAGATCGCGGCCGCCACGATCCGTAAAAGCAAATAACTGTGAGACGATTTCATCGCCGGATTTAACTTTGTAAAGATCAAGAGATTCAAATGTTGGCCCGTCAACTTCCTGAAATCCATAGCGAAGTGATACCCTTCGCCAAGCATCCTCAATGTATCGACGGACCGCCATTGCTGGTGGAAGAAAATCACGTGTGCCCTTGGGCGCTTGGAAAAGATCAGTCATAGACGGAGAATCTAAGCGAATTTGGCAAGATATTAAAGCGGTTCAAGGGGTAACCAACGGTTAAGCGGTTGAGCCATCAGCGTCGGCGTGAAGGCTAAGAGCCACGTCGCCCTGCCGCGCAAGCTGTCCACATGCGGCAGACACATCACGCCCCCGGCTGCGCCGGACATGAGCGTTTACCCCCGCAGAGCGTAACTGCTGCTGAAACACCTGCATAACCATGCCATCCGGTCGGCGAAACGGCAGGCCCGGCACCTCGTTGTAGTAAATGAGATTGACATTTGCCCGCATTTTTTTCGCAATAACGCCAAGCTGGACTGCATGCTGAGGAAGTGTATTAACACCCGCGAGCATAATGTATTCCAACGTCACTTCGCGGCCCGTGTGCTGAAAATATTCCCCGGCGGCCAACACGATTTTATCAATACTTATGCCTTTGGCCCAAGGAATAATCTGGCGGCGCAATTCGTCATTCGGGGCATGCAGACTGATGGCGAGCGTTACCGGAACACCACGTGCCGCCAGGGCTGAAATCTGCGGCGGCAGGCCAACTGTGCTAACCGTAATTTTACGGGCGCTAATATGAAACCCCCAAGCAGAGTTTAGCGTGCTTATGGCACCCAATACCGCATCAAGATTGGCCAGTGGCTCACCCATGCCCATAAACACAATGTTCGTCAGGCGTCTCTCCGCCGGCAGAAGATGCAATAAGCGTAAGGCCTGCTCGACAATTTCACCCCGAGTCAGATTGCGTGTGAGTCCATCAAGGCCGCTGGCGCAAAATGCGCACCCCACCGGACAGCCCATCTGTGTGGACAAACAGGCGGTACGTCGATGCGAAACCAGCGTTTGACCATAGTCGTCGGCGTGATCATCATCGCAAGGGATCATGACCGATTCCGTTAAGCCGCCATCCGGCCATTGGAGCAGAATTTTTTCTGTCTGGTCCTGTGACTTTACCGTACGCACGAGCTTGGAGGTAAGAAGCATGAAACGTTCATTAAGAAACGCCCTATCGTAAAGCGAAAGATTGGACATCGCATCAAAAGAACGGGCACGATGCTGAAAAACCCACTGCATCACCTGCTGCGCCCGAAACGGCGGCATACCTTCATTGGCAAGTGCGGTTTTAAGCGCAGGCAGATCCAAAGTTAATAAATGTTCACGGTTCATGCCAAGATCGTCCATTTCACGGCAGCCCTTAGAGCTGCACCTCATGTATGATAATCGGCGTTGATCGTGATGTACTCGCGCGATAAATCACATGTATAAATGCGTGCCGATTCCTTGCCGATACCAAGATCCACCCGAATGTTAACGTGCTTTTTCTTCATTGCTGCTTCCACGATCGCAAGGTCGATACCGGTTGGACGACCACCACCGAATACTTCAAAGCCCCCCACCCAGCAACGTACACGATCCACATTCATGCTAACATTGCTATATCCGGCGGCGCTGACAAACCGACCCCAGTTAGGATCGCCCCCATGAATGGCGGTTTTTACCAGAGGCGAATTGGCAATTGCCATGGCGGCCGACTTGGCTTCCGAGGCATATTGGGCACCGGTAACCTCAATGGTAACAAGCTTCGTTGCACCCTCCCCATCGGCGGCAATTTGCCGCGCCAAGGAATCAGCGACATCGAGCAACGCATCACAAAACGCCTGATAAAGACGAGAATCCGGCGTCATACGCGGGTTGGCCGCCCGACCATTGGCAATACACACAAATGCATCACTGGTGCTAGTATGCTGATCAACCGTTACGCAGTTGAACGTGCGATTGGCCGTGTGGCGCACCGCCCGGCGCAAAAGCGATCGTGGCACGTCTGCGTCGGTGGCAATGTACGCCAACATAGTAGCCATATTCGGTGCGATCATTCCGGAGCCCTTGCAAGCGCCGGCGATCGTGATTTTGTTCGCGCCGATACCAAATACTGTCGCCGCCTGCTTGGTACATGTGTCTGTGGTTAAAATTCCCTGTGCGAATTGCTCGCCGTGTTCAAATGTGGATCCAATTTGTTTGGATAGAACGGAGATTCCATCCGACACTTTTTGCATCGGCAAGTAATGACCGATTATACCGGTGCTGAAAGGCAGATAGTCCTCAGTTTCACCGTTAATACCACGCAGGGAGAGATTCTCGGCGGTAAGACGGCACATCTTCACTGCATCGGCCAATCCACGTTTGCCGGTACAGACGTTGGCACATCCGCTGTTGACAATGCAACCAAGGATTTTACCGTGGTGAACATGCCTGCGACCAATCACAACCGGCGCGCCAACAATTTTATTGGTGGTAAATACCGCAGCTCCAACCGACGGGCGGTCAGAAACCAACATCGCCAAGTCGGGTTTCCCGGAAGCCTTAATGCCGCAGTGGATGGCACCGGCCATAAATCCGGGCACGCTGGTGATATTTAATTCTGCCATTTAAATCTCCAAAAACATCGCCATCAGTGATGACGATAACCACCAAATTAAACGGAAACGCGGATTTATTCACCTCTGGTGGACCATAGTAGCGCGGGGGTGGGCCTTGACTCGACCGCCACTAAAACGGAGATATGGCGCAAGATTACGAAGTGTGACGGGACCAAAACCCTTGATTTTTCGCATCGACTGGATGTTGGCAAAGGGCGGTTGCATGTGCCGATGACCCGAATACTGTTCGCGGTAGGAAATTATTTTCCCCGCTCGTGCCGGTCCAATGCCCGGAAGCCGCGTCAATGATGCCCATGACGCCGTGTTTGGATTGACCGCCGATTGAATCAGCGATGGAGTTTTATTTGCCCCCCCGTTGCCGATCGCTAATATTTGCCAACCCGTCAAAAGCATGAGGCATAACATGGTTGAAAATAGGAGAGGAACCGGCATGGCCGGCCATCGAGGGGATGTCCCTTTGTCGCTGGTGATAGAACTGGAATTATCCGGTAAATGCAGGGTGCTCTCCTCGTATCCACCTGTCTATACCGGCTTCGTACCGGGGGCAGAGCCCGGCGCAACTGGGGCCGCAGCCGCCGCTGGTGCTTGGCCTGCCACGCGCGACCCTTCCGATTGTTTGGTAGTACCCATGCGGACATTGATCACCGCGCGGCGCATGCCGCTCCACACCTGAAAGGCTGGCTTGGCAGCAAAATCTGCAGTAAAAAGCCCTGATGCCGGAATAGGTCCCGACTCACCATCCAACAGTTGGTTCCAGCAGATCGCCTCGACAAAGGGTTTAGACAAGATGATGTTGGTGACCGCTTCCAACCATTTGGCTTGGAGTTGATCGTTCCACGCACGCCTCCACACCCCTCCGTTTTTTGTTGCGTCGCTGGCCGCACTCGGTACCCCGAGCCGAGTCACAATAACTGGCTTACCCAGAGGAGCAAAACGATCCAGCATCATGGATATCTGGAATAAATCTCGCAACCAGCAGCCATCGCGCGGGACACCAAACGAAAGTTGTAAACCGAAAACGTCGAACGGCACACTGCTTTGGGTTGCCATTTCGGCATAAATCATAGGTGGAATGCTGCGCTGATTTTTGGAATAATATTCGCCCCAGGGCTGGGCAATTTCAATCATGGTTTTGGCATTGGGATTGATTTTTTTCACCAAATTCACCGACATGCGCGTCAGATCCATGATCTGATCAAAAGTGAAGCTGAAGTGACTATTAACGTGAAGCCCGCTGATAACATTCCACAAGCCCACACTCGCGGCATAACGTGTAACCACGCGTTCGATGTGCTCATACAAGAGGCCACGCACGGTTTCATAATCGTGCTCCCAGATATAAAGCCAATCGGGGATATAATTTTGGGAAAAATGCACCAACGGCCCAGCGGACATCGGCATTTTGGCACGCCGGAGAAAATCCGTCCATTCATCAAAGGCCCGCCATCCCACCATTTGCTCGGTGGGCTCGATTACCTTCCAAGGTGTGGGAACAATGGCAAAATCAGCGGCGCTCATCAAGCGGCGGCGCGAGTTTTCATCGGTTGAATTCAGATCGACCTGACAACCAAAAACCCCCGCTGAAAAACTTCGCGTTGAGATGCGCCGGTGCAGAAGCAGTTCCGCATGCACGGCGGCCGTATGCTCGGATAACGGGATGGCCAAAGCAAGACATCGATCGGCTAACACACTTGCACGGGCAGGATCGTCGAGATTTTCCAGTGCCTCTATAAGCAGATCGCGTGCCTCAACATATTTCTCGTTGACTTGATGGGCATCGGGCACTTCAAAGAGTCCCCAGTCCTCACGCTTTTGCACGAGGCGCATCATCCGACTTCGGGCCAATTCAAGATTGAGAATATAGGGGTTGGCACGCTCCGGAAGGCGAACGGTCTCCAGCATCACTTGGCCGAAGCCCTTTACTTCCCACATAACAACCAATGCAGACGGGCCGGCAGCCCTTTTACGACAACGAATTTCACCGTCGGTGTAGGCGAATTCACCACGGGCCGGCACGCTATCTGCACCGACCAAATAGACGGCGGAGAGGTCAAAATCCGTCGGCGGCTCTCCGTCACGATAAACCTGAAAACGCAGCATGAAGCAGCCGATCTCCACTATGGACTAAGAACGGTGGATCCGACGGGCGTCCGGGAATGCTGATGGTCACCATTCACCCACACCCGATGCCGCTAATATAGGTTGATCTGGCAATACGTCAACCATCGGCACGGCTCGCAAGCACGCCCCCGATGACAGCTTCTCAGTTTAAGCCACATACCCAACGAATTAAGCGAGATATCCAAATGAGTAATGCCTATGCGCCCGGCGATGTCGGCTTATCGGTGCCATCTCCCAAGGCTTTGGGGGCCATGGAGGCTTTAAGCTTGGCGAGTTCGTCATCAACGCCAGCGGTGGATCGCAAATTATCCAAGTCGCGTTCGGTTTGGGTGCGGGAATCAAGCGGATCTTGCAGCGCTCCAGATTCGGTAAGACTCTGCAAGGCGTCTGCCCGTGCCTGCATCTTTTCCGATTTATCTTTAGCCCGTTGGAGAGCATCGCCGACATCATCAAAATTTTTACCCACACCGGATAGGCTCTCGGACACACGCACCTGTGCTTTGGATGCATTAAACTGGCTTTTCATCACCTCTTTTTGCACGCGGAATTGGTCAATTTTAGCCTCAAGCTGCTTCTGGTAAGCAATAAGTTTTTGGGATTGCTCCACGATATGATCATGGGCCTGCTGGAGCATCTGCAATTTTTGTGCGGCCCCCTGCTTAGCTGTCAGGGCGGCCTTGGCCAGATCGTCGCGATGCAACTGCACCGCCATCCGGGCGTCACTATCGCTGTGCTGAATTTCCAGTTGGGCAGCATCCATTTGATGTTCAAGCGATTTCTGTTCGGTTACGACATCGGCCAAATTGCGCCGCGTTTCCTGCAAGCCGGAAAGCATGCGTTCATAAGACAGATCTAATGTGTCATTGGGGTTTTCCGCCCGCGATAAAAAGTTATTAACTTTGGCTTCAATAATGTCCGAGGCCCGTTTGAAAAAACTTGACATCTCATGCTCCTGTAAAACACAAATGTTTGAAATGTAAAACGTTAATCAGTCATTGACCGGTATGACGATTTGCGGTGTGGCCGGTTCGGGTATGACGGACTGGTCTTCAATGGGCTTTACGGCCGTACCTACCGCAAAAAATTCGATCACATGCGGCTGCCAGTTGTGCGAACCTTCATGCAGATTTACGCCCACAATGCCCTCGGCACCGGCCTCGTGGGCTTCATTCTGCATTCGTTCCATCGCCAATTCACGGGCATCGTACATGGCCTGAGTAAACTGCGTAATTTCCGTGTTTCGCCCCACATTGCCCAGTGACTTGAGAAACCCTTGATGCGCTACGTGATACACGCAGGAGCCCATCACCATTTCCAACGGCCGATGTCCGGCCTTAAGGAGCATCCAAAAATCCTGACCGGAAAGATCAGACGTGAATGGTCGGCCCTGCGGCCCTTTAAATCCCGGATGGCCAGAACTGTGCGCAATAGCCGTGCCAATGGCCATAAATTCCAGTATCTCGCGGTCCCACTCCAGCCGTTTGACCTCCAGCCGGACACCCACCACACCATCGGCGGCGACCGCCTGTGCTTCCTCAGTCATGCGGGTCATGGCCAACTCGCGAGCGTGATACATGGCCTGCGAAAGGACATTAAGTTCCTGATTTTTTGACCATTGGCCGTATTGAATCCCCATGTGATAGATGCACGAACCCACACACAGGCCGATCGGTTCAAAACCCGCTTCGCGAACCATCAAAAATTCATTAACTGAAAGATCGGATGTGAATATCCCCTCGCTTTGACCGCTTTCGCGCAAACCTTTAAGTCGTTCAATGGCGTGTTTGGGCAGCCCATCAAGTGCAGGATTTTGCGACATGTCAGATAACCTCCTCAGAAAGCTCCAACGACCGGCGCATCGGTTTATCCTGAACGCTGAAAACGGCTCTGACGTTAACAGGTCGATGCATTCCTGGTTCGTGCTGGACGGCCGTCCCCATCGCGATGTGGCGATACATGCAACGGCCGCCGGGATAATTCTCGTCCGGCTCAAAATAAAGTAACTCAGAAAATTGGGTGCGAGCCAGCACTCCGGTGCCAAGTCGGGCACCGTCACTGGCCAGCAGTCCATAGGCCGCCTGCCGAACGCGATTTGCAAATGCGGATATTGCAGTCAGTTCGCAATTCTGGTAGGCCGTAACTGCCAGATTGGACACCACACCCTGCCTCCGATAGGCGGGCTGGTAAAGCCAGTCATAATGTGCCCCAATCGCCAGGCCAACCGGCACAATACCCGCCTCCAGCAGGCGAACAAATTCAAGTGCCGAGACGGTCGCCACCACAGGAACTTTGGATGGCGGCAGTGAATCGATGGTGACCGCCGTGCCGTAAACCGCGAAATCCATTTGCTCGCGTCCAAGTTCCGCCAGGCGAGACACCTTCATCCGCACGTCGACAATGGCATTGGCACCAAGCAACACCGCCTCCTGTACCATCCGCTCTATCGCGGAGTGCCAGCCGGCAGCGTGTCCCTTGGTCCATGAGAAACCAAAATTAAACCAGCAGTTTCCCGATACCATCCCCACCGGGCGAATGCCGTGCGTCCGCATGGCCAGCAGGCTGCCGATGGACGTGGTAGAGACCCACGGAAGTTTGCGATTGCGAGTATCGGACAGGCGTTTGATGACAAAATCCGGTAGATGGCCGGTATCCAGCGCTGTTTGCCAGGCGGCGTCACGGGCCTGCTGCTCGGCGGCGTGCTGCGCCGCATCGGGGTCGGGTGTGCCGCCGACGATTCTGCCCAGCAAGCCCATAGGAAAATCCTCCGCAAATCAAGCAACATTACGTTGCCACCCACCAAGGAAACCTTCAAACTACGTGCCGAAGGACAACACCGCCATCTTCAGCCCGTTCACTCACCAACCAAAAACTCCCGTAACACGCTGTGCGATTTTTCCGCGTCCGCGGCCGCCGTTTTAAGTTCTGCATCCACGGCCTCGAGCCAATCGGCTAAAGGTAAATCATCGGATTTAAGCGCAATACCTCTCACCACCTTGGTGCGGCTGGTTTTAATGCCCGCTGGTTCTTTTTCGAGAACGAATTGAAATGTTCCGAGTTGTAAACTGATACTGGCTACATGCTGTGTTTTGGCAAGCAGGCCATCACGCTTGCGCTGCACATGTACCATACCGGGAAGACTTTGTTCCAGCCGGACAGCCAGCGCTTCCAGAAACGCCCGCATGTCGCCGGTGGACCGTCTCATCCAAGCCGAGTAAACGTCAAAACTTTCGCCGCTGCTCATGTCAAAGGGAAGTATAGCTTACGGCGATCAATGGGCAAACGGTCATTTTAAGCCTGCCGCAGGATACCCTTGAGATTTGCCATCGTATGGCCCACATCGTCAGAACGCATCAATGTTTCGCCAATCAATACCGTCCGAATTCCCGCCGCGGCCAGACGCTGAATGTCGGCTTTATCGCGGATGCCGCTTTCGGCAACCAGAACCTGCTTATCTTCCACAAACTCCGCAAGGCGAATACTGTTGACAATATCAACTTCAAATGTCGTCAAATCGCGATTATTGATACCCAGCAGGCTGTAACTCCGCATGGGAAAACCCAGGATCGACCGCATTCGTAACAGGCTTTCCATTTCATGTACCTCGATGAGCGCGGTCAGGTGTAATTCTGCCGAGAGAATGAGCAAATCCATCATCTGCGAATCGGTCAGTATCTCCGCAATCAATAGGATTGCGTCGGCACCGGCAGCACGTGATTCCCAAACCTGATAACCGTCGACGATGAAATCTTTGCGCAGCAACGGCAAGGGAACATGTTCACGCACCATCTGCAGGTAGGCCAATGAGCCTTGGAAATATGGTTCATCTGTAAGGATGCTTAGTGCATCGGCACCGGCAGCGTGATAAATCCCGGCCTGCCGAACCGGGTCAAAATCTGACTGAATTACGCCGGCCGACGGGGATGCCTTTTTAACTTCCGCAATGATATTGACCAGACCCTTAGGCTCGCGGGTAATGGCAGCAAAGAAATTTCGCACGGGGGGAGCGTCCTTGCAGCGAGCCTGAAGTTCGCCTAAAGGCATCGCTGTCTTGGATTGCGCGATTTCCACCTTTTTTGTATTTACAATTTTTTCCAATATATTCAGGTTCGGTATCCTTTTGTCGGAGTCTCTATTGTTAAGTGACATTCTCCCCGCCATTTTTCTCGTCACATTGGTGCTCTCCCCTTATATCTTACTTAAGCTTCAGGTATTTTCACCTGCCGCACTGGGCAATGCGCCGCAACGCCCCAATCAACTGACCTATATCGACCTCGCTGCTGCACTTTTTATCGCCCTTGGTACACCGTTTATTTTTGTAAGTTTTACCCGGCGAGCGGATCTTTTAAGCACGCTCGTAGACTTGGCTGTCGCAGCATTTATCGTCTTTGTCCTCAGTTCCCGATTCACCGATGGTCGCCGCGGACTGGGTATTTCCGGGGCGGGGATATGGCGGGCTGCCGGGTTCGGTGTTTTGCTTTATGCGGCGGTCATGCCGTGGCTGATCGTCGTTGAGATTGTTTCGGCAATCGCTCAGAAACATCTGTTGCACGAGAAAAATCAAATGCATCCGGTGCTCAAACAAATCGAGCATGCACAGAGCCCGATGCAAATAGTGTCGCTCGTGGTAATGATCTGCATCATTGCACCTATTGCTGAAGAACTCTTTTTCCGCGGACTTCTCCAGACGCTGCTGATCCGGGGTATTGCCATCTGGCGGCGGCAGGATTCGAAGGCGAGGGAGGCAAAGGCCGGCGAGCGGGCAGCCGGTATTTTGATAGCGGCAGCCATATTTGCCACCGTCCATCTGACAGTGATCAAGGATGCGTGGTCGTGGTTACCGGCGCTGTTTCTGCTCGGGGTAACGCTGGGCTACGCTTATGAACGGACGGGAAAGCTCTGGGCGGATATCACCATCCACGCACTGTTCAACGCCTTTGCTGTTTCACTGATAATTTTTGGGCATGCAGGGCAACCACCGGTGAACCGATCGCCCGTTCATAACGGCCACACCCCGAGTAAGATGCACAGGGCTGGCAGCGGATCGGCGGGCAAACGGCATGCAACCATCGGGTGATGAGCAGCTATAACATATTTACAGCCGCGGGAGGCTATCAAAATCGAATGATGTTTCACCTATTGGGACAAATTCTTAACGTTGCGTGGATCGCCTTGCTGGTATTTTGGCTGGTTTCTGCGCGGCTTACTAAAAGGCGTGCCAAGTCCGCGTCATGGGCGAAAGCACAAAATGTGCTCATCAGGCTGGGTTTGGCCATTTTGTTTATTGCCATTTTTAAGACGGCCGGGCTGCGGCATGAGGTAATGAGATTGAATTTAATGAGGACATTTCTTGACGCGCCGGTTTTGCGGCTTTTTGACTTTGCCGTGGCGATTCTGGGCATGCTCTTTGCCACCTGGGCGCGGATTACCATCGGGCGCAATTGGGGTGTGCCCATGTCATTACGGGAAAATCATGAATTGGTTACCCGCGGCCCCTATGCCTGGGTGCGACATCCCATTTACACGGGCCTGTTTCTGGCACTTTTGGGGACAACCTTATTTTACATGGCTCCGCTGAGTATCCTCTTGAGTTTACTAATAAGTATATACTACTTTTACGCTGCCCGGCGGGAGGAAAGCACCATGCTTAAACAATTTCCCCAGCAATATCCTGAATATCAAAAGGAAACCAAAATGTTCTTCCCGCTGCTTTTTTAAATGGAATATTCTCAATGCACCGCCTGATGTGAACATTAACATGTCTGGCTAAAATCGTTATAAGTTCGACGGGGATACCTGAAACGGGTTCAACAATTGGTGCGAAATTGCGGCCACATAATACAGAGATGGCAAATCGCTCACCGGGTGGCAGGTGCAAAATCGCGATGGCAGGGGCCTTAGTCGGTTTCATCATGGTGTCAATGACTGTGGTATCGAAAGATTCGGCCCACGAATTGTCGTATGTGAATTCCTTTGCCGAGCAACACTCAACGAAACATCCAGGTCTTTCCGGCCAACAAAGTTATCAGCGATTACTGACCGGTAATTGGTTTGGGTACAGGGATCAACTCGCGCATGACGGGCTGATTGTTCGCGGCTCACTGCGGACAGACGCGTCGTGGAATTTGTCGGGCGGATTGGCGACTCGGCATTCAGCATTTCGTTCACTGCTCACCGTGGGTTTCAGTCTGCGGACCAATCACCTGCTGCACATTGCCGGTGGACGAATATATATTTCCTACCAGGGACTTTGGGGCCAGGACGGCAATCGCACGCAGCTTGGATCGCTGCAGGGATTTGCTGGAGTCGATGCGCCTCCCTTCAGCGAACTCTATGAACTGTATTACGACCAGCGCTTGGGTTCCATACTTAACATTCGCATCGGGCGGCAGGATGCCAGCGACTATTTCGGCCAACCCCCGGATGCCCAAAAGTTTCTTAACCCGTCGCCCACAACGATACCCACACTGATTCGCGCCCCATTTTCGCCGGAGTCCGCACCGGCGGCAGTGGTTGTGATAAGGCCGATTCCGACAGTCACATTTAAATTTGGTGCTTATTATTTCAATCGCTATCACCCAACGACTATCGACCAATTATTCAATACGTTGGAACCAAGTAACAGGCCGAACGGGACGTTTTTTATTACCGAGGGAGATTATCATTGGCACGTCGGCAGTAATTTGCCCGGTGTGCTGGCGGTGGGCGCATCGTGGCGCACCGGTAGATTGCAGACACTGAACGGATCATTTCAATCCGGCGCAGGCAGTTGGTACGCATATGTAGATCAAACCCTGTGGGCGCACAATTGGGGCCCTACCATCGCGGGATATGAGATTATCAGTGGCGGCGATCGGCGTGCCGCCAATAACAGGATGGACTATTCATCGCTCGGTGGCCTGTTGGCCACTGGTCTTATCCCGTCCCGCCCCGATGACCAGATAGGCTTGGCTTACAATTGGGTGCACATAAGCGCGCTGGCGAATTTGCCCAAGCCGTATGAACTGGGGTTTGAGGCGTTCTATTCATTCAACTTTCCCAGAGGCATATCCATAACGCCCGATTTACAATATTTTATTCATGATGGCGGAGGTGTGCATCCCGATGCCCTGATGGCCACCATCCGCCTGACGCTGTCATTTTAATATCGGCACCCGGATTTCCGTCGCGTCCGCCCGTGCGTTGGCAACTTTTATCGTGGCCAATTGACGGGAAGAATGTTCGCTTTTCTACAGCGGTGGGCAAAGCGTTGCGCCCCATAGATTTTATCCAAGCACAGCGGCTCCTTTTGTTCCTGTCTGGATCGCCATCGCCAATGAGAATTCGCGCAAGCTACTGCTTACCGGGAAGTTGGCCACCTTGGAGCAACCCCAGAGATTTCTGGACGACCGCCTACGCCGAGTCAATATGCGGGTGTGGCAACAGCAGCAGAGCCGCCTCAAGAAGGAATCTCGGCACCCGGTTCAGCGAAACCGTGCGGCGAACAAAACTCACAACGAGCAATAACAATTTGGAACCACCGGTGTGGTGTGGTAAAAGACCGAATGGCGAGGCAGTTTGCACGCGGCGGTAGAGGTGCGTCCGAGAGCGTTGGGTGATACGGACGAGGTGAGACTTGACTGTTGGGCACGGCATTTTGGGGTCGCGGGCTTGCCATCACGGCGATTGTGCCATCTATGGCACACAGCGTGGTGGTGATGGGCGTGGAGTCCGGAAGTATGGAAGAATGGAAACACCGAATATCGCTGCGGGGCAAAATTCAGGCAGCAACGCGATGCCTCCGGCTCGGCACCGGTCTCGCCATTTGGTCCAATCAACCAATACCCCGCTTGGACCGGGATATCGATGGGACCCAGGCCGCTGGATTGAGTTGTTGGTCTGAAGGATTTTTGTTTAATGGGTTGAGATTATGAAAAAAATGCCATCTTCGGTATTTTCCTTCGCCCTCGGTGTCGTTACGGCTGCGTCGCTCATTGGCAGTGGGTTTAATTGCGCGGTCGCGGCGTCGCTTTCGCGGCTTACCGATCACAATGCCAAATTATGGTTGACAGCGGTTCGTCACAAGGCATCAGCGGGCTATCCATTTTTTTTTACGGCGCACCTGCGCAATCTTGGGAAAGTTCCAATTTATTTTCCAAAGGGACTTGGGCCGCTGCAGTACTTCGACGCGCAGGCAAGGCTTCTCGGCCACCACGGCCGTGTGCCGTGGCTGCGAGAGGGCACTTTCGGGCGAGAGATGAACGTCATATATCTTATTGCGGTCAGGATTTTGCCCGGAAAATCGATGCGGTATTGGGAGCGGGTGGAAATTAACCGCTACTTTGACATGTCAATGCCAGGGCGGTATGCGGTCCGTCTTTCCGTCGGCAGCCTTAGCCCGGATATTTCATAGGTTTTAGTCAAATGGGGTCTGGTGGTGCCAGTTGGGGGTGTCACGGTCCACTGTTTTTGTATTTATCGCGCTTAGCGCGCAATATCCCCCCGCTTCAACGTCCTTATCTATATTCCTGTTCCATCGGTTACGTCCTTTCTTTGCTCGTGGCCCACTTTGACCTATCCACCTGGTGCCAGATTCGCCGGCCCCCTATCCCATCCCATCAGCCGCTCGCAGACCAGCTTGAATAACGCCTGCAGCGGATACGCACTGGAAAAATGCAGGACCACACGTCGCACGCTGACTTTCACCACCGCACCAATCTTAAAAAGCTTTAGACGAATCGTATCCGCCTGCGCAGCCGACAGCTCCGTGTCTCCCAAAGCCGTCC
>JAKAEB010000047.1 GCA_021818445.1 Planctomycetota bacterium
GCGGCATCGTGGCTGCTGCGGCCGGCGATCAGGCCGCAGCAAAGCTCAATAAATGAGGGTGTTATTCCAGCCGCCGCATCCGACATGACATCTCATCGACAGGGTTAAGGAGATATTAATTTCATGGCCAAACCGCGACAGATTATTCTGATCATGACTGATACCCAGCGCACCGACATGCTCGGATGCTATGGCAATCCGGCCATGAAAACACCTTCGCTTGATGCATTGGCGAACCGGGGCATCCGCTTTGACCGTGCCTACACCTGTCAGCCCGTTTGCGGTCCGGCACGGGCGGCAATCTTTACCGGCACATGGCCGCACTCCAATGGATCGTGGGCCAACAATATGCCGATCGGAGACAACATCAAGACGATCGGCCAGCGCCTGCGCGATCATGGCATTCATTGTGGATATATTGGAAAGTGGCACGTTGATGGCAGCGATTATTTCGGTTTGGGTCGCTGCCCTGACGGGTGGGATCCGCGCTACTGGTACGACATGCGCTGTTACCTTGATGAATTGACTCCGCCCCAGCGCCAGCGGTCGCGACTGACGCCTGCCAATGGCCCTGCCGTTGATTCCGGATTCACGTACGCCCATCGGTGCTCCGACCGCGCTGTGCAATTTTTACATTCTCACGCAAGCGAGGATTTTCTGCTGGTGGTTTCCTACGATGAACCGCACCATCCGTTTTTATGCCCGCCGGAATTTATTGACATGTATAAGGATTACCAGTGGCCCCGGAGCCGAAACCATTTCGACTCCCTGCGGGATAAGCCAACCCACCAGCAGGTATGGGCCAGGAGCCTGCCCCCGCACGACCCGGCCACGCGCCAGATTGATGCGGCGGAATATCTCGGCTGCAATTCATTTGTCGACCAGCAGATTGGTCGGGTGCTGGATGCGGCCGCTCGCACGGCCCCTGACGCACTGGTTATTTATACGTCCGATCATGGGGATGCCCTCTATTCTCACGGCATAACCAATAAGGGGCCGGTGGTCTACGATGAGGTGGCTCGCATTCCATTTATTATTTCATGGCCTGAGCAGGCACCGGTCGGTACCGCATCCACCGCGCCTGTATCCCACATCGATCTATGCCCCACCATCATGGATGCCTTCGGCCTGGAGATTCCCCGCGCGCTGGATGGCCGCAGCATGCTGGCGACCATCCGTAACCCCGCCACCGCCGTCAACGACGCGGTTTTCATTGAATTTGGGCGTTATGAAGTTGACCACGACGGCTTTGGCGGCTTTCAGCCGATGCGCGCCATTTATGACGGACGCTACAAACTTGCCGTCCATCTGCTTTCATCCGACGAACTCTATGATCTGCATGCAGATCCGCAGGAGATGACCAACCTGATTGAAGCACCCGAACACTGCGCCCGCCGCGATGCGCTGCACAACCGCCTGCTGGAATGGATGAATCAGACCCGTGACCCATTCCGCGGCTATTACTGGGAACGACGGCCATGGCGAAGCGACGCCCGCGACGCCACCTGGGAATACACCGCCATGACGCGCCAACGCGAAAACGAGGAATACGAGCCCCGCCAACTGGATTATGACACCGGTGCGCCTATGGTTAAGGCGGTTCGATCCAAACGGCCGACAGTGCTTTAAATTCTGCATTCTTCGCTAAGACCGATTGATCCAATTTAATACATCAACGGAGTAATAGCTGATGATAAGATTGGCACCCGCCCGCTTGAAGGCGTGCATCGACTCCATCACGGCGGCCTTTTCATCAATCCATCCAGCCTGGCTTGCGGCTTTGAACATGGCGTATTCACCGCTTACCTGGTACACCGCACAGGGCACCGGCACCGCGGTACTTACGCGGGCAAGCACGTCCAGATAGGGCATCCCCGGCTTGACCATCACCATGTCGGCCCCCTCGGCAATATCTAATTCCGCCTCACGCAGGGCCTCGTCGGAGACACGGCGAAAATCCATCTGGTAACCGCGACGGTCTCCAAATTGAGGTGGCGACTGTGCTGCGTCACGAAATGGCCCATAATAGGCACTGGCGTATTTAACTGAATATCCCATGATCGCGCGGTCCGTAAACTCCGCCCCATCGAGACCAGACCGGATACTGCGTACGGCATGATCCATCATGCCCGAAGGCGCTACCACGTCGGCACCCGCTTCACAGTGCACCACGGCCTGCTGCGCCAGCAACTCGATGGTCGCGTCGTTATCTACCCCCTCAAATCCCGCATCTGCAGATACCTTCGGAGAACGCCCGCCTTTGCGCCGGCCCCGTGTCGGCCTGATCAGTGGCCCGCAATGTCCATGATCCGTGTATTCGCAGTAACATAAATCGGTAATTAATAAAAGCTTCAGCCCGGCCCGTTTGACCATCCGCAGTGTCGTGCACACGGCATTATCCGGATCATGTGCATGCGAGCCCACCGCATCCTTCTCCGCCGCATCAACCACCCCGAAAAGTAAAACGCCTCGCAGGCCCATGGCCGCCCATTCAGAAAGCTCTTCGAGAAGCACATCCGGTGAATATTGAAAATGCCCGGGCATACTTAATATGGGGTGGCGGATATCCTCGCCGCTGCGTACAAACACCGGCAGGATGAAATCTTCCGGTCGCAGTACATGGTCCGCCACCATGTCGCGCAATATCGGATTCTGTCGCAAGCGTCTCATTCGCTGGTGCTGGTAAGGCATGTGAAACCTCTTCAATATAATCTGACCATCTTCAATGTCCAGGTGGCGCGGGCTTAATCGATGTGATCTGCGCAACATCCTGCTGCCAGTTCACCTCATAATGAAATACTATCCGCTCGCCGACTTTAAGCCCCTTGGTGTGGACATCCGACGCCAATTGGTAAGGCATCACCATGGCGGGCATAACCCCTGATTTGCCACTCATACGCACCCAGTGCTTGATAGGCCCGGCGCTTATCTGCAATTGCCGCCCCTGGCCAGGCACCGGCAGGGCCATAATCTTTCCCGTGATAATGTAGTGATACGTGGTTCCCTTCGGTTTGGACGATGATTTGTGACTGCATCCTCCACACGCGAACGCCATGGCGGCAACCAACGCGATGGGGATTATCAGTTTCATACCCGGCGTCATTAATAATCCTCCCGTTTCATTCGCCACCGGAACGGCCCACTGGCCGGGCGGCAAACACCACCTTGCAGCCGTACACTTTCTGGAACATATCCACCTTTTGGCGGGCCGCCCAAAGTTCCAGTTCCGGATCATTTCGGTAGTAAATGTTGCATCGCACCGTGTTGCGGTTCAGCAGGCATCGCACATGATCCACACACTGATAATGGCCACGATCAAGTGCCTCGGCTATCCGCAATATGGCGGAGAGTTTTTCCACGATTTTTCGTTCATCCATTGCCAGAGCCATGTACGGCTCGTGACTTTTTTTTGGCATGCTGCGCCGATGATAGCGGGCGGCAACCGCCATCAGGTCGATCTCCTGCGGTGAGAAGCCAGCCAGATCGCCATTTTTAATTAAATACCATGAGTGTTTATGGTGACCCGAATGTCCAATGTGCCAGCCGATATCATGCAGCAGGGCCGCGTATTGAAGCAATTCACGATAGCGCCGATCCAACTGATGCAATCGCTCAAGTTGATCAAATATCGCCACGGCCAATTTAGCGACCTGTACCCCGTGCGCTTCGTCAAAATTACACCGGCGTCCCAATTCGACCACATTGCGGCGACGCGGGTCCATAATTTCAACCGACAGCCGCACCTTGGGCCAATGCGTTTGCAGATAATCGATAATCATGCCTTCGCGCATGGCACGGTCGGATATGTCGAAACGATCTATCTTCAATTGATCAAATAAATATTCCACCAGCACGCATCCGGCTGTAATTTGGTAGGCCCGCGCCGGGTCAATCCCCGGGATGGATTCACGTTCCCGCAGAGGCATTTTGACAATTCGCCGAAAAATAATGTCAAAATCGTCGCGTGTAATCACGCTGGCCACGCGGCCGCGTGCCGCTTCCTGCCCGTGCAATGCCGCGCACATCGAGGCAATATTTTCCATTGTGCCGGAGGTGCCCACAAACTGTTGCGGATCGGTGGCCTTAATCCGTCGCACCAGTGGCGATAGAATCTTATGGATATGCTTTTTCAGTTTTTTGATTTGCGCTTTGCTTGGTGGGTCCGCGGTCAAAAACGTCTGCGTCAGACGGCTGGCACCCAATTTACGGCTTTCCAGCATGAGGGCCTTGTCATACTGGGCGAGGATAAATTCCGCCGAGCCGCCACCAATGTCCACCACCAGCGCTGAACCGAGTTCAAAATTGATTGCCTGGCGAACCGCGAGATAAATAAGCCGCGCCTCTTCCTGGCTGGAGATAATCCGCACTTCCAGGCCGAGTTGCTCTTTAGCCATCTGAACAAAATCGCCGCCGTTGACGCTTTCGCGGGCGGCACTGGTGGCAAATGCCAGCACCTGATCGCACTCAAAGCTCTGTGCCACCTTGAGATACCGCCCCAACACGGCCACCGTATGATTCATCGCCCCCCGCGTAAGGACGTGTTTGACCAAAGCATCGCGGCCCAACTGGGTCAGTTCCTTCTGCGAGCTTAACGTGCGAAACGCCAACGCAGCGGTAACTTCCACGATGACCATATGAAGCGAATTGGTTCCAATGTCGATGGCGCAGAGCCGCAATCCATGGGGGCTGTTCAATTTCTGCGATATCGCCGCCGGTGCTGCTTCGCCGGAGCGGGCAACCTTCGGCCCGGACTGAACACCTTTCGACCGGTGCCGGTTTATGGTCTTAACAATTGCGCGGGACTTTCGCATCAGGCATGATTATGCTGGCCGGTTTGTAAGTTGTCTAACCACTTTGGACGGCCATATGTCTGCCACGCCAAAACCGCGATCGTTTGCCAGGGTAAAATCTGCCCAGGAAACTCCCACCGATATATCCGCCAACCTGCATCTTTTTACGGACGCGGCAATGAAGCACGTGGCCGATTATTTTTATCGACGGCTTTCGCTCATGCGAGGCCATCTGCTTGCGACAAGGTCAAATCCCACGCCCCGCGAGATTCATGATTTACGGGTCGCCACCCGTCGGACCACCGAGGCCATTGCCATCCTCTCCCATACGGGCGATATTCCCGCCAGCGATGCCAGGTATTGTCTTAAGCGCCTGCGGAAATTCCGTCGCGCCGCTGGTGCCATACGCGATGCGGACGTCTGCCTGCAAAGGCTTGAACATGCAGGCTTCCCCGCAACAGGCGCAGCGATGGTAAAAAATCGCCAACTGGCCAAATCACTGGCACTGCAGCGGCGTTCGGCCATCGCAAGGCTCAATCACCAATTGCGGTTGGCGACCTCCGATACCGTGCTGCACCGATGGATTGATCATGCCCGCACATTGCACCTGCAGCTTGATTCACAATCACTACAAAGCGCGTTAAAAAGACGCCTCGCCTTTCATCAGCGGCGATTCGACCGCCGCTCCTGCCGGGCTGAAAACCGACCGACACCGCACCACATTCATCGCGCCCGGATTGCCGCCAAGCAATGGCGTTATCTGCTGGAATTGATTCATGATATCCACGCCGCACCGGTGCCAATGCTTAACACTGCGATTGATAAGCTAAAAACTTTTCAAAAGGCCGCTGGCGACTTACAGGATGCCGTGAGTTTTCAGTCACTTTTCAATGATGCCCGCCCCACAAGCCGGTCGACGGCACCAATTCAGAAACTTGCCCGGCAGGCACTCATCGCCATGAAGTCTGTACCGTGAACGGCGCCGCATCGGCTGCGAATGCCACATCCCGCGGACAGACCAACCCATGCATGGGTTATTTATCTCTCACCGGCGACTTTTCCGGCGGAGCATCAACGCGCTGCTTGATGGCTGCAATCGCCTGCATCATTTCATCTGCGATCCGCCGCAGATGTTGGCGCGAAGGCGTCTGACCAGTTGGGGTATCAAATTGAATCGGCTTGCCAAAATGTACCACCACCCGGGCGGGACGTAATAAATCCTTCAGAATAGATTCATGAGGCCGGGTCCCGGAAATGTATACCGGCACAACGGGCGCACCGGTGCGGGCGGCAAGCATCGCGACGCCCAATCGGGCCTCCCGGAGATGATGGTCCGGGCCGATTGACCCTTCAGGAAACAGCCCCAAGACCGCTCCGCTTTCCAAGGCCCGCATCGCCTGCCGCAGAGAGCTAGCGCCCGTGCCCTGACGATTGACCGCAATGCATCCCAATAATTTCAGAAGCCGATGGAGCAGCGGCAATCGAAAATATTCATCGGCGATCATAAACCGCACCACCCGCCGCTTGCTGCTGATGGCTATCGCCAGTGAATCAAGGGCACTGGAATGATTACCCACCACAATCGCCGGCCCCCGTACCGGAATGCGGCAGGCGGTGGCCCGATGCCAGCGGTGATATACCTGCATGTACGCGGTCACCACCCGTCGGGCGGCGGCAACCGGCAATGGCAGTGGCTGGCGGCGATAATAGATCACCAGTAATAATATGCCGATGGCCAGTATGAATGTGCCAACGCCTAGAATGATCGACATTAAAAAGGCATCCACCCGGGGCCAGAAGGCAATCGGCACGGTGGGCAGCAGAAGCCCAAAAGTGGTGAGCAAATCGCGGGCCCCCATCACCCGGCCCCGCACCCAGTCGGGTACCAGCCGCTGCAGCAGAGTATCGACTGTGATGAACATCACCGCACCGAATGATGCACTTAGCGTAAGCCACAACAGAAATGTTTCCCAATGCGACGCCTGGCTGGCCATCAGGATGCCCGCACCAATTGCCACTGTCGCCCAACCGATCCCCACCTCTTTGGGTATGCCATTGCGCGAGCGGCTGACGGCGGCGGCACCCACAATCATGCCAATGCCCGCCACCCCCATGAAATACGCAAAGTCGCTGGCTGTCAGATGGAACCGCGATGTGACAATCGCCGGCATGCAATTGAGTATTACCGAACTGGCCGTGAAAAACAGCACCTCAAGCGTGATCGCCTGTGCAGGATGCTTATGGCAACGCAAATAGTGGTAGGCACTGGTTAATTCCCGGATAAGTCCCGGATGGGTCTGGCCTTTTATCGGTTCCGGGCGGTCCATACCCGGCTGGAGCCGCATGGAAAACACCGCCGTTGCAGAAAGCAGATATGTTGCAGCATCGGCATACATGGCCACCTGAAGCCCAAAGTGCCAGTAGTCGCCAAGCGTAATCAGCGCCCCGCCAAGCACAAAGCCCGCCAACGTACTGATCGTGCCCGCCACCGACAGCAGGGAATTGGCCTGCAGCAATTCACGGGGGTGCACCAGATTGGGTATGATCGCCGCCCGCGCTGGCGAAAATATCTCGCCAAAACTGGATAAAATCACTTCTGAGCCAAAAAGCAGCACCAGCAGTTCCCACACCGGCAGACTGCTGTGATAGGCGGCCACCAGCAGAACAGTTCGCGCGATAATGACGATAACAAAGCGCGTCAAATCGCAGCCGATCATCACCCAGCGCCTTGGCAGCCGGTCTGAAATGGCACCGCCGATCGGAGCGAGCAGCAAAAACGGAATAAACATGGCAATGTTCAGTTGGGCGGAATGCTGGGCGCTTTCGGTTTTGTCGTGCAGGATCACGTAGCACATCAGCGCCAGCATGACCAGATAGTGAATCCGATCACCCACCACCGATACGACATAGGCTATCGCCAGCAGGAAAAAATTGCGGTTACGCCATAGTGGCGGGAAATGCATCAGCAGAGGTGTATCATCCGCCGTTGATTGTGCCGCAATGGATTGCTTCATCACGCCTTAAATTTCTGAAACAGTCTACCACCGTCTGCCGCCACGCAGATCTCCGATGAAGTTATATCACAGGCGGCCCGTTCATGGCAGCGGATTGTTCACCGCCCCTTTTGCAACTGCCGCCCGCAAATCTGTGGCAATACCAATATTGACCGCGCCCCGCTGCCCTGATACTCGCTGGGCATAGCTGCGATGCGGGAGTCAAATGCACTGGAAGTGGCACTCCGCACCGCAACTCACTAACTTGGGGGACAGCACTGCCGCATTCCGACGCCCGGGTGCGGGACTGACTTAACGATGAATATGTGGTAATTTTAGCGTTATGGGCATGCACACCCGACCATCTGCCACGAAGCCCCAGCCAAATCGCATTCGGCGTGCCGTCGTCGTGCGGCTGCTCCTCGTCGGGTTGTTCGTCGCTGCCGTGGCTGGCCACATTCAAAACGCCGGGGCGTTTGCCGTGGCCATTACTGCCAAAATTAAATGCCCGGGCTATCGTGGGTACGGTAACGGCAGCGCATGGTTGCCGTTTGTGACACGCAAAGGTGCCGTTGATGTTATCACGTTTAAGGCCACGCCGGCAGATCAGGCGGAAGTCGGACATTGCGCGGCGGAAGGGCCGTACCATTATGAATGGCGCGGGATTGTAGATAATCCGCACGGCAAATCTACGGCCACGGCCATGATAAAGGTGCCGGAAGGGCGGCACATCATCAGGGAAACCTGCATTATCCACGGCCGATATATTCCGGGCCAGCGCCGGTCCGGCCGGGCCGTGGCACAATCCACGAGCAAGATAATATTCGTCGGCCTGACCAGTCGCCCCGATGCGATGACGCCCATCCTGCTGCCGGATATTGAAGCGGGAAATCCCCCGCATCGGGCCATCCGGCCATTTCATAAGCTCGTTAAAAGAGAAATGACCATCATTGGTCCCGATGGGCTTCCCATCCAGATGCCCGAATGGATAAAGACGCGCGGGTATGTGTCGATTGTCAACAGTGTCATATGGGGTCGGATGATCGGCATGAACCCAAGCAGTGCATTCGACAATCCAATTATTGTCTCGCATATCAGCCGAAGACATACGACGCGCAACTTTGTGCTCGGCGGTCTGAATTTATCGATCCATTCAATGTCAGATTCTTCCTATGAATCCACCTTCACCTATCCGGCGGAGCCGGGCAAACGCTTCGCCATTGAGCCTTGGACAGCCGATGAGATAATAACAAGGCACGAAACCTGCCGGCTTGTATCATCCACAGGCCTGCCGGGATCATGGTCACCCGCAAGGCTGCACAGCAGCACAAAGTACATTCTTTTTCATGTGGTGGCCTTTGCCGTCTGGGGCCAGTGCAGAAAGCGCCCGTGACACCGGGCTGCTCCGTTCCTGCAGCGGCGGGCGTCAGCACCCCGGCAAAGTTGCGGGCTGATATTATTTCATTTCCAATATTTCCTGGGCCAGCACGCCGTAGTCGGCACTGCCGGCTGAATTTGGTGCATATGCGAAAATACTCTGCGAATAGCTGGGTGCTTCCGCCAGTTTGATATTTCGCCGGATGCGGGTCTGCAGCACCCGGGCATCCGCCCATGCCTTGCCGGAACCCCGCGCTGATTCAATGAAATTTTCCACTTCCTCGGTCACTTCCCCCGTCAGCCGTGGTGCCGACTCATATTGACAAAATAATATGGCCGATATTTTCAACCGGCTGTTGAGCCGCTCTTTCACCAGCGAGCAGGTTTCCAGCAGTCGGGCCATACCCTGCAGAGCCAGAAAGTGGGCTTGCAGTGGAATGATCACTTCCGTCGCCAGACACAGACTGTTGAGGGTCAGCAGCCCCAGGCTCGGCGGGCAGTCAATAATAATAAAATCCGCATTGACCGGCTCCTGCTTCCATGCGTCGGCCAGGCGGTGTTCACGTCGGGACATGTCCACAAGTTCCACCTCCGCGCCGGCCAGATCACTTACCGCCGGTACCACCGCAAGGTACTCGGTAAGCGGATGCAGCGCCTCTTTGATTGATACCCCCTGTGTCAAAACCTGGTAGCTGGAATGGTGAATATTGGACGGCTCCAGCCCCAGATGAAACGACAGGTTTCCCTGCGGATCCATATCTATCAGGATGACCCGCTTCTTTTCGTCCGCCAGCGCTGCCCCCAAATTGACGGCCGTGGTGGTTTTACCCACGCCGCCCTTCTGATTGAACAGTGCAATACTTCTCATGGGCTGGAAGTCTATACCGGAAAGGGAATTTTCCATAGTGCCGCCACCCAATATCCCGATGCCATGGCGGCAAAGTCGGCCAGCGGCTATCGTCTGCAGCATGAACGATATCGACCATGTGGTAATTTCCCGGCGGCGCATCGATCGGCGTGTCGCCGAACTGGCAACGGACATTTCCCAAGCCTACGCGGGCCACGAACTGGTGATTGTGCCCGTCTTGACCGGCTCGTTCATGCTGCTGGCAGATCTGGTGCGTCAGTTACCCATGAAGATGCGTGTGGATGTGCTGGCGGTATCCAGCTATCCGGGCGGTGCCACCACGTCACAGGGGCCAAAGATTCTCTGGCCGGGCCGCCTGCCCCTGCGCCGGCGGCATGTGCTGGTGTTGGACGATGTGCTGGAAAGTGGCCGCAGCCTGCACGCCGTAAAGCGCCTGCTGCAACGGCGGCGACCGGCGTCCATTCGCACCTGCGTACTGCTGCGCAAGCGTTCCGCGAAGACCGCCAATTTGACGGCTGATTTCATCGGTTTTGATATCGGCGATGAATTCGTCGTCGGTTACGGTATGGATTTTAATCACTACTACCGCAATCTGCCCGATGTGGTGGCACTTAAACCGGAGGCCTACGCACACCACCAATAGCCGCAAATGATGTCGCGATCCAAAAGTCGCAGTCACTGTTTTTACTTGGCCAGCCTCCCGCGTGGCAGGCCCATAAGTGCTCGCCAAGGGAATTTGCCCATAATTGTCTGCCTGACGCCAAGTCCCTCATGCCGTTCCATTTGAACTCGTCGCGTTGACCGGTGGCTCCGCACCATTGCCGCAACTGATATAATGTTGCTGCGTTGGTACTTAACGTTTGCCATGGGGGTTATTGGTAATGGAGCACAACTTTATGAAACCGCAATTCAGATGGCTGTGCGGATTGGTCGTTCCACTGCTTGCAGTGGTGCTTGGGGGGTGCCAGCAGCCGGTTCAAAATGTCGCCATCCCCGGCCCGCAGGATCAGGCCGCTTACCAGCCGCAGTTGTATCAAAAACCTCTGCCTCCGGGGGCGTTTGGGCAAACCGGTGGTAACCCATATGGCCAGCATGTGGCGCTACCCGATGAGGCCGCATATGTGCAGGCTTACCAGCAGCAACGCAATCCGCGATTGATGGTTGAAGTGCTGCGATTGCACACCTCCACCACCAATCGGCAGATATCCGCGTCGAGCGCAGATTTTGACGCAATTGAAATTTCCATGATCGATTACCTCAACGCCAATGGGCAGGTCGATATTCAAAGTCCATCCATGGCCAAGGCCACCCTGAGCCGGGAAAGCTTTCTCCGATTGCAGAATGGCGACCCCAAGGTCCTGCCCTTACTCAAGCATCAACTGAAAACCGATGTGCTCATTGAGATTAAGGCCGCACCCACCGGGCAATCCAGCACCGGGCAGCCGGCCATTCGGATGCTCGCCACCGCGGTTTCCACCACTGATGCGCGCATTCTCGGTGCCGCGTATGTGGATATGCCACTGCCCATGAGCAAGACAAATATTAATATTTACACCGGCTATCTGGCTGATAAAATCATGCAGAAACTCTCCGCAATCTGGGGCGGATCGGCGCAAGCTTACAACCCCATCGTGGTGCGCATATACCATGCCGCCGGCGTGGATGACCTGCTGGCGCTCAAGCACTTCGTGCAAAAAGTGTCCGGTGTCAGACTGGTTATCAATCGCGGCATGACGGGCAGTTCGTCAACGGCCTACGGTCGATTGGCTGTCGAATATGACGGATCCCCCGGTCGTTTTTATGAGGCGCTGAAACGCAACATTGGCGTATCATCCGGTATCAAGGCATTTGACTTGCAAAATAATACGGTCGATCTGGAAGTCACCGGACCGATGGTGCTTAAAACAGTCACCATCCAAACCCAAACCCGGACAGTAAAAACCCAAACCCAGACACGTGTGATTCATGAGCAGCCGATCAATCCGGCGAATCAATAAGGCAACCTGCGAACGGTTAACAGAACGGTAGGGTTATCACGGAGTGTATCATGCAGTTAAAACATAAATCAGGGCGGGCCAAACCACGGACATTGTGCGCGACGGCGGCGATGTTTTGCCTTTTGCTGGCGGGTTGTCAGGGGCCGGTGGTGCCGTATGCCGATTCACTTTCCCCGTATCCCCAGATTCACCTCACCAGCTATGGTTTGCAAGGTAAAATTGTCGTCAAGGAGCCGATCGTATCGCGGGTGGGCGGTGGGCAGCTTGATGTGGTGGTGCCAGTTCGGAATTTAACCGACCACACCCTTTACCTGCAATACCAATATGCCTTTTTAGATTCTCGTGGCGTGATGATTGAAGGTCGCAGCGGGTGGATGGATTTGCGCCTGCCCCCCTATGCGATTGCGCAAGCCCACTTCACCAGTATGACGGCCGCCGCCGCTAATTTTGATCTTGATATCAGCCGCCTGCATTAAGCCGCTTCATCACTTGCTGCAAATCATCCCACACCTTGGCGCGATTTTCCGGTGTGTAGGCCCGCAGCAAAAACGAGGGATGGTAAGTCGGCATCAGCGGTATGCCGCGATACGATTGCCACACTCCGCGCACGCGGGTGACATTTTCCGCCCGGCCAATCATGTATTTCAGCGCCGTGGCACCGAGGGTTACAATCACCTTGGGAGCAATAATTTCAATCTGCCGATCCAGAAAATCTATGCCGCGCCTCACCTCTCCATCGGTCGGAGGCCGATCCTTCAGACGGCCCGTGTTGCTATCGCGATCGGCGGCCCGCAGTTTGGCAATGTTACCAATGTATACCACCTGCCGTGAAAGCCCCATTGCCTGGATCATCTTATCCAGCAGTTGGCCTGACCGCCCGACAAACGGTCGCCCCAGCCTGTCTTCCTCAGCCCCCGGCCCTTCTCCAACAAACATCAGATCGGCATTGGGATTGCCTTCACCAAATACCACACGCGTGGCAATCTCACTGATAAATGCCGCCAGTGATGCTTCAGCCTCGGCTGCCAATTCGGCCAAGGCTGCGGCCCGATCGGCTGGCACCGGCGGCAACGGCATTGAAAGTTTGGGACGCATCAAGTCGACAGGCAACTCGTCCTCCGTATCATTTACCATCGGCCGAGCCCCGCCGATTGGCTTCGCGGGCTTAGCCGTCGCCGGCACACCCGCCGGGGCATTGGGCATCCGCGTCGGCGGCCGGTCGGATGGCGTCCCGGTCGGTCTGGCAGGCACGTTGGCCCCCGCAGCCACCCGGGCCGCAACCTTGGCGGCATCGGAAGCTGCCGGTACCACCCCCCGGGCGGCGGGTAAACTTCCCCACGGGGCCTCAGCTACACCCAACGCCTGATCCATCTCCAGTTCCAGCCGGAGCATCGCGGTTAAATATTGGCTATCCACCATCGGTTTGACACCATCTTTGCCGCGCAATGACCCGCGGCCCAACGCCTGGGAGCCTGTCCAAGTAAGGGCAGAGCTGCGATATGCTTGGCATCACGACGATGTGGGACGGATTTGCCGCTGGCGCGGATCAAGTTGCAACGGGCCGTAAACCTGCTCATAACGATTGACGACTTTGCTGAGTTCCACAGCCAGCTTTTTGGCAGTGTAAAAACTCATCACCATGCGCTGGCTGAATTCCAGTACCACCGTGTTGGGCTGATCGTGATGCTGCAAATTGATGCCAAAATCTACAAACAGTTCCTCATGCGTACCCGCCATGCGGAACACGTTGGTATACTCCGTTTCCATTTTCTGGTCACGCACCTGAACCGTCATAGACTGTGGGGCGGCCTCGCCATTGGGTAGGGGAACATTTTCCGACATTTACAAACACTCCATAAAATAAGCTCTTTCGGCCAAAACATTTTCCAGTAGCGTCAACATACACCAGTCGGCCGAAATTGTCATCGGGGCAGATGAAAACAGATGAGTTCTGCTATACTCAGAACACAGTTTTGGAGACCATTTTGCCCTATTTTCGCACTTGTAAATTAAATGCCGTCGGCGTCGCCTCTCTGATATTTGCCTTTGTAATTGGCATCCAGACGCAGAAGGGACTCTCGGCACCACGCATCAGCAGTGCCATGGCGCGGGCGATTCGCAGGCTGGGTTCGTCGCAGTACGCCGAACGCCAGAAGGCCGCCGCCGATCTTCGTATGCTTTTGGCCGACCAACTCCACATGATGATCAGTGCGACCTCGGCGGAGAGGCAAGTCCGTCTCATGCACCTGCTGGAATTTGACGAACACATCGCCCGCTGGACTCTGACCGTCATGCGCCATTCAAAACGTAACCGGGAAGAACTTTTCGATTGGGGTCTTTCGCCCCAGGTCGCGCCACTTATCGCCGACGCCTTCGCCCATCGACCGTCCGTGCAGATGAAGTCGGTTAACGGACTCGCCGCGCTTTGGCCTCAATCTCAATGGATTGTCCAGCGTATGCTCTCGAGTCGGCATCGACTGGTGTATCTGAGTATGCTTTCCGCCATCTGGAATATTAAACCCGACGCCAAAATCATTGGTCAGCTCTGGCGCTGGTCAATCACGTCAGGTTACCCCATGGTGCAACCCAACGTTCATCAGCACTTGATAAAATTCCACCATCAAGTCATTAATGTGACCCACTTCGTCAATCTCTGGCAGCGCGTGCAGGACAGCACCTATGCCGCCCAGGTACTCCGGCACTGGAACCCCAAACAGCTTAAAACGCTCCTCACGGCGTTTGCCCGCACCGCCGCAAAACCCAATACCCCCGCGGCACAGATACTCGCCTCCCCCAGTCTGACCGGCTGCCGCAATTATCTCTCGCTGTTTGCCATATCCCGGCCGCGCACGGCGGCACCATCACTGCTGAAAATACTCCACCACGCCGCGCCCGGCGGCGTCAACTTCAATTTTAATAATCAGCAGGTGCATTGGGACGGCCACACAACCATTGTGTATTTATTAATTCTGGCGGCGAATAAAAAACCCTCCGATTACCATTTTTTCCATTCCCAGCTCTACGGTGGGTCCTGGCTCACCAGTACCCCCGCCGCCCAATTGGCCGCACAAAAACGGATCGTGGCGTGGTGGCATCGGCATCACGTCACATCGGCCGGGATAGCGCCGGCCGCTAAGCATCCGCGCGCTGCACACCGCTGATGGGCGGGTATATGCACCCCCGATACCAGCCGCTTTGCCGCAGGTATCGGTGCACCGCCGGCCGCCGGGCTATAATTGCTGGAGTTGGTTCCGTACGAGCGTGGTATGAACAAAGCTGAATTTAAAATTGAAAGTCCCTTCAAGCCCACCGGCGACCAGCCGGCCGCCATCGAAAAAATCGTTGCCGCGTTCAACGCCGGTGCCCGCAACCAGATACTTATGGGCGTGACCGGTTCGGGTAAAACTTTCACCATGGCGCATGTGGCGGCGCAACTTGGCGTGCCAACCCTTGTCATCAGCCACAATAAAACGCTTGCCGCCCAGTTGTATGAGGAATTTCGGGAACTGTTTCCCAAGAACGCCGTCAGCTATTTCGTCAGTTACTACGATTATTACCAGCCCGAGGCGTACATCCCCCAACGCGACATCTATATCGAAAAAGATGCGGCCCGCAATGATGACCTTGACCGCCTGCGCCTGGCCACCACCAGTAACCTGATCGGCCGACGCGATTGCTTTGTGGTTGCGTCGGTAAGCTGCATTTTCGGTTTGGGGTCACCCGACGAATACAAAAAGAAGGTCGTCTCCATCAGCAAAGGGACGGCTTTTGCCCGCGATGATCTCCTGCGGGCCTTGGTGGATATGCAGTATCAGCGTAACGACATTGAATTCAAACGCGGCATATTCCGCGTACGCGGCGATGTGCTGGAGATATTCCCCTCCTACGAAACCACCGCCTTGCGGGTGGAGTTTTTCGGCGATGAAATTGACTCCATCTGGCACATTCACCCCGTGTCCGGTCAGCCGCTTACCGAAGAACAGCAGGCATTCATCTATCCCGCCAAGCATTACGTCGTGGATGACGGCACCATGCTGCGGGCCGTGAAGGACATCCAGAAAGAGCTTGACCAGCGTGTGATGCAGTTGCGCTCCGATGGAAAACTTCTTGAAGCCCAGCGTCTGCTGGCCCGCACCAAATACGATATGGAGATGATGCTTGAGGCGGGCTTCTGTCAGGGGATTGAAAATTACTCGCGCCACATCGCCGGCATGCCGCCGGGCTGCAAACCGTCCACGCTTATTGATTATTTTCCCAAAGATTATCTGCTCATTATTGATGAATCGCACGTCACCATACCGCAGATTAACGCCATGTATTCCGGCGACCGCCATCGCAAGGAGGTGCTGGTGGAGCATGGATTTCGGCTGCCGTCCGCACTGGATAATCGGCCCATGCGGTTTGAAGAATTCCGCGCCATGTGGAATAAGGTGCTGTTTGTCTCCGCCACACCCGGTCGATTTGAACTGGAACTCTGCGGCGGCGAAGTGGTCGAACAGATCATCCGTCCCACCGGCTTGGTGGACCCCGTCATCCATGTGCGGCCGGCGCAGGGACAGGTGACCGATCTGGTCGAACAGGTCAAACTCCGCGCCCAGCGCGGGCAGCGTTCCCTCGTAACGACGTTAACCAAACGTCTGGCGGAAGATTTATCCCATTACATCGGGCAGGCTGGCATAAAGTGCAAGTATCTCCACAGTGAAATTCAAACTTTTGAACGCATGGAAATATTGCGTGAACTTCGCGAGGGTGGCTTTGACTGCCTCGTGGGCGTCAACCTGCTACGGGAGGGATTGGACCTGCCCGAAGTATCCATGGTGTCAATTATGGATGCAGATAAACAGGGATTTTTGCGCAGTGAAACATCGCTGATTCAGATGATTGGCCGATGTGCTCGCAATCTGGATGCAGAGGTGTTTCTTTACGCCGATCAAATGACTCCCGCCATGCAGCGTGCCATCGATGAGACCAACCGCCGTCGGGATATACAGATCAAATGGAACAACGAAAACGGCATCACACCTCAGACCATCAAAAAAGCCATCCGCAGCGGTCTCGACAGCGAACTTAAAGCCCGCCGTACCGCCCGGGAAATGGTTAATGAATCCGAGGGCGAGTATGAGCAGCAGGAACTTATTCGCATGCTGGAAGAGGAAATGCTGGAGGCGGCCAATAATCTGGAATTTGAAAAGGCGGCCGCCATCCGCGACAGAATCAAAGAACTTGAATCCAAGGCCGGTACGGCCGACAACGGTCGGGGAGACGAAGCGCTGGCTCAAGCCATAGATGCTGGCTTAACGCAGCGGCTTGGCAACAAGCGAAACTCTGCGGCCACCACCGCCGAACAGCCACGCCGCACCCGCCGGGGCATGTACAAAAACAAACGCCAGTGATTCCCCGGTGTCTGCTGCCCGCAAAATCCGCCACCGTAAATCGTGGCCCGTCCGCCATCCGCCAAATGCACCAACCACCGGCAAGCCGGTGGCTATATAACACCCGCGGCCATGCAAATAATTACCCCGATTCACCGCGAAGGGCGCGGAGGACGCCAAGACACGCCAAGCATATTGGATATGGGCCTGCCCAATTGTCATGATGCGGCCAATATTGCGTGAATGATCCTATGAGACAACCTCTGTGTCTCTTTTTCTCTGCGCGCTAAAAAAACAACAAACATCATCATGCCATCGGCATGATACATTATTTCACACAGTGAGGTTTTTGTATCTCGCACAGAGCCTCGGAGCCACGGAGAAACTTAAAAAATACTAAATAATCAGATGCGCAGGTCTTCGCGCTCTTGGCGCTCTTGGCGGTGCAAATAGGTACCTTGATTCACCGCGAAGGGCGCGGAGGACGCCAAGACACGCCAAGCATATTGGATATGGGCCTGCCCAATTGTCATGATGCGGCCAATATTGCGTGAATGATCCTATGAGACAACCTCTGTGGCTCTTTTTCTCTGCGCGCTAAAAACAACAAACATCATCATGCCAACGGCATGAAACATTATGTCACACAGAGAGGTTTTTATATCTCGCACAGAGCCGCGGAGCCACGGAGAGAATTAAAAAACTACGACATCACGCCGCGCCCAGTCTTCGCGTTCTTGGCGCTCTCGGCGGTGCAAATAGGTACTTTGATTCACCGCATTGATGGCGGGGTTTCCCGCCCACCCGTACATAGCTCCGGGCTTGCCCGGAGTTGCTTAATTGTCGTGATGTGGCCAATAATTCGCATTTGATCCTGTGCCAAAACCTCTGTGGCTCTTTTTCTCTGCGCGCTAAAAAAACAAACATCATCATGCCAACGGCATGACACCTAATATCACACGGAGAGGTCTTAATACCTCGCACAGAGCCACCGAGACACAACGACAAACAAAAAAATATGAAGTAATCAGATTGGCCGGTCTTTGCGTCCTTGGCGCTCTTGGCGGTGCAAATAGTTACCCTGATTCACCGCATTGATGGCGGGGTTTCCCGCCGACCCGTACATAGCTCCGGGCTTGCCCGGAGTTGCTTAATTGTCGTGATGTGGCCAATAATTCGCATTTGATCCTGTGCCAAAACCTCTGTGGCTCTTTTTTCTCTGCGCGCTAAAAAACAACTTTCATCATGCCAACGGCATGATACATTATGTCGCACAGAGAGGTTTTTATGATCTCACGCAGAGCCGCGGAGAGAATTAAAAAACTACGAAATAATCAGATTCGCAAATCTTCGCGCTCTTGGTCCTCCCGGCGTAGCAAACTTGTTTCCCTTACCGCAGTGTTCACAAAATTAACCGTGAAAATATTCGTTATGAGAACGGCCCGTTTAGCCGCCGGGCTTGTCCCGGCGCGCTAACCAATAACGCATTCGCGTGCGAAATATCGCTGCGCCCTCCTTGCACCCCGCACCCCGGCGCGTTACACTGCGGATTGTTGATTGCAGTGTCGAGGCCGATTGATGGTCGCATTGGCTGAAAATAAAATTCTCAAGAGCGGTGGTAGATGCAACGCCGATGCCGAGACGCAGAATTATTATGTGCGGAATCGGTATTATTTGCCGACGCTTGGCCGCTGGCTTACCCGCGACCCGATCGGTTACCAAGGCGGAATCAATCTCTACGAGTACGTCCAAAGCAGCCCGGTGGGGAATGTGGATGGGGCGGGGGAGGCCAATAAAAAATACCTTATACCGCTTGTGAAAAGATATTTCCCCTATGTGTGGTTTAACCACATCTCGACTTGGGAAAGGGTGGTAGTTAGGTACAACTGCGAGAAAGGCCCAAACCTCATCGAGACGAACCTGAAGGGTAGGACCGGCTCCTCCGACTCGGTCTACCCTTTCGTGCGGACGGTTAGGCTCACCACTACCGTAAGGCTGGCCGACATCAAGAAGACGTAAGTCGGAAATCGCGTGGTGTACACATTCAGCATCCGCGTCCATGGTTGGTGGGCGATCACCGAGGGCGTCCAGCTTCCATTCTATTCTCACACCTCGACACGGGACGTCTCGGCGGGCGTGGTGGTGGCGCATGAGAAGGTGGTGCTGCGTTGCTGCAAAAAATAAAAGCCCGCGTGGTGGACCGATACCAGAACGCGCGAGGTCTATTCTGGGGCGAGTGCGCGCTGCTGGCTTTGTCATTGGTGTTGCTCGCCGTTTGGCTTCCGTGTGGCCGCGAGGGCCGCAGCGCCGGCGGTGCGACTTGGGCGCGGGTGCCGATTGCGGTGTCCCGTGCCGCCGCAAAGGGGCTGACCGTGCGATGCTTCAAACTTCGCCTCTTCAGAGGCTCGCTGACGCTGGCGGGGACCCCGGCCAGGGCCACCGAACTGGTCTGGGTGGGCTGTTCAAGGCGGAGCCACCCGCGCCTTCTGGCTACGCGACTTTCAGGGATAAGGGCCTATCCCGGGGGAACAAGATACCGGCCGAATTATATCGCTCCATTGATATATGGCGTTCGGATTAATGGAGTTGACGTTCGTTTGGCAGATGCCAAGCCTTTGACTACGGGGGTGCCGGGGTGGGAACTCCGTATTTCTGCTGCGCCGTGGCTGGAGAATACGGGGGGGTGGCGGGTAAGTGGATTCCTGGGGCACTATTCCAGCGACGAGCTTCGCGGCAAACCGACTTCGATTTCGGTAGCCATAATGGAGGACAAACAGCATGGCCGATGAGGGGACATCGCCGCCTGCGGCGCCGCGCGGTGCGAGCGTGTGGCGCATACTCGTTTCAGGCTTGCTTTCTGAACTGTTTTCGGCCAACGGCGTCATCGCCATGCGTGCAGGCTTATTTGGGCATTCACTACTGGCCCCCGGGAACCGGCCGGCAGCCGCTAATGCCGCGCTTGCGTCCGCTGCATGGCCTCTCGCGGCTGGGTGTGTGCTTGCGGCAGTTTGCTGGATATGGGCCAGGCGCCTTGGTGGCGTAATCCGATGGATTCCCGGCGCTACCGCTGCGATTTTCTCAGCCTATTGCCTGCTGCTCTTTTCGTCCTGGCGGCTTTAAACCGGTGTCCGGCAGCCTGCCGCGGGGCGCGACGGAGCCACGCCATTATGGGCGGAGTGTGGCTGGGCCAAGGGACGGCGAGCGTCTCCGCGGGCTTGCGGTTTGGTGCGGTGAAGGTTGTGACGGCGGTACGGTGCACCTCTAACGGGGATACAGCGATCGTCGAACACACGTTTGCCACCATTGGCTTGCAAGCGGGATTTGGAGCGGGCTTTGGAATCAAAATGGCAGTGACTGGAGCCCCAACAGCTGCCGATTTGATGGGGTCCTCATCAGGCCTGCTGGCATATGCAGGCGTGGCTGTTGGGCTGCGTGCCGGTTGGGTGGATATCAGAATCGATACTCCTGGCGGAGCCACGTACACTGGGGGCGGCTTTGTTTTAGGGGCGGGCCTAGCAATACCCGCCACCGTTATTTACCTTAACGGTTTTGGCACTATCGTCAGCACACATTGCAAACCGTGCAAAAAATGGAGAATGGCCGCATGAAACCCGGAAACCCAGCGATCGCTTTTGGAGGGGTTCGGCCAGCCTGTCCGCGCTGTGGGAGTGTGGCAACAGTTCCGGTTGTCATAGGGATCGATGATGATCCTTCTACGGATAGCCGCGGGTGGCTAGAACTTGCGGGGAGGGCGAGACCGTGGATTTGTGAGGACTGTGGGCGGAAATTTAACGCGCGGACGGAGCGAATATATCCGAATGCGTATGTTCTTGGCCGCCGGGCGAGGATGGTGGCGCTGATCCTACTAGTGATACTGGGAATCGGCCTCGCGGTGGCGGCGCTGTTTTCGATCTACTGACCCGGCGCGTGGTACCGAAGCGATCGCTATGAACTAGCCCAGATGATTGTATAGGCGTTAGATTTCACGACAACGCAGTTCGGATAATCGGCAAACAGATGGACGATGATGCGCAATCATGGCATTAGTGGCAGTCGAAAATGTTGTGAATTTTGAATGAACCGAAAAGTTACGACGGAAACGCCCTCGGGTAGCGTCACAAATTGGGAAGCGGGTGCCGGGAGAGGCACACCCGGAAATTATTGAAACGGGCGAGACTCCCGCGCTACGGGTGCCGCGGAGCGCGGCCCCGCCAGGCACGCGGATAGGCGCATGCGTCACCGCGCGTGCACCATGCACGCGGCTAAATGGGGTGGCGGATGTGACATTCTTGTCACAGGGGCCGCAATTCGGCATTGCGATTAGCGCCCATCGCCCGGCGATGGCGCTAAACATGGGGCATACGAACGAATGCGACGCAGCGGGACGGCCTCCATGCGGGCGAGACGGCCGCGCTACGACGGCGCTAGACATGGCGCGTGCGGTGACCAAATCAACGGTGGATACCTTGGCGCATGCGGCACGTTCTGGTTCACGACTATTTCAAAGTTGACTGGAACGAGGTTTACACGACAGCGTGTAAAGACCATACCGTGCTGAAGTTGCAGATAGAGGCTTTGCTGGTGCATTTGGGCAACGAGCCACCATGAAGACCGGCGTGCTGTCCACTATGGCACGTATGCAATGCCGAATAGTTCTGGAGTTGTTGCGGTGGCTGTAAGTAATGAGGAAATAATTTGGTAGGGCGGTTTCAGACGCGACACCTCCGCCACCACGCGCGATGAGGCGGCGAATCAAAGCTGCACCCCTGACAGCCAGGGCAACCCCGATCGCTTGCTCCTTGCCGCATCGGGATTTCGGCATCCGTGCCTCAATTCAAGCGCGGAGGGTGCCGGCGACACGCACATCTACGAAGCCCTGCGGCAGTAGTTATTTTGACGTATAAGCCGCGCGAGAAGCTGCTGCGGCGTGAGGACGCGGCGGCTATACGCTAAGCGAATGCCAACATCGCTGAATCCGCGCTTGGCACGCCGCGTTGCCCAGTTAATTGACACCGGCGCATCGGGTGCGATCTTCCCCAGCGGCGTTAAAGCCGATCCACCAATTACATAAACCTTCTTCATTGCCTGGGCCGAAAGCAGGGCATTAACCGATTGCACGGTAAGAGTCTTCGGCGTTTTATACCATAGTTTTAATTGCCTTTGATATGGCGTGCCACCATTAAAAACATATTCAGCAACATTGCCCGCCAAATCAGCGAACACGGGGTTTGTGACGGCACTGTTAATCGGTCGGAAGAAGATTCTCTGCGAACCACCCTTGCCGTAATCATTGCGGTAGGGGCGAAGCGCGGTGGCCGAGTCGCCAAAAATATCCCAGAACGGTGGCGTCGGAAGGCGGGCATCAGCGGTGGAATCCTCGCGTCGCAGATAGGCGACATAGGCCGCTAAACCGCGCTGAGGGAGCGCCGCTCCGGCAGTTGTGGTTTGAGATTGCTTATACGCCGCCTGCCATTGCGCCGGCGCAGGTAGGCGGCATCCCAGCAGGGCAGCCAAATAGATGGCCGCCTTCGGAGGCAGATATTGCACCGGCGAATGCCGCGTGGGGTTGCCACCGGACGAGGCCCGCAATTGGCCGGCCGACGTCGCAATAGATGCCGGAAAGCGCGGTGCGGCATAAATTTGATTGGTATTGGTGAACCAGGCTGGTGCCACGGCAATGTCGTCCGTACGTCTGGAATAGACCCATGTGTGCGGGCCGAGATAGTCGGCGTTGTATTTAATAAGGTTGAAGAAAGCCGATGCCGGCCGGCGCAAAATATTATCGCTGGAATGTATCGTATGGAGAAATATACCCACACGCAATTCCTCGTCACAAAGGAAAAATGAATGGCCACCACTCATGTGTACCAGCGAAAACCGCAGGCGGCGCTTGCCGCCGGGATCAACGAACAGGCGCTGCGTCGATGAAAGTTTCTGTTCGTGCCAGCCCGCCAACGCCGGGCCTGACGGTTCCGATGCCTTCGCTGGGTTGGCCTTGAGCACGGCCTGCAGGGCATTGACGAGGCGGCCGTACTGCGGCAAAGTTTTCCACAATCGATAGGCCTGATGCGTGAGAGCGGCTCTGAGCACCGCGGCATATTGGCCCGCAAGTTTTTTGGCCTGCTGCGGATTGTTGATTCCGACAGCCTGCCGGGTAAGGGTAAACCAAAGCAGATTGAAGCGGGCGGGTGCCGAAAGATGGCGGAACCCGGTCAAGTCTGCAAGGGTGCGTATCTTCTTCACCGTCACGCCGTAAGCGTCGCTGGCCGACACAACTGCGGGAACCAGGTCAACAGGACCGGCCTGATTCAATCGCTGCTGCCATCGTTGTCGCAGACCCGCCACCAAATGGTCCGCCCGATGCGGATGCGTCTTCTGTATCATTCCCGATAACGCATCGGCATCAAGCGTCCGGGCCAAGTGACGTTCCAATTTAAGTACCTGGCCGTGCGGGCCCAGCGGGAATGATTCTGTTCTGTCCCACGCGGTGCGCACCAGAAAAGGTTGCCATTTCCGCGGATAGTCAGCAATTGTGGGTTCAATCGCTGAAAGCGCTGTCACAGACCCACCACGCAATTTATTGGCCATCGCCAAGGTTTTGCGTACCGGCGCGGTAACGGACAGCACCGTTGGATTGGACCACCAGAGATTCTTTTTCAGTTGGCCATACATGGCGGCAATGGATTGTCCATGGGCGGCAGACGTATTAAACCGTGCGACCGCCTCCAAGCGGCTTTCCAGTGTATCGGCGACGTTCAGCAATTGATGAAATGCGGCAAGCTGCCTGTGCCAACGCGTAATGACACGCGATGGTGGCTTGAAGATTTCATGAGAACCGAAGCGTCCCAGCCGACAGGCAACTTCAATCGCCGCCATCTGCGCCGGGATAAGTGTACCGGTCAGCAGCCGGGTCAGAATACTCTGGCCAATCTTCGGTGGGGGGGTGATATGCGGAATGCCGAACTGCGTATGCGTGAGATGCACCAGCGATGCCTTAAGGGCGGCGACGCGCGTATTGATGTCCGGTACCTCCCAGCGACGGGACCGCAGGGAACCCAGCAAAAATTGGTAAGTCTGACCATTGGCTCCCCACGGTAACGCCCGCCGGGCCTGCGCCCCGAGAACGATATATTTGAGCCGACTTTGAAAAAGTTGATTGACCGCCTCGATACGAAACGGCTTAAGTGCACGGGCATTGACCGGATAATGCCGATGCGATCCGTCATAGCCGATAAATTGGGCCACCCATTTTTTCAAATTGATTTGCGAATCAATAAATGCCACGACCTGCGAATGCAGCGACGCCAGACTCCGTTTGGCTGTGGCAACCGTCTTTATGATTTGGGCCCGGTTCTTTTCAATCCAATCGTCCGGCTCCGCAACGGTGGCCAGCGCGGCGGTTATGCGATTAAGCGCACCGGCGTAATCTACGGTCGGCGGTTTGGGCAGGCGCTGCGCATGGTTGATATCCACACGAATGGATTGTGCCATGGCCGTCAATGCTGTCTGGTTTAATAAAAAGGCGTTTTGGGCCCTGGGGATGGAACAATAATTCAGCCAGTTGGGAAAATACCGGTTGGGCAACGTGGCCAAAGTGGGTTTAGCCCGGGCTTTAATCTGACGCCATTGTAATCGTGAAGCATAGCGGCGCAGATCATCTTGGGCACGATGGGCCTCGCTGGCCAATAGCATGACGGATGTTCCAAGCTCACCAATACTCTGGCAGCGTTTAAGGTAGTTGACAGCATACGATGGAAACGTCGCTACCAGTCGGTGGGGATTACCCGCCAATACAGACAGCGATTTCTCAAGCGATTGGTAATGTGCTTCGACACGCTGGGCTGAAAGCAAATCGTGCATCCATGCGTCTGCGTCCCGACGCGTATTAACCGCAACATAATCAACATCTCCCGTTTTAGTCCATGGTGCGGCATGTAGTTTGAGGAACGGCTGCATGGCGGCATCCGGCTTGAGGCGGGCCAGCAGGCTGGACTTTAGCTGCGCCGCGGGGGCGTTCCACCCATTTTTCAACCAAACTGCACCCGCCTTGCTGAATTGCTGCCGCACTTTTGCCAGCGCATGTTCAGAACGCATCAGCAGGACAACGGCTATACCAAATCGGCGTGAGGCTCGCGGGCTTTGCGCCAGATCGTGCTGAATTTTTGCGCTGCTGAGTAAAGCCGTAAATTCGTGGAGAATATTATTTGGGTTGAGCACCGGGCGCGTCTGCATTTGTCTGGCGATCGGCGCAAATAGGGGGTTACTTTTGAGGAGTGCCCCGTCCTTAACAAATGCACGAAACCATGAATTGTAATTATGAACATATACCGGCCATGCCCCGTTAAACCGGGCCAGGCGGGCCATTTCTCTCTCATGGCGCAGGTAAAGGAATGCGGCCCCCCCAATCAGCAGCAGCACCACCACGGCGGCGTAAGCCAGCGGTGCCCGGCTTTTACGAGGCTTGAGTGCGGGAACCCGCGCCGCGAATTGATCCAGCGAATCAGCCGTATGCTCCAGCGTTAATAAATCACGCGTAAACGCCATCCATTGCCGCCAAGTCGATCCACACTTTTTGAATTCCTCATGCGATGGATCCAGCGGCGTTGCGGGAGACCAGAAACGGCCGGTTAATATTTCACATATGATCTGCCCCAGTGCCCGCAGATCGGCGGATACGGTGCCATCCAGCGTGCCCGATGGTGATGGCTCGCAAGCCATGACGTGCGCGTCGCGGATGGTGCGCGAAGTAAGAAGAATTTTTTCCGCAGACAAACACCCATGGGTCCTTCCCGCCGTGGTGCGTGCATCCTGAAGTGCCTGAATAATATCGCCTACCAGTCGCTGCATCTCCAGCGGTTCAGGCGTCACATGCAAAAGGATAAGCTGATGGACGCTGCACGGGGCGTCAGCCGCGACACTCCATGCTTCATCCATCGAAGCAGCCTCGATGGACAAAACAGCCTGCCATCGCGGTGATTGTCCGGCGATGGCCTTTTGAAGCTGCATCGATCTGACAAAGTCGGCGGTAGCCAAAACCCGGCGGAGGGGGGGCCAAAGTGATGGCGGATGAAAGCGTCGAACCATGGCAGGTTCACCGCCAAATGATGCCTGCCAATAATCCATCAGGGCGGAATGTCGCAGCAGGGCAGCGGTTTGAACCAACTCGGGAATCGACACAGCCACCTTCCGATGCCAATGCGTAAACGCGGAGGCTTGTTAATGTTTCGCCTTGGGCGGCGTGAGACACACCAAACCGCTGTTTTTAACCGCCACCTTGATGGGGTTGGCCGATCCTGACCAGCGGCAGCGGTTAAAGGGCAGAATAAGCCGCCGCGAGTCTTCGGCTCCGGGCAAATCCTGGCGCAAACCGGGCAGCGATGCAAGGATAAATAGATGGGTGTCGCCCTGCGATTTCCATTGCTTCCAGATGGGGTTGTGTTTGGAGAAGGTAACGGCCGCCGGACCGCCCGGCGTAAAATGCACCACCGCTTTGGTTGCACCCGCCCGCAAAGCATTCCCGGCGGTAAAATATTTGGTCATGGCGTAGTTGTACCAGCGCTGATAATCCGATCCATTCACACCGACCAGATCCACCGTAATCGAACTGCTCGACGTATTTTGCTGACGGAGGCTTTTACCCAGCGTTAAATTAATGTTCCGGTGCATCATGCCGCCGGTGCAGCACCCACCAAGCGTAAAAACCAGCATCCCAATGACAGTTGCGGCCCAGTAGGCGGGCGTCGCACGGCGGATGTTTCCGACCGAATTCATTGACATATGTTCTGCATTTCGCATCATGGTTCTATCCTCTAAAAACCCACACGCAAATATACACCAAATTAAATTCCAGTGGCCACCCGTCGGATGGCTGCATGGATTTCACGGTTCATTCGCCAGTCGATCAATATCAGGCTGCGGGTCTGTACCAGCAAACTCACCCACGCGTCACACAAGGCGTCAAAGGGTGTCGCCTGACCTTTGCCTTTGATCGTGCCATAGCCGCGGACAAATGCGTCAGGCATCACACCGGGAAGCATGCGCAGAAGAAGAGTTAATACTTTACGCCACACATCCATCGGGATCATTTCCGCGGCGGCCTCTCTAAGTTGTGGATCCAGAAATACATTTTCAACCCCCAATGATTTTTTAAATCGATCGTCCTCGGTCACCAGCGCAAGCAGGCCTGTTGACTCATTCGCCTCCTGCGACGCAACCAGATGGGCCAGGGCGTGGAGATCATCAATAATCGCCGGCAGTGGAAGGGCGGAACCACCGAAAAGCACGCGGCAAAAGCAGACCGTCAAGGCGTACATATCGTACGCCGCATCATAATTTTCCCATGCCTCCAGCCAGACCGCGCTGAACACCACGCCCGCCGATGTCGCCAGCAATTCCGCAAGGTCCCTGCCGCCAGCCCCGGGTGCCCCACGGAACTTCCATTCCAGCGGGCCGGTGCCCGGTGATAAAGAACCGTGCAGCATCACCTCCCGGCCGGAGATGGCCAGGCGGATGGAGACTGCCGATCCGGGCTTAATATCCACCTGCGCCTTGGCAATGGTGCCGTCAACGATGGCACCATCTGCCCCGTCCATTTCCACCGATCGCAGGCGAAATTCTGCCGCGCCGGATGCAGAGTTCCCCCCGGTCCGCTGCGGCTGAAAAATCGAGTTCGGCAGACGCACGGCTGGCGTAAATAGCTCCGACATACCCTGGCCCAGTTGAATCGGCACCGCAATGCCGCCATCCACAAGGCCGACTTCAACCGTCCATAGAAATGGCAGCCCTACCGCTGGGGATGATACCTGTGCCGCAAAGCTCGACAGCGACAAATTAAGCATGGGGCGATGTGTCGTGGCGAGCAGATGGCGCGTGGCACTGGCCATATCCGCCAGCATCTTTATTTTTAAATGCAGCCCTTCCACGGCCCGGCCCCAACGCCCATGGCGACCAAGAAATAAGCTCGTCGATGTCTCGTCGGCCGAGCGGTCCGCAACAATCTCAGATAGCGCTCCGGGATCAACTATCTCTGCACCGGCCTTGATGCCGCTCCACGGTGCACCGCCCAGCACATCCGCGATTGATGCAAGATCAATGGGGGCTGCTGCGCGACACCGAATAAATCGGCAACCAGGATTGATCGGCAGCAGATTTGCGGCCTGCATTAATTCAGTAATGGATTGCCCGGGTTCGTCCGTAATCGGTTCGGCAGGCAAAAATTGCAGTTGCCCGTCGGGTCGCCGTCCCATGAGATACCGGAGGTGGCCTGCTGCATAGTCCGGCAGGCGGGCTTGCGCCAGTTGTGCCGTATCGGTGCACAATTCCAATCGTTCGATGCCCGCAACAGAAAAATATTCCAAAGCTCCGGTCTGCGGATTCAAGGCCAGGGGTAGTGGATGGCTTTGTTCCCACTGCGTGGCGATGAAATGAGGATACGCCGCCCGGGCTCCTGCGCAGGCGATATTCCATAGGTCATCCAGCGATTGATTATTAAGCCGGTCCGCGATGCGGGGTGACGGCACTGCTGGTGCCGACTGAAATTCAATCACCAGCCATTGCTGAAGGCGATCTTCAGCATCCACCACACACCCCAGATACGACCGCGCCAACGCTCCGGCTGAAAGCGGCACCAACCGTTCCGGCTTTTGATTTGCCGATATCAGCAGGCAGAGCCGCAGCGCAGATGCCCCTTGTCCGGGAAATGGCACTGCCGTGTAGCCGCCAGGTATGGTATGTATTAAATTTGCTGTCATATGCACCTATGCAGGCGGTACTTGTCCCAGGTTGTGGTGTCAACTTGCCATCACATCGGTCTGTCCGGGACTGCTAATGGTAATCACCCCGCCCCACATGCAGTTGCAGGTGCACGAGGCGGTCAGCGCGGGAGAATTATTAATGGTCGTGGCCGTCGCCCCCGGTGTCCATGGAGCGGTGGTATTAGGAATGCACGCCGATGGGGTTGGCACGCCCAAAGCCGCCGCCGTCGCCGCCGCCACCGCGGGATTGGATTGTGTGGTGCACATCCCGAACGGCGGAATATTTTCCATGGGGACATGGTCCATAATCGTCGCAGCCGGGGCACCAGCCGTAACGGTAGGAGATCGGAA
>JAKAEB010000099.1 GCA_021818445.1 Planctomycetota bacterium
GGCCGACTCACCGCTTCAAGCATCAGGGCCTGCAGGTCATGTAATTGTTTCCGTGAATCCACCGAGCTTGGCGCTATGCGCCCGGACCCGGTCCGCGACGGGCGGGATGAATTGCGTTTAACCGGCTTTGGCATGAGCAACTCCCGCTTTTGGTCTGTCCGCTGAAAATGCTTTGGCTTTGAGCGCTTCGTCATGAACTTCTTCAAACGATGGGATATGCGCATCCCACTCCAGCAGTGTTGAAGTTGCGCCGCAGTGCTCAATCGCTCTGGCATAGAGTTTCCAAACCGGATCCAGCACCGGATGATCATGGGTATCGAGAATATATTTTTCAAATTTGGAATGTCCGGCAATATGTATCTGCCCGACGCGATGATGCGGGATGTTATCCAAATAGTCCAATGGATTGAAGTTGTGATTCTTGGATGACACATAAATGTTATTGACATCCAGCAGGATGCCGCAATCCGCCCGCTCCACAACTTCCGTTAGAAATTCCCACTCCGTCATTTCCGACTGGTGAAATTCGGCGTAGCTGCTGACATTTTCCACGCATATCGGCACCTCCAGATAATCCCGCGCCTGCCGGATGCGCTGAGCTGTAACCCTGGCGGCGGCAAACGTGTACGGCATGGGCAGCAAATCGTGGCTGTAGGTGCCATCCACACTTCCCCAGCACAGATGATCGGAGAGAAAGGGCGTTTTCGTGCGCTTGACTAAGGCCTTGAGACGCTTGAGATGTTCTCGGTTCAGTGGATCCGCCGAGCCAAAATACATCGATACGCCGTGTTGTACCACACGATATTGCTCCAGAATCCGATCCAGAATTTCCAGCGGCCGCCCACCGTCAACCATATAGTTCTCGGATATGATTTCAAACCAGTCCACAGTGGGCTTTTCCGAAAGAATATGGTCATAATGCGGAATTCGCAGGCCAATGCCAATTCCAAGCTCTGTAAAACCGTTGTACGGATTTGCCGGCATAGACAACCTCGAAATGGGCAGCCAGGGAAGGGGATGGACCCGACACAGGCCCATCCCTGGAAAATCCCTGTCTGACGATGGTTAACCTCCGTCACGGCAAGCGATTCCTGCCGATGCCGCAACGCATGCGCTCCAAAAACGTCCTGACGGTTACTGACCACCGGCAGCCATCGGCTTTTTGGGCTTTGTCGTATTGCAGCCGCCCTTGCCTTTGCAGGAATTTTTACCGACGCAACTGTGCGTGGCGGTTTTGCATCCCCCCTGCCCCTTGCACGCGTTCATGCCTTTGCATTTATGCTCGCCCCACGCCATGGTCGCCATCGGAGAAGCGGCGGTTCCGGCCAGAGCAGGCTGAACCGACACCGTGCCGGATGCCGCTGACAGCGTGCCACAATTGACTGACGCCGCCCGGGTGGTGCCGGCCATCATGCCTGAAATGGCGGCGGCGGCAAGAAGGGAAGCGGCGGCGGTCATTGAGTTGGTTGTATTCATTTTGAATACTCCTAAAAAAAGAAAACATTTACCATGCTCATGCCATCAAGCATGAACACCCGGTTAGTCGCATGTGAATGACCTTTCTTACAGTACGGCGAAAGAAAAACAAAAAGAGTATCCGCGGGTCGATATGTTCGACCTGCTGATTGATTAGCATTTGCCACTTTTTGCCGTTGGCAAGCCGTGCCGAAATGTGCGTTGAGCCGACCGTATGCATCGCAGGTATGGCCGACAGGTTTGAAGCGTTTATTGGCAGGTTGTTGTACGCCGAAACCACGGTATATCCACCAGGCTACCGGGCCGGTGGTTATCGCAATGCGGAGAGATTTGTGGACAGATGTGAGTTTTATCAAACGGATTGGGGTTTTCAGCATTCCCCACACGTTTGTGGAACGCTTATTTTTCACGGGCAACACGACTTTGTTGCCGATGCCGATACCGGGTCGACCAACGTCGTTTTGTATCCGATGCCACTGATGCGTTTGACCACGCTTTGCGGGTCGAAACCCGCGCCGACCTGCACGTGGGCGGTACCATGTTGATAAGAGACCGTGGCTTGTTTTACACCAGGCATTTTGGCAATCGCGGCCTGTAAACCATCCGCGCATTCCTGGCAGTCCATGCCCTTTATCTGATAGGCATAAAGTCGGAATTGAGTTGCGGCTGTTGCAGCGGTATTGGCGGCCAGCGTCGTCGCGGATGGCACCTTTGCCACGGTCTGATCCGGTAGCTTGGAATTTGAAGAGGCGTTGTTACCACCCTGGCCCATGGCTTGCAGCAGCGGGGCGCTGTAATACGGAAATGTTGCAAACGCCAGCACCAGTACGGCGGACACCCACAACATCACACGGTTGAACCGTGCCAGACCGCTTGGAGCACAGACTTCACCCGGTGCGCAGGCGGCCTTGCGGCGGTAGCTGAAGTAAAAGCCAAAGCCCAACGCCGCGACGGCGATCACGACAAATACCCACCGTGCGCCGACAATAAACTTGGACAGCCCCGCAGCCGATACGCCAATCCCCAAAAGCACCAATGGCAACCAGCAACATGCGGATGCCATGATGGCCGCCGCAATGGCCACCGCACTGGCGGACCAGGTTTTCGGCGCGTTCTGGTCCGAACTCGTGCCGGGCAATGCAGTCTTCGGAGTGCAGCAATTGTTGCCGGTATTATCGGATTGATTATGCGTGTTCATCATGCACCTCTTTTTTACAAAAAGACCATTTACGTAGCGCAGCAACTCAGTTGCGCCACATCCTTGCCAAAAGTAATAGCCGCCAGTTTGATTCCTTCGCCCAGAGTCAAATACGCATGGAAGCTATTACGCAGTTGCGTGACGGTAATGCCGAATTTGATCGCCATGGCTAATTCCATCAGCAGTTCCGAACCTTCCGGAGCGAGAATGCGAGCACCGAGCAACAAATCCGTTTTCTTATCGCGGATCAGTTTGATAACACCGCGTGTATCACGGGCGGCAATAGAGCGCGGGACATAACTTAAAGGCAATGTGGCAACTTCTGCGTCGTGGCCCGCCGCAACTGCTTGCCGTTCGTCCATACCCACGCCCGCAACCTGCGGATCGGTAAAGACTACCCATGGCAACGCGGTGTAATCCGTCACCCGATCCGCTTTGGTTAGCATGTTTTCTACCGCTAGCGCCCCTTCGTATGCCGCCGTGTAGACAAACATATTCTGTCCCAGTACATCACCCGCAGCCCACACACCCGCAAGCGTGGTTTGCAATGTCGGACTGACCTGAATAAAGCCGTTCTCATTGAGCAACACACCTGCGTGTTCCAGCCCCATGTTGCGGGTGTTGGGTTTACGCCCTGTGGCCACAAGAATCTGTGCTGCCGTAAATTCCCGTTTTTCACCGTTGATTTTGGCCGTTACCACCACGCCCTGCTTGCCACGACGCACCTGTTCCACCGCGGTGCCAGTGAGAATGTCCAAGCCCTCCTCAATAAGATAACCCGTCAATGCGTTGGTGATATCCTCTGATTCTGCAGGCAAAATACGCTCTGATCTTTGCAGCACGGTAACGCGGCTGCCCAAACGTGCGAACATCTGCGCACATTCCAACGCGATGTACCGCCCGCCCAGGACAATCAGTGATTCCGGTAGCGTTTCCAATTCAAACGCCGATTCATTGGTCAGATAACCAGCTTCAGACAATCCCGGTATTGCCGGTATCGTGGCGGTGGCTCCCGTGGCGATGAGAATATGATCCGCTGTTAAGCGCATCCTGCCGATTTCGACGGTGTGGGCATCAAGCAGCTTGGCGTGCCCTTTAACCAATTGCACCTGCGGCAAATCACGGATGACATCCACATATTTGGCTTGCCGCAGTTCAGCGACCAGTTGGCGCTTCTCTTCAATAATGGCGGAAAAATCTGTCAGGATCCCACTGGTCTTAATGCCGGCAAACGGGTTATGTGTGGCGCGATGCAGTGATTCCGCCGCGCGGATCAGGGTTTTGGATGGCACACAGCCGACATTCACACACGTTCCACCCGTCGGCAGACCATCATTGATGATAGTGACTTTCCCGGCCCCAAGTTCCACCGCTCGCGTCGCCGCGGAAAAGGCCGCTGATCCGCCCCCAATGATAATTAGTGTTCCCGCCGCGTGGTCACAACCACCATTACCACAACATGAAATCATAAAAACTCCATTCTTCCGCATGTTCTGCGGTATTCCATCTAACTATTTAAATTCACCGGAACCGAGCAGGCGTAGTGGTGCACGTGCCTGCCCGGTCGCCCCGGTGAATCGGGACTGGCGATTCCGCCGCTAAACACAGTCAGCGGCAGCAGCCCGGCTTACAACCAGGCTGATTGCAATGCGGCGACTTGGGCGTGCACTGCGGATTCTTACATTTGGCGCTCATTGTCGCCACGGCGCCGGTAATTGAACGGCCCGGAGCTCCCGGGCTGGTGCCGGCCATTACCGGCAACCCAACCGCCGCCACCAGCAGCGCCACCGCCATTGATAACATTGTGCCCTTCATAGGACACCTCCTTATTAAACCGGGCTTGTATCAAAATCTCCTCATTCCGGATAAGCCCGTAAAGCCCGGAACTTGGAGCACTGAGTTATTCTACACCTTGCACCTAGGTGCAAAGTCAAGTGGAATTGTATTTTTTTTTCAGGGTGCCTTTATTCAGCGTCAGCCGCGGGCGCACATTGGCCACAAACGGTAAAGGATAAGACCGAGGCATTCCACACGATATGGGGTAATTCAACGCATTAATCGCGCGATTGTCTCGCGGCAATCCGCAATTCATCGACCACGGCGCAACGCGGTGACTTGCCGGTCCGGCATAATGCCAACTCGCGGCGTAGCACTTTCTCCAGCCGACGTAATTCGTTGATTTGCGTTTTCACTTTGTCCAGCCGATGGGCAATGAGTTCCGCCACGCGACGACATTGAACCGATGACCCGTCAGTCGGCTCAAGCATGGAACGAATGTCATTAAGTGAAAATCCGCCACTGTGAGCCAGTTTAATAAAGCGCAGGCGTTCCAGGGAGCTTTGGTCATACCAGCGGTAATTGCTGATCGTGCGGCCAACCGGCACGATCAGTCGCTTACGCTCGTAAAAACGTACCGTGGTTGTCGGCAACTCGGCGGCCTTCGCCAATTGACCGATGTTGTATCGCGCTTCAAGCATGATTAGCCCTTACTGCCGGACCGACATCCAAATGCTCTTTCTCGGCCAGCAATACGCGAACAACGCGAGCCTATTGGTACGGGTATATGCCGACCATGCTTACCGAATCAGTTGTTTCAGCTTTTCCCGGGCTTCCGGCGACAATGTATGGCTGTTGGGATCGCTGCCGATTGATGTTTTATACCCCAATTTCCTAGCGGCAAGATCCAAAATAGCAAATTGCCGATCCATGAACCGGCAGCCCGCACACAAAACCAGGTGCACCGCCAGAACGACACGCTCGTACCGGGTTAATCGGCCATCGCGGCGGCGGCACGACATTTCCGAGGCCGCCTGGCAATTCAATACTTTCGGGAGTTTAAACATCCGCTAACCTTTCACCGCACCCGCCTGCCCGATTCCCTTTTTTTCAAGGCAATCCCGCAGTCGCAGTCGCGCACGATGCAACAACACATAAAGATTCGTCGAGCTAACCTGCAGAGTCTTACAGACTTCCTCAACCTTTTGCTCATCGATAATATTTAACACAAACGCCCGCCGTTGCGATTCCGGCAGCGCTTCCATACAGCGCTGCAGTGCGGGCAGCACCTCGGATTCCATGGCGGAATCCTGCGGATCAATGTGCCAGCGGCGGGGAAACTTTTTCCATTTACCCAGGCCGGAGAACATGGCGTCCACCGTTGAATCTTCCGGAAGCGCATCGGTTTGATTACGTTGCTGCCGGCGGAAATGATCCATTATTTTGTGTTTCAATATCCCCACCAGCCAAGTGGCGAAATCACACTGCCCCCGGAAGTTTTCTTTTCCCTTCAGTGCCGCGAGAAATGTCTCCTGGACCAATTCCTCGCAATCTGACCGATCCGTTACACGCAGGCGCGCGTAGCGAAACAGCAGATCCCCATACTGATCCACCCAAACCTCGGCCAAGGGCATATCTTTTGTTATTGCAGCATCTTGCATAGATGAACTGTCCGCTGAGAAA
>JAKAEB010000048.1 GCA_021818445.1 Planctomycetota bacterium
GCGATATGCCTTGAGGCGGAATTACCGCTGCAAGCGACATTGATCGCTGCGATTCCAGCGGGCAGGGGTTTTAATATAAACCTCATGGGCCTGAATGGATTCGAACCATTGACCTCGTCATTATCAGTGACGCGCTCTAACCAACTGAGCTACAAGCCCTCATTACCACGACGCAGACACCCGCAGATGCCCGATCGAGGAATTCCTCATATTCGCTGTTGACGGCCCGGATGTCAAGTGCAGCGATAGGCCGAAGTGGGCAAATTTACTGGCATTGCAACGCCAGCGTCCATACGTACGACGCTCTAAGAGCCTGTTTGGTCAATCCTGATGGAACATTTCCGGCAGGTTGGAGCTTTGCGGACTGCTATCCGGATTGGTCACCATGATATCGGCCATATATCGCCACCATTTTTGGCAGATGGGAGATTGGGCGATGGCCTGCCAACGGGCCTCGCTTTCCACCTCGGCATAGGCGAATAACTGGTGGGTTTCGGGGTGCAGGAAGATGGAATAATTGTGCACACCGTGGGAGCGCAGCAGGGCGGAAAGGTCGGGCCAAATGTCATCGTGGCGACGTTTGTATTCTTCCTGCTGGCCGGCGTGGAGTTGCATGACAAAGGCCTTTCGCATAACGACTTTCTCCTTGCGATGATCAACGCCGCACGCGGCTGCCGGGCAACTTAAAAGAACCTGCGGAAATATCCGGAAGGCCCAAGAGTAACGAATTATACGCCAATGCCGCACCAATGAGCCAGAGGTTTTAATCGGGCCTTTTGGTGGTGAAGTCTATAAACAACGAAGTGGGAGACATCGAAGGATTCTTACTCCATTGAACTCACGGTTGAGGATGGAAGGGTGTTGTGGCCGGATGCAAATGCATGAAAATGGTGGTGATGATTTAATAAATGAAGCGAATCAGTGATACGATTGCGGCGAGCGCGTAGTGCATCCGAGCATGCTGCTTTGACTGCTACTTTGACTGCTACTTTGGCCCAACAGCCTGACCGATCAGAGTATGCCATACTACAAAACTGGCGGAATTTTTTTGCTTGTTTTCCTTTCTTCCGACAGTGGGGGTAAACTCGGCCCATGTCCAAGCTCGTTGTGAGCCGGGCAGGCCGGAACGGCCGTGCAAGTTTATATAAGCGGGCATCCGCCAAGGCGGATAGTCCGCCTTCGGGGCTGAATTTTATGAAAGAAGTGGGAACCGTCCAAGTTGATATCTCCCGCCGCAGCATGCTTAAAGTTCTGGCGGCCGCGTCCACCGGTATGGTTCTTACACCACCGCTAAGTGCAACGGCCAAGGCATACGCCGAAGAGATTGGTGTGCCGCTGCGCGGACCCGATGGCCGGGTTCTTGTGTTTCATCCACCGATGGCATCAGGAATACCGCTCGGAGGCATGGGGGCTGGCACTTTTGAATTGCGCGCAGACGGTGGCATGTATGAATGGCAAATTTTTAATAATTGGGCCCAGCGGCTGGTGCTGCCCGATACGTTTTTTGCTGTTCGTGCCAAGGAGAAAGGCCAGCCTGCCGTAACCCGCCGGTTGGAAACGATTCGCCACGCCTCCAAACCGGGGCAAGGCGTTGTAAATATCACGTACGAAGGACGTGCCCCGATTGCCCGACTGCGTTACGACGAGCCAGCTCTGCCCGTTGAGATATCACTCAAGGCATGGTCACCGCTGATCCCCCATCAACCCCGTGAATCGGGCCTTCCCGCTGCGGTTTTCACTTTTGAGATTACTAATCGCGCTGCCACCGCCGTGCATGTCTCGGTATTAGGTTCCATTCGCAACGCCGCGGCCCTGAACAATGGTTGGACCGGCACGCAAAATCGTCTGGAGCGGTCGGCCGCCATGACCGCCATTCACATGTCCGCACGCTCCGACGCAAAGCGATCGGCGGTCAGCAAGCCCGTGCGGGTGTTGGTGCTTTTGGAATCCATGCCGTTACGGATACGGGAGGTGCTCAGGGCCACTCAAAATATGACGATTGACACGAGTGTGCCGGTCCATAACGGGCCGGTCAGGCTTCCGTTTGCCAGCGCCGATGAATTGGTCAAACATTATGACGTAATATGGCTGGGCGAGATTCCTCATGCCAGTGCCGCCCTTGGCCATGCCAATATGGCAATCATTCGTGACGCCGTGCAGCAAGGCGTGGGCTTATTGGTAACTGGCGGATTTGATAGCTTTTACGGTAACAGCAGCACACGCTGGGGGCATCTTGACGGCACCCCCATTGAACAGGCGCTTCCAGTGAGATTTTGCCATTCAGTGGATACCGTCAGCGAGTCAGCGCAAATTGTCGTTGCTAAAAAGGCTGATTTCGTTTTTGGCTCGCCGCAATCTCAGACGATTGGGGGCTACAACCGCTTAGCGGGGGTTAAACCCGGTGGAGAGGTGCTGCTGAAGACCAAAGACGGGGATCCGTTGCTGATAACCGGGCAATATGGTGCCGGCCGCACGGCTGTTTGGGCCACTTCGGTCGGTGGTGGCTGGCCGCCGAAGCAATGGACACAAATGCCCATATTTTACGCCGGTTTACTGGCCCTCCTTGCCCATGCCACCTTCACACCCGGCTATGGCGTTGATGCTTTTGACTCAACCAGTGGTGATATGACCTTTGCGGCCCTTTCCGTTGATGTTCAGGCTGCCACCCAATGGCGAGATGCTGCCGCATTCTGGACTGCATTTGAAAATCATGGCACGCTGCTGGAGCAACACGTAGAACCGGATGATGTGCGGAACGCCGGGTTGGCCATCGCAATGGATCTCGGTCCGGGCGAAAGCCGGAAAGCGACGTTTATTCTCACATGGTATTTTCCCAATCAATACGATTATTCTAAAAATTCCAATTTTCTTGGGCACATGTACAACCGGTGGTTTCGCAGTTCGCTGGAGGTTCTTCTAGAGATGGCCCGCCGCCATGAGGAACTCTTTGATCGGACCGCGGCTTTCCAGAATGCCCTTTACAACAGCAGCATGCCACCAAAAATCAAGGATGCCATCAATGCCCAGCTTACCACACTCAACAAGGAAACGTGGTGGGTGAAAGATGGAACATTTGCGGTATGGGAAGGCATGGGTTGTTGCGGTTTGCAGACACTGGATGTTGCATTTTATGGCTCTCATCCTATCTCACTTCTGTTTCCACATCAGCAGAAAACCTCCATGCGACTTACGGCTCGCCATCAAAAGCCTGATGGTGAGATGCCCCACTTTTTTCCGGGCACGTTTGAGCATCCGGACGCTTGGTTCAAAATTGACCTCATGCCGGCATTCGCCTTGATGGTCTATCGGGATTATCTCTGGTCCGGTGACCATGGGTATCTGCGCGAGATGTGGCCAGTGATTACCAGGGCCATGGCCTATGACCAGCGCACGGATAAGGGTAAGGTTAAGGACTTTCTCCCCGACGATCATGGCCCGGACAGTACATTTGACGGCTGGCCCATGAATGGTACAACTTCTTATGTTTCAAGCATTTGGTTGGCCGGGTTGGCGGCAGGCATTCAGATGGCGCGGATTTTGGGCGATACTCAAACCGAGGCCAACTACCGACTTTGGCTTGAAAATGGCAAAAAGAGCTTTGAAAGCGAATTATGGAACGGGCACTATTATCAGATGGCTCGCGACATAAACGCCGATACGCAGAACACTGGCATTCTTCTGGCGGGTACCGTCGGACAGTGGTACGCTGACATCTGCGATCTGGGGGATATCCTGCCACGCGATCACGTCAAACGGCACAATGAGGCAGCTTTTCATTACTGTCGGCAAAAAACACGCATCGGAATGCCCTACGTTAATCCCCACGATGGTATCGCTTACATCAACGGATTCTGGCCGTACGGGGGAACACCGGAAGGCGAAGGGCAATGGAGCGGGCCATGGACTGGCATTGAGTATATGTTTTCGTCGTCCTTGGCGTACTTGGGCCGAACCGATCTTGCCGTTACCGTAACCACAGACGTTTATAATCGATACGTGCATCGCCGGGCACCTTGGGATCACATCGAGTGCGGAGAACATTATTTTCGGCCGTTAAGCGTATGGACGGTATTGCTGGCCATGCAGGGTTTTCGCTGGGATGCCATCCGGCGATCCCTGGGATTTACGCCCCGCATTTCCGAGACCGACCATCGGTCATTATTCTGCACAGCAGCGGGCTGGGGCGAGTATTTTGCCCTTACCTCCGGCGGACGGCGAATTCATCGTGTATTGCACCGCGCCGGAAAGCTGGCACTTTCGGAATTTACTATTGGCATTGGACCGGCAGAAGGGCCTGATCCAACCAATCGTCTTCGCGTTACCAGTAATGGCAAACCCCTGAATGTCATCGGCAAGGTCGTCAATAATCGGATGGTGATACGCCTCGCACATCCACTGCGTATGAGGATCGGGTCAACCTTGGAAGTTTCGTGGAGTATCTAAATACCAAGGCTGCCACCAATTCATTAACACCCGACATGACACGGATGAGCCAACCGCCGGAAAGCGCGTTGCTAAATCGAATATTTTCATTGTTAACTCTGTGCGAGATATTACAACCCTCTCTGTGTGACATAATGTTTCATGCCGTTGGCATGATGACAGTTGTTGTTTTTGGCGCGCAGAGAAAAAGAGCCACAGAGGTTGAGTCACTGGATCAATCTCGCGATTTTGGCCGCATCACGACAATTGGTCAAGCGCATATCCAATATGCTTGGCGTTTCTTGGCGTCCTCCGCGCCCTTAGCGGTGAATCAGGGTAACTATTTGCACCGCCGAGAGCGCCAAGGACGCGAAGACTGGCCAATCTGAATATTTACTATTTTTTTCATTATCTCCGTGTCTCTGTGTCTCTGTGCGAGATATTAAAACCCTCTCGGTGTGACATAAGGTATCATGCCGTTGGCATGATGATATTGTCGACGTGTCACCCGGCGTTACTGTGGTCGCATGGCGTGGGGAGAGCAGGGGTTTTTGGCCGATGTCGGGTACCGCATGTTGGGCAATCCATTAGCAGGAAACGTCGATGGGCAACAACAAAAAGAGCCTCCGGAAATATCCGGAGGCCTTGGGAGTAACGAATCATAGGCCAATGCCGCATCAATGAGCCAGCGGTTCTAACTGGACCGTCGCCGAGGCAAAAACAGCAGGGCTAATGTGCCAACGCCAAACATTGCCATGGATGCCGCCTCGGGGGCATAAACCGCGGGGTAGCCCAAAAGCTGCAGCGAACTGCCGGAATCGATGGTATAGGTTAGTTGGCTGAAAGGGGTGGAGTCGCTGAACGGGGCCGTGAAATCGGAGGAGGGAAGGGCCTCCATCTGGCTCAAAGTTAGCGGGCTGGTAAGGGTGCTAGGTGCATAGTAGCCGGCGTTTGAAATAATCTCGGTTGCGCCCGACACATTTGATATCAATAGGTAGGGAGGATACGTGTTATACGCTGTTTGGTAATATTCAGTCGTCACCACGCTCGGGTCCGACGCGAATGCAACGTCGATCGTCCAAACCGCATAGGGATCGGAAATATGTATGGGGGAACTCAGCGGTACCTGATTTTGGTACATATCCGCGACCGGGACAGGTGAGGTACCCGTGCCCGACGACCAGTACGCCGACTCAACCGTGCCTGCCGTGGGAATGGGAAAATTAACAGGCTCTGCGTTGTCGACAAATCCGAATGTGCCCGCCGCACCATTTGCAATAGCACCCTGCGGATTCGCAATTGAAGTGAACGTCAGAGTGGTGGTGTTTGTCGAATTACTATAGCTGGAACTGGCGCTGGGGCTTGCGAAGGAATTTACGTAATCCCCCAAGCCCGAGGTGACATCACCGCTCAAAGCTACTGAAAGGGCGCTCTGGCTACCCCCCGTCGCGTTTTGTACTTGGAATAAATAGTATTGGGGCGTTGCAGGTACCAGTACGGTCGCCTGCGATCCGCCCGCAGCCACCAACGGCACGGCTGCCAAGGCACCGAAAATGAGCGACTTGGGTGCCGCGCCCGCCACAATTTTGCCCAACGAAAACGGTTTCCCACTGATGCGTTTCATATTTGCTCCCCAAAAAAGACCTTATATGCAAACCACTGCCTTCCAAGGCGATGGCTTCATCTGGCAAACTTGGGTAAGGTCATATCGCTGGCTTGGCCGGCCGCGCACCTCAAAGCGCAACGCGGGGCAAATGGGCCTATCCCGCAGCAAAACCAGTCAACTTTTCAAATGCAGAACTTGCTCTCGTCTGCAACTCACCCTAAAGAGTAATACACGGATGATAAAAGTCAAGGTAATTATTTTTTTTCTGGTACGGTACTGGGGGGGTGTAGCCCGGGCGGCACGGTGTCCGTGTCGGTTTTTGGCAGTCTGGTGGTAATTAAAGTTACGGTTGTGAGTTTGCCCTTGGCCACCTTGAAGCCATGAAACCAATCCAACCGTCGGAACCGGTAATGATGCGCCCGCAAATACTTCAGCGATCGCTGATCGACAGCTACGCACCAGGGATGCGTGGCGGAACAGGGCTTTTTAGAACCCGGCCATTGGAGGCCGATGATTTTGGCCATTTGCGCCGGACTGGAAAACAGCCGCACATGGGCACGGGAGTAAAATACCAAGGATGGTTCAACATAGCCGACCGCACCGAGTCGATATCCGCGCGACGCCATCAGAGCCATTTGTGTACCGGCGCGGCGGCTCAAGTCCAGACCCTTTAACTGCGGCAGGGCGATGGCGTTAAGCAAGATCAATGAAAGCCCAAAGCCCAGCACGGTCATAAGGGGCCACGGCGGTCGGTTCCACACAATGGCACCCGCCACACCGGTGGCCGCCAGCGCGACGGCCGCCGGCACGAAAGCGCTGAATTCTCGGGGATGATTGGGAAGAAAAAAGTGCCAGCAACCCAACAGCACTCCCCCACCAAGGACAATCCAGATGCCGGACCATATCCACCGCGCACCGGCAAACCATGGCGGCGAAAGGACATCGGTAAGGCGATGCCAGCTTTGCACCATGGTGTCGGCACACAGGATGGCCAACGGGATAAACAGCGGTAAATCATATTCCACCATTTTGGTGACGAAACACTCAAAGAGCAGCCAACTGGGGATGATCCAGCAAAGCAGGAATTGATAGGGAGATGGATCAAAGGCGATCGGCCCGATGCGTCGTGCCCGCCGCACGGCATGAAAACCGGCCGGCACCAGCAGGACACTCCAAGGCCAGAAGGTACCCCAGATGGTGGCGAGATAAAACCCGGGAGGCTCGCCGTGGCTTTGCAAGCCGGAGGTGGTGCGTTTAAGAACGTTTTGGCCAATCATGCGTTCAATTAGGGCACCATGCGTTTGCAGCCAGGCGGCGATAAACCATGGCAGGACGACGACGCACAGCAGCACGATGCCCCAGATGGGGCGGAGGGCACCAAACCAACGCCAGGATTGACGGCGAACGGCCATAAACAAGCGCCCCCACCAGGGGACGAATCCGCCCTTGTGTCCGGGGCCGATGGTTGTTGGTGTCGTGGGCCACGCCATGGTGATGCTTAGGGCAATTGCGGTGGTGAAGACAAAGATGGGTGTCACGCCTTTGGTTAAGATGCCCAGGCCCATCGCTATCCAAAAGATGGCGGCTCCCCAGCGTCGCAAGTGGCGCGGTGTGTGGAGGTCCACATCGCGAAGAAATTCCAACGAGTCGGTGGAATGAAAGGCGGATGGTTTGGCTTCAACCAGATGCTGGTCGGTCGCCCGTTGCCGCGCATCCCAGGCATCCCACAATTTGGCCATGCAAATGGTGGTAAAAAAGATCATGACGGCATCGGCGGTTGCGAGGCGGGATTCTACAAAAAACAGGGCCGACACGGAAAGCAGCAGTGAACTAAGCAGCCCGGCGGCGCGGCCAAACCGCTTGCCCGCCATAAAATAAACCACCAGCAGCGTAAGCAGCGACCCAACCGCACTAGGTAAACGGGCGGCCCCCCCATGTATGCCAAAGACTTGATAGGCGGCATCCATCAGCCAGTAAATAATTGGGGGCTTTTCGGGCCGCAACACGCCATTAAATTTGGGCACAATGAAATTGCCGGTGTGAAACATGGCCACGGCGGCGGTGGCGAATCGCGGTTCATCGCGATCGAAAAGTGGCACCCGGAACAGCCCCGGCAGGTAGAGGACGGTGGCCACGAACACGATAAGGATGATATCCTCCCAGTTCCACCAGTGGCGGTTGGTGTTGGGGGATAGCTTGGGTGATGGGCCCGCTTTTGGCATAGATTGGGAAATATAAGGGCTGAACCCATATCCGGCCACCCCGCGACGCGGCGGTTTGGGCCGCGTTCAGGCGCGTGGATTGCAATTTGCTTGCCCGCAATATCCCCGCGCGTTATGTTGCGGATTATTGATTCCAGTTTTGAGGCCGATTGATGGTCACATTTGCTGAAAATAAAGTTCGCCAAGGCACTCGCGGCTACCGGTACGATGCGGAAACGCAGAATTATTATGTTCGGAACCGGTATTATTTGCCGACGCTTGGCCGCTGGCTCACCCGCGACCCGATCGGTTACCAAGGCGGAATCAACCTATACGAATACGTCCAAAGCAGCCCGGTGGGAAATGTGGATGCGGCGGGTCTGACATTTCTCGGTCAGCGCCGGATCGTCGGCGACACCTTCGCCCTCCGGCCGGCGTACCGGCATTCGTCACCCGGCCTAATCCACACGGAACAACAGGCAGTCCGTGACATGGGCGAGATAACGGCAATCGGGGGACTCTCGGATTCGCTCGAGGAACTCTCTGAGGGCGTTGGCGACGTCGCCGCGTGGGAGAACGCCTTGTTTGTCGGTGACAAGGCAGCCATAGGTGAAGCCACCTCGGAGTTTGATCAATTCATTGCGAAATACGAGACCAGCCAAGTGATAGACGCGATGCAAAGAAGCGTGCAAGATATGATCAATTCAGAGCTCGGCGGGGGGTGGAATTTGAACAAAAACGCCCAAAACAGTGGCTGGGCGGTCTGGGTGCGCGTGAAATACCAAGAATATCAGGAGGTGACCACGAGGCTCGACTTTATCTTCGCGTGTCCGGCACCGGAATGGGTGACGCACCACCAATGGGTCAAGGTCACCCCGGCTGGCCTTGGGTACGGCTCGCCCTTCGGCTTTGGGGACAGCACTTCCATCGCGGTGTTGCTGCCTTACGCCTTTGGCTACGCGAACTGGCAGGTGCTGCGTGGCGGCTTCCAACCGCCAAGGGGAGGCGCACGGTGAGAAAATTTACTCGGTACTATCTTAAAGTGTCGGTAAGGCACGCCATTCTGGTGCCGCTGGCAGCCATTGCCGTCGGCATACCGGTGCGGCCATCCCAGGGCGGGGAGCCTACGCAACGGGTGGCCATGCCCGCGGAGGCTCTGTCCGCAGCAGCAAAACTGCGTAGGACGCGGGCGGACCTCGGAAAAATTCGAAGTTTACTCGAGCACGCCGTCTCGACAGAAGTGGACGGGCGGTCGGGAGCACACGCCAAACGGCACCGTGATGGCAGCCAATCGGCGGCGAAAGCAAAAAGGTTTGCTGCCGCTCGCTTGGCCAAGGCCGCGCGCTTTCTTTCGCGCGCCACCCCGTCGAGCCTTGCAACGCCCCGATTGGTGCTGGCGCACGGGCTGTTGGGGCTGCCTCGCGCCGGCAAACCCGCGGTGTCGCAATTTTTAGCGATTTCCTTTTATTGGCTGGGGCAATCACCGGGGCCGGTTGGAATTGCGATTTTCGACCGCGGCCGGCCGCGATGGAAGTTCGAATTGCCAAAATTTCTGCGGGAGTACAACGCGGACCTCAGCGGGTTTCAGTACGACTACCCGAATATTATCTCCATTGACGCAGCGGGTCCCCGGGCCTTCAGCGAAGGCCACGGCCCGTCCCTGCGGCACTGGCGTTCCTACCCACTTCACCACCGCCATTGGAGGCGAGCTTTCCAGCGCCGCCTCGGTGAGGTGGTGATGCCGATGCCGCACGGCAAAGGATTTTGGAAATTCCTTGCCCAGCGCGCCGGGCGGGGGAGCATTGCAGTCGCGCTAACCGACCATAGTAAAGTCGCCACCAAACCGTTGCGGATACCTCTCCAGACATTTCAGGGGCCGGCCGGCCGCAAACCGGGCCAGGCGAAACGCAGCGATGCTTCACGAAAGCCAAACATCCCCATTCCAATGGCACCAAACGAGGCGGCTTGGACCAAACTTCAGAAAATCGCCTACGACCATGTTTGGTTCCACAAGCCGATCACAGTGCCGCATTGGCAGCGCAAGATGGCGGCCAACTACATCGAGCTTTGGCTGATACCAAGGTTGCTGCCAGGGACGGTAGATCGGAGATACAGACTCAACGACTTATTTCGGGCGTCCCCACTGTTTCCAAAGGCGCTGGCCCGGAGATTGGACGAATCGCTGGCGAGCGGAAAAGCGTTACCCCATGCTAAAGAGCCAATTTTCGATTTAGGCAAATACGCGAAGAGCGTCGCCGCATTTTGGTGGGCGGTGCGCTTCCTCCGACACGCCCCGAGCGGGGCGCTGAGGCTACCCACGATCGTCTGGGCTGGAGCCGCGACCGGAGCACCGATCTCAGGTTCAGCCTGCATTTGTGTCTCCTTTTTATGCAATCGGCGGCTGCATTCGCGAGCATTTGCGGTGGCCGTTCTTCGGCATGGGAAGGTCTACCTGAAAATCTCTGCGCCCTGGAGCGATGCCAGCCCCAATTTACCCAAATCCCGCTTTGTTGCCCGGCGAAAGGCGAAGCCTTCGCAATTTTCCGCGCCCGCCCTGACCCCAATGCCGATGCCATTCCCCGGCCCAGATTACCAAGCGCTGACCATCGTTCGCATCCGGGCCGCTGTAACGGCTGCCGCCTTACGCCGCCGCCGGCCCTACACGCGGCGCATCCTCCTGGGGACGCCTGTTGACAAGCGGTTCGTCGATTTCCTTCGCGCCCGTATCGGCAAGACCATAGGGATTGGGTTGATGCTCAATGGCAGGCTGATGGAGCGGACCGTCCGAGCCGCTGTGACTCGCGGCCTTGGTGGCGCGGTGGGGCGAATAAATTGAACATGGTTGCCGCCGGAACACTCGCCGAGCCAGACCCTCGGTAGGAATTTGTTGATCCATCTTGTCACGGCAATTACGGCCATCTTCCTACCGTTTGGCATCCTAACCCGTATCGGCCTGGCGCGGATTCTAAGCCGGTGCCAGAGCCATCCGTCCCCCCGCTAAGGATGGCTGGCAGGAATAACCACGCTCGTTCGCCGCCCGCTGCCCGCGTTGCTATATTGCGTGCATAACGCCGAGTTATTGGGGTCGGTATAATGGTCGCCGTTAATGACAAAATAATTTTGTGGCGTTCCAACCTTGGCGTCCGTTGGGTTGAAAACCGGGGCACACGGATGGGCCATGCACCATCGCGCGTGCACAATGCACGCGGCTAAATATGGCGTGCGATTACAGGATTTATGGAGGATGCGTTGGCGCATGCGGGCGGTGGTGCCAAACACGGGCAATATGATGCCGCCGGGAATTATAAACGGCGAGACGTTCGCGCTACGGGTGCCACGGAGTGCGGCCCCGGCGGGCACGCGGATGTGTCGTGCATCATCGCGCGGGCACCATGCGCGCGGCCAAAGAGGATAACGAAAAATAAGTGCCGCAACGCACCTGTTTTTAAGCGATTTCACCCCGCCCGGAAGCATTGCCGCCCACCGACAACCTTAGGCGGGAAGAAGCCAAGCCCACCGAGTTGTCGCCGCCGATGGCAGGAAAATTGCAAAAAAGCGCGCGGCTGGAGTTTGAAAATGTGGTCTTTTTGGCCCCATAATTCGATAAATGGGGTAGGCAGATGAGAAATTTGAAAAATTTGTAATCAAATAGCTATATCATGCGTTATATCTCGGTGGACTGAAGCGTGGGTCTGCGGCATGGAGCCGGGACGCGCAAGAGGTGGATTTTAGCAAGCGGGTAACTATTATGAAGCGACATCAAATTAAAGGCAGCCACGGCTTTACCCTGATTGAATTACTGGTGGTGATATCCATTATTGCCCTGCTTATTTCGATTTTGCTGCCGAGCTTGGCCAAAGCGAAGCAGGATGCCGAGGCGACGGTTTGCTCCAGCAACATACGGCAGTTGCTCATCGGTCTGCAGGGGTACGTGAATACCAACAGCGGCATGTTTCCACTTAATGGCATATTGTTTCCTCACGTGGCGAAATATCCGCCGTATGTCGGTTCAACAACGAGCGATGCTCAGACATACGAACTGGATCAAACTTGGGGAAATACGCAAAGCTACAACCTGCGGTTTGGGGCACTGTTTCCGTACATGGCAAACCTGAATAACAAGGCCATGACGCAAACCGCCTATCAGGCACAGACGAAGTTGGCATCGTTTCGGAATGAATTTCCAAGTTTGAACCCGCTGGTTGATAAATACGCGGCGGCGTTTTTGTGCCCGGCCGATACCGGCTTCCGTGACAGCCCCAATGCGGTAACGCTGCAGAATAACTGGACGAGCGTAAACATTGGGCCGGAGGGATCGGGGGGTTTTTGGAGCTATTCCGTCAATTCGATAACCAATTCGCAGTCGGCCGTGCTAAAAACCATTTTTGGCACCAATAAGAGTGGAACGCCCATGACGCCGTGGAGCTATCCATTAACGAGCGGTGCCATCAATAACCCCCAATTTCTTATTTTTATTGAGGAATCTGCACAGCATTCCAACTTTAACGATGAGGTGATGGATCCCGTCGGTTACAACACCGGCGACGCATTAACCACACGTCACAATGGGGGTGGTAATCTCGGTTTTTGGGACGGCCACGTGCAATGGATGTCGGCCAGCCAGTATGACAATGTACCCAATACTCAGGGTGATACGCTTTCTCAATCGGAAGCGATTACGCCGTTTATCCACTGGTTTTTCCCGAGTAATTAAAATTTATACAGTGCCCCGAGCCGTAGTAAACGCCGATGGCATGCATACTGCGGCCGCGTTCATCTGTTGACAAAGCTGCCGACGTGTCGGCAGTGGGTGATCTGGCGGCCGAAATTTGTCATTCGGCGCAGGATGGATCGGCCGGGGCACAGGAAGAATTAAAATACGTCACGCGAAAAAAAATCCGGCATGTCGGTTTTAAGGTTGGCATCGTCGGTGGTGCTGTTTTCCATAGCCATGACAACCTGATCGGTGGTGAAGGGCAATCCGGGGAGATGCCCAAGAATTTTTCCAAGCCAGCCGGGTATGCCCTGCGCTATTCGCCGACGGCCATGGTGCGTAACGGCATATAACCGCAGGAATTCGGGCCATGTGAATTGGCGAGGGCCGGATAATTCATAAATTTTGCCAATTGATACAGGTCTATCCAGACACCATTGAAACAATCTGGCTACATCTTCCACCCGCACGGGGGCAATATTTGCCCCGGTTTGCCCCAGTAGCCCACGGCCAAAGTAAGGCATGAAGAGAAATGGCGGGATGCTGCCACGAGACCACGCATCGAGCATTTGGGTAAATTCGCCCCCTTCACCGATGATCAACCCCGGACGGATGATGGTCGCGTCTAAGTCAGATTGAAGAATTCGTTGCTCGGCGGCCCATTTCGTCTGGTGGTAGGTTGACGCGGTACCGGCGCGCGTGCCGAGGGCGGACATATGAACGAGCCGCCGGATGCCAAGTTTTCGCATGGCAAAGATGGTATTTTCAGTCACGGTCACGTGGGCTTTTTGAAATGATTGCCGGGCTGTGGGGCGGATGATACCAATGAGATGGATGACCATGTGGCAATCGGCTAATGCGGTGCACGCATCAGTGGAGTTGCCTAAATCAGCCGCACGGAAGATGACACCATCGGCGGCCAACGCAGGAGCGGGAGCCTTGCGAGCGATCGCGACCACGTGGCGATAGCCAGCCGCCAACAACTGGTGCACCACCGCTCGCCCGACAAAGCCGGTTGCCCCGGTAACGGCTACTGTTGTGCTCTCGTCGGCGGCTGTCATCTGACTTTGTGTCGGCATGGCTCGGCTAAATCCTATCCCCATAATTTATCGGATTATAGGCGTTTACGGAACAAATCTAAGCCGCCAGGAGCCTGCCCAAGTCATAGCAAAGCTGTGACGTGGCGGAAATGTCCCAGATGCATAATACCCTGAATATTGGGCGATGAAATAACCCATTGGCAGTCTTATGCCGATAAAAAAGGGTTGACTGCAATGCGGTGACGCATGGCACTGTTGGGTAAATATTCATGAAGCCTGGAAGATATGCTCTGCTTTTTTTCTGCATGGTGGCATTAGTTGCCGGCAGTGGCCAAAGGGTCTCGGCGTTGATACCGCCGCACGGGAAGGCGATGCATCTCACGCGGGCCAAAATTTTACACGCCATCGCGCAGGCGGCGCATTACATTAAAGGTAAGTACAAGCCGGGCAGTTATTGGGAAATTACCGGACCGGGGGGATGGGCATCAGGCGGCTGCACGGCGCTGGCGACGTATGCCCTGCTGCAAGCCGGGATGGCCACGGGCGATGCCCGCTTGGGTCCTGATGCGACATTTATCCATCGGGCGTTGGAATATCTGGTGAAACTTCATCCGCGTGGAACTTATGTGGCTGGGCTTCAATTGGCGGCTTTAACCAGCGAACCGATGTCGATACGGGGGTATCATCGGGCCATACACCGGGCCGCTGATTTTTTGTTTGAATCCGAACATAAAAACGGAGCTTACGATTATTACTGGAATGGAAAAAAGCCGCACGAGGCCGTGCCGGCGCGATGGGACAATTCCAACACTCAGTATGGCGTATTGGGCGTTTGGTGCGCCGAGGCCGGTGGGTATTTATATCCACCAATATCGTATTGGCGGATGGCAGAAAAACACTGGCGCAGTTGCCAGAACCCGGACGGGGGATGGTGTTATCAGCGACGCGGGGCGTCAACCCGATCGATGACGGCCGCGGGTCTGGCCACGCTGTACATTGTGGATCAATATCTGCATCCGAATCTGCTTGATGTGCATCGGCCGAGCAGCGCTCTGGAGCGGGGCTTGTCGTGGCTGGCCAAACATATACGCACCAAGGGCAATCTTTATTATTTATATGGACTTGAGCGTGTGGGGTTGGCAAGCGGGCTACGATTCATCGGCGGCCATAATTGGTACCGGATGGGTGCGCGGATCATTCTTAAAGCGCAGGAAAAACCGGGCGAATGGAATAGCGGCGTAACGGGTGCGTCGAGCAACGTTATCCCCACCGCGTATGCGTTGCTGTTTCTGTCACGTGGATTAAATCCCGTTATTTTCAACAAACTCTCGTATCCGGGTTATTGGAACTTGCGGCCACATGACGACCAAAATGCGACCGCATGGATTGGCAGCACGCTGGAAGAGAGTCTGAACTGGAGCGTGGCGGACATACACGCCAATCCGCATCATTGGCTTAACGCCCCCATCCTTATGATCACCGGTGATAAGGCGGTAAACTTCAATGCCCGGCAGATCGCGCGGCTGCGGTGGTATGTGCAGCATGGCGGTATGATTTTTTCCATCGCCGAGGATGACAGCCGGGCGTTTGATCAATCCATGGTTCAAACGGCCGACCAGTTATTTCCGGGGCGAAGCATGGTGCCCCTGCCGGCCTCGTCACCCATTTTTAATATTCAATATCCAATTAATGCCAGGCAATTTCCGCTGGCGGGCTTGAGCAATGGCGAGCGCCTGCTTTGGGTGCACAGTCCGGTGGATTTGAGCGCGGCGTGGCAGACGATGGCAACGGTGACCGAGGGGGCGGATTTTCAGTTGGCGGAAAATATTGATCTTTACGCCACCGGCGAAAAAAAGCCGACGACCCATCTGAATTTTTCCCATCCGTGGCGGGCGAAAAAGCCAGCCTACGAACTTAATGCGGCCTTCATGCATCTGGCGGGCAAGCCCGCGGGTGGAAATCCGCCCAATGGAGCGGACGTGCATGCTTTGACCCGCTTTGCACTCAGGCACGGGGTGCGGCTTGATTGCGTGTTGCACCGATATGCCGATTTTCCATCGCCCGCCCGTTATCCGGTTGCCTATGTTATTGTCCGCAGGCATGGCGGGCTCACGGCGCAAAGTCGGCATGCCATTGCACACTATATCCGGCAGGGTGGCAGGATGATTGTGGAAAATTATTACGGCACGCCGACGGAAATGAAGCAATTGCGATCGTTCCTTACCCGGGAGTTTCCATCGCATCCCCTGCACCGCCTGAAAAGAAGTGTGCTGCTGACGTCCGAGCCGCCAGCGATCCCGATCAAACGGGTCAAATACAATAGTTATTACGATCGATACCATCGGCCATCGGGGCGTTTGCCACTATTTGAGATGTCGTTTCACCACCGGACCGCTGTAATCGTTGTGGCGGTAAATGCATCGAGCCAATGGATCAGAAATAATTACTGGGGCACCAATGCGATGGCCACCTCCTCCGCACGGCGTGTGGCGTTGGATTTGCTGATCAAACTGGCGCGGGAATCGAAGAACGGCCTGCGAACCATCGCGCCCCCGGAGAATCTGGCTCTGAAGAAGCGACAGCCCGCCCGGATGGCCCCGATTGCCGCCCCCCCCCCCCCCCCTGAGCCGGTAGTCCCCCTGCCCCCCACCATCAACTTGCAGTAGATGGTGATTCGGGAGTGCGGGCGAGACGTGAAATCCCGCTGGCCCGCAGGTGCTGTGGCAGAATCCCTCCCCGCTTTACCTTTAAGCTTTCAAGCCCTAAACTTCTTCGGAGAAATATCGGCTGGTGCGGGAGTTTGCTTCGGCGAGGCCGAGGCCCATGGCAGTTTATATTTTGAACCTGAATAGAGGGTAACCCACAATGGTTGAAGTTAGTGCAAAAGATGTGATGACACTCCGTGGTCGAACCAGCGCTGGCATCATGGATGCCAAAAAAGCGTTGCAGGAGGCAAATGGAGATATGGATCAGGCGGCGGAATTGCTGCGTAAATGGGGTGCCGGTCGAGCGGACGCCAAGATGGCCAATGAAATGAAAGAGGGCCTGATTGGGGGCAAAGTGAGTCCGGATGGCAAGCTGGGCGTCATTATGCGTCTCGGATGCCAGACTGATTTTGTCGCCCGCAATGAGGCATTCGTCAAACTGCTGGCGGATTTGGTGGGGATTGCGTTTGCAACCCCGGTTTCCTCTGCGGCGGAGCTTAATCAGCAGCCCTACAGCGACGGATCTGGTCGTACGGTGGAGGCCGTGATCAAAGAATTGGTTGGCGGAAGCATTAAGGAAAACATGGCTATTACGGGTCTTTCGCGTTTTTCAGCGGAAAACGGGGCCATCGGAATGTACATTCACCATAATTCCAAGGTGGGGGCGTTGGTGCAGATTGATGGCAGCAGCGATCCCAAGGTGGCGGCGGTTGCGCAGGAAATTGCCATGCATGTGACGGCCGGCGTACCGATGGTACCGGCGGCTATCGCGCGTGAACACATTGATGCGGCCCGCGTTGAGGAACAAAAGGCCGAGGCTCAAGAGGCGCACAAAGGCAAGCCGGTCCAAGTGCTGGAGAAGATTATCCACAGCAAACTGGAGAAGTTTTTCGGCGAGCATGTGCTGCTTGAGCAACCATTTGTGAAGGATGAAAAGAAGCAGGTGCGCGAGCTGCTGAGCCATGTCGGTTCGGCTGTCAACGCCAAGCTGACATTGGCCAAATTCAGCCGATTTAAAGTTGGCGAAGCCTGATCATCGCCAGATCAGCCGTGGTACGGACGTGTTTTATTTGCGGAGTTAAGTCATGAGCCAATGTCGGTATCGGCGTATTTTACTGAAGATATCCGGCGAAGGCTTGTGCAAGTCCGACGGCCAGGGGCTGGACCCGGAAGAGCTTTCGGTAGTAGCGCAGCAGATTGCCGAGGTAGCCCAGGCCGGCGTGCAGGTGGCGGTGGTGGTCGGCGGTGGCAATTTTATTCGGGGCGGGGCGCTGGCGCAGCATTCGCCTTTGCAACGATCTACCGCCGATTACATGGGCATGCTGGCCACCGTCATCAATGCCGTTGCCCTGCAGGATACGCTGGAACATCTTGGCCAGCCGACGCGCGTGGCCAGTGCGCTGCATGTGATGCAGGTGTGCGAGCCCTTCATCCGGCGTAAGGTTCTGCGGCATCTGGAAAAGGGACGCGTGGTGGTACTGGCGGCGGGCACGGGTAACCCGTTTTTTACGACCGACACGTGCGCCGCGCTGCGTGCCACCGAACTGGGTGCCGAGGTTTTACTCAAGGCGACCAAGGTCGATGGCGTGTACGACAGCGATCCGAAACATAATCCGGCCGCTGTACGGATTCCCAATCTCACCTATCGGCAGGTGCTGACGGACAACCTGAAGGTGATGGATATGACGGCGATATCCATGGCAATGGAAAGCAACATCCCCATCATTGTTTTTAACATGAAGAAGCGCGGCAATATCATGCGCGTAGTGCGGGGAGAAGCCATCGGCACGGTGATAGAAAATGCCACGTCATCCGCCGTGGCGGTCGCCCACCAGTGAGGGCGGGATTATACCAACCACCCGAAGTGAGGAGTCTATATGCCTGTTGATGAGATATTATTTTTAGCTGAAGAACATATGGAAAAGGCCATCGAGCACCTGCGCCATGAATTGCGCGGTCTGCGTACCGGCCGGGCGAGCACGTCGCTGGTGGAATTTATTAAGGTTGATTACTACGGCGCGATGAGCGACCTGCGGTCGCTGGCGTCACTTACCACGCCGGACGCGACGAGCATCCTCATCAAGCCTTTTGATCCCAGCAGCATGAAGGAAATCCTCAAGGCTTTGGATGCGGCGAAACTGGGAATAAGTCCGCAGAATGATGGCAAACAGATACGGCTGGTTCTGCCGCCGCTTTCCGGCGAGCGGCGGCAGCAACTGGTGACAAAGGCGAAGGAAGCGGCGGAACATTGCCGCATATCGCTCCGAAATAACCGGCGCGATGCCAATAAGCAGGTGGACGCGGAAGAGAAGGATGGGGGCTTTTCAGAAGACCAGGCGAAGTCGGCCAAGGAGCAGGTGCAGGAACTACTTAAAAAATATGAATCTAAGGTGGATGAAATTCTGGCCGCCAAACAAAAAGAAATTACCGAGGTTTAAGTACCAGCGCATCCACATCTTAAGTACGAAGCCTGATACCGTCGGACACATCCTTTCACCTGCCATAATGGCATGAGACTGAAAGGCGAAAATGGTTTTTTTATAAAAAATAGCCAATTTTCGCCCTAAACATTACATTTTTACATTTGGTACGGTATTTGTGATAACTCGGTGATGGAGGTGCTCCCGCGGCAGAGGTCAATGCCCCGGCCGCGGCATTGCACCTCGAAAGGAATCACATGAGACTCGATAAATTAACCGTCAAGGCACGTGAGGCGCTGGAATCCGCCCAGCTTCTCGCGGCATCTTCCAATCACTCAGAAATCAACAGCCTGCATTTGCTCTCCAGCCTGCTGGCTGATAACCAGGGGGTTGTCCCGCCGATACTTTCCAAAGTGGGGGTTGAACCGTCGCAGATTAAACGCGTGGTGGAAGCAGAACTCAGCCGCATGCCGACCATCTCAGGTGGATCACAGTTGGGGGCATCGCGCGATCTGTCGGCGGCCTTGGCGGCGGCCCAACTAGAGGCGGACCGCCTCAGCGATCAATATGTGTCAACGGAGCATTTGCTTTTGGGCTTGCTGGCCGCGGCCGGACCGGCAAAGGAAGTTCTTACTACGTTGGGCATCAAACGGGATGCGATACTCTCGGCGATGAAAGACATCCGCGGCAACACCCGCGTAACAAGTGAAGACCCGGAGGGTGCCTATCAGGCATTGGAAAAATATGGCCGCGATCTGGTGGAGACCGCGCGTCAAGGCAAACTTGATCCCGTCATTGGCCGTGACGAGGAGATTCGCCGCTGCATGCAGGTGCTAAGCCGCCGCACTAAAAATAATCCGGTGCTGATTGGCGAACCGGGTGTGGGAAAAACAGCGATTGTTGAAGGCTTGGCGCAGCGGATACTTTCCGGCGATGTGCCGCAGGGACTTCGCAACAAACGACTGATAGCCTTGGATATGGGGTTGTTATTGGCCGGGGCAAAATACCGCGGCGAATTTGAAGATCGTCTCAAGGCGGTGGTGCGGGATGTGGAGGCATCGGACGGGAGCGTCATTCTATTTATTGATGAATTGCATAATGTGGTGGGTGCGGGGCGGACGGAAGGAAGCATGGATGCATCAAATTTGCTTAAGCCTGCCTTGGCACGCGGGCAGTTGAGGTGCATCGGCGCGACCACACTGGATGAATATCGCAAATATATTGAAAAGGATCCGGCGCTGGAACGGCGTTTTCAACCTGTTATGGTGCTCCCGCCGTCGGTGGAAGATACGATCACGATTTTGCGCGGTCTTAAATCCCGCTATGAAACACACCACGGCGTGCGCATTCAGGATGCGGCCATCGTGGCTGCCGCTACGCTCAGCCAGCGGTACATCACCGATCGCTTTCTGCCCGACAAGGCGATTGATTTGATCGATGAAGCCGCCAGCCGCCTGCGTATTGAAAACGATTCGTTGCCGAGCGAATTGGACGATGTCCGACGACGACTGATTCAGCTTGAAGTAGAGCGCGAGGCACTGAAAAAAGAAAAGGATGATGCATCGCAGAAGCAATTGGAGCAGGTGCAAAAAAGCATCGCGGAGCTCAGTGAGCGCAACAGCGAACTAAGCGCCAAATGGGAAAGAGAATCCGGCATGCTGCGGTCGATTAAATCGACCCGCGAACAAATTGAAGCGCTGCAGACCAAACTTGATGAGGCCCAGCGTCAGGGGCGATTGGAAGAAGCGGCACGGCTGCGTTACAGCGACCAGCGGCAGCTTGAGGCCAAGCTGGCAGAGGATCAAAAGAAACTGGACGAATTGATGAAATCTGGCGAGTCGCTGATTCATGAGGAAGTTACGCCGGAAGAAATTGCAGAAGTGGTGGCCAAGTGGACGGGCATCCCGGTGACCAAAATGCTGGAAGGGGACCGGGAACGCCTGCGGAAGATGGAAAGCTATTTGTGGAAGCGCGTTGTCGGCCAAGAAGAGGCTGTGTCCGCTGTGTCTAATGCGGTACGGCGCAATCGAGCCGGACTGGGTGATGCGAAGCGGCCGATCGGCAGTTTTCTGTTTTTAGGGCCGACGGGTGTGGGCAAAACCGAGTTGACCAAAGCCTTGGCGGAATTTTTATTTGATACCGAAGACGCCATGGTGCGGATTGATATGTCGGAATTTATGGAACAGCACAGCGTGGCACGACTGATTGGCGCGCCGCCCGGATATGTGGGCTACGAGGAAGGTGGCGTGCTGACCGAGGCGGTGCGCCGCCGTCCTTACAGCGTGATACTGTTTGATGAAATTGAAAAAGCCCATCGCGATGTTTTTAATATTTTGCTGCAGGTGCTTGATGATGGCCGATTGACAGATGGCCAAGGGCGCACCGTGGATTTTAAGAACACGCTGATCGTAATGACCAGCAATCTGGGATCGCAGGTTATTCAAGACCTGGCCGGAAAAGAGGGTGCTGATTGGGAAATTGAAGCCAGCGTGCGAGATGTGCTCAAACAGCATTTCAGGCCGGAGTTTCTTAACCGCATTGATGAGATTGTTATTTTCCACTCGCTGAAAAAGGAACAGATTGCGGCAATTGTGGATATTCAGCTTGCCCAGCTGGCACAGCGGCTCAGGAGCAATGGATACGGGCTGGTTGTGACCGATCGGGCCAAAGCTGAACTTGCCGACCAGGGATATGACGTCACTTACGGCGCCAGACCGCTGAAGAGGGTCATTCAGCAATTGATTGAAAATCCGCTGGCAACAGCGATATTGGATGGCGATATTCCAGCCGGCAGCATCGTTAATATCGATACGGATGGCCACAAGCGATTTACGTTTTCGTCCTCTTCCAGCTGACCGCGCAGCATCGCGAACCGCGTGTTTATGCGCGGATGAATGCTTGCGCGTTCGGCCTCCACGCGAAGAATCCTATTCACGGACGCGGCACCGGCCGACCCGCCACGCGGCTCTGCAGCGCCCGCCCGGCCGTGGCTCCTGGAAGACCCCATTAGCTTAAAAGCTTACGCGAGATCAAATCGATCCAAATTCATCACCTTAGTCCAAGCGGCGATGAAATCCTTGACGAATTTTTCATGACCATCGGCGCACGCGTAGACCTCTGAAATGGCTCGCAACTCCGAATGCGATCCCAGAAGCAAGTCGACGCGGGTCGCCGTCCAGCGGCGTTGGCCGGTTTTGCGATCGATGCCATCAAACAACCCCTGATCTCCAGCCACCGGTGCCCATTGGATTTTCATATCAATCAGGTTGACAAAAAAATCATTGGTCAAAACGCCGGGACGGTCCGTAAGCACGCCATGCTTGGAATGGGCATAATTGGCATCCAGCGAGCGCATACCACCGATGAGCACGGTTAATTCAGGTGGCGTCAGCGCCAGCAGTTGCGCCTTATCGATGAGAAGTGTGTCCGCCATCGCGGCAGCCTTGCCCCTGGCGTAGTTGCGGAATCCATCGGCGATCGGTTCAAGCACGGCAAAAGATGCCACATCCGTCTGGGATTGAAGAGCGTCGGTACGTCCGGGTGCAAATGGCAAAGTTGCGGTAACGCCAGCCGCCTTCGCCGCCTTTTCGATGGCGGCATTTCCAGCCAGGACGATCAGGTCGGCAATGGAAACCTGCTTGCCGTTTTTGGCGTTGGCATTAAATCGCTTTTGAATCGTTTCCAGTGCATTGAGCACACGGGCAAGTTGATGGGGTTCATTCACCTGCCAATTCCTTTGCGGATCTAGGCGGATACGGGCGCCGTTGGCTCCGCCGCGTTTGTCACTGTTGCGGTAGGTGGATGCTGACGACCACGCGGTGTAAACCAGTTCAGAGATGGGGATGCCCGTGGCCAAGATATCCGCCTTAAGGGTGGCGATGTCTGCGGCATCAATAAGCTGGTAATTTCGAGCCGGGATCGGATCCTGCCAGATCAACTCTTCCTGCGGCACCTCAGGGCCAACGTAGCGAACGCGTGGCCCCATATCGCGGTGCGTTAATTTGAACCACGCACGGGCAAAGGCGTCGGCAAATTGATCAGGATGTTCGTAAAATCGCCGCGAAATTTTTTCGTAAATCGGGTCGAATCGCAGGGATAAGTCGGTCGTCAGCATGGTTGGGGCGTGGCGCTTGGCTGGGTCGTGGGCATCAGGCACCGTGCCAGCGCCGGCGCCATTTTTTGCCGTCCACTGAAAGGCACCGGCGGGGCTTTTGGTAAGTTCCCACTCGTAGCCGAAGAGTGTTTCAAAAAAATTATTGCTCCATTTTGTGGGTGTTCGGGTCCAAGTTACTTCTGGCCCGCCTCCAATGGTATCGCCCCCTTTGCCAGCGCCGAAGGAACTCTTCCAGCCAAGGCCCATCAGCTCAAGGGGCGCAGCCTCCGGCTCAGGGCCGACATGTGACACCGGCCCAGCACCATGAGATTTACCAAAAGTGTGGCCGCCGGCAATCAGGGCAACGGTCTCTTCATCATTCATGGCCATGCGAGCGAAAGTTTCGCGAATATCCACCGCCGCCGCGACAGGGTCTGGCTTGCCATTTGGCCCCTCGGGATTGACATAAATCAAGCCCATTTGCACCGCCGCCAGCGGGTTTTCCAACTCGCGCTGGCCGGAGTAACGCTGATCATCCAGCCATTTACCCTCGGAACCCCAATAGACCGATTCATCAGGTTCCCAAGTATCCACCCGGCCGCCGCCGAAGCCGAATGTTTTGAACCCCATCGATTCCAGCGCCACGTTACCGGCAAGGATCATCAGATCGGCCCAGGAAATTTTACGGCCATACTTTTGCTTGACCGGCCAAAGCAGGCGGCGGGCCTTGTCCAAATTAACGTTGTCTGGCCAACTGTTGATTGGAGCAAAACGCTGTTGACCGGCACCTGCACCGCCACGGCCATCACCAATGCGATAGGTTCCCGCGCTATGCCAGGCCATGCGGATAAAAAGCGGCCCGTAGTGGCCAAAGTCCGCGGGCCACCAATCTTGCGAATCCGTCATGAGTTTTTTGAGATCGGCCTTCAGGGCGGCGTAATCAAGGCTTTTAAATTCTGCGGCGTAATTGAACTCTTTGCCCATTGGATCAGACTTTGGAGAATTCTGTCGCAGTATTTTCAAATCAATGCGATTCGGCCACCAATTGTGAACGGTTTTGGCGGCCGCGGCGGTCTGATGAAACGGGCATTTGGATGCAGTTTGTGTATCGGTCATAATAAAGGAAATCCTCTCTATTTTTCGATGGCCGGTGCGGGCCAAAATTTAATCCCCGGCAAGCCAGATGAGCTGACACGCCAAGCTACGGAATTATGGTATATCACGGCATCAAGCCGGGCAACCAAAAAAAATTCAACGGATTGAGTTTAGCGATGTGGGTGGCCCGCATTCCAGCACGATCAGCCGTTGACGCGCCCCTCCCACGGACTGCTGGCCGTGGCGTAGAGTTTGCGCGGGATGCGGCCAGCACAGAACGCCAACCGGCCGGCTTCGGTAGCCAGACGCATAGCTCGGGCCATTTGAAGGGGGTCGCTGGCGCCGGCTATGGCGGTGTTCAGCAGCACGCCATCCACGCCCAATTCCATGGCCGCGGCCACATCACTGGCGGTGCCCACACCGGCATCAATGATGACAGGATAGGCGGGGTCTTCACCTTTCAATATTTCAACAATAATCCTTACGGCATTGGCGTTGAGCACCCCCTGCCCGGAACCAATCGGCGATCCGGCCGGCATCACTGCGGTCGCCCCCGCTTTTTTCAGTTGCCGACAAAGCATCACATCGTCCGAACAGTAGACCAGCACTTCAAATCCGTCGGCAACCAGTACATCGAGGGCCTTGAGTGTACCTACGGGCTCAGGCAGAAGGGTCTTGGTATCACCCAGGCATTCAAGCTTCACCCAGTTGGCACCGCGATAGCCAGAATCGGTAAGCATTTCCCGCCCCAGGCGTGCTACGCGCACCACTTCGTCGGCGTCAAAACAGCCAGCGGTATTGGGAAGTAGGATGTATTTATTCGGGTCGATGAAATCAAGGATATTGCGGCCCGAATTTTTATCCAGCAACCGCTCGCGGCGGACAGCCACGGTTACCACTTCAGCGCCGCTGGCAGCGTGGCAGTCGCGCATCAGTTCAAGCGATGCGTACTTTCCCGTACCGACGATGAGACGCGAATGGATGGAGGCCGATCCGATTTTCAGCGGCTGGGCGGGCGGATTAGCAGCGGCTTGCACCGGGCTGGAATCAGCCTCCGCCAACGAAGGTGACGATTTCAATTTGATCTCCTGATTTCAAATACCTGGAATCGTAAAATTTTTTCGGCAGAATCTCACGATTAATCTCGATAGCCACGCGCGTTGGATGCAGATCATGCCGGCGCAGCAGGTCGGTTATGGTTACCGCTTCGGTAAGGTGAGTGGGTTTTCCATTGATAACAACGTCCATCGTTCTGCACCAGCAATTTCGCGGTTGTAACATCGCGGCACCGATAACTTAAGCGACTGCGCCGCGCCGTGAGGTTATGTTATCACGATCTGGCAGATAACAGAAATCAGAAAGGCTGCGAATTGCTCAAGGGGCGTGGCAGATTTTCGGTGCAGCCAGCGAGCAGCACAACCACTGACGATGCTGTTCGACAATTATACCGCCGCGGCAGACGGGTGCTATTGTCCCTTTGCTTTTACCTGCTCGGCGTAAAGCTTGTTGGTGAAATCCGTAATGGTTTTCATCCATTTCCATGGCGGAAGCGGTTTTCCAACCGGTCCGATTTTCTTCATTTCTTTTACGAACCGCTTCGTGTAAACGCCCCTAAGCCTCTCCACGGTTCGTAACAACATATCTCTATCGCCCTTCCATGTCTTGCTTTCCATAATCACGGAAAGCGAGTTGGGATTCGGCGGGACGATCCATTTTTTCAATCGGATGCTGGTTGGGGTAATCTTGCCTGTATTGATGTTAAATTGGTATAGGCGTTCCTCGTCATCGCCGTTGTACACAAATTCGCCATGCGGACGCCATTCCAGCATCTGCCAAAAATCCGCCTTAGCTTGCACCGTCGGCACCGCCCTGCCATGGCGGATGCGGTACACCTCCAGCCATGAATGGTTCTGCCCATCTGGTGCCACCAGCACAAAGCCGCCATGGAATGCAAAAAATGTCCCGCGCTGCCGCAGTTTGTATCGGGCCAGCACCTTGCCGTTCGCCAAGTCCACCTTGCCGAAGGTCACCCTCTTTTTCTGGTCTTTTGGGTATTCCGCCAGCCAAATATCCGGCCAACCAAAGCGGGCCACCGTGTATTGGCTGGTTTGGTTGTCCAAGGGTATCGCCTTGCCGCGACTGCGCACGCTTGCCTGCCCATCCGAGTGCACCCTCAACAGCAGCGTTCCTTTGTCGCCCGCCACCAGCAACTTCCCATCATTGAGCCATTTGAGCCGGTATAGCTTTCCCGCGCCAAAGCTGGGCTGCGGCAGCCAATGCCTGCCACCATCGGCAGTCAGCACCAAGTGTTTGCCGATGGTAAATGCGCCAAGCCGCCCATTGGTAAATTCCGCCGCCGACCCATTGCCATGGACCGGCGTAAGCATCCGTGGCCGGCCCTTGGCCCGCAGCCCGCAAAGCCATGCCGAGTTCCAATGCGGCCCCGTCATGGCAACAAAAAAAAGATGGCGGCGATTGGCACCGACGCACCGCCACAGCCAGAGCTTGCTGGAGTGCAGCGGCGGCAGATGCTGGGTCCAAAGGTGCGAACCGGGCAGGCGTTCAATATAGCCCCGGCCATAAATAATAATCACCGTGCCGTCGTGGCAGCGCGTGAGTTCAAATTTTGCAAATGGAAGGCGGCGTGCCTGCACGGTTTTATAGTAACCGTGTTTCCGCGCCCAGGCACCGGCGGCTTTGGGGACAAGAACCGCTCTAGCCGACAGGGTCGCCGACGTGGTGGCGAATAAAAGTAAGGCCGCAATGAGGTGCGTCGGGTATTTCATTTCCGTCCCCACTTTCCTAAAAGGAGTTACTGTCAAATGTTGTGGATTGGCTCGATCAGGCGGCTGATTTTTTGACTCCATTTTCAAATTTGATTCCTGCCAATACATCTGGAATTAAGTCCGATCCATTAAGTCTCTGAAAACCCCTCTCTGCACTCTGGCAGAGCCTGAAGACCATCGCCAAGCAAGCCTTCCGACTGCCATTATTCCGCGCCTTGTCGTGGCGTAACCGTACGGTTGAAAAAATACTTTCGATCGGATTGGTGGTGCGGATATGCACCCAATGCTCGGCTGGGAAATCGTAAAACGCCAACAGCGCTTCACGATCTTTACTTAAACATTCCACCGCTTTGTGATATTTAGCCTGGTAAGTCTCTACAAACAGGTCAAATGCCTTTTCGGCATCTTCGCGGCTTTCTGCCGCGGTTATCTGATGTATTTTGTCCCTGACCTGGCCGTGCAGGTTCTTCGGAAAATGGTTCAATACATTGAGCGTTTTATGCACCCAGCAACGTTGATGCTTCGTGGCGGAATATACCTCTTCCATGGCCGCCCAGAAGCCCATGGCACCATCTCCAATGGCCAGCTTGGGAGCCTCCAGACCCCGGCTCTTTAAATCCAAAAGCACCGTCTGCCAGGATTGCTTGCTTTCCCGGTAACCATCGCCAATGGCCAGAATTTCCTTTTCACCCTTTTCCGTCGCTCCGAGAATGACCAGAATACAGGCGGAATCATCATCGCCCAGGCGCACATTGAAATACACCCCATCCGCCCAGATGTACACGTAATGTTTATTATCCAGAGAACGCTGGTTCCATTGGGCATATTGCGCTTGCCACTGGCTGACCAGTCGAGTGACGGTGTTGGGCGATAAATGCTCAATGGCAGGCCCCAATAGAGCCTTGAGTGAATCGCCCATATCGTTGGTGCTTATGCCATAGAGATACATCCAAGGGATGGCTTCATCAATGCTGCTGGTGCGACGCAGATACGGCGGCAGAATCTCTCGCTCAAATGTCTCACGCTGGCCTTCGGGGCGACGGTCTTCAATCCGCGGCTGCTTGACGGACACTGCACCAATGCCCGTGAGAACCAACCGTTCAGGAAGGTAGCCGTTACGCACCACTTGTCGGTGGCCTTGGGCATCGACTTGGTCGGTGCGGGCGTCAATCCACTGCTGAATCTCGATCTTCACCGCCTGGGTCAGCAGACGCTGCGCCCCATCACGCAATACCTCCGTTAAGGCATCGCTGCACAGCGGAATTGGAAATTGCACCGTTTCGGTCATACTGTTACTCATGGTGGCGTACTCCTAAAAAAGAACATTGAAAACAAAACTTTAGGTTACGCCGCCTGTTTTACGCCGTCCACAACCTTTGATAGTATCTCCAGAAATCAGAAAGGCTGCGAATTGCTCAAGGGGAGTGGCAGATTTTCGGTGCAGCCAGCGCGCAGCACAACCACTGACGATCCGGTTTGACAATTATACCGCCGCGGCAGACGGGTGCTATTGTCCCTTTGCTTTTACCTGCTCGGCATAGAGCTTGTTGAGCAGCGCGGTGGTGGCTCTCATCCATTTCCACGGTTGCACCCTGTGGGCCAAAACCGCACCGAATGTGTCCAATTGCCTCAAGTATCGCTTACTGTAACGACCCCTGAGCTTGACCGCGAGCTTCGTCTGTGCGTCTACCGCGTTTATCCAGGCCTTACTGTGGATGATTACGGCGAGCGAGTTGGGATTCGGCGGGACGATCCATTTTTTCAATCGGATGCTGGTTGGGGTAATCTTGCCTGTATTGATGTTAAATTGGTATAGGCGTTCCTCGTCATC
>JAKAEB010000100.1 GCA_021818445.1 Planctomycetota bacterium
GCCGGCAGTGCGGGCTTCCGCTGATCTTCGTGGTCCGTGGGGCAACATCGGCCGGCCTCCAATGCGAGGTGCTACTGGCCCAACCGTCTGGTTGAATGTATCACCGGAGGTCGTTGCTGCCACAATCGGTAATCGCTTCGCAGGCGGGCCGGCGGCCGCCTTCGAGGGGCGGATCAGAAGGGTCCGCATTTTTGCCGGCGCTATTCCCCAAAATTCCACGAGCCGCGGGCACATTGTGCCGAAATATGCCTACCTCACGGGCACCAATGCCGAGTTCAATAACAGCCGGCCACAGGATGGCGTGCGCAACCGTTCCCAATTCAGTTGTGGACGTATTATTATGCCGCAGCGGCGATTCACAGTCGATGCCCAAATCGATGCCAGTGCCACCAATGACTGCAATTACATTTTCTCTGCCACCACCGGGCAAAGATGGTACCGCCATCCACCCTTGGACGCTGATCCATTAGGCAGTGCTAAACCGGGAAATAGTCGGCAGTTTCCGCGCAAGCAGGGTGCCGCCTCGGGCTTCATGCTTTTTCTCGATCACGGCCGGCTGGCGGCAAATCTCAACGGCACAACAATTGTCGCACGGCACAGGGTTCCACTGCGCCGTTGGATTCAGGTAAGCGCATCTTACAACGGCAGGGAATTAACGTTGTTTGTCAACGGCAGCCCGGCCGGCCGAACTCGGCGATTTCCGACCACAGCGCAGGTCATGGGGCCGCGCTGGATGTGGGCGGCAACACACCCCGGCGATACCACAATCCCTTTCGATGGCTGCGCGCCGAAGGGAATTCTGGCGCTGCGAGTACTCGGTGGTATGACGGCCGAAGCCGGTGGCCGCATGGACATCACGATTCCAGCGGAAAAGCGTGTCACCATGCTGATCGCCGTAATGGATAATCGCGATACTCCGCACTACCGGCATGCCGCTATTGATTTTCTCACATCCGCAAATATGGCGACAGTTTCGCATTTGTGGGACACCCACTTGGCGTGGTGGAGGCGTTTCTGGTCAAGATCTTTTATAAAGATTCCCGATAAGACTTTGCAATCCTGGTGGTACGGTTCGCTTTACCTGTTGGCGTCATGCAGTCGAAGCGGCTGCGTAGCTCCCGGACTGTGGGGAAATTGGATCACCTCTCCATTTATGGGCTGGCAGGGTGACTACACGCTGGATTACAATTATGAGGCCCCTTTCTGGGCGACTTTCCCCACCAACCACGTCAGCCTTGCGAACCCCTACGATCCTCCGTTACTGGCATGGATGGGGCGGGGCCATGCGCTGGCAAAAACAATTGGTGCCCACGGACTGGTATACTATTGCCACCTGGCACCCACCCCCGGATGGAGTGCCGACAACTTTCGCGGAAATGACCAGAAATCTGATGCCCTGTTCGCTGCGGTCAACTGTATTCAGCGCTGGCGATACACGCATAGTTCAGCATACGCCCGGCTGGTCTGGCCCTTCCTGCGAGGCGTGGCGCGTTACTGGGATCACGACTTGAAACTCGTGAATGGCCGGTATGTGAGTTATCACGATGCGCCGGACGAACAACTGTTCGGGCCGACTGATGCGGTGAATCCCGCAACAACACTGGCCTTTCTGGGCATGCTGTACCCCGCAGTCATTGATATCAGCCGTCAATTGCACGTGGACAAGGCCAAACGGGCCGAATGGCAATACATTGATTCGCACCTTAGCCCACTCCCGATTGTACCCGCATCCTCAATTGGTGGAATCGTGCATGCTGTCGGACGCCTGCAAGCGGCAGGCAAATCGGTCATTCGCATCAGCCAGAAAGGCCGGGCGTGGATTATTCTGCGAGATCAATTGCAATCACATCCAGCAGTCGTGGTAACCGGATCCACCCCCGGGATGAATTCGCTGCAGACCGTGTTCCCTGCCTGGCAGATCGGACTGGAGAGCAACCCGAAGCTGCTTCGTGCCGCATGGAACACTGCTGCCTTTATGAAAATCTGGTATGACTGTAATGATACCTCGAGCTTTTATCCGGCGTTGGCTTGCATTGGCTACCACCCGGGATCGATCTTGCACCATCTCGACTTGCTCGTGTCTCACATAGGGTATCCGAGCTTTGCTTATCATATCTTCTGCGGCGGTGTGGAAAATGAGGCCACCGTTCCAACGACAATCTGCGCCATGTTTTTGCAGACGTATCAGCGGAATATTCATATATTCCCCGACTGGCCAAGAAGTCAGAACGCGCAATTCGGAAATCTGCTGGGCTGTGGTGACTTCTTGATATCCAGCGCCATAAAATCCGGACGCATCGAGTACGTGAAAATTGTAAGCAAGGCCGGGACGCCCTTACGCCTTGCCAATCCATGGCTGGGGAAGCAGATTCGCTATACTCAAAACCATGGACTGGTGCATACAACAAGCGGTAAGGTTATCAGTATTCCCACGAGAAGAGGAGAGTCTCTCTTATTCTGGGCCGCACGAGGCCAATAGGCCCGCCGTCCGAAAGTTTCGTCGTATGCTCCTGCGGAAACCCATGGCCAGCAGACTCGCGCATGCCGCTACATACAGCGGCAATTCGGCCGGTTCAGGCACGTTTGCGGTTGCCAGTTGAGCCAGTGGATTCCAGGTTCCGGAAACTGCAAAACGATCCGTATATTGGGTTCCCCAGAACGTTTCAGGGCCGAAAATATTGGACAGAGTGTAGTTCTCCGCGTTCAGCAGAGCATCGGAGCTTCCCGATTGCACCAGTTGGCTCGACCACGGGACGCGTTGAGACACGCTCAGTTCCGCCCCGCGGGAGGTCTGGCTGTTGTATTCGGAATACCGGGGATTACCTTTTGATGGAATTTCATTGGCATCCCAAGGTGTCCATCCGGCAGGATTAATTACAGAGCCCATCCGCGTGTTGAGAAATGTTACACTGGAGTTGCTGCTTGCGTAATCCCACGGCCTGCCCAGGAATGCGCTGCCTGCGGGCACTCCGGTTTGGTCGTTCGGGTCACCTCCCTGGGAGGTGGGAACAACGTTTGAGGTAATGGTGGAATCGCGAAATACGAAGCCCACCGCTGTGGTGGTATTGGTGTTAGCCGCAGTGACGGTTCCCGGTGCGGAACTGTTAATCGTGCTGTTCTGGAACACAGCCGTACCATTTCCGAAGATGTAATCCACTGTCCCTGTCACGTAGCAGTTTTGAAAGTAACTGCGACCATTTTTCAGATAAAGCGTGTCTTGAAAGCCGATGAATCGATCATTTGAAAAGGCCTCCTGGTCGCCCTGTGCCAGCAATGCCACCGCCTGCGCCGTTCCGTATGGCGTGGAGTTGGCAAATGTAATGTTGGTGGCGGTGAAATCATTGGCTCGAATCTGCACACTGGCGCTGCCGGAAGTTCCAATATTTCGTCCGCCAATGGTGGATTTGGCGTTCAGATCATATTCCACCACCGTATCTTCCGGGTTTGCGGAAGCTCCTATTAACTGCAAATAGGGCATGTTGCTGCCGATAAGTATCTGCTGGGTATTGTAAATGCCCGGTGCGAGAATGATCCGCGTGGGATTTTCCGCCGTGCCCACCGGGCCGAGTTTGGCCGCGTTAATGGCGTCCGGAAGGCTTTGAAATGCACCTGCGACACCACTGGGGTTGACATAGTAATCCATCCCCCGGGCACGATTGCAGTTTGCCGCAGAGATACCCGCTGCTACCACAGTTGACACGAGCATTGAAATATTCATCGTCCGTCTGTAATGCCTTTGCATCTTTGTACTCCTTACGTAGTAGCTCCATCGACCACAGTCACTGTTGTCACTCTTCGGACGCTGATTTGTCGCGCCCTCGCGACAGCACAGCCGCAATGATGCCGACGGACAAAACCAGAATGGCGGATGGGGCCGGAACGGCTAACGAATCCTCGTAGGTACTTAAGCTGGGGCCGTTAAGCGCACTGAACGTATTCGAACTCCCCAGCGTGAGATTTCGGACGAAGTAAATCCCCAAGCCCTTGTATCCGGAAATGTTGACATCATTTAACGTCAGGCCGTTAAAATTGGTCGCAGGCGATCCCGAACCTGAAAGCGGCTCGCCGTAGATCGCGCCGTCCTGCCACGCCCCTGTTGCCGTAATGTTCGTGAAACTTATATTTTTCCAAAGTGGCGTTGTGCTGGTGTAGGTCGCCGCTGACACGGCCGTGGGGGCGGATGGAAAGTTGTCACTGCCATGTTCATAAAAACTGGTGATTGATATGGGCGTAGCGACATTGCTCATGTGTATATTGTTATAGCTTATATTTTGCACCAGTCCTCCGTTCCCTGCGCCGGCTTTCAACCGTAATCCGTTGCTTGTCCCATTAAAATTTACGTTTGTAACGCTCATTCCGTTAACACCGGCATTTGTCTGCCCTCCGATGGACAATCCATGGCCGCTACCGATGTTCAGGTTATTAATCACTATATTGCTGGCCGGTACGCCGCCGGCCTTCACGGCGATATCGTCATCGCCGTCAGAAATGCTCGAATTTTCGATCAGATAATTGGAACCTGAAGGGTCGATGCCATCAGTATTGGGGGAGTTGGCGGGAGCGGAAATGGTGATGCCATTAATTGTGACATTGTTTGTGGCGTCGAAAGCCAGATGTTCTTTAGGAGAGTTCTCAATGGTCACTCCCGTGATGGCCACGGTGTTGTCGCTGTTCAATTTAATAAGATCCGGTCGGTTAAGAGTCGTGTAATTGGCCCACCAACCGGACGAACCATTGCCGTCGATGGTGCCCCCTCCACTGATTTCGACGTTGTCCGCACTGCGAATGGTGATAAATGGTGTGCCAGTGTGGGATACTGTGGAATAGTATTGCGATTCCGGCAACATCCGTAGGGTGGCACCGGTGGCAATGTTGAGGTTAATGTTGCTCGGGAGGTTCAAGGCCCCTGCCAAATATATTCCAGATGATGCATCCGGAAGTTCTATTGTTCCGCCGCCGGCGGCACTGGCGGCGTTAATGGCCTCTTGAATTGCACTGGTATCCACAGTGTTGCCATCACCAATTGCGCCGTAACTTGTCACATTGAAAATAGCATCAGGGATTACCGGAACCGGTGGCTTGGTTTGCGCCTGGCCCGTGCCAATGAGCGCTATCGAAGCACTGACCGCGGAAAGGATTTGCAGCACCATATGTCGGCGGAACGGGAGGGAATTGTTGATCGTAGGCATCTCGCTTTACTCCTTGAAATATTGTGAATCGGGTTGTTCAGATCGTCCGGTGAGGGCCTGGCGGATAAACCAATCCTGGTTATGACCCCGTGAGCCGTCTGCGTCTGCGTAATACCCACGCGGTCATGCCGCTCAGTACCAGCAGGCCCAGCGTGGCCGGTTCCGGAACGGCGGTGACATTCAAATTAATCATTCCAGCCGGATCAGTAAGCGTATAGTTAAATCCGGATGGGCCGTTGACCGTCCAGGAATTCAGATCTGCGGCATTGTTGATGGCGTCTGAAAAGCTCACAAGGTGATAAACTCCGGCACCAAATTGATTGCCGGCGCGGATGGTCAGCGATATGCCCTTTCCAAGCGTGATATCGGTAGTGGTAATCAGACTGTTACCCCCGGCTCCGGAACCGGCATTGGGCGTATTAAGCGCAAAATCCAGACCGCTGTTGTCGCTTAACGTCAGGCTGGAGATGGCAAGCGTTGCCGATGCTGAGCCATCGCCGGGATTGAGGGTGCCGGCACTGATGACCGCCGCACGGATGGTGCCCGTGCCTCCGAGTGTAGCGCCGGCGCTGACGCTTGTGGCACTGGTAATACTGCCATCAACCAGCAGTGTTCCGGCGGACA
>JAKAEB010000101.1 GCA_021818445.1 Planctomycetota bacterium
ATTCGGTTTTGGACGGCTCATATTGCGAGCCGAGTTCGTCGTTCACAGTGGTCCTCATTTAAGTTCAAGATTTTTCAGCCGGGGCGGGCACGGAAGCGCCACGCTGTTCATCATCATGGATCAAGCGATATTCCATCGCATCAACCAATGCCAGCCAACTGGCCTCAATAATATTTTCCGATACACCCACGGTACCAAAGATACCCTCCGGTGAGCGGTATTGAATCACCACCCGCACCTTGGCGGCGGATTCCGCCCCGGAATTAACCACCCGCACCTTGTAGTCAATCAGGTGCAACTGGCCAATGGCGGGGTAAATCGGTTCCAGCGCCCGGCGCAGGGCCCCATCCAAGGCGTTGATGGGACCGTCCCCCTCTGCGGAGGAATGTATCTGCTGCCCGCGTGCCGTAACGGCCAATGTGGCTTTTGTCGTGGGAGAGGCCTCTGCGGTACGCGACACCGCGCAGCGGTATGACTGCAAATTAAAAAACTTCCGATACCGCCCGATCACTTTACGCAAAATCAGTTCAAACGATCCTTCCGCCGCCTCAAATTGGTAACCATTGGCCTCAAGTTCGTTAATCTGCTCAAGCACCTTTCGTAGTGCCGCTCGATCATTTTCAATATTAAATTTACGCCCAGCTTTGGCCGCGACGTTGGATATGCCCGATAATTCGGATACCAGGATGCGCCGGGTGTTGCCTACCAGACTCGGATCAACGTGTTCATAAGCGCTGGCCATTTTGTTGACCGCATGCACATGCATACCGCCTTTATGCGCAAAGGCGCTTACACCAACATAAGGCTGGTTGTTGATCGGGTTTAAATTGGCAGTTTCAAATACAAATCGCGAAACCTCCGTCAGATGCTCAAGCGAATCACCTTGCAGGCAATCAACGCCCAGTTTGAGACGCAAGTTGGCGATAACGGTCGTCAAGTCCACATTACCGCATCGCTCGCCTATGCCGTTGATCGTCCCCTGCACCTGAGTCGCACCGGCGGTAACGGCGGCCAGTGCGTTGGCGACCGCCAGTCCACTGTCGTTATGCGGGTGTATGCCGACGGGGATGCCGACGGCAGCTATGGCCTCCTTGACGCCCGACTGCACTTGAGGTGGCAGTGTACCTCCATTGGTATCGCACAGGCATATCAACACGGCCCCCGCATCGGCCGCCGCCTTTATTGTGGCCAAGGCAAATTCAGAATTGGCCTTGAGGCCGTCGAAGAAATGCTCCGCATCGTAAATAACCTTCCGTCCCTGCCGGGTGAGGTAATCGACGGAATCGTGAATCATGGCGATATGCTCTTCCAAACTCACGCCGAGGACTTCACGCGCATGAATATCCCATGATTTGCCCACATTCGTTACATACTGCGTCTCGGCGGCCAGCAGAGCGTTCAGGCCAACATCTTCCGACGCTGCAATGCCTTTACGGCGTGTCATGCCAAAGGCCGTCAGTTTGCTGTGACGCAGGGAAAGTTCTTTGGCCTGGGCAAAAAACGCCGCATCTTTCGGGTTGGATAGCGGATACCCACCCTCAATAAAATCCACCCCAAGTTCATCCAGCCGGCGGCAAACCTGTAATTTATCTTCAACTGAAAACGACACGCCTTCTCCCTGGCTGCCGTCCCTTAATGTGGTGTCATATATCTCAATACGTTTCATACGACCTCTTCGGACATTATCCGATACCAGCACTTTTCATCATACGAGAAATCCGATCGCATGGCGATTGATACGACAGGTCTGAATTATAACTCAATTCAAGACGGAATCGTCGCAACAGGCGATGGAGCCAATCCAGTTTAAGAGCGGCTAATACCAGCGCGAACAGATGGCGTGGTGTGGTTCAACCCGCCTTGCAGCAATCGATCTATGGCCGCATCTGTCCGCACGAAACACCTCAAAAGAACACCCGCGTGAGTGTATCGGCAATACGCACCAAATTCAAACCTACCCCATTCTTTCGCGGTCACGGCTAATCTATTGGCCACGTTTGGCAGGTGCAAAATCTTCAAGGCGTCGCCTTGCATCGCGTTCAAGTTTGTTGCAGACCAGTTCGCAAATTTCAAAGATTATCGGTTCGCAAATGGTGTAATGCACCAAGTTTCCCTGACGCTGGGCATCAACTAAGCCGGCATTTTTAAGTATGCCCAGTTGTTTGGATACATTCGCCTGTTTAAGTCCCGTCTTTTCGCAGAGTTCGTTTACATAGCAAGGATTTTGCCGCAATGTGTGCAGGATCAGCAATCGGCTCTGATCCGCTAACGCTGAAAAGGTTCGGGCAAGCGCACCAAGCTGCGTGTTGTTCATCAAACTCTTAACCATACCGCCAACTCCTTGACAATATCACTAAACTGTGATATTGTAATACATAGTGACGCGTTTGTCCAACGTCTATGTTGCGGCGACGCATCACCGCCTTATTTTAAGGAGTGAACAAAGTGAAAGTCGAAAATGGCGTCCGTCTATTGGCCGGTATAATGATCCTCATCAGCGTCCTGTTCACGCTATTGCTAAGCCCTTGGTTCCTGGTTCTGACGGGCTTCGTCGGACTTAATTTGGTGCAGTCGGCATTTACAGGCTTTTGCCCGGCCGAGGCCATCCTGAAAAAAATGGGTGCCAGGGTCTGATGCCGCACAGGCAAGCCTTAGTGTGGTCAACGAAATTGTTTCCAGGCCGTCAGCTCGGCTGCGAATGAGGCGCGATAGATGAATACAGTTATCAAACGTCACCGCTTTGGGCGAATGGCTGCTTGGGTATTGGTTTCAGTGGCAGCCTCGGCTGCCGTCGTACTCCTTGGCGTCTGGTACTTTGCCGGGCGGGGAATGCTTATTCGACCGGGCAGCGAGTCGCGTCCGGGAAGGGCTTTGAGTACAGGCACCTGGGTAGCGGCGCATTATCTATCCTTGCCACGGGTTTTGCCGGCGGTTGGTACCATAAGCCCGATCTCCCCGGTCAATCTGGCCGCGCGGATTTCAGGCCGGGTCATATATGTCCATCTTTATTCTGGCGAAAGAGTGTACGCTGGCCAGATATTGATTCGTCTCAATGAAACGCGCCTTCGTGCCGAGGTAGAGGCCAGTGTGGCCACTGCATCCATGGCAAAAGCTGAACTTACACAGGCATTAATTGACCAGCACCGCGATCGCATTTTGCTGCGTACAGGCGATGTTACCCAAGCCGTAATGGATAAGGCCAATACCGCAGTCGCCACCGACCAGGCATTATTGGCCAATGCCATTGCACGGGAAAAAACCGCCAGAACTGTTCTCAGTTACGCCCGGATTGTGTCGCCAATGACTGGCATTGTCATGCGAAAACTGATCAATGTCGGCGACACCGTCATGCCCGGTGAATTACTTGCCAGAATTTACAATCCATCGCGACTGCAGCTCGATGTAACGGTGCGCCAATCACTCGCAGACCATCTGCGTCTGTACCAGACTTTGCGAGTCAGTCTCGCCGGTATGTCCAAGCCCATCATAGGTTCGGTGCGGCAGATAGTGCCGCACGTAAGTACCCGCACGCGCAGCTTTACCGTCAAAATCGCTGCAAAATTTCCATCCGGTGTATGGCCGGGTATGTTCGGCAGAGCTGATGTACCATTGGGCACGCACCATGTTCTGATAATACCTGATTCCGCCATCGAGCATATTGGCCAGCTTGATATTGTGCATAAATTGTCGGCCCATGGAGTAAACATCGCCACCATTCAGCCGGGGCGCAAATTGGGAGTCTGGCGTGAGGTTTTGTCCGGGTTAGGACCCGGGCAAAAAGTCTGGATGCCGCGACGCAAACCGGATGCGTCCCGTAAGTTTACACACGCCGCCGCAATCCATAGCAGAAACGCGCAGACGTCCCGTGACGGATGATACACCTGATGCGGTTGAAGTCGGCATGATCGGTCTGGCGTGTACTTGATATAGGTGCAGCCGAATATTTTTGGGATAATAATTTATGGCTCGGCAGGATAAATTCGGCCAATCGTCAGAAGTGCAGGGTGCCGCGGCGCGGCTCGTACATACATTTTTGTATTCACGGATTTCACTGGTACTCATCATTCTCTCCGTACTTCTGGGGGTGGCGGCCCTCGCCCTGACACCGCGCGAAAAGGATCCGCAAATTCTGGTGCCGATGGTGGATGTGTTTGTCCATTTCCCCGGCCACGGCGCTAAAAGCACCGAACAGTTGGTGGCGACGCCTTTGGAGAAATTGCTCTATCAGATTAAAGGGGTGGAAGATGTCTATTCCACCAGTCGGAGAAACGAGGCGTTGGTGACAGCACGTTTTTTCGTCGGTCAGGATGTTCAGCGAAGTGTACTGAAAATTTACCGTGAAATTAATGCTCACCGCTCCGTCGTACCCCCGGGCGTGACCGGCTGGGTTATCAAGCCGGAAAGCATCAATGATGTGCCCGTTGTCACGCTCACGCTTGCCAGCCGGTCTTCCCCTGCCATGCTTCTCCGTCAGACAGCGGAGGAACTTTCCGTTCGGCTGGCGGCCGTCAGCAACGTGTCACGGGCGTATGTCATCGGCGGCCGACCGCAAGTTGTTTACGTATATCTCAATTCCGCACGCCTGCGTGCTTTTGATCTTACGGCCACGCAGATAAGCCGGGAGATTCAATCCGCGAACGTGCGATCGAGCGCCGGCAGTTATGCACGCAACAATAAGGAAATTCAGGTGGTTACAGGCACGGGTATTCGCAACGCCCGTGATCTGGGAAGGCTGGTTGTTTCCGTATGGCACCAGCAGCCCGTCTACCTGCGGGATGTGGCGAAAATAGTGGATGGGCCCGCGCAAGTCACCTCTTATGTTTGGCACGGATGGGGCGCGGCGGCACGCGAAACAGAATCTCCCGGCTTTCCCGGTACCATCCTGGCCGGCCAGCGCTTTGCTCATCTGGCCTCTGGTCCCGTTCCTGCCGTCACCATAGCCGTTGCCAAAAAGGCGGGTAGTAACGCGGTGGTGGTGGCACGGCAGGTGATCGCAAAAGCGCGGCAACTGTCGCGCGATATCATTCCGTCGGATATGCGGCTGATCGTCACACGCAACGCAGGTCTTTCAGCCAACGCCAAGGTCAATGGACTCATTGACGGATTACTGTCAGCGGTCGTCATTGTGATCCTGCTGCTGACTTTTGCGCTCGGTTGGCGCGAAGCTGCGGTAGTGGCGATTGCAATACCCGTTGTATTCGGGTTGACCCTCGCTTGTAACCTGATGCTGGGATACACCATCAACCGTGTGACACTTTTTGCCTTGATTCTCTCACTGGGGCTGCTCGTGGATGACCCGATTGTGGATGTGGAGAACATCAGCCGTCATTTTTCCACAGCCGGTCGTGCCTCCCGCCATATCGTCTTCGGGGCCATGGTGGAGATATTGCGACCGCTGATCGTCGCCACCCTGGCCGTTATTATTTCTTTTATACCCATGTTTTTTATTACCGGCATGATGGGGCCGTATATGAGGCCCATGGCCTTTAATGTCCCGGTGGCGATGCTGATGTCCATGCTGGTGGCTCTGACCATCACACCTTGGGTCAGTTTGCATATGCTGAAGCGACGGCATACG
>JAKAEB010000049.1 GCA_021818445.1 Planctomycetota bacterium
GGTTTTTTACCAGCAGTCGGCGGTAATTGACAAAGGACTCAATGAGTCGCACATGCGGGCAGAGCGAGTTGACACGGCCATTGGGGCGGTCGTGACGCAAATTATTATGGCGGCGGTATTAATCCTTACGGCGGCCACCATTGGTGTCAAGAATCCACATGCAAGGCTTGATACGGTTCAGGAGATAGCGACCGGACTGGCATCGATATTGGGGGCGTGGTGGGGACGAGCGATATTTTCGCTGGGGATGCTGGGTGCGGCACTGGTGGCGACCATCGTAGTTTCGCTGACGGCAACATGGGGTTTGGGCGAGGTGACGGGCTACAAGCGATCGCTGGCATACCATCCGTTCGAGGCACCATGGTTTTACGCCATTTACGTACTGTGCCTTTTAATAGGTGCGGCGATCGTATTATCCGGGGTTAATCTGGTAAAGCTGACCATTGGCGTGGAAGTAATGAACGCGCTACTGCTGCCTATCGTGCTGGGCTTTCTGTATCTGCTGGCATTGCGCACCCTGCCGGAGCGATGGAGGCTCAAAGGTTGGTATGCATGGGTGGTTGGAGTGGTTGTGGTTGTCACGGCATTGACGGGCGTCTATGCTGGCATTGCGGGCATCTGACGTGGCGACCGACTACGGGCGTTGTCAATGAGAGGCGGTTTGATCATGAATCGATCCAATGGAACGCCTTATCGTGTACCGGACGGGGCGTGCATCGGCCACGTGCATCTTAAGGTGGCCAATCTGGCGCGGGCGCTGGCGTTTTATCGTGATGTGCTGGGTTTTGAACTTATGGCCAACATGGGTGAGTCGGCGGCGTTTTTAGGTGCTGGTAACTATCACCACCACATCGGGCTTAATATTTGGGAGAGTCGCAACGGCAGCCCCCCACCACCAGGCTCTACGGGGATATATCACCTGGCGATTCTATATCCAACACGGCACGACCTGGCTGTGGCGGTAAAGCGAGCGTTGGATGCAAAGACGACATTTGTGGGCGCTGCGGATCATGGCGTTAGTGAGGCCGTGTACTTTGAGGACCCCGATTCCAACGGTGTGGAGTTGTACTGGGATCGCCCGCGCGAGCAGTGGCCGAAGCGTGCGGACGGAGGCGTGGACATGTACACCCATCCGCTGGATCTGGCGGCGCTCCTGGCGCTGGCCTGACCATGCAACAGCCGGCGTCGTGCCATCGATCAGCACATTTTAGAGTGTGTTTCGCGGCCTGCCGGCCGGTTCAAATGGGGCGTCCGTGCAGCAATAATCCCGGACGGTAAAAATTGGTATCTCCGGACAGCACCTCGGCCCAGGAACAATGCGCCGTTGAATCTTCCCAGATGGTGACCGTTGCGGTGATGGTTCCGGTGGCGTCGCGCACATGCAGCACGGTCGGCCGACGAATGGCCAGTTGCCGGGCGAATTTCTGAGGCAACTGAACCAGGGTGCAGGGTTGTCCGAATTCGCTGCGCCAATAAGTCACCAGGCCAGGCTGGCCGACGACTTTCGCAACAGAGTAACCCACCAACTGAAAGCCCGGATAGGCGGGTACTACGGGCGTAAAAGCGAATTTAAGCCGCGCGGCGGCGGCGGCCACCCTCGCGGGCATATTTGGCAGCGAAGACTTAAGCGGCACATGCTGTAATGCGGCGATCTGCGCTGCTACACTGATTTTTTGCAGGAATTTCTGGTGCTTAAGAAATGCAAACGCCAGCACGGCCGCAAGCAACACGGCGGCCGCTGACGCCATAAACCAATAGTATTTTTTTATATTTGTTGCGCGGGGCGGTTTGGCCTTCGCGTCGGGCAGGGCCAGCAGGCGAGTTTCCAGCTCGTCGGGCACATTGGCTGGCGTATTCAGGCGAGCTTGCAGTTGTTTCTGCTGATCAAACATGCTTTGAGCGAACTTCTTCGTATCGTCATCGGCGGATACCAGCATCTCTACGACTTTGCGCCGAAGCGGATCGCCCTTGGACAAAGACGCCGTGAGAGCAATTAATTTTTGGAGGCGCTGGCGATTCATCGTCCACCTCCTGAGCCGCGTGGGCCGATATCCCGTTCATCATCACCACACCCTGCGGCCTTTGAATCCGTATCCAAAATACATTTTAACTTTTCGCGGGCCCGGGCAATGCGCGACAACACCGTTCCAAGCGGCAACTTAAGCTCATCGGCCACCTGCCGGCAAGATAAACCTTCTATTGCGACCATCAGAAAGGGATCGCGAAATGTGCGATCCAGGCGATTCAGCGTTCGCTGAACGGCGTCGAGCTCATCCGACGTCCGCTGGTCGTTCCTGCCATCGGGAATGCTCAATCCATCGAGCGATTGGCTTGCATTGCGATTTTCACGCATCCGCCACCATCCGCGACGGGCAATGGTATAAAGCCAACTGCGGGCGGAACCCGGATCACGCAAAGATCCGATGGACCTCCAAGCCTGCAAATAGGTGTCCTGCACCACATCCTCAGCGTCGGAACGGTTACCCGAAAGCCGCAAGGCATAGGTGTAAATTTCCCGCCAGTGAGATTTTACCAACTGCTCATAAAGCAGTTGCTCATCATTGCCGGACACTGTATCAACCTGTCGAGACGGTGCGAGAGAAGTCTACACCAACTGCCGACGCCTTGCACGCGACGCCAAAGTAAGGCCAAGCACACCTCCAACGGCTAACAGCCCAAGAGCGGCCGGCTCGGGGGTTGGCGTAATCACAATGGTATCGCTTGGACTTGAAAACTCCCCAGCATTGTAAAGAACGGAAGTGCCCACCGGCTTGCCGGGGAACCAATGAGAGCTTTGCGAATACACCATGGAGGGGGTGTCGGCCGTAATAAAACTGAAATCGAGCGAACCACCGGCGGCAATTGAATTGGTGCTGCTGTCGAATTGGATCGACGCACCACTGCCACCGCCCGCCGGCAAAATATTGGTAGACCAACCGCTTGGTGCTGAAGCGGCGACTGGCGTTGAATAGAGATAATCCTGGCCGGGCGTCCACGCGAACCAAAGGAAATTGATGCTTTGCGTGCCCGTATTCGTCAAATCGATGGTGTAGTTGTAATCGCCGGCGTTGGTACCGGACGAAATGAGCGATCCGGATATAGTTCCAGAGCCGGAAAACGATGCAAACGCAGTTGGAGCCGCTGCCAGCGCCAGACCGCCGGTAATGAGGGCCGCAAGTAAACCACTTCTTTTTATCATAAAAAAACTCCCAAAAACCTTAAGACGAAAGGCGGCGATTGGACCGGCCACACTAGCCTTCCATGCTCGCCATCGTATAGGTGTGAAAAAGCAGGCGATTTATTCCCACGAGATGAGATTTCTGTATTTTAATCGGTCGCGACGTGGCCCAACGAATCCGTGCGGCCAATGATTTGGTGCAAGTTGATCAAAGAGAGTATTATCACGCCGGTAAAGGAGCCGGATGGTGATGGTACCCCAGTTTGGTGTGGGGCGTCGCGGCCGGAATATGAAGGCATCAAATGCCGACGAGGATTGCATATGTTTGATTCAATTAAGGCGCTTTCACAAATTGGCCCCATGATGGCAAAAGCCAAAGAGATGCAAAGCCGTCTGGCGGAATTTCAGAAGACTTTACCTTTTATTGTGGCGTCCGGCTCGGCCGGTGGCGATGCGGTGCGTGTAACGGCCAATGGCCGCTTGGAAATTATGGCCTTTGAGTTTGGAACCGATGCACCAACTTCTGACAAGGCCCAGCTTGCTGACCTTTGCCGCGAGGCGACGAACGCCGCATTGCGTGCAGTACAGGCGGAAGTACAGACGAAGATGCAGGAATCGATGGGCGACATTGACATGGACGCCATGCGGTCGATGCTTGGGCAAGGTTAGAAATTACCAACTATGCCAGATACCAGACATGCGTACAGCGCGGCGGTAAAAAATCTGCTGGACCTTTTCGGGCAACTGCCGGGCATTGGGTCGCGGTCAGCGGAGCGCATCGTGTTTCATATCCTTAAGGGAGATCGCGGGGAAGCGGCCAAATTGGCCGACGCGATCTTGGCCGTCAAAGATCAGGTTCGGCATTGCAGTGTGTGCTTTCACCTCACGGAGAACGATCCGTGCGATATTTGCGGCAATCCGCAGCGTGATCACGGGGTGATCTGCGTGGTTGAGCAACCCAAGGATGTGTATCAGATTGAAACGTCGGGTGCCTATACTGGTGTGTATCATGTACTTTTGGGTCGCTTAGCACCGTTGGATGGCATAGGTGCCGAGGCTTTGACCATCGATGCCCTTGGCCGTCGCGTGGAGGAAAAAGATGGGGACGGCAAACCGCTGGTGCGTGAAGTGATCTTGGCCACTAATCCAACCATCGACGGTGATGCCACAGCGCTGCTGATACAGGAACGGCTGGTCGGCAGCGGTGTGATGCTGACCCGACTGGCCCGCGGTCTTCCGCCCGGGGCGCAAATTGAGCATTCCAACCGGGCGATTCTCCACGACGCCCTGACCGGGCGCGTTAAGATGTAACTTAGGGAGATCGACGGCGATTTGAGCCTTCCAGCATGGCAGCTCGGAAGAATTTTGCGGCGCGGGGCAGGTGTGGATGAAAATAAACAGGTTCACGTCTGAAACGTCATCGGAAAGTTGTGTCGTACCATCGACGGCGATTAATAATCAAATAAGGCATCATGTTCGCTCGGTGGCGATAGCGGTTATTGCCGCATTGATCATTTTGCTACCATTGAGCACAACCGGTCCGGCAGCGGGACGTACGCTTCATCCGCCGTTGGGCAGGGCGTATCGGCATGCCGCAATCATCACCATCCATGGGACGGTGGATCAAATACAGGTAGCCGCTATTGGACGACGCATTCATCGAGCTGCGGAACTGCACGCATCGCTGTTAATTTTTCGTTTCCGCAGTTCGACGGGGCTGGTGTCGTCGGCACTGGCGGCCGCAAAACTTATGGCGCAATGCAAGGTGCCGACGGTGGCTTACATCCGAACCACAGCCATCGGGCCGGCTTTGCTTATGGCAGTGGCATGCAAGCACATCGTCATGTATCGGCGGGCCGTTTTGGGAGATGGGCAGGTGTTTGAGACGCACCAGGCAATAAGGTTTGGGGCAGGGGTGGTAAAACCGCACGGGTCGGCGCTGCAATGGCTTTTGCACTGCGCGCACGTGAATGGCTATCCCCCACCGATATTGGCGGCCATGGTGGATTCTGCAGTGGTGCTTGACGAGGTAACCAATCGGAAAACGGGCAAAACCCGTTTGGTCACGCCCGCAGAACGCAGGGGCCTGATGCGTGAAACGCTTAAAGGGCATCCGGGTGATCATCCATGGGTGTTTGTGCGGCGATTCAAACCAGCCGGAGCCGTGCTGACACTTTCTGCGAAACGGGCGCGACAGTTTGGACTTTCAATTGCGACGGTACGCGCGCGGTCGGATTTGTTGGCACTGCTGAACGTAACGGCAATTCGGGTGCCGGTTCTGCGGCTTAGTTTTATGGAGCACGCACTGCGCTGGCTGGTATCGCCCGGAGTGCGGTTTTTGCTGATTATGGTTTTGGTGATTGCCGGCTGGCTTACGCTAACGCATCCCGGATGGCACGTGCCGATACTGGTCGGCTTGGGTGCATTGGGCCTGTTGTTGGGGGCACCGCTGCTTACGGGCGTGGGCCAATGGTGGGAGCTGATATTGGCGGGAGTGGGCATAGTGTTAATTATTTTTGATATTTTTCATTTTGGAGGGCTGGGACTGCTGGCGATCCCCGGCTTTGTACTGGTGTTGATTGGCGTGGGGTGTTCACTGGTGCCCCTGGCTGGCGGATACACATCGCTGGGGCCGGTGCTATCGGCGGCGCAGGTCAGCGGTGGCGTGCTGGCGTCGGCTCTTTTGTGCGGGATTATCGCCAGTGTACTGGGCGTGCGATTTATGCATCGGCTGCCGGGCACCCGGCGCATGGTGCTTGCACCACCCAAAGCGACGGCCAGTCAGGCAGTTCATGCATCCGAGCCATTTGCAGGTTCCATTGGCCGGGCGGTGTCCGATTTACGTCCCGCCGGTAAGGCCAGTTTTGACGGGCGATTGACGGATGTGGTCACCAACGGCGAATATATCGCGGCGGGGACGCCGATCGTGGTGCTGGGTCGAACGCAACAACAATGGCTGGTCAAGGCAATTGACGCGGGCCATACTTAGCGCCAAGCGGCATCGGTGCTCTGGCAGAATGGATTGAGGGTTTACCGGCATGGATTTGATCCTCTCGGTGTTTGCACTTTTGGTGGCGGCTGTCATCTGCATCTGGCTGGAGTTTGTCGTTCCGTCGCACGGCATATTGGCCATATTCTTTTTGCTGCTGTGCATGGTGGCCTTGGTAATATCGGCTTTTGTGTCGATGGATTTTGCCGCCCTGACGGTGATTATTCTTCTGGTGATGATTCCCACCGCCGGCTGGTGCGGGTTTCGTTATTACCCCAACAGTCCGATTGCGCGGCGGATATTTTTGCATAAGCCGGCACCAACCTCACTACCGGCCAATGAATTGCGATATTTTATTAATAAAACCGGTGTGGCGGAATCGGTGCTTCGGCCATCGGGCGTTTGCACCATAGAACAACAACGTTTTGCGTGCGTAAGTGAAAGCGCTCAGATTGAGGCGGGTGTGAAGATTCGTGTCATCGGCATATCAGGTAATTATCTCATTGTTGCCCCACTGGTGTAGCCGCTGTTCGATGCACGTCACGTTATGATCGAAAGCAGGTATCTACGGCACCGATGGCGGGAACGAATTACACTGGCAGAAGAGGCATCGGCACAAGTTTGGCGTCTATGTGCAGGTGCTGTTTCCACAGGCGCCATATAGCCACCTGTCTGCTGGTGGTTGGCACCATGGCATCAATGCAAAAAATGTCTCAAACCGGTGAAGACCATGGAGGCACCCCGCTGATTGCATAAGTTGATGGTGTCGGCATCGCGTTTGGATCCACCGGGTTGGATCAATGCGGTAATGCCCGCATCAAGAAGCAGTTGCGGGCCATCGGCGAAGGGGAAAAAGGCATCGGATGCTGCGACGGCCCCCGCAAGCTTTTCTCCATGGCCATTTTGCCGGGCCAATTCAATGGCCAATCGCGCACTGGTGACTCGACTCATCTGTCCCGCCCCCACGCCGATCAACTGCCGATCCTTCACTATTACAATGGCATTACTTTTAACATGCTTACAGATTTGCCACGCCATGAGTAAATCCGCCATGACATCGGATGAAGGGGAGGCGGTGGTAACGGCCGAACAGGAAGTTGGCGGTTCTCTATCCTCCTGCTGCACAAGCACCCCGCCGGAGATGGATGCCCATTTTAACTTCCGCCGCGCCGAGGGATGGCTTGATGCATCAGCCGATACAGCCAGCAATCGGCAATCCGCCCAGCGATGGCGAAGCATGTCGAGCGCCTCGGGCGCATAGGCGGGGGCAATGAGTACTTCAAGAAATTTTTTACCTTCGACGATGGCCGAAGCGGCGGCCAGATCAACGGGGCGATTGACGGCGACAATACCGCCAAATGCGGCAACCGCATCGCCCGCGTAGGCATATTGAAAGGCGGCGGCGAGGTCTTCGGCAACAGCGCATCCGCAGGGGTTGGCATGTTTGATGACCGTGGCGGCGGGCTGATCAAATTCCGCCGCAAGCGTATAGGCGGCGTCGGCATCGAGCAAATTGATGTACGAGAGCTTTTTGCCGTGAAGTTGGTGGGCATGCGCCACACCCCCAGGCTCGGTGCCATCCGTGTAGAGTGCGGCGGCCTGATGAGGATTTTCGCCATAGCGCAGATCATCGAGTTTGCGATAGCTGCGGATGACGGTGGGGAAGAGTCCGGCGGAAGCGGGGCCAGCTTCATTGGAATAATATTGTGATGCCAGATAATCATGGATTGCCGCATCGTAGGACGCAGTACGCGAAAACGCCCACATGGCCAGATCCAGCCGGAATCGGAGGCGTGTGGCACCGGAGTTTTCGCGGAGATGTTCGATAAGTTTGGGATACTGTACCGGGTCGGTCACCACCGCCACGCTGCGATGGTTTTTAGATGCCGAGCGGATCATGGCCGGACCACCGATATCGATATTTTCGATAGCGTGATCCAGTGTGGTGTTCGGATCGGCGATGGTTTTTTCAAAGGCGTAGAGGTTAACGATCAGCAGATCGATGGGGCGTATGGCGTGGGCTGTCATGGCGGCCACGTGTGATGGGGTATCGCGCAGGGCAAGCAATCCGCCGTGGATGGCCGGATGGAGCGTTTTAACCCGCCCATCCATCATTTCCGGAAAGCCGGTAACTGTGGCAACATCGGTGACGGGAATACCAGCGGCAGCCAGCGTTTTCGCGGTGCCACCGGTGGAGAGAATCTCCACACCGTATTGCGCGTGCAGCAACTGGGCGATTTCTACAATGCCGGATTTATCGGTAACGGAAATAAGTGCCCGTTTGATTGGCACCAGATCGGTGGAATGCAAAGATTAAATCTCCAATAAAACAGATCAACGCGCGGATGAACTATCGCGCGTCGATGCTGAGCAGCCATGCTTTTCAGCCAGCCGAAAATTAAACCCGGCGGTATCAGTTCAAGGGGTAACGGCGCACCAGCGCCATGAGGTATCCACTGGTGGACGCCACATATATGCGCTGCGAGGATGTGGATTTGGCGTAAACACATGGGGTAGCGGCCGCCATGCGATATACCACACCGCCATCGATGGGCGAAATAATCAGCAGCTTGCCACCAGCCGCGGCGGCTATGCGTCGACCGATCTTGCCGACAACCCGGGTTACGCCCGCTACCGGCCCCCACTGAATTTGCCCGGAGGATGGCTTCAGGCTGAAAAGGCCCGCACCACCGGTGCAGACAAGCAACTGCTTGCCGAACATGACCGGTTCGTGATCGAGTCGGCCGGGCAGGTGAGTAATCCATGGGGCGATGCCGGTAGATGCATTGATGGCGTAGAGGTTGTGGTTCATACAGGGTACAAAAATGAGTTGCCCGTCGGTACCCAAATTGGCGTTGACCGCGCCGGAGAGGGTGCGTCGCCAGCCGCTGCTGCCATCGGTGGCGATGTGTCCCCACAGGTGGCCATTTTGCGACCCGCAAATCACTACGCCATTGAGAACGACCGGACGGGAAAGAAATGCATCCCCACGCGAATATTGCGCCCACTGCATGAACAAAGGCAAATGCGGCGAGAGCACATACATGCGGTTGTGGTAGGAGCCAATGAACATGCGGTCATTGCTGATGACCGGTCGCGTGGACGGGGCAAATTTAAGCGCCTGCGATTTAATGACGCTTCCGTCAGACTTTTTAACAATCAGAATTTTGCTGCCGCTGACAATCAGCAGCCGTTTTTTGCCGTAGGTAACAGGTTCCATGGTGGTCTGTCCTCGGGCGGTGTATTTCTGCGTCCAGAGAATGGTACCGGAGGATGCGTTAATGCAGATAAAATAACCGTAACGTGTGAGCACATATACCTTTTTTCCCAACAGCCAAAGGTGGGAGATTCGATCGTGCGTGCGTGCCCCCAAACCAAGTGGCATCTGCCAATACGCCTTGAGGCGTGCCTTGTGCAAGGCGGCACTTGTAAATGGTGCTGCGGCCCCGCGTGTGAGGTTGGTTGTGAACAGACAGCAAACCATCACCATCAGGATGGTTGCACTGGAGCGACTCCACCGCATGCCATGCATCAAACTAAGCTCCTCAGAATGGACTACCTGTGTGAACTTCTGTGCGGAAAAGCGTATCGATGGCATCAAAGAGACGTGCTGCCGCGAATCAGGCACCACATCTTCAACCATCCCCGCACCCGTCAACATGCAAATCTTAACCGCCGTACTTTAATGGTCAACTTGAAATGCACCATCGAATTGAAATGGCCCGCATCCGGGCTATGGGGCTATCCGGGTGGAGTGACTGGAGGCAACCGAGCCGGGGGAGTATCCTATCTGCCGAATGAAAGTGTTGCTTATCGCCAATTCAGCTAAACCGGAGGCCATCGCAGCCGGGCGTAAACTGCTGAAAACGCTGGGGGCAAGGGAGGGTGTCAGCGCTGAATATATGGAGGGTGTAGATCAGACATGCCTGGACGATTTGCAGGACCGGCCGGATTTAATGGTTTTGCTGGGCGGAGACGGAACCATTTTGCAGGCCGCCCGCTTTCTGGCCAGGTATCAGGTACCCATAGCCGGTATTAATTTCGGTAAATTGGGGTACATGGCGGCTTTCACGCCGGAGGAATTTGAATCACACCTGCCGGAGCTGCTGGCCGGAAAATTGCCCACCACTCACAGGCTGATGCTTGAAGCGTCGGTTTACCGCAAGAAGCTACCGGGCCGTGCCGACGAAGGTGAGAGCCTGCAACCCGAAAGCCGCTGCCTGGCGCTCAATGATGTGGTACTTAACGCCGGAACGCCATTTCGGATGGTGGAGTTGACGGTGCGGGTGAATAACTCCGATACCGCCACGTTTCGGGGTGACGGAATCATTATCTCAACGGCGTCGGGGTCAACGGGTTACAACCTGTCCGCAGGGGGACCATTGATCACACCGGATGTAGATGCAATAGTGATTACCCCGATATGCGCGCATTCTTTATCGTTTCGCCCTGTGGTGGTTCCAGATCGCTGTACGATTGGCATCGAGCCACGACGGCTTAATGAGGGAACACATGTGGTGATGGATGGCGTGGTGGTGCATCCACTGAGCGCCGACCATTATGTGGTGGTAAAAAAGGCACCGCACCGACTGGAATTGGTGGTAAACCCGCGTCAGACACACTGGGAATTGCTGGCCCGCAAACTGCATTGGGCAAGCCGCCCGACGGCGTAGGCGATAATTTGCAGGGCAATGTGAATCAGGTTGGAGCACACATGGAGAAACGTAATACCCCGTCGGCGGAACCGGATAAACGATGGACGCAACCCTTGCGCGAGAAAGTATTGGATTTTCGATATATTTTCCGGGCGTTTCGGATTTCGATCGAGCCGGGGGTATGGGTGCTGGCTCTGCTGGCACTGGTGATTGTTTATACGGCCGGTCGAGCTCTGGATGGAATTTGGGGGCCGCAGGTGCTCTCGGGCGAGATTGCGGCGTTTCACACTCCGGCACCCGGGGCGTACCGTGAAATGATTATTCAAGATCGGCTTAATCGCGAGGCGGCGCTCTCCGAGATGCTGCAGGACTACGCGACGCCGCTGCACTCTAAACAAATTCAGGCTCTTGAGCGCGATCCGCGTGCGGCCTATGGGGCAATCGTGGCGGGGATGGAGCGGCAATTTCAAAGGCGATTGAAGAACTTGGCGGCACAAAAGCCGGCATTATCCGCCCGCACCCTGCACCGACGGCAACACCGATTGGCTATGGAACTTATGGCCAATGTTCGACAGGTGCAAAGCACCGTTGGCCGGGGCATTTTTGACGCTGCCATGCACGAGGAACTCAAAGAATTCCATCGTTTGGTATTTAACGTGCTGAACCCCTTGCGAATTGAATCCACGTCGGCCAATACGACACCGGGCCAGACGCCGACGGGTTTTGAGATTTCAGTGGCAGCGACGCCGCGCAGCAGCACGGTCGCGTGGCAATCTGACACGATATGGGGATGTCTGGCCAACATGTTTATCACCGTGCCGGAGTGGCTGCTTACCGGGGCGCCGCCGATGATTGCCCGCCATTCGGAAACGCCGGTGCATCTGGCACTGGTGCGCACGGGCTACCTGCTGACGATCATTATTTTTCTCCTTATCTGCATCGGAACGCTGGCCGTGACCGGTGGAGCGATCTGCCGCCATACGGCCGCGCGGCTGGCAGGCGAGGACCCGTCCATGTTTGCATCGGTGCGGTTTGCGGTACGGCGATTCTGGTTTTTCATTCGCGCACCATTGCTGCCGGTCGGCCTCATTCTGGTGCTGGGAATGGTGATGATTGCCATATCGCTTATCGGGGCTGTGCCGTGGATCGGTCCGATCCTGCTGGGTGTGATGTTTATTGTCCTGCTGCTGGGCGGGTTCATGATCATGCTGGTGGTACTGGGACTGGCGGGCGGCCTGCATCTGATTTACCCCTGCCTCGCGGTGGAGGCATCGGACGGATTTGACTCGATCAGTCGCAGTTTCAGCTACATTTTCAACAGTCCGTGGCGGGCGGCCCTGTACACGACGATAGCTTTGATTTACGGCGTTCTGACGTGGTTTTTTCTGCTGCTGGCGTTGTATATCATCCTGGCGGTGACGCACTGGTGTGCCAACATTGGCATGGGTTTTTTCGGATTGGAACATGGTGCCTATTCGGGTGTGTCGGTGCTGAATACCATTTGGCGCACCCCGCAATTTGAACGCCTGATCGGGCCGATCAACTGGTGGGCCATGGGCTGGGCTGAACTCATCGCGGCAGTGTTCATTTACTTCTGGCTGTTCCTGCTGGTAACGCTGCTGGGTGCTTATGTGGTGGGTTATTATTTTTCGTCCAGCACCATCATTTATATGCTGCTGCGCCGGCATGTGGATGGACAACCACTTACCGACATTGCCGAGCTGACCGATGCCTCAGAAGACGACAAAGCCGCACCGGCAGGTATACCCGCCCCACCGGCACTCGGAGGATCAAACGGAAAATGATCAACTCCGCCTGGCTGGCCATCCTCAAAACCATGTGCGATCTGCCCACAGCCCCTTTGCGTGAAGAGCATGTGCTGGCGTGGGTGGAGCAGTATATTCTGACACTTTCTCCGCCGGGCAAGCTGGCGTGTGTGTTTGACCGGGCGGGGAATTTGCGTGTGGATCATCTGGTCGATCTGGAGAACGGCAGTGAAGCCAAGGGGGATGGCGGCGGTCGGGAAGACCAACGACGACTGATATTTGAAGCCCACGTGGATCATCCCGGCTTTATCAGCGAGGAGATGATCGACGAGGGCGCTGGCTTGCTGCGGGCAGAATTTTTGGGCGGTGTGAAGCCATCCTTTTTTGCCGGGGCGGGTGTGCGTCTATTTCATCCCGAAGGGGAATCGCCATGGACGCTGGCAACTGTCGAAGGCATGCCTGAGCGGCGGGCAAATTCCGAGGCATTGACGTGTGTGCTGAAGTTGCGGAATCCAGGTATGGCGGTTCCGGTTGGAACCATTGGCATGTGGGATTTACCGGATGCCACACTGATGGGGGACTTATTCACTGCAAGGGTTTGTGATGATTTGTCCGGGGCGGCGGCGATGGTCTGTATGCTGCATGCAATTTGCGAACGTGGTATTGGCCGGCCGTTTACGCTGCTTTTTACGCGTGGGGAAGAGATTGGATTTTGGGTGCCTTTGCCGCCATCAAAGATGATACGCTCTGGGCGCGGGAAAATCGCAGGCATTGCTGCGTCGTTGGATTGGAAAATAGCCGTGCCATGCCGCAGGCGGCGATGGGGCTCGGGGCGGTTTTGCGGGTGGGCGACCGAACCAGCATTTTCAGTTCTGCACTGACGCGCTTTATTAAATTAACTTCCGACGATCTGACCGACACCCTGACCGATTATCGGTGCCAGCGGGCGTTGATGGATGGTGGCACGTGCAACAGCACGGTATTTGACGCCGCGGGTTTTGATTCTGCGGGGCTGACGCTGCCCTTGGCCAATTACCATAATATGGTTGCGGAAGACGAGGTGTTATCGTGCGTTCCGACGGTACCGCGCACCGGCGAAAAGATTGGCAGCGAGGCCATCTGCGTTACCGATTTTGCCCATCTTGTGGAATTGATGGTGCACCTGGTGGAACGGTTCCACCAGTACACGGGCGACCATCGGGGACTCCAGGCGCAATTGAATGCACGCCTCACCCGTCATGCAGAGAGGCTGTACACTTCTGTTAAGTTGCACCGAGAGATGGAAGATTAGATGACCACACCACGCGCAGCCACGCCGTCAACGACCACGGACTGCATCTGGATTCATTCGCCATCCCAGCTTGCCGAATACTGCCATACATGGCATGCGGCAGGGGCTTTCGGTTTTGATACGGAGTTTATTGGCGAGCGGACATTTATCCCGGAATTGTGCCTTATTCAAATTTGCTCTTCCGGTGAGGTGGCGTTGATTGATCCACTGGCGATTGAAGACCTTTCTCCACTGGGGCATCTGATAAGCGATCCGAATGTGATTAAATACTGTCATGCCGGCAGTCAGGATATCGCCATCATGCATGAATGCGGATACACACCGGCCAATGTATTTGACACGCAATTGATGGCGGGATTGCTGGGCCTCACCTACCCCATTTCATACGCCAAAGTGGTGGAACATATCTGCGGTATACAGTTGGATAAGGCCCATACCTACAGCGCGTGGGATCGTCGGCCACTGGCCAAGGCGCAACTGATTTATGCCGCAGATGACGTGCGCTATCTGCCGGCGGTCTTTGAACAGTTGCGCCGGCGCATTGAGTCCTGCGGGCGCACAGGATGGATGCAGGAGCTGTGCCACGAGGAATTGCAACATGCCGTCGCTCCGCCCGACACGCGCGATTTATGGATGAAACTTAAGGCACCGCGATCGATGAATCGGCAGCAGCTTGGCGTACTGCGGGAAATAACGGCGTGGCGCCATCAGTTGGCATACGAACACAACACACCCGTGCGGGCGTTTTTATCCGATTCAGCCATTCGCGATATCGCCAAAATGATGCCGCAGACGGTTCCGCAGTTGGCGCGGATTGAGGGCATCAGCGAGCAGGAATTAAAATCGTACGGGCCGTTTATTATCGAATTAATCGACAACGTTCGTCGTATGCCGACCAACCAGTTGCCGGATTTTGCAAGCGAGGGGCGGGATTCTCTGGAGACCAGCCAGTTTATTGAGCGTGTGTGGGCGGCGGCGCAGGCCATTTGCCTGGGGCAGAATGTTTCGACCAATCTGGTGACCAGTCAGGCCGCCATCACGGATTGGGCGATGAAAAAACTGGCGGGTGAAAGCCTTGAAGGGCACGAATTGATGCATGGCTGGCGGCGCGAATGCCTTGGCCAGCCACTGGATGATGTCGTGGCCGGTCGCACAACTTTAACCTTGGCCATGCAAGATCAAGCGCTGAAAACATCGATACAGATGGGGAATTGACACATGTGCGGCATTGCCGGTTTCGCCTGCTGGAATCGCCCCCCCCACCGGCTGACTGCAGAAGCGTGGAATGAGAGCCTTACCAAGGCGGCGCACAGGGCTGATGAATTGCTTCGCCATCGCGGGCCGGATGGCAGCGGCCGGTGGCAAGCGTTACCAGCCACGGAAGATCGCGCTGAAGTTTGGCTGGTACACCGCCGCCTGAGCATCATGGACCCCGCCGGAGGGCAGCAGCCCATGGAAAATGAAGATGGTACCGTTCATGTCATATTTAATGGTGAAATTTATAATCATCGAGAATTGCGGAGTGAATTGAGCGGTCTCGGACATCGATTTAATTCCGATCATTGCGATACCGAGGTACTGGTGCATGGATGGGAACAGTGGAAGACCGATTTGCCAGGTAAATTGCGGGGCATGTTTGCCTTTGCCGTTTGGGATTCTCAATCGCAGGAACTGTTTTTAGCGCGGGATTACTTTGGTCAAAAGCCGCTCTTTTACGCCATCCATGATGGATGCGTGGCCTTTGCAAGCACGCTTCCTGCCGTGCGATGCTGGCCGGGTGTAGCGCCGCGGGCATCGATTGCGTCATTGAGGCAATATCTGCAGTTCGGTTATATACCGCCACCCAGCACCGTTTACCGCGATATTAAATGTATTGAGCCGGGATCATGGATACGGTTGACGGCCGGCCAGCTATTCACCGGCGTCTTCTGGCGGCCGGAGAATGCGCTGCAGATGAATGGCGGCGTGATCAAGACGGTGCGTGACGAGGACATCCATGATTTACGGCAACTGATATTCAGTGCGGTGGAATCGCAACTGCATGCGGATGTGCCGATGGTGGGGTTTTTATCGGGGGGAATCGATTCCGCTCTGGTATGCGGGGTAGCGCGCCAATTATTGGGTGGCCGGCGCGAAATGCAGGTGGTGACGGTTGGTTTTGATGAGACGAGTTTTGATGAAATGCCGCTGGCCGGGCACACGGCCCGCGCCGCCAACCTGCGGCACCATCAATGCCGAATCGATATGAAGCCATCAGCGATGGCCACGCTTGAATGGCTGATGGAATTTACGCTGGGTCAACCGTTTGCCGATTCTTCCATTTTGCCAACTTATTGGGTGGCCAATGCGGCGCGATCACTCGCACCGTGCGCCATATCGGGAGACGGCGGCGACGAGATATTCGGTGGCTACGATCGGTACCGCGCCGCACGGATGCTCAAGGCCGGGCTGCGCCTGCCGCGATGGAAATATCGCTCGGAAAGAATGCGGCGAATGGCAGCGGCGAGCAGTCAAAAGGGTGGGCGGGAACAATACACCGCGCTATGCTCGATATTTCAACCAGAGGATTTAAGGCCGCTGGGCATGCAGAAGGACGGCGACCGCGACAAATCCCAGCCTGGCATGGATGTGATTCGTCAATGCATGCTGATGGACCAATCCAACTATCTGCCGGGCGATGTGCTTTGGAAGGTGGATGCTGCATCGATGGCGTGCGGCTTGGAAGTGCGCAGCCCATTGCTGGACCATCAACTGGCGAACTGGGCCAATCGTTTTTGTGGCGAGGTCATGATGAACTGGCGGCAAGGCAAGTTACTGGTGCGCCGGGCGATGAGGGACTTTCTACCTCGGGAGGTACAACGCGGGCGCAAGCGCGGCTTCGGTGTGCCGATCGGGCAGTGGTTTCGATCATCGCTGCGTGGGGAGACGGAAAGCTGCCTGCTTGCGGGCGGTTCTCTGTCAACGCAATTGGGACTGAAAATGCTACCGGAGCGGCTGTGGAAAGAGCATCTGAACGGCGAACGCGATCATACGCATCGCCTGTTTGCCCTTCTGATGATGGAAATGTGGTACCGCCAGAACCCCAACTTGCCAATCGGTTGAACATGTAAAACCAAGCCAATGCCGTCGGAGGCATTTTCAGACGGCTCCCGGCGACATCGTCGGGGACAGCAAGTGTTCCATCGTCATTACGGGTAGAATGCATGCTGTGATTGGGTTTCCGAAATGTTCTGAATAAGGCTTTCAACGGAATGGAAATAAGAAACTTCTGCATTATTGCCCACATTGATCATGGCAAATCGACGCTGGCGGATCGCATATTAGAGCGTACCGGTGCGATTACCGAACGGGAAATGCAGGCGCAATTTTTGGATGATCTGGACCTGGAGCGTGAGCGTGGCATTACGATCAAGGCCAGTGCTGTCACGGTACCGCACGAATTTGACGGCAAAAAATACATGCTGAATCTGATTGATACACCGGGCCATGTGGATTTTCATTACGAGGTGGCCAAAGCGCTTCAAGCCTGCGAAGGTGCTCTGCTGGTGGTGGATGCCACGCAAGGGGTTCAGGCCCAGACCGTCGCCAATGCGTATGCGGCGATTGAACAGAATTTAGAAATCATCCCTGTCATAAACAAGATTGACCTGCCCAGCGCCCAGCCCGATGCCGTGGCGGAAGAAATGGAGCAGGTTTTGGGGATAGACGCCCTTTCAGCGGTGAGGATTTCAGCCAAAAGCGGTATCGGCTTGCCGGATTTGTTCCAGGCGATTTGCCAGCGCTTACCGGGACCGCGGGGTGACGCCAATGCACCGCTGCAGGCACTGGTGTTTGACAGCAAATACGATGACTACCGGGGCGTCATCGTCTACGTGCGCGTATTCAACGGACGTCTGACCATGGGGCAGAAACTGCGCTTCATGGGGCAGCAGCGTGTGTATCAGGTGACGGGCCTGGGTAAATTCAGCCCGCGGGCCGTGGCGGTGGATACGATTGGTGCTGGCGAGGTGGGCTTTATCGTGGCCAATATAAAAACATTGGGCGATGTCACCATCGGCGATACGGTTACTGATGCCATGGTGCCGGCGGCCGAGCCGCTGCCGGGATACCGCCCCCCCAAGCAGATGGTGTACTGCGATTTTTACCCCGGCCCGGATACGGAATACACGCAGTTGCGCGAGGCGCTGGAAAAGCTGCGGCTTAATGATTCATCGTTCACATTTGAGCCGGAAACATCTGATGCACTGGGTTTTGGCTTCCGCTGCGGGTTTTTAGGGCTGCTGCATATGGAAATTGTGCAGGAGCGGCTGGAACGTGAGCAGCACGTGCAGGTAGTCCAAACCGCCCCCACCGTGCCGTATGAAGTGGTTTTAATGGATGGCACCGAAAAGCTGATCGACTCGGCATCCGGCCTGCCGGATTTGAGCAAAGTCAAGGCGATTCGCGAGCCGATGATTCGGGCCAGCATCATCGTTCCAGCCGAGAATATCGGGGATATTTCCAAGCTGTGTCAGGAGCGACGTGGTGTTTACCGCAAGACCGAATACCTGAGTGCTTCGCGCATCATCATGGAATACGACCTGCCGCTGGCTGAGGTTATTTTTGACTTTTTTGACAAGTTGAAAACGGCTACCCGTGGCTACGGCACGTTGGATTACGATCTGATCGGCTTTCACGAGGAGGACCTGGTCAAGATGGATATTTTGGTGAATGGCCAGCCCATCGATGCGCTAAGCCTTATTGTACACCGGTCGAAGGCGGAATCGCGCGGCCGGGCGATCATACGCAAACTCAAGAGTGAAATTGGCCGGCACCTCTTTGAGGTGCCGCTACAGGCCGCCATTGGTTCCCGTGTCATTGCACGCGAGACGATCAGCGCCATGCGAAAGAATGTCACGGCCAAATGCTACGGCGGCGATGTAAGTCGCAAACGCAAACTGCTTGAAAAGCAAAAAGAGGGAAAAAAGCGGATGAAACAGGTGGGACAGGTGGAGATTCCGCAGGAAGCATTCATGGCGGTGCTGGAACCGGGCGACTAGGAGTCTGTCCAAGCAATAGCAGAGCTGCGATGTGCCGGAAATGCCCTGGATGCAAGGCCTTGGGCCGACGGCGACTCTGGTAGAGATGAGTCCGAGGGTGCAGTCAACGGGGCGTTTACGGGCGCACCCTCCGGGCGGCAGGCATTATCGGACAGAATTCATTCGAGCATGAATTAACATTTAATTTATATCGTTTTTGCAGTCGATCGCTAGCACAGAACATGCGGTGCAATTGGCAACAATTGGTATTTTGGGACGCGCCGCCGATCAATCGGGTATCAAATCAGCGTGTCCAGATTTAGTTTTTCTCAACCCGTCTGATGGTTTGGCCGATGAGAGTTGTCGGCTCGGCTGGCCCTTAGTCGCCACCGACCCGGCGTTGATTGTGGGTGGTGCGAAGTTTCACTGGGCAATGAGTTTGTTCAGGCTTCGCGAAAAGATACGCCAGCGATCAACCATCGGCAAACCAGACATGTGGCTTCTTTTGACTTGGGTGACAGGTCGACCCACCCCAGTTGAGGATTCAGTTGTTTGGCCAGCCCTGCCGACATGTGTCCTGATTTCCGGAGACCCAGTAGATGAAACGCTCATCAGCAAAAAATAAAGGTTTTACGCTGATTGAACTGCTCGTGGTGATTTCCATTATCGCTTTGCTCATTGCCATTCTGTTGCCCAGTTTGGCCAAAGCGAAGGAACTTGCGAACCGAGCGGTTTGTTCAGCCAACGTAAGGGGCATTATCCAATCCATGGTGATTTATGCCCAGAGTAATGAAAGCCAGTTCCCGTCGGTCGTACCGCCAGCGAGCACGACTTATCAGAACAACACGGGAAGCACCGGCCCGACAAACGGTGTAAACGCCAGTGCGCCGGCGGTTATTAACGCCATCTATTCCACACCTGTTCACCAAGCCAACGTGATGGCGTGTATGTGGCTTATGGTGCTCAATGGCCAGATGACGCCTAAGAGTTTCATCTGCCCATCTGACCCAATTGCCACCACGCCCTCGCTCGAATTTAACAGCACGCAAGAATATTATTCCAATTTCGGGATGGTCAGCGGTGCGACAGCTGGAAGCACCACGGGCCAGGGTGAAAGCTATTCCATCGCCTGCCCATGGTACGCCCCGTCAGGTGGAACGCCGATGGTCGGTGGATGGTGGAATGACAATGCGGCGAGCAGCGATCTGCCGTTGGTCAGCGATATGGCACCTGCCAACGCAACCGGCAGCGGCAACGCCAACCGCATTACCACCACCCCCCAGGCAAACACCTACGGCCCGTACATTTATAATTCGGGCAACCACGGTGGTGCCGGCCAGAACGTGGGCTTTGGTGATGACCATGTCACATGGGAAACCAATCCGTACTGCGGTCAGGCGGGTGACAACATCTTCACCTACGTGACGACAACCACTGGTGCGTCCGGTTCTACATCGAGCCAGACGGCAGTCACACCCGGTACCTTGCCGACGCTCACTTCGGACGTTGCTCCGTTTGATACCGTCATGTTGCCGGTGCGCAACGTTGGCACAGGTGCATGGTAAGTTTTACAACGAGCCAATAATTGCTCCCTGGCGGCCTGACCACACTCGGTCAGGCCGCCTTTTTTGTTGCGCATTGCCAATTACACGCCCCTTGAGTCAATCGCCGGAACTTAAATACAATTCCATTAGGCACTCCGCCATCCGACGTGGCGTATACTCCCCCGCCCGCGTGCGGCCCGCAGCTTTGAGTTGCCCGGCCAAGTGAGAACTGGATAGCACGCGGGCCATCGCCGTCGCCATTGCCCGCGGGTCTTCAGGGTCGGCCAACAGGGCCGCGTCCCCACACACCTCCGGCAGACTGGCGCGATTGGAGCAAACTACCGGTATGCCCGCGGCCATTGCCTCCAAAACCGGCAGGCCAAAGCCCTCATAAAGACTGGGGAATACAAACAGGGCGGCGCGGTGATAAAGTTGTGACAATACCCTATCATCCACATAGCCAGTAAAAACGATGCGATCGGCAATACCCAACTGGGTTGCCAAGGTTTCAGGTTCGGTATAACGGGTATCGCGCGGACCGGTGACAACCAGACGGCAGGGATGTTGATGGTTTTTTAACAATTCTGCGAAGGCACGGATCAACCCCGGCAGATTTTTATAAGGTGCCCGTCGGCCCACGCTTAAAATGACGGCGTCATCCGTAGCCGGCAGCCAGTCTTCCTGCGGCTCGGCATGGTCGGCCGCACGCCCCTGGGGCTGATATAACGCCGGGGGAATGAGGGCGATTTTACCGGCCATATCGGGTAACTGGCTGATGATGTCGCGCTGCGAACATTCACTGATGGTAACGATGCGGCACGCAGTGCGGAATTGTATGGCGAGCCATTGCCGCCACAACCATTTGAATTGACTCTTGCGACCGCCGGCGACACGGTGCGGCAGCACAAGGGGAATCACATCGTGGCAGGATATTATCTTCCGGCAATGGGCATAAATGGGCGCGTGGGTATCCACGGTATGCAGGCACTTTATGCGGTGGCCCGATACAATTTTCGGCATCAACCGCTGATGCCTTATGCTCATGGGGTTGCCGGGTAGATTAATAAAATTAAATTGCGGGCAGCGCGCCACCGCCTCCGGCAGGCGATCGAGGTGATTGGTGATGACACAGATGCGGTCTGGTGCCGGAATTTCCATCAGGCCGGCGAGCAGGCTGTGGGCGTACGTGGCGACACCGCTGCCGGCATTGCCGTACCAGCGGGCATCAATGGCAAAAGGTGCATTCACATTTCACCCACCTTGGCGAGCGCAACCCGGCACCGATCAATCGGCACCTTTAATGGACGGTACGGCGCGCACATAGTCATAAAAACCGCACTGCGGGAGATGTTCTTCCCGCGCCAGAACCCAATCGTGGATATTAAAAGAGGGGAACCATGTATCGATGATTTTTTCTGTCGGCACATTGACAATCGTAATGTACATCTTGGATGCCAAGGGGAGGCAGGCACGATAAATTTCCCCCCCGCCGCAGATGAAAAGTTCCGTTTCGCCGGCCATGCGTGTTGCTTCGATTGCATCGTGGATACTTTGCCACCATTCTACACCCGCCATCGGGATACCGGGCCGCCGTGATATGACCAGATTACGGCGATGCGGCAGGGGCTTGCCAATGGAATCAAAGGTCTTGCGTCCCATCAGCACGGCATGGCCAGTTGTCAGCTTTTTGAATCGCTGGAGGTCGGCCGATAAGTGCCAGGGCAGGCCGTTGGCGGATCCGATCCCCCTATCCGGGTTCATCGCCGCAATAATACTGATTTCCATTTTATTCACCGCGGGTTGTACTCCTGGCACGATTTAAACGGCCACTTTAAATTTGATGGGCGGATGCGGGTCGTAACCCGTAAGCACAAAATCTTCATAGCGAAGTTGATCGATCGGCTTGCGGGCGATGGTAAGCGTCGGCAACGGCTTAGGCTCGCGTTGCAATTGCAATTCCAGCCCACGCCAATGGTCATATTCTGCCATGGGGGAATCTGGATCGGCCACATAAATGTGGGCGTCGACTATGGTGTGCGCGAAATAACCGAGGGCAAGACCCGTCTCCTGGGCGATCATCTGAGTGAGCGTTGCATAGCATGCCAGATTAAACGGAATGCCCAATGCAATATCACCTGACCGCTGCGAGAGATGGCAATTAAGCCGCCCGTCAAGCACTTGAAAGACGAAACTGTAATGGCAGGGTGGCAGCCGGCTGACTTCGGCATTGCCGGGTTCCCAGGCGCTGACAACCAGGCGCCTGGAATTGGGATTGCGTTTAATTTCATTGATCACATAGCCGATTTGATCAATTTCCTGCACGGGGCAGGTCGTCTCGCCGGTTTGAGTGATGGGCGCATGTGATTTTTGCACAGGGTGGGGAAAACGCCGCCAGTATCGGCCGTAGGCGGTTTCCAATTCGCCGCGTTGATCGGCCCAATCGTCCCAAATTTTGGTGTATTGCCGCAAATCGCGGATATGTTCCTGGCCGGAGAGATACCAGAGCAATTCGCGCAACACAGCGGAGTAGTTCACACGCTTTGTGGTGAGCAGTGGAAAGCCCGCGGCCAAATCAACCTTATAAAATGCCCCAAAGTAACTGACGGTATCAACGCCGGTTCGGCTCGGCTTGCGAATGCCTTTGTCCATCACCAGCCGAACAAGTTCGTGGTATTCCTTCATCGAGATCGCAGTCCTTCATCAAAGCCAGACCGGCCCGTATCTTCAAAAAACCTCGGGCCTGCCCGGCGCGCGGATTGTATACCAATGCACGCCGACTTGCGACCATGAAAAATTATGATTACCCGCCAATGGCGACCGTCATCTTACCCAATGACCGGGAACCCAGCGATATCTTCCCCACCGCGGCTGCCAAATGTAATGACCACGCACCCAAACAGCGCCCGGCCAAGGTGCACCGGGCACAACCACAACGGCACGCGGAGGCGGAGGTGGCCCTGGGCGGGCGACCACCACCGTGCGACAACCGGTCAGGAGAAGCAACCCGCACAAACCAAGACCCGCCATCCCCGTTTGCATTTTGGTCATAAAGCGTACCCCCATACAAAACTTCCATAATGGTGCCACTGGATGACTAAACGGCAGGCGCGGGGCAAGGTTGCAGAAACGATATTAAATGCGAAATGGACCGGTCAGTCTGAAGATTAGAGGACCTGCCGACCGGAACCGGAGGTTTTTCGTCGTTTAAGCGGCAGGAGGGCCGCTGCCGCTCCGCCCAGCAATGCGAACGATTCTGGTTCGGGTGTGTAATTGGTGCTAAAAGCCCCACCATTACCGGTAAGGGCGGCTGGTGTGGATAAAGCTTGAAAGGTTTTTCCATCAACGAGGGTAATGCTGTTAAGGCTTGCGGCGTTATTGGCAGTGACACCACTGATGGAACCGGTTTGGTTCACATGGCTTCCAGTGATACTTGCCGATGCGTTATTGAAGCCAAACGAACCGTAGTCGGGAAGCGTGGCCAACTGATAGCTGCCGCTGCTGGTACCAAATTCCGGCGATTCGACAATCCATTCTGCAGAGGAGCGGGCGGCGCTGGCGGTTTGCGAATTGATGGTGGTAATTTGATAGCTGGCACCGGAGGTAATATCTTGGATATTAAATGCATATTCATTTGAGGATGGTTGATAAACCACCGACGCACTGATCTTGTCGCCGGGGCTTACCGTAAATACGGGCATTTCCACCTGAGGGTAAAGTTCATACCATGCCGTGTAGCTAACCGTGCCGCCGGACCCGATGACTGCCTGGGTGCCGGTTTGTTCGACAGTGCTGGAATTAAAGCCATCGAGGCCCACCCAAAACGATGCAGCCACATAGCTGCTGGAAGACTGGGTGGTAACCGCGGGCTGTGTCCATGTAGCGGATACAGAATTAAAGGCATAGCCGCTGCTGGCCGTATCGGCATAGCCAGACCAGTTGGTGGATTCATACGCGCCGCTGGCAGCCGACGTCAATCCAGCTGCCTTGGGCGTACGCATATTTGCGTGGGCCGTACGAAAGCCGCCAGCGATCGCCACGGCCAATACGCCGCCAGAAAGGGCTGCAAACTTTGAAAGTCGTTTTTCAGACGGGTGAAAGCACATAGAGCATACTCCCTTACCATGACACGCCGACTGTGGCCAAATAGGGGGTTGCTCGCCCGCTTCCACCTTGAAGCTTAGCCCATTATCAAGGGCTTCGCAAGTTTGGCCCGAAAATCATTAAACCCGTGAAACAGTGAGCCAATGGGAATCCGTTTCTGATTTTTCATCAGGATGGAGATCGGCAGGAGATGGCTGCGCAGAGAATCCATGGCGACACTCATTTACGAATCAATATCGCCTTTGCCAATGTCCACGCCATGTCCCGGCTTATGGGCAAATAGCGCCCAATAGACGGTCGGAATCACCAGAAGCGTGAAGACCGTCGATGCGAAAAGACCGAATATTAAGGCCCACGCCAGACCGGAAAAGATCGGATCGCCCAAAATTGGTATGGACGAAAGCATGGCCGCCGCCGCTGTCAGCAGGATAGGCCGCATGCGTACCACCACGCTTTCCGTGATGGCGTCCTGAAGGCTTTGTCCACGCCGCAGCGCACGATGAATAAAATCGACCAGAATAACCGCGTTACGGGTAACAATACCGGCCAATGCAATCATTCCAATCATGGCTGTAGCGGTAAATAAAATCGGATCGCGGTAGCCATCGATGTTTTGCTCGGCGAATACATTCAGCAGATAAAAGCCGGGCATAACTCCAGGAATGGTTAATGGAATGGCGAGTTCCATGACCAGCGGCAGTAAAAATGAGCCGGTCTGAGCGACCAGCAACACATAGATACCCACCATGGCTGCGGCGAATGAAATGCCCAAATCACGAAACACGTGCTCGGTTATGCGAAGTTCACCCTCGCCGGCAAAATTGATATGCACGCCCCGTCTCAGTTGCCACGCAATGCCCGAGCCATTTTTGAAAAATGTCCGGCCAGCCAACGGACGTGGTTTGGCAACGAGATTAATCCAGCCATCGCCGACCTTTTGCATGTGATGGCCCCTCGGAGATGATCCGTCGGGCAGACGGTCAGCATCTACATCAACAATGGCATTAATGGGGGGACGTCCGGCAGTATCTGCATATACATAAACTACACGCCGGAGGTTTTTATGATAGATAGCCTGCCCGGCCAAACGCAACTGCCAGTGGCCCAATTCCGCTATCGGAACCAGCCGTCCATCTGACCCGTTGACATAGAGCTTATCCAAATCAAAGCGGCTGGAATGACGCGATATGGGCAATGTGATCTCTATTTTGAGCGGTTGTCGCTGGCGCTTCGCGTGAATAATTCCGGCATTCCACCCGGTAATCGCCATTTTCAGGCTATGCGCAATTTGATCCACCGTCACGCCGTTGAGTGCCGCCTTGCGTTTGTTGACGACGAACACCTCGCGTTTTTCGGCCGCCTGGATGCTGTCGTCCACATCCACCACTCCGGGTTCAAGTTCCAACCGTTTTTCGAGTGTGCGCGCCGCGAGTTGCATGCGGTGATACGTTGTCGCTGGAGAACCATAAATTTCGCCAACTATGGTATCGAGAACTGGCGGCCCGGGTGGTGCTTCAACAAGCTGAATTCGGACGTGATAGCGATGCGCGATGGCTGTAAGGGTTTGGTGGATACGCAGGGCGATGGCATGTGTCTGGGCGGCGCGGCGGTCTTTGCCAGCCAGATCGACTTCGATCTGGCCATCATTGGGTTTATTGCGAAGATAATAATGCCGTACCAAGCCGTTAAAATCCATTGGTGCAGCGACGCCTACGTACGCGGTGGCATCGACAGTTTCATTCAAGCGTTCAAGACGCCTCATCAATGCACGGGTGGCAGCATCGGTAGCCTGTAATGTCGTGCCGCGACGGGCGTGCACAACCACCAGCAAGCTGCTCTGATTTCCGAACGGAAGCAATTTCAGCGGTACCAGCCTCAAGGCCGGAAGCATGATTGAGGCAACCGTTAATGCGGCGACGGCACCAAGAAAACCCCACCGCGTCCACCGATGATGAAACAGTCTGCCCATAATCGGAGCCAGAACTTTATAGCGGGTTGTCCTCTTAACCTGAGCGGCTGACATAAGTTCGATGTCTTCCCCGGGCGTAATGGGCTGCGACGTATG
>JAKAEB010000050.1 GCA_021818445.1 Planctomycetota bacterium
CAACACCTCACAAGGAAGAAAACAGCACAAAAAAATCCTGATTTATGGTACAGACTTTTGCCCCTGGTTGAACGAAAACGCCATTTTTACCACCCAACTGCGAAGGTTGGGTTAATGTCGCGTGATGTCAGTTGGGCCATGAGTTTGGTCATGTGCATTTGCTGCGACGCCACGCTGCTGCGGCCCATTGCCTTCGTGGCGCTGGTGGGATGGGTTGCGCTCATGATCATCACGTTGATCAATCTGGTGCAGATGAGCCGCGTGGTAATCCAAGCCGCGACCGATGAACTCGCCGTAACGCCCGCCGAGGCGTCGCTGCTTGACCTGCCGTCGGCCACGCGTGGGACATCACCAACCGCGGCCGCCACCATGTCCATGGCGATCGGCTTCGGGCTTATCGCCTTGCCCGGGATGCTATCTATGCTGTGGATTAATTACCTCATCAGCAGCCACATCAACCCCGCTTCCAATGGTGCTTACTACTGGCTGGTTAATGTGCCATGGGGTGTCTGCACCGTCCTCGGCCCACTTTTTCTGTTGCGGGCGTCGTTGCGGCTCAAATCCGCCGCCCGAGAGGTTGCCCTGCGGGCTCCTCGTCGCATCTCGCTGCAAATTATTTCTGCCATTAGTCTCGTTGCCATTAGTGTGTCGATCTTTGCCCTGTCCCTGTTTGATTCTCTATATGGATACCACTATGGTTGGGCGTTCGAAATGCAAAATTGGCTGCTGATCGCCAACTGGATTCTTTGGGCACCTCTGCTGGCGATTTTCACTTTGTCGGCGCTTTCCGTGCTGCGCGAAGAACGCTTTGCTCTGGACTTTTTACCTCGATTGCTGCTCACCTTTGGGGCTTACGTGATCGCCATCGCGGCGGCGATTGAATTCGGGCTAATTGGCCGCAATTTAATCGAATCGATTGCTACTCCGTACGCACCTCTGCTCCAAGCTGTCAATCTTGGCCGCTTGGCGATTCTTGCGTTGGACATCGGCTGCCTGCTGATGGCCTTCGGCGCGGTCGTCGCCCGATTCTCATCGCCCAATGCTCTGCGCTCCAACTATGCGACGGAGCCGCTGCCCCGCCCCGCGCTTGGCTGATGGCGGTGCTTATTTTTCGCTCGATTCACCAGGGCAATTTTGTTTAGATGGCTTGCAGGAAATAATAAATACCAGACTTCTGGCCGGTACGGCTGCGGTTTGTGCCCCGAAGCGGCATATGGCGGACATCGACACCCACCTGAAGTGAGCATTGGCGAGGAACTACGTCGCGGCGGCGGCCGTTCCCAATGCAATGGATGCCAAGGCGTCGGCGGCGAATTGCGCCTCATTGAGCGTGTTAAAAGCCCCGAAACTCAAACGTGTGGTGCCAACGTCGGGCGCAGCGCTGGTAGTTTGATCCGAGCCGATTGTCGCGTGGGCACCGGGGGCACAATGCAGACCGGCCCGTGTCAGAATGCCAAAATCTTTTTCCAGCCGCGTAGCGAGCTCCAGTGGTGAAATACCGTCAATCCGCACGCTGAATACCGCTACACGGTGGGCCACACCTTGCGGGCCAAGAATTTTAAGCCCCTCGACATTTTCAACGCCCTCTATAAAGGTTCCGCAAATAGCCCGCTGATGTTCAGCAAGGGCGTTTATTCCACGTTTTAGAATGTGGTCAAGGGCGGCGGACAGCCCGGCGATTCCAATGGCATTGTGGGAGCCGGCCTCAAATTTGTCCGGCATAAAATCGGGTTGGATATCCTTTTCAGAGACCGACCCGGTGCCGCCTTGACGAAGCGAATTAAGTTTTTCTTCGCGTCCGGGGCGGATATACAAAAAACCGGTTCCAAGCGGGCCGAGCAATCCTTTGTGGCCGGGGCACGCCAAAAAGTCTATGCCATCGGCCTGCACATCGATGGGCACATGTCCGGCGGTCTGGGCGGCATCAACCAAAAATGCGATACCGTGCTTTTGGGCAATGGCACCAATCTGCCGGATTGGCTGCACGGTACCCGTGACATTGCTTCCATGCCCTACGCAGATCAGGCGTGTGTCAGGGCGAATGGCCGATTCAATATCGGTCGGCGCGACCAGTCCGGTGCGTGCGTCCGCTTTGATCCGCGTAATACTTATTCCATTGTGGACGGAAAGATAATTCAGCGGCCGCAGAATGCTGTTGTGATCCATCGCCGTGCAAATGGCGTGGTCGCCCGGGCGCAACCATCCATGAATGGCCAAATTCAGTGCATCGGTGCAGTTGAGCGTAAAGATGAAGTGATCGGGGTTTTGGCCATTGAATAGGGCGCTGAGTTTTTCACGACATTGCCGAATCACTTTCGCCGACGTCTGGGCCTCAGCATAAGCGCCCCGACCTGCGGATGCACCACAGCGCCCGGCGTAATCCATGACGGCTTTCATTACGGCGGGCGGCTTGGGGAAACTGGTGGCGGCGTTATCAAGATAAATACGACTGTTTTGCATTACGCTATAAACCTCTGCCGGCGATTATCACCTTGGTTCCATACGCCATGTTAGGTATGGAATGCCTGGTGTTCAATCCAATCCATACTTTGCCATTTTACGATACAACGTTCGCACGCTAATGCCTAATTGGTTGGCAGCCGCTGCCCGATCCCCCGACTGCGCCCGCAGCGTCTTTTCAATCGTATCGCGCTCGGCACTTTCCAAGTCGAGACTGTTTTCGCGACGGGCGTCGCGGATATGTGCCGGTAGGTCTTCCGCCGAGAGTTGCAGTTTTTGTTCCAGCACCAGCAGACTCTCTAAAACATTGCGCAATTCTCGAATATTTCCCGGCCAGGCGTATTGCTGCATCGCGGTGATAAATTCCGGGCTGACGGATTTAATCGGCAATCCATGCTCCGTACACAACCGCTGGGTAAGCGATTCGACCAGCAGCGGGATATCGGAAGGACGCTCGCGCAGCGGAGGTAGTTTAATTCGCACCACATTCAACCGGTAAAACAGATCGGCCCGAAACCGTTTGCTTTCCACGAGCGATGCCAGATCGGCATTGGTGGCCGCCAGTACGCGCACATCAATGGGGCGTTCCTTAGTAGATCCAACGGCGGTAACCATACTCGATTCCAGCACGCGAAGCAGTTTGGCCTGCACGCCGGCTTCCAGCTCGCCAACCTCATCAATAAACAGGGTGCCCCCGCTGGCAGCTTCAAAATAACCGCTGGTGCGTTCATTGGCACCCGTAAACGCGCCCCGCTCGTGCCCGAAAAGTTCGCTTTCCATAAGAGAACTCGGCACGGCAGCACAATTGATCGCGATGAACGGTTTGTCTGCCCGGGGGCTGAGCTGGTGAATGGCCCGCACCACCAATTCCTTGCCGGTGCCGCTTTCTCCTTCCACCAAAACGGTGCTTTTGAAGGCGGCCACGCGTTCAATGGTACGGGCGATTTCCAGCATCTGAGGCGATCGGCCAATGAAATTTTCAATTTTTCTGGTTTTATCGTCGCCGGGCAAAAGCTCGTTCATTTCCCGTTTCGCACGTCGATGTTCCATGGCTCGCTGCACCACGTCGAGTAAATCGGGCGGTGCAAATGTTTTAAGCAGATAATCAAAGGCCCCCAGTTTCATCGCCTGTACCGCACTGGGAACGGTGGCATTACCTGTGATCATCACAAATTCCACATCCGGTTCGCGCTGGCGCACCTGCTCAAGCAGGGCCAGCCCGTCCACGCGCGGCATCCACAAATCGGAAATGACCAACTGCACCGATGCATCGACGGCGTCAAGGGCCGAGCGTCCATCTGATACCGCCTCAACCTTATACCCGGCCTGCTCAAGCCACTGCGCAATAGCCTGCCGGGCACCTTGGTCATCCTCCACCAATAATATTTTTCCCAGTGTTCGTGTACCCATTCCAACTCCAAAAACCGCGGCTTTGGACATGGCAAGTTTATGGGTTTAGCGGGTTAGTCTCAATGTGAGCCGGGCTGCCGCGATGGCGGCTTCGGCGGCGGAAGCCATTGGCACTTGCGTTACCGGCCCATATCGGGGGTAAAACCTACCTGATCCGTCCTGCAGCGCGAGCTTTGGCGCGGGCCAGGGTATCTTTAATCGCACTGCGTCCGCGCCAGTAGATTCTCTTGGCCAGCACTTTGTGGCGCTTCGCATCGATTTCATCAAGGTGGCGCGTAAATGTTGTCATCTGCGGTGCCAGCGATCGCCACCGCATCTGAAATTCTTCACTCTCAAGTGGCTCATAGGCCAGGGCGGCTTTTTGAAGAAGTTCATAGATTTGCTGCGGTAATTTCGGCGTGGTCGCTTTGCTTGATCCAATAAAGTGGCGCAGGTCGCTGCGGATAAAATTGGCAGAAAAATCTTTCACGGAGGCACGTACCTCAGTCGTGAAAGATACATCCAACCATTGCGCGATTCGGTGCAAAGTGGCCGATGGATCGCGCATAAATTGGTCATAATCTACAGCGATGGCGGCCCGACCGGCAGCGGCTGGCATTAGCGAACCAATGGTAAATTGCACCCAGAGTGCGTCGGATAATTCGCGGGAAAAATTCCAGGCGCGGCGGCATGATTCCGCCACGGCCTTTGGCGAACGTATGGTGACAATATAGCAATCGTTGCATGGTACCAACTTAACCATACGCATCCAGAAGGGCATCAATCGACTGATACTGGGGTTTTTAATTGCGACGATATGGCCGTCCGCTTGCGCGATTGTTTGCTGCATATAGCGGGCCAATTTTGCGGCAATGGCCTTTACCTTGGGGCGATCCCATCGGTTGGCGGGAATGTTTGCCGCCGTCGCGGACATGTGGTCACCCAAGCCGATCGCGCGGTACACGCGGTGGAGTGCATCATAGACTTGTGCATCTTCCCAAAAACCGGTTGGATTGACGCGGGCTTCTGATTTTTGAATTTGTCCACCAAGATACAGGCCCAAAGCACCCAATCCGCGCGTCAGGGCGCTGCTGCCGGTGCGCATCATGCCGTTGATGCAGACGACTTTTGGCGCGGATTGCGTCTGCGGGGACTCGTCGTCCAGCGCGTGGTTATTGTCAATTAAATACATGTCCACTCCCGGTTATCGGCGAAAGTTCGGGCATACCCTATCTTACAGAACGCAACTGGCAGGCCAAAGTTCCTGATGGTTCACATTATCAGCCACTCACCTGCGTCCTCTGTCATACATTTCCCTTGCAGATTCTTAGCGGCCGGAGAACCACCAAAGCCAGGCCGCCACGGCTGCAAGAAGAGGCAATAAAATGGGGATTGAATAGCGCCATATGTATCGGCCAAAGGTTGGGCACTTTATCCCCTGATTGCGGCATATCATCTCCACGAGCAAATTTGGTCCGTTGCCGATCCATGTCATGGCACCAAACATGACGGCACCCAACGCAATCGCCAGTAAATAGAGGGCATCTTTTGGGGCGGTGGCCATGGCGGCGACTTCCTTCGATGGCATGGAGATAGCCTCTGATGACTTATGGCTACGATGGGCCGCGGCGATTTTGGATTGCAATCCGGCGATGTAGGTGGGGGTGTTATCCAGAACGCTCGATGCCGCACCCACTGAAATAAAATAAGCCGATGGCGAGGCAATATATTTTTTGGCGCGCGGCGGCAGGTGGCCGATCATCGCCAGTACTGGCGTCATGGTGATAAACAAACCGAGAAACAGCGATGCCATCTCCCCCAAAGGTCGATATCCAATCATCGATGGACGCGCGGCATGGTCATCCATTTCGGCGGGTGGGCCAACGTTGCGTCGGCTGCGGTAAACGCCTGCCACTCCAATCGCCACCGCCGCCAGTAAACCGACGCGATAGGCCGGAGTTAAAAATAAAGCCCCGAGGATTACGGCCAGCGGTATTAAAAGCCATATATTTTCAATTTTTATGATTGAAACTGCGGGCGGCATCACATCAGTGGGTGCATTTATCGTTCGGTCAATCCGGCGCTGCAGAAAATAGAATATTCCCCCCAGCCAAACTAAACCCGCGCACCACATAGGCCAAGCGTGGATCAGCATCCAGTCAAATGGTACGCCGTAAAGGTATCCTGCCATCAACGGTGGATCGCCGAGGGGAGTAAGCAAACCACCAATGTTGGCCACGATGGCCACAAATAAAAATATCTGGCTTTCCGTCAGCCGGTGGCGGTTGAGAGTTAAAAATGGTCCGATGAATAATAGTGTTGCTCCACAGGTGCCGATGATGTTGGCGACCACGGCGGCGGCGAGCAGGACAAGAAGGTTGTTACGCGGTGTCGGTGCGCAGTGCAGGGTAATTTGAAGGTTGGTGCAAACCACATACAACGCCGTGATGACGGCCATAAACTGGCCATAGGCGGAAACGCTGGCGGCAACCGGCACCAACGTGTGAAGCCGCCACCCGTAGGCCAGCACCACCAGCAATGCCAGGCCGGCGGAAGCCGGAAATCCGACCCAATCCCACATGCGGGGCCACTTCCAGGGCATCCAGGCGATGGCTGCCAATAACAGGACGAATGGCGCACACCACAACCATGTGGGTGGCGCGCCCGCGTAGGCCGCCGCCGCAATATGATTCAACAGTTTGATGCCGATCATCGCGAAAAGTCCACCGATGATGGCGGCCGTCAGGATTGCCATGATGCTTACCACGCGCGGCGGGGAAGGTGTTTCCCGGCCGGTAGAGCGCCAATATAGGCGTATTAATGAAGGAGATTTTGCCAAGCCCCTGTCCATATGCCCTATCATGGCGGCTTTTGGGCCAGTGACAAGTGTGTGCTGCAACGATCACCGTCGCGTGAAGATTTTGCATCCCGTTTTGACCAGCCAGGCCGGATCGTTGATCGCGGTTTGCAGCAGCCCGGCGGCGGCGGCCATTTTGTCTCCCCGCGCCCAATGCCAGCGTGCGGCAAGCCAACGGCGGCGTGCCCGAGATTGTCGGCGGCAGGTGGGTAACTTAAAAAAATCGTCGTTTTGCATTAATTCCGCAGCCGCATTGAGTTGGCGGGTCTTGATCAGCAGCGCCACCCATCCCGAGACGGAGTCCAGTATAGATGCTTCCGCCACTGCCGCCGGTACCTCGGTGGGGATTATATTGAGTCTCGCCGCCGCCACGGAGATGGCCTGCACGCGCAAATGCCGGGCGCTGATCTGACCTTGGTGAATGCGGTATTGGAGCAAAACCTGCGGCAAATTTTCCAAACTGCCCCGAGATCGCAATCTCAGCCAGAGATCGTAATCCTCCGCGTGGACGTAGGGCGGTCGGTATCCCCCGACAGCCTGCACGGCATGTTTTCGGAACATGACTGTCGGGTGCGAGATGCAATTGCGCCTCGGCAATTCTCGTTCGACATCCGATGCCGCCACGGGTGGATGCGTCCGAATAGCCGTGAGTCCATACGGCCCAAGGTACTGAATTGCCGACCCCAGTGCCAGCGTGGCAGGTCTCGATTGCATATGGGCCAATTGCTGCTCCAGACGCTGCGGCAAGGCGATATCGTCGGCGTCCATACGGGCGATAAATTCGCCGCGGCATAATTCGATGCCTTCATTGAGCGTTGCCACAATCCCGCGATTGGGGCGGTGGTACACCTCGATGCGGCGGTCGGCGGCCGCGAGACGGCTGAGCATCTCGCCGCTGCCGTCGGTTGAACCATCGTTGATGGTGACAATTTGAATATCCGCCAAGGTCTGATTTAATAAGCTGGCGATGCTGGCCGACAAAAATGGGGCGGAGTTGAAGACGGGCATCAACACACTCACACGCGGTTCAGGCATGGCGGTATGTTATCACCTGTTTGAACTGCGGGCGTTGAATTGGTCGGGCGCGCGGATCGAGGGGAAATAGGTTTTGCAATTTTCATTGATTGTAGCCACGGTAAATCGAGTTGATCCTCTCGATCGGCTTCTGGATTCGCTTACGGCGCAGAGATTCCAGGATTTTGAGGTGATTATCGCCGATCAAAATGCCGACGATCGGGTCGCTCCGGTTGTGGCCCGATATGCCCCGCACATTCGCATCAGCCATGTCCGGTCCCGGCATGGACTTTCGGCGGCGCGCAACGACGGTTTGACCGTGGCAACGGGTCTATTTGTCGCGTTTCCGGATGATGATTGCTGGTATTTGCCGCAAACGCTTGCGGCCATTGATGAACGACTGAAGGAGCATCCGGAGCTGGCAGGCATTTCGGTGGCATGCTGCGATGCGGACGCAAAACCGTCGGTGCAGAATTGGCCGCCGCACGGAATGAAGATTGACGCACGTAACGTGTGGCGGTGCGCTGTTTCAATTGGAATATTTCTCCACCGTGAGAAAATTGCCGCCGCCGGTGGCTTTGATGAGTCGCTGGGCATTGGTGCGCTTTGGGAGTCGGGGGAGGAGACCGATTTGTTGTTGCGCCTGCTGGCGGGCGGCATGCAGGTGCTCTACACGCCCGAATGTCTGGTGGGGCATGCCAATCCGACGGCCCACTACGACGCGGCGGCTGGTGCCCGGGCCCTGCGCTATGGACGCGGTTTGGGGCGGGTACTGGCCAAGCACCATCGGCCGCTGAATGAAAAGGCGGTGGTGCTGGTACGACCGATGTTGGGGGCGGTGCTGGCGATTTTGCGGGGCCGAGGGGACAAAAGTCGTTTCTACATGCAGTCAATCAACGGGCGTTGGCAGGGTTTACGTGGAGCCGCAGGAAATGGCACTTTGCGTTAAAATCTTAGATTGCCGGGCGGAGTAGATGCCCTGCATTGGACGGCTGTCCCGCGGAGTGTGGGGAGCCATGTTGGGGTAAAAAGTCGTCGATATGTCGCAAGTAAATGTGCCCACCGTTGAAATAACCCCGCCTCGTGCGCTTGAACCGCTCAACCTTGCGGAATTATGGCAGGCGCGCGGCATGCTTTTCTTCCTGGCCATGCGCGATGTCAAGGTACGTTACAGGCAGACCATTCTTGGCGTGCTGTGGGCGGTGCTTCAGCCGTTGGTCACGATGTTGATCATGACCATCGTATTTAGCAAAATAGCGCAGATAAAAACTGGTAATACCCCGTATCCACTATTCGCATTTACAGCTCTTTTGCCGTGGCAACTTTTTGCCAGTTGCCTCACCCGCATCAGCCAAAGCGTGGTGACAGATCAAAGCCTCGTCACCAAGGTATATTTTCCACGATTAATTCTGCCTTTGGCTGCCGTGGTGGCTGGAACGCTTGATTTCTGTTTTGGTTTTCTGGTGCTTGTCGGGCTGATGGCCTGGTATCACTATATGCCGACGCCGACCATCTTACTTTTGCCGGTGCTGATGCTTCTGGCAATGCTTTCCGCTTTTGCCGTTGGCACATGGATAGCCGCCCTCAATACGCGGTTCCGCGATTTTGGCCTGCTGGTGCCGTTGATCATCCAAGTGTGGTTATTTTTAACGCCGATCGCGTATCCCCTTTCCATGGTGCGTGCCAGTGCGCCGCATTGGCTGTTTTTCGTGTACAACGTCAATCCGGTGGCGTTAATTGTGGAATTTTCGCGCTGGATCGTCCTCGGACTGGCTCCGCCGATTTTGGCACCGTCGTTGGTATCGGTGGTCGCCGTGATTGTCCTGCTGATTACCAGCACTTATTTTTACAAAAAGCAGGCCGATACATTTGCAGATTTTGTCTGATGCGGCCGAACGAAATTTATTAAAAATACCATCGGAGAAACCCATTGTCGGAAACGGTCATCCTTGCAGAGAACCTGGGCAAACGATACCAGCGTGGTGCGGCTAACGGCCCGACGACACTTCGCGATACCATCGGTCGCTGGCTGGCATTAGGAGGCAATACCGCGCATCGTCATTTGGGTGGTGCAGAGATGTTTTGGGCCTTGCGCAACGTATCGTTTGAAATTAAGCGCGGTGAGGTGGTGGGCATCATCGGGGCTAATGGGTCAGGAAAAAGCACACTGCTGAAGATACTCAGCCGGATTACGCGCCCTACCGAGGGAATGGCCCGGTTGCACGGGCGTATAGCGACGCTGCTGGAGGTGGGCACAGGTTTTCATCCGCAATTGACCGGCCGGGAAAATATATTTCTTAATGGTGCCATCATTGGAATGTCGCGGGCTGAAGTCGCACGCAAATTTGACGAAATCGTCGCCTTTTCCGGGGTGGAAGAATTTATTGAAACGCCCGTCAAACACTATTCCAGCGGCATGTATACCCGGCTGGCATTTGCCGTCTCCGCCCATCTCGACCCGGAAATTATGCTGGTTGACGAGGTACTGGCTGTTGGCGACCTGGCCTTTCAGCGCCGTTGCATGGAGCGTATGGCCAAGGCACGCGATGAGGGGCGGACTATTTTATTTGTGAGCCATGGACTTTCATCGGTTAATAAATTATGCAGTCGTGCCCTGCTGCTGGAAAACGGTCGCTGCACTATGACGGGCACCAGTGAAGAGGTGACAGGCGAATACGCCGCCCAGGTTACCATTACGGAAGAAAAGCTCCATGAGCCTGAACCGGTGGTGGAGTTACCTGCCCCACCCGAACCATCGGCAGCGCGGGGTGTTCGCCTTTCTATTCTGGATGGGCACGGTGCGCCACGCTGCAAGTTTGAGGTGGGAGAAGACTGGATGGTTGTTCTGGATTTTGAGGTTTTCGACAGCCTGAAAGATTTTGTGGCGGGGGTCGGTCTGGCGACACCGGATGGTGTCGCGGTCAGCACGCTTTGGTCCAAGCCAACCGCGGTTGCACCGGGGCAATATCGCTTATCAGCCCGTTTCAACCTTCCTTTGGCGGGAGGAGCCTATTCGCTGCATGTGGGGCTTACCGCATCGGATGCGTCGCTCTATTTTCGGGGTGACGCCGCCATGTTTTACGTTTCGCCTTCAACTCGTTTTGTGCAGCCGCATCGCGATCATGCCGCGGGCCTGCTCTACCCCGTCGAGGCACCGGAAATATTACGAATGTAGATAAAATACCAATGCATGGAGCCGATACCGGGCATGGTTAAGAGAATTCCAGTGGAGATGATCTTTTGAAGCAATTGAATTACATAAAATCACGAAAGAACTTCGGGTCGGATATTCCACCCGACAATTTGCAGTTTTATATTCCCGACCCCAAGGTGGCCAGAGACTGTTTTAAGAAAAACGTCGATCCAAGGTCTAAATTCCTGCCGCCGCCAATCGAGGGAATCAAAGCACACGTAGGCGCGGGGCAGAACATTCGGGAAGGGTACGACAACATTGACGCCTACCCCAATATTCATCGTGCCGACTATGTTCAGACGACTGTGGACAAATTTGCGCGTGCCGAAACGCTTAATACCCTTTATCAACCCAACACCCTTGCCGAAATACGCCTGCACCATGTTTTTGAACACATCAGCATTCTGGACCTGGACCGAACGCTGCGTACATGGAATAAACTTCTGAAAATGGGCGGCACGGTGTTTTTGGAGGTGCCCGACTTTGATGCCTGTGTTCGGCGAATCCTGGCCTTGGGTGACGATGCCCGTGCGGAAATATTCTATCGCCATATATTTGGCAGCCAGTTTACGGCCGGTGAATATCACCGCAATGGCCTCACGCCAAAGCGTCTGACACGACTGCTGGAGCAGTATGGTTTTGAAGTGACACTGGCATACACGCAATGGACTTTTCGCAGTCCGAATCCATTGCATATGAATTACCCGTTTAACGAACCTCTGCCGGACCTTACCGTCGCCGCTAAAAAAATCGGTGAACCCAGCGCCCGCGCGGTTGAACAATGGACGCATGAGTCATACCGCGAACGCTATCCCAACCCGGAAATATCCGATCTGCCCACGCCCGGTGGTACGCACCCGGATGAGATTGATGGCTATCTTCGGCGTCGGGAGAAAGCGGTTCAGCAGTGGCTGGAAAAATCGGCCGCCGACGTGCCGAAGGGGGCAAAAATCTCGGCTCTCGTCGTGGATGAAAATATGGTTCAATGGGTACCGCCGGCGGCACATATTCACACCATTAATATCGGATCGGCGGCGTCATCTTCTGCCTCCGCGTTGGAACACCTGGGTGCGGCCAGCGCTGATGCCGTATTTTTGGTTGGAGCGATTGAATATTCTGTGGATCCCGCCGAAACACTGCGGGTGGCTGCGCGGGCACTTCGCATCGGCGGGAAGCTTTATGTCGCGCCGCCGGTGGCGCAAAAAAACAAACAGTCCCCGTTTTTTGCCAGCCCATCGCTTGACTGGTTCAAAGCGGTTTTTTCGGCTGTCGGTTTGCGATTGGATGAGGTGCAGGAGGCCGGTGGATTTTTCCAGGATATGCTACCGCTGCTTGCTGAAGGCGTTGATCGATTGGATGCCGCCGGGCGGCAAACACACCCGCTGACCAACCTGCTTCGGTTGGGCAGGCACTACCCGTACGCCAACTGGCTGGCGCATGAGGAACAACTATTGGGTAATAGCCCCTCCGCCACGGTGTTTTGCGTCGTCGGATGCAAAACGGATGTTGCTGGAGGCGGCAATTGAGGATTATCTCTCGATTGCAGGGTGGACTGGGTAACCAGTTATTCCAATATGCGGTGGCCCGCGCGATGTGTCTCCGCCTGAATGCCCGAATGCTGCTGGACGATAGTGCCCTGAAAAATGACGCCAAGCGTCGCTATGAGCTTGGGGCCTTTCGCTTTCCGTCAACCTTGCCGGTCGTTTCACGTCCTGATGGTGGCCGAACCGGCTTGCTGGCCCGATGGTTCGACCGCGTGGAGATTGTGCGGGAAAAACATTTTGAATTTGACCCCGAGATCGTGGTGCTTCGTCCCGGTACCTCGCTGCATCTGATCGGTTATTGGCAAACCGAAAAATATTTTCAGGCGGTGGCCGATCAGATACGCGTCGATCTTCAATTTGCGTCTCCACCGGATAAAACCAACCAGATCATGCTGGATGAAATCAGCGCGGCTACGGCTGTGTCGGTGCACTTTCGCAGGGGTGATTACGTAACCGAAAAACATACGGCCGCCTACCACGGTACCCCATCAGAAGATTACTATTACCGCGCGGTCGCCATGATGTTGGCGCGGGTGCCCGATGCCCATCTGTTTGTATTTTCTGACGAGCCGCAATGGGTTAAAGACCATTTCAAGCCCGACGCTCCGATGAAGGTAGTTGATATCAATCCGCCGGAATCTCCGGCCGCAGATTTACGTTTGATGTCGGCATGTAAGCATCATATTCTTGCCAACAGCAGCTTTTCGTGGTGGGGGGCGTGGCTTAATCCGCATGATAAAAAAATGGTTATCGCACCGAACCGGTGGTTTCAGGCGGCCAAATCGAATACGGTTGATCTGCTGCCCACGGGGTGGTTGACGATTGAAGCGGTGTGATGCGGCCCGGACCAGTTCTTTCTGCTAATATCAGAGATGGTAAACGCTTTAGTTTGCTTCGGAATGGTTGGTGATGGCTAAAAGTGTTGGCAAGCCGTTGGTAAGCGTTATTATGCCGGCCTACAACGCCGATGCGTATATTTCCACCGCCATCGAGTCGGTGCTGAATCAAACCTTAACTGATCTTGAATTGATCGTGGTGGATGACGGCTCTGTTGATGGCACGGCTGAAAAAGTCCGGGCATTTTCCGATGCGCGCGTGCACCTGATTCAACAGGCCAATGCCGGTGTGGCGGCCGCACGCAACAAGGCTGTGGAAAAAGCTCGTGGCCAGTATCTTGCCTTTTTGGATTCGGACGATTTGTCGTTGCCGGAACGGCTGGAAAAGCAGCGGGCTTTTCTGGATGCCCATCCGGAAATTGGGCTTGTCGGGACGTGTGCGGAAATATGGGAAAACAACAGCTCAACGGGCCGTTTTTATCGCCATCCGTCATCGCCACCAGAATTGGCATTTTCAATGCTCTTTGAGAATTTTTTGGTTAACAGTTCTGTCATGGTGCGGCGGGAAGTTGTTCAGGCCGTAGGCACCTTCACCGAAGTTGAGTCACGACGGCATGAGGATTATGAATTCTGGTCCCGCGTCGGGCGGAGGTATCCGATGGCCAATCTGCCGGAGGTGCTGATCGTCTACCGCGTGCATCCGGGCAGCATCTGCGATACGACTAATTTTGACGCCAACGGCGTCATGCTTGCAAGCGAGAATATTGCCCACGCCAGTGGCAGCCTGTGGGTGAGATCATCGCATCGTGTTCTGGCGGCCTTGATCCGGGGGCAGAATCCTGCCGTCCATGGTGTTAAGTATGAATCGCTGCAAAAGCTGCTGATACGTCTGGCCCGGCGAATGGAAAGCCGCTTTTCGCTTTCGGTCGGTGCTCTGGATAATGTATTAAACCAATACCGCGAAAATCTTCGCCATCATTGGGAACGCTGCTATGGCCCACTGCCGGAGCCGGTACCGTCGTTGGCGTCGCGCATTGCAAAAAAGCTGAATTGATCAACGCGTGGCGCACAGCCCGTAAATGTTGCAGGGCATGCACACTCCCGAGCCTCGCGCGAATTGCATTATTTTATCAATGAGTGAACCATTTGTGCCGTCATTCCCGCCCGGCGTCGCAACTTTCGTATAAAACTCCATGGGGAATAATAACGATCATACTGATGCCGCAGCGCCTCGCGCCGTTTAATTGCCGCATTCCAGTTTTCGGCGTCTGAAATGCCGAACCGCGTACCGATTCGGTTCACCAAGTTTGCCAGCAACGCTTCGATCGCTGCAAGGTCGATCTTTTCGCCGCCAGGTCGCTGGCCGCGCATCAGGGACGCCAAATGACGATCGATCTCCATCGGTTCCTTGCGCCCGAGTGCAAAGGCAATATTTTCGGAGGCGATCATGATGCAATTGCCTTCAAAATCGTCGGTGCGGCAGATGCTGCCAGACCGCTCGCGATAGATTTCAAGATTGTCCGGCAAATTGGCCAGGGCCCATCGTCTGGCCAGGCGCGACCAGAGTTCAAAATCCTCCGGCTGCCGGTCTCTGGCCGACGTGTACGGGCCAACCTCGTCCATGGCCGCCTTGCGAATCATTACCGAACTGTGCACAAAATAATTGTCAAACAGCATCGCCAGGGCCAGATCCGCCGGGTCGCAGGGGTGTCGGTGATATCGCCCGCTTGGTTTATCCTCCACCCATATTTCCGCAGCGCTTCCCACCATGGCTATTTCCGGGTGGCTGTCCAGAAAGCCCTTCTGTTTTGCAAAGCGCTCCGGGTGTGCCACATCGTCGGCATCCTGCCGGGCCAGCAAGTGTCCCCTTGATAGCTGAACTGCACGATTCAGTGTGGCAGCCAATCCTCGATTGGCCTGCTTAAAGAGGCGTATCCGCGCATCACTGTAACTTTCAACAATCGCCGATGTATGGTCGCTTGACCCGTCGTCAATAATAATGAATTCAAAATCAGGAAAGGACTGGGCCAAAATCGATTCAATGGCTGGCCGCAGATATCTCTCGGCGTTGTAGGCCGGCATAAGAACGCTGATGGCTGGACGTGCGGTTTCATCCATGACACTATCTTAATCGATACAACCATACCCACGTGCCCCGGTCTAAGGTTCCTTCGCCAGATCGAACAGCCACGCGCGGATCATAACCTTATCGCGGCTTGAAAATTGGCTCTCTCGCAGCAGCTTGGCCAAGCCCCGTGCCAGGTCACTGCGGATGGCGTGGGCAATCCATGGCTTTTGATGCTGTGCCGCCTGCTGCTGAAGATAGCCCGCGTTGCTCAGGAGATAAAAAACGTTGTGGATATCCACGCATGCGGCAAAACCCGCATTGATGTCCTCGCTTATCTGCTTTTTTTGCAGGGTCGTGAGCCTACCATGGTCCTTACCTGCCGCGTGACAGACTTTGTCCAGCGGCGTCAAAAGTTTTGCCACGCGACGGTATTGCGTCCTCGCATTTTTATACAGGGCAACAAACGTTGCACGCTGGGCTGGTGTATCAAAATAGGAATACAACGACCGAAAACTGTAGCCGTAGATGTCGGCCAGCTTTGGCGGCACGCCACGGTAGGGCGGCAATTTCATAACCTTTGCCCGCACATGTAAATTCTGCAGCAGCCGAACGGAAAGAAATAAATCCAAATACCGTCCCGTTACGGGCGCAGACTGCGCCGAAAGCAGGACCGATGCGAGCGCATAGTTCGCACCGCGCAACTTATCGCCTGATGCATAAAATTCACCGGAACGCAGCGCAAGATAACCGGCGATATCCATGGCGGCATCACCCCGACCATAATTCCAATGGTGCGGTAGTGGCATCCCGGGGCCCATGAGGCTGGTATTTCTCAAAAAACGGTCCCGAAGTGCTGCCACATGTGATGCATGATCCAAGGCGTACACCAAAGCGCTGATTCGCCTGGGATGTCGCCAAAGCAGTTTGTCCATGATCGGCCAAGGAGGCAATCCCCGGCGACGGAACGTATCCATCACCCTGCCATAGGCTGGTAGGTAATTCACATGGCCACGCTTGAAGTGCAAATCATTGGCTACCGTATCGCAAAAAGGCACCCCATGGGCCGTCGCATGAAGGGCGGCAAACGTCACCAAAAGGGTGCCGCTAATCATCAACGTAAGCGCTTGTCGCCTTGATGGCCCACATCGGCCTGCAATTACCCGGCGGATTCGTGTTGCGGGGGAAGACACTCGGCTTTTCATGGAGTTCTCCGGCAGTGCAGGTTACGACGGCTCTTACAGAATCGCCGCATTTTATCGCGCCAAGTCACTCCTGCCCAGACTCTACAACCCGCAGCGCACTTCGGTTATTATCAGCGGCGCGCTGAGCGCTTCATGGCAGAATTTATGATGGCTGGCGGGGACACCCAAATTTCAGGTTTGAAGCATCCTATGCACGAGCGGCAGCCACTTCCCCCGGTCGACTTGTCAGCCTTGCTTCTTATGACTTTTCTCGCATCTTGGACGCCCATCGCGGTTGGTTGCGCGGTCGCCACCATCCCACCCATTTCAGGCGGTGTTTTGCGTTTCCTTATCGCCGCATTAACCATTGGCTTGATTTTGGCGATCGGTCGCAAATTTGTTCTACCCGCAGCAAAAGACTGGCCACGGGTGGTTTTGCTGGGGATTGTCTGCGTGCCGCTCAATCAGGCCACCTTCTGGGGTGGTGTGGCACTGGCCAGCCCCTCGCACGCGGCGATGCTCTACAGCACCACGCCCGTCATAGTTACGGTTCTCTCCTGCCTCATCCGTATTGAGCAATGGAGCTGGCGTTCAATAGGCGGCGCCCTGTTTGCGGTGATCGGTGTGATTGTCATCCTGCTGGATTCGGGCCTGCTGCTTAAAAAATCATTCCTCGCCGGGGACCTCCTGCTGCTGGGTGCCGCCGCTACCTGGTCGGGCTATCTGGTATTTTCGCGGCACTTAAATCAGCGGTATGGCTCTCTGGCGGCTCAGTTCTGGATATTTCTCGCCGGTGCAATGGTCAGCCTGCCGTTGCTGGCGCTTAAATCACAGCATGTCGAGTTGTCGCACATAACCGTTGCCTCGTGGCTGGGGCTGGCTTATTTAATATTTTTTGTGGCGGTAGGGGTGTTCTTTCTATACAACTGGTGCAATGCCCGCCAACCCCCATCACGCGTGGCCACGTTTGGCAACGCCGCGCCGCTGCTTACATTGGTGTGGGAGGCGATCATCAACCGCCGCCTGCCCGGCCTGTGGTTTCTGATTGGATCAGCCATTCTCCTTACCGGCATGTTTCTGGCCATCTATCGCCCCCGCACGCCGACCTCTCCGCCACCGGCTGTGCCGGATTAAATATAACCATATGCCCGGGCACGGCGCGCGCCGCCCGGCGTAATACCATGTAAATTTAATATGATTGCATCAGGACATGGCGGCCAGCTTGGCCATGATCTGGCGCGCCCCGCGCCGATGCAGCGTCTCGATAAGCAGGGAAAACAGCGGCTCATCCAACTGCTCCCCCATTAAACTTGCCCGGGCCACTTCCGATCCGTCCGGCAGTGCAATTAAGGCCCGCACAATCCAGCCAGCATTCTGTGGTTGATCCAGATTCCTCGGCCGCGCCAGCACGCCGATGGGTGCAAGGCAGTCGCCCGCGAGCGCGGCCACCACCCGGCGTTCAAACATCAGGGCGGCGTGCGTTTGCGCATCGTGGATCATTTGCGCCACCGCCATGGTGGATTGGTCGTCAGCCCGGCACTCCAATGCCAAAGTGCCCTGTCCCACGGCAGGAATAAATTCGTCCAGCGGTAACACCACGGCGTCATTCGGCAGCAAACCGGTTCGATCCAACCCAGCCTTGGCCAGGAAGGTTCCAGCGACCGTCCCCTGTCGCACCTTGGCAAGCCGCGTGTCGATATTGCCACGCAGCGGCTCAATGCGGACATCGCTGCGCGCGGCCCGCACCTGCGCCGCCCGGCGCAGCGAGGTGGTTCCCACCACCGCACCGGACGCCAAGGATTGTATCGTTTCGCCCGCGTGGCCAATCCACACATCGTGCGGATCCGCCCGCCGTGGCGTGGAGGCAATCGTCAGCCCGGCCGGTCGCTCAACCGGCATATCCTTGGCTGAATGCACCGCCAGATCGATGCGATTATCGAGCAGTGCCTGCTGCAATTCCTTCACAAAAACGCCCTTTCCACCTGCGTTCTGCAGCGGACCATCGTGAATACGATCACCCGTAGTGGTGATGGCTACCAGTTTTGTGCTTAGATGTGGGGTTGCGGACTCAAGCGCCTCGGCCACCATTTGAGATTGAGTTTTAGCCAACAAACTTCCGCGCGTGCCGATTCGTAATTCCGCCATAACCATCCTGACTAAACAAGCAGTTCTGCCGACTGCAACATCTGAGAAAAGTTTACCGCCGAAAGCGCATTATGTGGCGTTGTGGGGGCGAATCTATCAGCGGCATCGAATGACTTATCGGCCGTATCGGGCCCGGCGGGTGTCTTTTCATTGAAAATCTCCCGCGTCCTTGGCGCTCAGCGGTGCAAATAGGTACCCTGATTCACCGCATTGATGGCGGGGTTTCCCGCCGACCCGTACATAGCTCCGGGCTTGCCCGGAGTTGCTTAATTGTCGTGATGTGGCCAACATTGCGAGATTTGTCCAGTGCCACAACCTCTGTGGCTCTTTTTCTCTGCGCGCCAAAAAGCAACTTTCATCATGCCATCGGCATGATACATTATTTCACACAGAGAGGTTTTTATATCTCGCACGGAGCCTCGGAGCCACGGAGAGAATTACAAAAATACGAAGTAATCAGATGCGCAGGTCTTCGCGCTCTTGGCGCTCTTAGCGGTGCAAATAGGTACTTTGATTCACCGCGAAGTGCGCGGAGGACGCCAAGAAACGCCAAGCATATTGGATATGGGCCTGCCCAATTGTCGTGACGCGGCCAATATTGCGTGAATGATCCTATGAGACAACCTCTGTGTCTCTTTTTCTCTGCGCGCTAAAAAAAAACAAACATCATCATGCCAACGGCATGATACATTATTTCACACAGAGAGGTTTTTATATCTCGCGCAGAGCCTCAGTGATGATTAAAAAGGTACGACATAATGCTCCGCCAAACAATCGCGATCTCGGCGCCCTCGGCGGTGCAAACTCGTTTTCCTCACCGCGGTGTTCGCAAAGTTAACACTTAAAACATTCGGTATGGGAACGTCCCGGCGGGTAAAAAAATGACGCATCCGTGTGCGACATATCGCTGCGCCTCGCTTGCACCTCGCAGCCCGCGCGTTATATTGCGAATTATTGATTGCAGTTTTGAGGCCGATTGATGGTCGCAATTAACGAAAAATGGTTTTCCATTGGCGGCGTGCTTGAGGCGTACGACACCGATGCCTACGGCAACACGCTGATCTTCACCGGCCCCGGGCCGGATAATACATGGTTTACCGATGACGATTCGCAATCAAGCGGTGGCGTTAATGACATCATTTACTGCGGCTACCGGTACGATGCGGAAACGCAGAATTATTATGTGCGGAACCGGTATTATTTGCCGACATTAGGCCGCTGGCTTACCCGCGACCCGATCGGCTACCAAGGCGGAATCAATCTTTACGAGTACGTCCAAAGCAGCCCGGTGGGAAATGTGGATGCGGAGGGGTTGGGTTGTTGTGCCGGCCTGGAGCGAGCCTACGCCAATGCAGAGCGAGAGGTGAGGCTGGCGAAGAAGACACTTTTGGGCGACTATCGGAGTGGTCTGCACTACCTTTTGGCCGAACAGCGGGATCAGGCGCAAGCAAACGCCTTGAAGGGAGCTGTGTCCGAGGATTATTTGCTTTACCAGATACAAACCCTGATCGTTATGTTCCAATCAGTCGGCGAATCCAGAGACCAAAACACTGGTGACGTGGCCGGGCTGTCGGTGTCCATCAGAGAGCAGGATATGGACTACCGGAGATACCGGCGGGCGCTCGCCCGGGCGAACGCGGCGGTGAACGAAAAAATCATGGACGAACAGCAGGAAACTTTTTACAGGTCGGCGGAAAAAAGCGATCGCGCTGCCCTCACGAATGCCGAGCGTGCAGCTTGGAAAGCCCGGAATGCGTACCACCGCTGCCTTCGCATCCAAGGGCAAGCAGCGGAGTTGCTTCGGTCCGCAGGCCCCTAAGAGCGAGGGCTTTTAGAGGAGAACCGGAATGGATAAAGAGAATCGCCCCAGGACGGCCCTGAAATTATTAGTTGCCGTCGTCCTGCCGCTAGCGTTCCTGATGCCGGTGTCCGGCGCTGCGGTGCCGCAGGCATCGGGGCCCTTAACGCCCCACCGGCCCAGGACAAGGCTAGCGCACCCTTCGCCGGCTGAGCATCGACGGTCTGTGGTACAGCTTCGCCGCGAGGCTGCAGGAGGCAATGCGCATGCGATGTTGTTGCTTGGCGAGAGATACGAAACCGGCCGCGGGTTGGCCCGGAACTTCAAAGAGGCGATGCTTTGGTACCGTAGGGCCGCAGCCAAGGGTCAGGCCGACGCCGCAGTATTGGCCGCCTCGCTTTACGAAGCTGGACTGGGCGTCCCGCGGAATTATGAAAAAGCCATGCGGTGGTATCTCATGGCAGCCGCAGCTGGCAACGCCGCGGGCATGGACGGCGTCGGGGGGATTTACGAGCATGGAGAGGGCGTTGGAACCGATTACCGGAGGGCGGTGCACTGGTATCGGATGGCCGCAGCGCGCGGCGACGCCAACGCAATGGTGAGCCTCGGCTTTCTTTACAACAACGGCGGCGGCGTGAGAAAAAATGGCGCGAAGGCGAGGATTTGGTGGAAAAGGGCGGCGGCAAAGGGTGGGGCGGGCGCATTGTTTAAAATCGGTATGCGGTACGCCAACGGGCCTTCGCACGACTTCGCTGCGGCGGAGCCTTGGTTCCGGAGGGCTGCGGCAAAGGGTTACGGGCCGGCAATGGCCGTGCTTGGGATTCAGTACGCCCATGGCCTAGGCGTGCCAAAGGATTACGCGCGAGCAATATCGTGGTTTGGAAAGGCGAAAGCGGCCGCTGGCGGTGACGCTGCGTGGCTGATCAAAGTCAAAAGCCTAGTAGCCGAAGCCAAAACCCGCGCGGGCACGCCGGTATCGGCTCATGGTGCCACCGGCGCGCTCCAGCCGCCGTCGGTGGACCGCGATCGGCGGGCGGCAAAGATTTTGCGGGTAGCGGCGGCAACGGGCGACGTAAGCGCGATGGAGACTTTGGCCCGGATGTACCTGACCGGGTTTGGCGTGAGGAGGAGTTATGCCAAGGCGATGGTGTGGTTTCGCAGGGCGGCGGCAAAGGGCGACGCCCGCGCCATGGAGCGCATCGCCGACCTCTACGAGCACGGCGACGGGGTGAAGCAGAGCTACGGCAAGGCTTTGAAATGGCTTCGTAAGGCGGCTGCGGAGGGCGACGCGTATGCGGCGCTCGCAATTGGCCGGATATACAAACGCGGCCGCGGCGGCACCAGGCAAAATTATGGCAAGGCACTGGAGTGGTTTGGCAGAGCGGCGGCAAAGGGCGACGCCCGGGCTATGGAGCGCATCGCCGATCTCTACGAGCACGGCAACGGGGTGAAGCAGAGCTACGGCAAGGCTCTGAAATGGCTTCGTAGGGCGGCTGCGGAGGGCGACGCGTATGCGGCGCTCGCAATTGGCCGGATATACAAACGCGGCCGCGGCGGCGTCAGGCGAAATTATGGCAAGGCAGTGAGATGGTTGCGCAGGGCGGCCGAAAAGGGCGTCGCCCGGGCCATGGAGCGCATCGCCGACCTCTACGAGCACGGCGACGGGGTGAGGCAGAGCTACGGCAAGGCTTTGAACTGGGAGAAAAAGGCCGCCGCCATGGGTTACGCGCCGGCGATGGGCCGGATCGGAGTGATGTACGCCAAGGGGCTGGGTGTGAAAGTCAACTACAAGCAGGCCAAACGCTGGTTCAAGAGGGAAGCGGCGGCGGGCGACCCAAGCGGTAAGCGGGCATTGGACGAACTCAAGGTGCTCGAATCGCTTAACGCCAAGGCACCGCCCACCGCCAGGCAGAAATAGCGGCCGCCGGTAATGCGGTGGGGCTTGCGGTGTGCCGCCTGCCGCCGGCGTCGCTATACTGTGTGCATAAGACCGAATTACTGAGGTCGGTAGAATGGTCGTAGATAATAAAAAAATGATGGTGTCCGGTGCCAATGGCACCGTTGCCACCGGCGGCTATCAGAATAACGGCGGTGGAAGCGTGACTACGGGCATTGGCCTGAACAACACCAACCAGAGCCAAGATTATAAACTTGATGGTTTGGGTAATTGGAAAAGCACGACATTCCTGCCAGCGGGGCAAGACATCACCAAGCGGCGTACACCATTTAATAGATCGAAGTAGCTAAATATGTCTACGGATAAAGATACCCTCGGTGATACAACGATCCTCGAGTCCTCGGCACCAGTTGCCCCGGCCACCTTCGGCCGCCGAATCCTCGCTTTGCTTATTGACATGCTGCTATTGGCGGTACCCTGCGGTGTGCTGGCGGCCATTTCCATGCTCTTACTGGTGCTTCCAAAGCTGCGCCATCACGAGGGGGGCGCCAACGGGCCCAGTGCGGTCGAACACTACATGTTCCACGGATATTTGCCCACGGTTGGGATCATCCAGCTCGCGCAGGCGACATTGGCGGTAGCCTATTTCGCCATCGCCCATTGGCTTACCGCACGCACTGTGGGAAAATCCGCCCTACGCCTCAGGGTGGTCACAGCGCGGGGAGAAAAACTCGGATTCGGGCGGTCGTTGCTCAGGGCCACCGCCTTCGCATACCCGCCATTTCTGGGGTCGCTCGGTTTCATCTCGTTCCGCTTCCTTCCCGTGGGCCAAGCCGCCATCTGTTGTCTTACGCTCGGGCTCACGGGCTTTGCGTGGGTGCTCGGCGAGGTGATAAGCGCGGCGACCGACACCCGTTGGGGCCGCAGCCTGCACGACCGCGTCAGCGCGACTCGGGTGATTTCTGCAACGAGGATAGCCCCGCAGGCCGCCGCAGCCAAAGCCGGCTCGCCACCGCCATGATGGCATCCAGTGCGGTCGCATCCCGTGGTATCTCGAGTTCGCTGCATCGGACGACATCGATTGAGAAATGATCGGACTGAGCGCCGGTGGGATCATGCCGCGGGCCGGGCTCCGCGCCGTTCGTCGCGGTCTTTCCGCGTACACGCCGTGGCCGCTTGCACACCCCACCCCCGCGCGTTATGTTGCGGATTATTGATTGCAGTTTTGAGGCCGGTTGATGGTCGCATTTGCTGAAAATAAAGTTCGCCAAGGCACTCGCGGCTACCGGTACGATGCGGAAACGCAGAATTATTATGTGCGGAACCGGTATTATTTGCCGACATTAGGCCGCTGGCTTACCCGCGACCCGATCGGTTACCAAGGCGGAATCAATCTTTACGAGTACGTCCAAAGCAGCCCGGTGGGGAATGTGGATGCGGAGGGGTTGGCGGGCGGCTGGGCGCATGCGGAGGAGCATGCCCTCGGCCTTCCTTCGCCCGCGCCACCTCCGCAGCCATCGACGGCGTGGGTGCCATTGGCACCATATAAATCGGGCGGAAGGTGGGTCCAACCTTGGGCGAACCTCGACACCGGCGCAACCACCGACCAGTACCCTTATGGGCGGAAACCGCCGCAAACGGCGGTACCGGCGCTGCCGCCGTACCTGGAAAAAATGCTGCCCTGCTTAAATCTCCCGCCGTTCCGACACCGCGGCCCCGGCTGGCCGCTGGGCCTCAAGCTCGGCGTTGATTTTAATTACGGTGCGGTGGGAAACCGCGGCGCAGGATCCGTCGGGCTGAACGTGAGCGCGAAGATTCCGACGAGCATCCCGTGGCTCGGCAACCCACAACTTGACCTCTCCGGTGCCCTCAAAGTCCCTTTTCCGCACGGGACGGCCTCCGCCGGATGGGGCGCGAAAATTCCCCTGGGCGCCCTGGGGGCCGGTGGCTCAACCCTCGATATTTCCGGCGGGTCCAATTACCAGAGTGGCGGGGGAGCATGGCACGTGAAGGTTGTTCTTGAAGTTAGTTTCTAAGCAAGACTGATTTCTGGTTATCGCTGCTTAACGAGGGCATCCGCATGGCGAAGATACCGCACTGGAACTGTTTTCTCCTGCCTGCAATGTTGGCTTTCACCACGGCCTTCTCCACGGCTTGGGCGCGGCAGGGGCCGGTGCCAAAGGGCAACTTCGGCGAGGTCATTGCGGCGCTACGCCTTCGCCACCCTCCGCTTGGCCCCACCACTTGGCCAAAGGAAAAATCTTTTTATTTTTCATTTGCGTTTGGTAGCAAGCCGCTGCCGGCCGAATCTTGGAGCCGAGCGATGGTACCCGCTGGCCACCGGGCGTCCGTGCCCTACCCCCGCGCCTGGGTTGTTGGGCGCGGAAAGGCGGCAGCAGTTCTGATGTTTCTGCCGGGGGGGCCGTGCGTCTATTGGACAACGAATGGGGCAAAGGAGTTTATCGCCGTGGCAACGCCGAGCGAACCTCGCGAAATTTTTACCGGTACACATCGCGTTTCGGCGGTCGCCTACGGACTCGTGACACCAGCCCAAAGGGCCGCGGTAGGGCTGGCCAGGAGGGTGAGAAGCGCAAGCCTGAAAGGGGATATTGGCTTTTTCGTCGGCCACCGCAGAACGCCCGAGGTTTTCCTCCGCCTGCTTGCTGCGATCCGCGCAAAACTCAAGATCGCGGAGGCTCTGGAGTTCAAATCGGGGCCGGTGCCGATTTTGGCCTTCGGCTGGACCCCACACCCCGGCGGGTTCGAGTCGATGAGGGTGGCTTTTGACCTCAAGCGCGGTGCTCTCTTCCCGGTGCGTTCGCTCCAACTGGCAAAGACCAAGGCCGTAGGGCCGCCATCCTATGCCCGCTTTAACACAGGATCGGGCCGGCTACCTGGTGGCGTCGTTATCCATCGGCCCGTTGGCGCGGCGCGGCGTTCTGGCCTGCCCTGCGTCACGGGCAAGGTCGGGCTTGCCGTGTTGCGCTACGCCACACGGCAAGAGTCCCGGGGTAAGCCGCGCCGGCGGCGGGAGCTATCGCCCGCTTACCTCGCATTGCGGAAGCGTCTGATCAATTGGGCGACGACACCCCGCCTTAATCGACGCAATCCTGCGCCGCGTTCGAAATGAGGTGGCTTGGGTGGCACCTGCGGCGTTGGCCCGTGCGGTGCGCGGTGTTTCAGGATAAGCCGTTGGCGCTTGGCCTTGGCAATCAGGGGCCGACGGCCAACAGCACATTCCAGTCGGCCGGGCGGGGTTTGATTCGCACGCAGATGGTGTATGATGGCAATTCGAGATTGATGCAGATGGTTGATGATCGCGGTGCCACCACCGATTACGCCTTTGACACGCTGGACCGGCAGGTCGGCATGACATATGCCGACGG
>JAKAEB010000003.1 GCA_021818445.1 Planctomycetota bacterium
TACAGCAGTCCGAATATCGGCTCAAACGCCAACACGCAGGATTTCATCACGCAGGTGCAATTGCAGGTGAAGTTCTAATCTGACCACATCACGGCGAACCACGCCGTGACCAACATCAAAACTCTCCCAGGGCGGGCCAGCATGGCCCGCCCTTTTTCTTCGGTCAAATTCATCTTCAGAGGCCCTGCCGAGATGGTGGCCGTTTCCAAAAGCAGCTTTGCTGATGCGTATATAGCCCATTTAGCTTGAGTTTTGCCAGAAATGCAGCGGTGAATATTTGCATCGCTGCCAAATTTTGCTGCCTTATCATCCTTAACGCGATTACCATGTAATATCGCCAAGCGGACCATCTTGGATGGAGTTGAAGTATGCCATTGACAAAAACCATACATAAAGTGGGAAACGGCAGCGCCTTACCGTTGGACAATACCATCATAGATATGGTAGGACTGCACGTTGGAGACCAGGTGCAGATTACCGTTGATGGACCGTAGTTGATCGTCACGCCGACACAAGCCGGTATCGGCAAGGAAAGATTGGAAAAATCGCTCGCCACATTTCGTAGTCGCTATGCCCGTGCGCTGGCGGAACTTGCCAAGTGACGCGTAGTGCCATTCGATTTTCAACCATTGATGAGGTTGTAGCTATTCACGACGACGCACTTGATGGCCACGGGGGCCTGGCCGGAATTCGTGACCGCAGACCGTTGAAATCGGCGTTCATGACCGCGCGGGCTTTGGGCAAATATCTGCACCGGGACATTCCGGCGAGGGCTGCGGCGTACGCACTCCGTATTTGTCAGGCCCATGCCTTTTACGATGGCAACAAGCAGTCCGCGGTTTTATCAGGTTTTACTTTTCTCGATAACAATGGTTACGACCTGACCGCCTCGGATGACGACGTGATTACGCTGGGGCTCGGCGTCGCCTATGGCACCATCGACAAAGCCGATGCCACCATCTGGATACGAAATTTTTCCCGGCGTGCTGGTAAATAATATTTAACAATCACCCGCCATTCATGCCGCGCTGATAAAGATTACCTGCACAGGCCGCATGGCCTTCCGAAGCTCAACACTTTTATGCCAGTCCGAAATGCGCCGCATTCTTTTTAATATAGTGATGCCATTCGGCTGGTACATTTTCTTCGGCAAAGATCGCCTTAACCGGACACTCGGCAACACATAGGCCGCAACCGATGCATTCGGCTGGATTGATATATAGCTGTTCAGCATTTTCGCATTCGGACTCATCCTTACGTGGGTGAATGCAATCGGCAGGGCATACAGCAACACATGCCGCATCTTTTGTTCCAATGCATGGCTCAGTTATTACGTAAGCACTCATGAAATAATCTCCAATTTCAGTTCGCTTCCAGTGATGCCGTTCGTCAATGTAAAACGATTCCGTTTCGGAATTGATACCCCATCCCCTCCAACGCATTTTGCGCCGCTTTCCGGATATCCCCGTCCGGATCATCCAACATTTTCATAATGGAGTCCGGCGAGGATTTAATTTGCCCAAGCGCCATCACCGCAGCACGACGCACATCGGGCTGATCATGATCGAGAAGCGGTACCAACTTTGGGGCGGCGGGAATTCGCTTACGCGCCGCAACCATCGCCGCCTCTTTGACCACCTCCCAAGCGGGGTCGGACAGTGCGCGAACGATGCCGTCCGACGTGAGTTCAACAGAAAATTTATCCAACGCGATAACCGCTTCCTGGCGGACCTGCCAGTCGCTGTCATCGAGCATCCCGACGAGAATTTTTGCATTCATCTCGGAATGGACCAAGGCCAGAGCGCCAACGGCCAAACGCCGAACGTACGCGTCCTCATCTCCCAGCGCGGAAACCAGGACGGGTACCGCCTGCGGGTGCTGCATAAACCCCAAGGCCATAACGACTTCGCGACGGACGTCGACATCCGGATCACCGGCCAGACTGGTCAAAAGCGGAATCGCCTCAACAATACGCAATTCCCGGAGACCAAAGACCGCTCCCGCCCGAATGCGCCCTTCGGGGCTCCTGGCGGCCTCCATCAACGGAGGGCCAGCGGCGGGATCGCGAAATTCACGCAATGCCGACTTGGCTGCCGCCCGGACGTCTGCGGAATCGTCCGTGAGGCATGTGACGATGAAGGGTATCGCCTCCGGATCACCGAGTTCCTCGAGATACCGCAGCGCCAGCCTTTTGATGGCGACATCATCGTCAGATAGGGCCCGGCACAGAATGGCTAGATGGCGTCCATCAACTTGATCGTCAAGCTCGGTCATTGCAAGCCTTCGGACCGCCACATCATCGCTGGAAAGCCGCACGTCGATATCGGAATATCCGCTGGTGTCAGTTGACATGATATCACCTCAAAAGATACGGTATGTTCACAGTTACTGCGTTGGCGGGACAATCAACCTGGCAGGGAGTGCAGTACCAGCACTCGTCACGTGCCATATATGCTTTACGTGTGTCCGGGTTGATGGCGAGCGCATCGAGCGGACAGACTTCCACACATACGCGACATCCTTCGATGCACTTTGACTGATCGACAACAACGGGCAAATCAAAATGTTGGGTTGCCTGCGGCATAGATATATCTCCTTCTAAAACGGAACGTCTCGCCATTGCGACTTCGTATCGCGCTGGCACATGGCAGTAAATTCAGACGGCTTGAGTGATGGTCGATGACTCATCAATTCGGAGCCGACTGTAAGATTCGCGATCGTCCTTTTCCAGCGGCACCACATAAGGCGCAACCGGGCGTTTGATGAATTCCATATTGCCGTCGGGGGTGCGACGCAGATTTTGATGAACGAACCAGTTGGCGTTATCCGAAACCGGATACTCAACGCGGTAATGATAAAGCCCCCACCTGCTCTCGGTGCGGTTGAGGGAGGCTCGTGCCGCCATCTCCGCACAGTCACGGATAAAGTGCGCTTCCATCGCGCGCATTAAATCGTGCGGATTTCTGGCACCCATCTGGTCCAGATCGGCCTTGGCGCGAATGAAATGCTCCAACCCAATCTCCATACGAGTCGTCAATTTGGGTGGTTGGAGGTAGTCATTTACCATCCGGCGCAACTTGTATTCAACTTGATGGTGCGGATACCCATCGGGCTGCGACAACGGTCGGAGCACGCGGTCGCGTTCGGCTTCAACCTGAGCAGGATCGATCTTCGGTTCAGAGACGGTTTTTACGTACTCGACGGCGTGTTGGGCGCAGATTTTTCCAAACGTAAATGCGCCGAGAAGGTAATTATGCGGTATTGACGCCATATCGCCAGCGGCATACAGGCCAGGCACCGTTGTCTCGCCGTTTTCATTAATCCAGACGCCTGATGCACTGTGGCCGCTGCAGAGACCTATTTCACTGATGTGCATTTCCACCATGTCATGACGGTAGCTTTTTCCTCGATTGGCGTGAAACAATCCGCGAGAAGGGCGTTCCGTCGTATGCATGATGCGCTCAATTTCCGAGATGGTTTCATCCGCCAGATGGTTCATTTTCAAGTAGACGGGGCCCTTGCCTGAATGGAGCTCGCGGTAAAACTCCATCATCATCTGACCGCTCCAATAGTCACATTGGATAAAGCGATGCCCCTGGGCGTTGACGGTATGACCGCCAAATGGGCCTGCCACATAGGCGCATGCCGGGCCGTTATAGTCTTTTATTAAAGGGTTAATTTGGAAACACTCGATGTTTGAAAGTTCGGCACCGGCATGGAACGCCATCGAGTAGCCATCGCCCGCATTGGTTGGCATCTCATAGGTGCCGTAGAGGTATCCCGATGCGGGAAGGCCAAGCCGACCACACGCGCCGCAGGCCAGGATAACCGCCTTAGCGCGGATGATGACGAATTCGCCGGTGCGGGTATTAAACCCCATAGCACCGGCAATACGACCTGCGTCCAGAATCAGGCGGGTTGCCATGATCCGGTTTTCAACGCGCACGCCGACGCGTCGTATCTTACGGCAGAGAATTTTCTTCAGGTCGTAGCCTTCGGGCATGGGAAGCACGTAGCGACCGTTGTGGTGAACTTTTTTCATGTCAAATTCGCCTGTGCTGGTCTTTTGAAATTTGACACCCCAGGAATCCAATTCCGACACCATCGCAGCACTGTTTTGCGCATATCTGAGCAGCGCCCGCTGGTTGACGATGCCATCATTGGCAAGCGTTATTTCCTTGACATAATCCTCCGGCTCCGCGTGTCCCGGCATGACCGCGTTGTTGAGACCATCCATGCCCATGGTGATCGCACCGCTGCGCCTTATGTTGGCTTTCTCCAGCAAAAGGACGGTGCGATCTGGCATCGCCTCCTTGGCCTTAATCGCCGCCACCGAACCGGCGCTGCCTCCACCGATAACTAAAATTTCAGTAATAATTTCCATGATCCATCCTTTTTTATAAAAGTGCAGCACTAATGAACCTTATTGCGGGACGAGCTACAACACCCGCTCCGACGCTACGTAGCGGCGCGGCACTGCAAAACGGTCTTTGTAGACCCGCGGCGCTCTGAATCCTTCAATTTGCTCCTGCGGCCAGTCGGCCAACGACGGCGGAGGTGGGGGCGGTCCGCACCATACACCCGCGTTCCGTCGGCACTCGCGACGATCCACCACCCAGTCTGCATAGCTTTCAATCACAATATGGCCGCCGGGGGCATCGAGGTTGGCCGCCCTGCAACGGGCGTCGCGTTCAATCATTTTGTTTACGTAGTCTGTACTGACTGGCCGGGCAGGTCCGTCAAAGTCGTAGCCCGCTTCACGTAGTTCGTCACCCGCTAAGGCACAGAAGATGCCTTCATCGATGCGGCTCATTTCATCGCGATATATGCCGACAAATCTCTCGTGCACCGGTTCGCCGAGAGATCGATGATCAATCGTCAGCGCTCGCTGAACCGCTAAATCGCCCTTATAGAAGTCGAGCATTGTCGGCTCGTATTTCTCATCGATAAACTGGCATATTCGCTGGAGTGCCCCGACTGGATCAGTGGCAAGGGATTCGTAGCGAAGAGCGAGGAGGCGTTCCGGGGGGTAGTGCCGCATCGCTTCAAGCGACTCGCGCATGCATCTTTTCCACATCACGGCACCAGCCACAACATTGGTGGGCCCGAAGCAGGACCGCAACTGTGAGCAGACCACATCCCTGCCGTCCCGGTACATGAGCACCACTTTGGCGTCCGGAAAGTCTTGAAATATTTCCTTTAGATAAAAGAGACTGTGCGGCGTCTTTTCGCCCCAACGATCCTTGCCGGTATATCCTCGGTGCCAGTTCATAATTGCCGCGAATGCTCCCTTGAAGGATATTTCTTCAACATACGTCATGACCTCATCAAGAACGGTGCGAGGATTGACCGCTAAACCAAAAAAGGGACGCTTGATACCGAAAAGCATTTCTTCCAACAACACATGAAAATTGCGACCCTCCGACAGCAGGCCATAGGTGTGGATATAACGTCTGAACCGCGGGTAAAACCAAGTGACCTCCGGAACTGACACGCGGGAGTGTGCACCAATCATCGCCATCAGCAATGTTGTGCCGGATCTCTCGCCACCAACTATGAACACCGGCTCTTTTGAACTGCTTCCCATACCTGCTGTTGCATCTCCTTATACTTGCCGGAGACTGGGTCATCACGGCTCACACGCATATCTGGATAAACGCAATCGCTGTGCCAAATTGAGAATCATCTTCTCTTCGCTTTGCGCAGACCTGTTATATGAAATGGTTCTGGCGATGGTTAACGCCAAGCCGATGTTGCATTCCGGTCAAATGAACGTGCTGAAGGGCCAAACTGAGCACAGGTGCCGGGCGGTAACGAGTTATGAGCCACCCAAAACGATCTCCATACATAATGTAAATGGCGGCATGCCAATAGATTATGGATGGACATTTAACATGCGTGGGGAGTCCAAGGTGCTGAAAGACTGTACAACTGCTACCCCTGATATCACGGTGCCAATGTCACGCCGGGAATATTGGGACGTTGTTGCGGATCACCGAAGTATTGAGTCAAAAAGATTAGGTCATAGCCGGGCGATCCGAGATGGTGGAAATCGGCTCTCTCCATGAAAAAGTCGCACCTGCGAAAGATGATTCAGGCCCATCGAAGCAGGCCAATTGACAACGTCCGGGTGCCCCGATTCAAATCGCACTGGGCAGTATCTTAAAAAAGAAGAACCTGCTTCCAATATATGATCCAAGGCGAATTCAGTGCTTGAGCGGCCTGAGCCCCCCAAGCTTAGCCGGGACGTTTTCGTCGACCAATCGGGCTGGTTTTCATCTTATGGCATCATTTTTGCGTTAGGGGATGGTGGTGAGCGCAGAAGCCTGTGCGTCTGGACACGCACTGAGAGGGATAACGTTTGTTGGAGTCAAAGATGATGGCACTAAGCGAGCCGCAACTGGAGAGAGGCGCCGTGAGTATACGTAATGTGTCACTCCGGTTTAATGTCGGCGGATCGAGTGTGCTGGCCCTGAGCCGGTTATCGCTTGATATATCCCCCGGTGAATTCATTTGTGTGGTCGGCCCCTCAGGCTGTGGTAAATCAACCCTGCTCGGCGCGGTCGCCGGATTTATGAAGCCGTTCGAAGGGGAGGTGCTGGTAGATGGCGATCCAGTCCGAAAGCCCGGTGCGGACCGGGGAATGGTCTTTCAACAGCATGCCCTTTTCCCTTGGAAAACGGTCTTGGGCAATATTGAATTTGGCCTGCGAATGGCGGGCGTCAAAGCCTCACAGCGCAGGAAGGTGAGCCTGCGGCTCTTGGAGATGGTCGGACTCGTCGGCTTTGAGGACTCGTTGCCGTCGCAGCTATCGGGCGGTATGCAGCAGCGTGTCGGAATCGCCAGAGCACTGGCAAACAATCCGGGCGTGCTGCTTATGGATGAGCCATTCGGATCCCTCGATGCCCTTACCCGTGTAAAGATGCAGGAACTACTTTTACAGCTATGGCAGGAGCTTCGTACGACTGTCATATTCGTAACGCATGATGTGGAGGAGGCGATTTTCCTGGCAGATCGGGTGGTCATGCTGACGGCGCGTCCGGCCATGAAGAAGGGCATCATCGATATTGATCTTCCCCGACCGCGAAATAAGGAAATGATCACGTCGAGAAAATTCAATGAATTTAAGAGCCAATGCCTTGAGATGCTCCACACGGAAAGCCAGCGTCCCATCCACTCTCCCGACCCCGACATGCTGACGTTTGGTGTTGGTGGCGTCGCATGGCAGGCACCTGAAAGGCAAAAGGCGCACCACGCCCGTTGAAAGATTACTAACCGGTCATGTTTTTAAGGAATTAGACCATGAATGCACGCTATATTACATTTTTATTGGTTGGCTGCTGGCTTATGCTGGTGGCTGTCGCGGGGCATCTGGCGGCCCGCACCATCACTATCCGCCTTGGTTATCAGGATATGTGCACCGATACCTATCCGGCAGGCAATGTCATCATGGGATTGCACCTGCTGCGAAAATACCTACCCACCACGGGACGTTATGCCGGCGTGCACTATCGTATCGTGTGGCGTAACTACGATTCCGGTGCTCCGCTGACTAATATGATGATCGCCGGGAAGTTGGACTTCGGAACCATGGGTGATTACCCGCTGGTGGTAAACGGTGCCAAGTTTCAGGCCACTGGAACCGAAAAGTCACTGCTGGTCACCATGACAGCATATAACCTCGACGGCGCAGGAAACGGCATCGTCGTGCCGACATCTTCAAAAATTACATCTGTCACCCAACTCGAGGGCAAAAAGCTATCGGTGCCCATAGGCAGTGCGGCTTGGGGGATGCTTTACCTGCTGGCGAAGGATCGGCACATTCCGTTCTCACGATTTAACATCATTAATCAGGCCCCAATGGTGGGAATAGCCGCCATCGCCGAAAGACGTATCGCCGCCCATGCCGACTTTTGCCCCATGAGTGAATACATGGAGTTTAATGGCACGGGGCGGATGATTTTCTGCGGCTCGGAGACAAAAATTCCCTATTTGCATGGAGCGGTTGTGCGGGGGGCCTTTGCGAAGCGATATCCGGCGATTGTTACGGCGTATTGCGAGGCTGTCACCGCGGCCGATCAGTGGATTAAAAACAATCCGCTGCATGCATCGCGAATGCTGGCTAAATGGACAATGATCCCCCGGCAAGTACTCTACCTGTACTTCAGTCATGGAGGATACCTCATTCCCGATCCGACGATCAAGCCGCAATGGCTCAAGACGCTGAGATTCGATCATTCAATTCTCGCCAAATACGCAGGCGCGCCACCTTTGAAAATGGCTGCCTGGGTCGATCCAGCCTATCTTAAAGCGGCCTACAAAAAATTGGGCCTGAACTACGAGAAGCAGGAAAAACGCTTGATCTCACCCATGCGGAATATTGGACGGCCGTCGGAAATATGGGTTAATGGCGTTGGCATTAAAAAATTCAGCAGCGTTCCGAAGATGATTGAAGGTTATCTGGCGGCCACAAAGTCTGGAAAAAAGGTGAGCGCTGCCTACGTATACGACCACGATACCGGAATTAAAATGTTTGCCCGTACGTCGTGGTTTGTCGAAAGCCCCACTGCCGTATACGCGTACATGACTTTGAATGAGGCAAAGAAAGCAGCCGCATCCGAGCACGGAAAGGTTTGCGGATTCGCCAAATTGCTATCGCCGGCTGAGTAAACATCTTGGAAAAACGTTCCTTGGTCCAAAGGAGTATCCCATGCGTACCGATTACACCAGTCAGTTGGAAACGATACTCGGTCATACCGACACTTTTGATCGAAAGGTACGGCGCAAGCCCGCGCTTTCGCCGCAGGCGGTCAATTTGCATATCAGACGCTGGCTTGCCGGAAAACTGATCGGATACGTCATAAGCCTTCTCTCTATTATTATATTTTTATGGGGATGGAATACACTCTCTGTACACAAAATAAACTTTGGGCTGGATTTTGCGAACGTGCCATCTGCCCAGGCCGTGGCGAAGCACCTTGCACACGCAGCGGCGTCCAAGGCGTTTTACATCAATGTGCTGGTCAGCGTGAAACGTGTTTGGCTGGCATTTGCGGCTGCGTCGTTACTTGGGTGCGTTCTCGGTCTTTCTCTGGCCCGTATCAGCATCATGAGGCATATATTTTTGCCGTTTGTTGAAATCTTCCGGCCCATACCCGCTATAGCCTGGATACCGCTGGCGATTTTGATGTTTCCAACGACAGAATCAAGTATTCTGTTTATCGTATTTCTCGGCGCGATTTTTCCAGTCATACTCAATACGTATCAAGGTGCTACCGAAGTACCTAGCCAGTTGCTTAGAGCCGCGAGATCCCTGGGGGCGTCCCGGCTATCAGTGCTATGGCATGTCATCATTCCGTCATCTCTCCCCAACATCGCGACGGGACTCTCGGTCGGCATGGGAATCGCATGGTTCTCTCTTCTGACGGCTGAGATGATTGGTGGGCAGAATGGGATTGGTAATTACACGTGGGAGTCTTATCAGCTTATTAAGTATCCTGACATTATTGTTGGTATGATCACCATCGGAGTGCTAAGCACTGTTTCCAGCGGGCTTATTAACCTGATGTGCAAACCATTACTGCGGTGGTCGGGGCATCGTTGAAGCGGTTTCTGAATCAGCGAAACCGTCTGGGCGTTACCGAAGACTCCTTCCACTCCCTGCGATGGAGATTTACAGGTGGTCAGTTCGGTGTTCCCTTCTATTGAGCGTACCGACGAGCGTGTTATGGAACGCCCGAATAGCTGCCGATTCGGTTCGCCCCCGTAACATGAGGCGCTGAATGGGACGCTCAAGTGGAAAATCCTTGACGTTTGCCATGCAAAGTTGGCCCCGTTGAATTTCCGCATCAACCACAAGATTGGACAAAACACTCAAGCCCAGCCCAAGTGAGACAGCGCGTTTCACGGCCTCGGTGTCATTGAGCGCAAGAATGCAATTGACATTTAAATTGCGTGACGCAAGAAATCTATCAAAGATTGCTCGCATGCCTGATCCGACCTCACGGAGAACAAACGGGTAATCACGTAGCTGCTCTATACTTAATCCCTGCTTCAGGGCCGCTGGATGACCGGGCGGCGTAATGACGATCAACTTGTCGGTCAGGACCGGCTTAGCCTCGATATCTCGATGTTCAATAAAGCCCCCCGTGTAAGCCAGATCACACTGCCGATCAAGCAGAACATCCTGTATATCCTTGTCGTTTTTTAACTTCAGATCCACCTCGATGTTTGGATACCTATCGTGAAAATGCAACAGTATCTCGGGAAATTTATAGACGCCGATTGTACTGCTGGCACCCACCACTACCCGCCCCCTTGCAAGTCCGCGAAACTCCGCCAACGATCGCTCAGCTTCAGACTCCAATCCGAATATTCGCTTCGCATAATCCGCGAGCACTTCGCCCTCGCGTGTTAATTCCAAGCCTCGGGCTTGGCGCTGGAGCAAACTCACCCCCAAAGCGCTTTCCAGCAGCCGTAACTCCTTGGATACCGCCGGCTGGCTGAGTTTAAGCCGATGTGCCGCCCGTGTAATACTCTTCTCCTCGGCAACAGCTATAAAAATTCGTAAATGGTTCAAGTTCATTGCCCGATGCCCTTTTTCCGAAAAACTGAATCTAACTGTCCATAATAACTACCGCATCGCACGCGGCCACAGACGACAACACAACCTTTACGGCCCGGCGGCCGCAGATCAAGCGATCGATCGTATTGGCGGGCCCCATCGCAATGCAACTACCCAACGATGAGCAAATCCCCGCTCCGGTGAGATACCGCCCCCCACTCCTGAAATCTTCTTGATTTCACATCTTTATTACATGCCCCACTTAAGTGCGTCCCTGCAAATCTCGCCCGGTAAGCACGGCAAATGGATTTTAAGGATAGCCGCAGTACCGCCCAGTTTCAAAAATCTGGTTTGTGCCGGGCGTTTACCGGTCTGCTTCCCCCTCCAGCTTGTCGATCGCCCATGAAATGGTTGACCAGACAAGCAAGAAGTTAGCTTGCTTGCGTCGAGCATACGATAAATTAATAGGATATTACTATCAACCCAACCATAATAAAATTCGGTATTGCCAAAAGTTATGCACTGCGCGCAAACACCAATTGATCGTCTGCAGTGATGTTTATTTGGACGAAATCCCCGACCACAATAAAGCTGAACCGAGCGGGAATTCGCACGTTTGAGCATCCACACTCGCTGCTCATCAGCGGCAGAACTATGTTAATTCAGTGCGATTGCACCGCAGCATACCTGTAAACGCCCTCGTGGCCGGAGGTACGATGCCTTCAATCGTCATGGGCGACGACCGACTTCCGTCAGCAAATTTCTGACCCAAACATCTGAGTGGCACAAACTTTGCGTTCCACCTCGCTGCATGAGACCGCTCAGGTAATGGGCGCTTTCATGACGTTGCCGACTTCCGGCGTTTCGCGCGGCTGACCTGTGGTTGGCAGCATGGCGGTTTTGGGACCGGACAGACCTGTTAACAAGTGTTTATGACGCTGTTTGTTTTTTTTTGAGGAGTTTTTTCATGATTAAATGGGCACCGAAATCATCAAGAAAATGGATGTTGATGGGTATTGCAACCATAGGCACCTCTTTCGCGCCCGCTTTCGCCGGGATCCCGTCTCCCGGCATGAAGGCCAGTGCATTGACCGTTACCCAACTGGAGGCCGAGATCAATGCCCTGCAGAGTCAGGTCAAGGCATTGCAAAGTGGGCAGAAGAGTGTGCAGCAGTCGGAAGAATCAGCCGCTGAAGTGCGGCAGATCGTCAAGCAGGTGCTTTCCGATGCCAAAACCCGCTCGCAATACATGGGTAACGCCCTTGAAGCCGGTTACAACAATGGCTTCTTTATCCAGAGCGCCAACAAAGAATTCAATTTGACCATCAATGGCTACCTGCAATACCGCTACACATGGTCGCAGGCCCAGCGGGGCGACAATGTAACGGCCACGGGCAGCCCCATTCCGTCATCCGACACCGGCAACACCAATGGCTTTGATGCCCGCCGGGCGCGGTTGATCCTTTCCGGTTATGCCTTCAAAAATATCATCTATTCAATTTCAGGTGATTTTGCCAGCGGCAGCGGATTGGGCAACAGCTTTCAGATTCTGGACACCTGGATCGGTTATGAATTTAATCCGGGTTTTATGATCCGCACCGGTTCCATGCTGGTGCCATTCACCCATGTGGAATACTACAGCTCAGGTACAGAATTTCCGGAATTTGCCGCTGCTGAAGCACCCTTTGACCCGGTGCGGTCGTTGGCATTGGATGTTTCCGGCAACTTGGATCACAACAAGTTCTTTTATGATGCCCAGGTGAACAACGGCTCCAAGGCCAACAATCTCGATGGCAGCGCCAATGTGAGTACCAGTACCAATCTGGATAACCGCATGGGCTTTTATGCCCGCGTGCAGTACGCCGGGGCCGGTACCAATGCCGATTTCACCGATTCGCCGGATGTGTCATGGCACAAGCACCTGGTCTGGGCCGTTGGTGCCGCCGCAGGTTATGAAGAGCAGAATTCGTCGGCCGGTGTCTATCCCGCTCCGCAAGGCTCGTTGGCACTTGCGGGGTTGGCCACTCCCAATAACGGCTATCTTGGTGGGGTAACTGCCAGCGGATCGCTGTATCGCGCTACCGTTGACGCCCACATGAAGTATCGCGGCCTGGCATTGAATGGTGCCATTTACTATCAACAATACAATGCCGCCACACCCGGTGCCGGTGGCAGCACCGCCCTGCTTTACAAAACCTATGGAACCGGCAGCGTATGGCAGCTTGGTGCCTATGGCGAAGCGGGCTACTTTATTGTGCCGCACAAGTGGGAACTGGCCGCCCGCATTGGCGACCTGACCACCGATGGGCAAGGCAAGCAGTCGATGGAATACACGGCTGGCGTGAATTACTACATCTTTGGCGAAAATGCCAAACTGCAGGCTGCCTTCACTTATCTGCCCAATGCGGCGTACAGCAGTCCGAATATCGGCTCAAACGCCAACACGCAGGATTTCATCACGCAGGTGCAATTGCAGGTGAAGTTCTAATCTGACCACATCACGGCGAACCACACCGTGACCAACATCAAAACTCTCCCAGGGCGGGCCAGCATGGCCCGCCCTTTTTCTTACATCATTTGCCGGGGGTGTTTCCAAAGGTGGACCATTGCCCTCGGACTTACACGTTTGCGCTAAATGTTAGTGCGGCAAAAAGAAAAAAAAGCTGGTGATCGATACCGACCACCAGCCTTCGTGGGGGAGAAGGAAGGAACTTACATCTTCCAAGGGCCGTGGGAAACCCTCGCAAGACACCCTCTGATACGTTTGAGCGAAGGACGAGGTTCAGCAAATCTTCAAAATTTGAATTCCTCCCTGCTTGCCGCCGGTTCACTACCGCAATCACAGTCCCAGAATAGGGATGATGTCAAATAAAAGGGCGGTTTTTCGAATGTGCCGTCTGAGATAGTGCTTATTGGGCTTATCAGACGATGAAGACGCGAAATCCGTTTTAGTTTTACTGCATTGGCACCGGCCAGCTACCGATAGATATGGCGGGAACGAGAGAGCCAATTTAGTCAACTCATCGCAGCGATGCCTATCTGCTCCGCGATGAACGGTGGTGAATAAAAATGTGGTTTTTCTCCGGGGCGGATGCCGTGACATTCGTGCAGCCCAACCCGGAAGACTGTTGAAAGGGAAAGGTTTCTTATGCGTTCCAAATGCCTGAAAACGAGCCGGGGTTTTACTCTGATTGAACTTCTGGTGGTCATTTCCATCGTGGCGGTGATGATCTCATTACTGCTGCCCGCGCTGGCCTCAAGCCGCAACCTGGCACAGAGGACTAATTGTTCCGCCCAGTTGCACTCTTTAGGTCAGGCGTTCGCCGTCTACGCGGATACGTACGAAAATCAGTACCCAGCCAACTCAGAATACGGACTTCCGTTTGAATATATGATCAACGGATACAACAATGTCACGCGGAATTGGAATCCCGCGGGCTTCAGCCTGCTGTACACCTCGGGCGTTATGACAGTACCGCAGATGTTCTACTGCCCGCAATCCGGTTACTACGGCGCTGACAGCGCATCATACGGTTCATACCTGCCAACGCTGGTAGACAAGGGATACACCATCAACTGGGCTAATATTGCGTACAGCTATTGTTACTACTACGCACCCTCGGGGCAGAGAAATTATTGGGGCCAGGACCTTGACGCACCGCAAATCCAGTTCAGCAACGGTCCCGATGATTCAAACAACACCATATTGGCGGGCGATACGACGATGGCAATATTCAATTCCTTTGCGTGGCCCAACCCGGCGGCATCCAACCATATGACTTCCGGCACCACACCAGATGGCGGCAACGAACTCTATAACGACGGATCCGTCCGCTGGCACAACTTCAGCCAGATGCATGCTGGCTATACATGGCTGGGCATTTTCAACTTCTACCAATAATTGGTTGCAGATTTAAACAGTGGCAGGCATGGGCACCGGTCGCCAGTTAAGCGTGACCGGTGCTTTTTATTTCCTGTTTACGGCCCCGCAACCGACCAAGCTCACGGCGCACCGGATCACGGACAGGGTTTGCACCTACCCGGAAAAAACGGCCATAACTGTCCATTACAACAATGGCTGGAACCATTCGTGATTCAACACGACCTACGAGATAACACTTCTGCCCGGGGGGACCGATCCAGATGGCGCGGATGTACATGCCAGATAAACGACCGGAATTATCGGGTTCGATCACATTTTTGGCGAACATAAATATTAAATTTAGCTTCAAGCGCGACGTGAAACGGCGGCCCATTCATAACCGGATAGAGCGCCGGGTTATAACTCATATCTTTGTGGCGTTCATGAGATATTGCCTGATAGACACGCGCAACAACCGAGCGCGATTGGAACGTATCATGACACCATTTTTTAGCACCGACGTGCGAAGGCTGGGTTAAAAGCCTATGGCCACACCCGCCATAACGGTTTGGGCAAATTGCCGATGATCGCCAATCTGCGTTTGATAATTGACGAATAGCGATGTGTTTTTGGCCAGATAGCCACCGATGCCCAACCCGAGCAGTGCGGAGTTTCGCGACGGACTTGGGGCATTGTATAAAAAGGAGCCTGGCCCAATTTGGCTAAAACTCGCCACCAATGACCCGCGCCGACCGATATATTCGTGCTGCCAGAAAGCATTAAAGCTAACCACCAACGGCAGCGGCAAAAGCTTCTTGTTCAAATGCCAGTGCCCTTGAAAACCCAGCAACGTGCGGAATGAATCAATGCTCTGCTTGGACACACTTAGTGCGTAAGGGCTGCCCGTCTCGCCAAAACCGCCCACATTCATGTGCGTGTAGGCGATTCCCCCCGATGGGCCAATATCGAGTCCGGAAATCGGATGGATGTAATAGTCGGCCATAAGCGAGGCATCGTACTGATTGCTTACGGGTTCACCTGTGGCTGTGCCGGTATAGCCCGGTACCACAATGTTGCGGTTAATTTTGTAGGTATTGAAGGTGTACTGCGTCAGGCCGTCAATCTGCAGCCTGCCGAGTTTGTAGCCGGCAAATAACCCCGGCGCGTAGCTGTTGGCGGCCTCGCGACTGCCCAGGTTATCCAGTGTGCCACCGGTATAAGCGTAGTTGAATATCCCGCCAACCAACAGGTGCTTCGTGAGCCGATAATCCAGCCCCGCCATCACGCTGCCAGTGGTAAAGTGCTGTGTCGGATAACCGCCCTGTGGTGCCGAGTCCAAGGCAATTTGGCCAGTTAAAAAGCCTGACCAGCGCGTTCCCAACCGTGAAGGTGGCATGGCGGCTGCATCCAATTCCTGCATGGATTGGCCCAGCAAGGCCTGATGGTCCGCCTCCTGCATGGCGGAGGCAAGATTCAACGCAAATGGGTCGCTCTGGCTGGTTTTAAGCAAAGCGAGGCCGGAGGCGTCAAACCCGCCGCCATGGTAGGCATCATATACCTGACCATCAATCGCTATGCCCTCAAAAATCATGTTATCAATCGCCGGTTGAGTTAATTGGGCGTAATCCTGCGGGGTAAGGCCTTGAAGGTAATTTGCAAGCGAGGTTCCGGAAAGAAAGCTCAGTTCCGTGATGCTATTAATTACTTGTGATGGAATCTGCCCCTGATTGGATAGTTGGGTGAAATAATCAGCAACCTGGATTTGGTTATCCGATAGTCCCGTAGTATTAAATAATTGAGGTAATCCCGAGGATTGGATTACGATCTGGTAACCGTTGCCGACGACTTCATTCTGCGCAAATGAAACGTGGCTTGCATTTGATGTAACAATGGCAAAACTGCCGGACACATTGCCGGTGGTTTTGACCACGGTATAAGCCTGGCCGTTGATGGGTGCATCGTTAATGAAGCGTATATTGAGTTTGCCAGCCAGCGTTGCTGGACCGCTGCCCAGCGAAACATAATCGTAATTGCCCGATGCGGGCGATCCGAAGATGGCAAGATCCAAGTTGGAGGTCGAATCGAGCGTCAGACTGGAGGCATTGATCACGACCGGCGTGGGTCCGTCGAACATGTAGTTGCTCGTGGCCAAGGTACCGGCGTTGATGATGGCACCGCTGCCGAAGGCGCTGTCGCCACCAGCCACCACGGTGGCACCCGCATCAATCATCGTGCCGCCGGTGTAGGTATTGTCGCCATTTAGAACCAGCGTGCCGGCACCGCTGGCCGTCAGCGTGCTGCTTACGATCGGGCCGGCAGAAATTTCAGGCCCTGCGGAAAGTTGTAATGGGCCGGCCAACAGCAAGGTAGAGATGGTACCATTGAGCGTCATGGTATCGCCCGCCGATACGGCAACTTGTACGCTATTACTTCCCGCCCCGACATAGATGGGACGGCTCATACTGAAATTGCCATTGGTGGCCAACGTAGATCCACTGAGTAAGATTAACCGGCCGCTGGCCGCACCAAGATTGTCATCTGCCGATATGGAGAGTGTCGTACCGGGATATACGGTGGTGTCGCCGGTGTAGGTGTTGTTTCCGGATAAAACGACGCTACCGCCACCGACTGAACTTTCAAGATACAGTGCACCACTTCCTGAAATCGCGTTGGCCAGAGTTACATCATTCCCGTTGGCATCGATGGTTCCACCACCGCTGCCGAGAACAAAGGCGTTGTTGAAAGTCATGTCAGTAAGTGCGGCGTTCTGAATGGTAGCGTTATTAAGTTTCATTGTGGCACCACTGCCAAGCCCGCCCGCGGAGTTGTAGAAACTTGCCCGCGAGACATTTGTGATCTCCAAAGTTCCTGCCGCAAAGCCGCTGTTATTACCGCCCAACTCATACGGCCCATCTTGGAGTACCAAGATCGCATTAGGGTCGCTGTTGGAGATGCCCCCATTGATTGCGGTCGTAGCGCCACCGCCGTCAATTAGCTGGGCGGTTGTCGCGGTGCTGTCCGCGATCGAAACGCTGCCGAGTTCGTCGGTGTGGCCGTTAAGTCCGAACAGCAGTTGTCCTTGGGTCGCATTGCCCGTAAAAATAATATTATTTTGGCCCGGGTTCTCAATGTATAGAGTTGAACTATCAGCGATATTGAATTGGATGTCGGAATTTATGAAGGAGGCGTCATTTGTAAGGCTTCCACCGCCGTCAATGGTGAGGGTGGTGGGGGATGTGGTCAGAGAATTAATTGATCCAAACCTTATTGTGTTACTAAAACCGCCGGTGTCAAAGGTGCCGCCGCCAGCACCAACCGAGATGGTATTGGAGATACTAAGACCGCCGCCCGCCTGAAGCGTTCCACCGTTAAAGCTCAGTGTACCGGTACCCATTGCCGACGCAGAATTGATGGCGAGTGTGCCGGAATTTAGATTGACGCCGCCGGTGAAGCTTTCGGTGCCGTTTAGCACGAGCGTTCCAGAACCGTCCAGCGCCAATGATCCGCCGGTACCGCTCCCGATACCACCGTCCTGAATGGCACCGCTAAAGGTGTCGGTCTGTCCTGAAGCGATATCCACCGTCAACGCCTTGCCGCCCAGCGCAACCGTACCGCCAGTACCGGAGAGGCCTTCGATCGTGGCCCCGTTACTGGCCTGCGAAATGTCGAAGGTGCCACCGGTTGAAAGGTTGACACCTGAGGAGTTGGCCAGGGAGCCGCCCCCTGAAAGGGCAAGCGTTCCGCCCGTAATGGTGGTCGTACCGGTGTAGGAGTTGTTGTTGGATAGTGTCGTGGTGCCACCGTTAACGGTCAGATTTAGATTACCGAAAAGCTGGCCTGAAACGGTGTTGGTTCCGCCATCAAGGACGAGATTTATAGCCCCACCCGAGCCGCCGCTACCGCCGCTGCTTCCGGGCAAGGTCCCTGTGGTGCTGCCGATATCGCCGGCGATAACCGAACTGTAACTGTATCCGCCGGATCCTGGTGAAACCGTGAGCGTTTCAGCGGATGAACCCGAATTGTAGATGTTGCTACCGGCCCCCAAATTTAAACCGGCAACCGTCTGCGACGATCCGGAGAGATCGGCATTGTAATCGGTTCCACTGCCGCTGACGGGAATTAATGCAACATTAACTTGGCCGGCAGGCGTACCCGCGTTCCAGTTGCCGCCGACAGACCAGAAATTGGTCCCGGTTCCTTTGCTGTCGTTGGAATCGTTATTGAAGGTATTGACGAGCAGCTGGATTTGCAGACCGTTGAGGTCACCCTCGCCCACGCCGGGCTGCGTTGTCTGGGTAATCGTTATGACGCCCGACGCGTTGCTCGTCGGGGTGAGCAAAACATAATTATCGCCCTCGATGAAACTACTCGCGGCGGAACCTTGACCGTTCCCCGTCGCATCGGCAGACACCCCATTAGCCGTTATAACGGTCGCGCGACTGGTGCCACTGGCGTCATATGATGCGGCGTAAACGTAAAGATTGTAGGTCGTTTTGGCGGCCAGACCACTGATATCGATGTTGACGCTGGTACCACCGGTGTTGGGTTTTTCATCGAGATACTGCGTCATCAGTCCGGGCGCGATGGGATTAGTTGGGTTCGTGCCGGAGTTTGCGGCTTGGTAGGCCGAGTATGAAAGTGTCAAACCCGAACTAGCCCCGGTCGTAGTGTTCAAGGAGATGCCGCTGCCGGCAACGCTGGCTCCAGCGCCGGACACCCCAATATTATTCCATTGGTCGCTGCTGCCGCCGACAACAGCCGCACCCGACTCGGTTGCCGGCGTGGTGGCCGAGGAATCATAAAAATTCACGTCCACAAGTGACGGGACCAAGGGGGTCCCCAATGCGATGCCTGCCACCGACAATGCCACCGCGGCTGCCAGAAGGTGCCGATTACGCCAGCACGCTCTTGGCAAAGTTCGGCTGATGGCAACATCCGAGGCGTTCAGATTCCGATCAAGCATTTCAATTCCTTTCGAAATGGTCCGGATTAAACGGCGAATAGAAAACTGCTGGCGAACTTACCCCGCAAAGAGACACCCTTGGCGGCGCGCCCTTATTGCAAAACTTTCGGCCCCCTTAAACATACACCGGTTTCGATGCGGCGATCTTCCGCAATCGGTTATGGTCGATACCAGGACTTCCCCGCATTTCAGGAAACGCGGGAAGATTTTATCGGCCCACGCGCAATTATTAACACATACCCATTTGAAATGCAAGTTTTAACAGAACGACCTGTCAGGATTATTTGCCGGCCGGTTCGATATGCGAGTGAACTTCCGCCATGTTTGGCAGGCGGGCCTTAATTCGGGATTCAAGCTCGGTTACTTTGGAATGCGCCTCGGCCACCGACCAATTGGCCGGCACATCCACATGAAAACTCAAGTAGAGACGTCCATAAATGTTTTGCACATTGATGGCGTGAACCGATACCTTCATCCCCTCGGCAAGGGAACGTACCACGGATGATGGATCGTCAAAATTGGGGCCCGGTTCCACATGCACCATCACATCTATGCTTTCATCCACGGCGTCGGCGGCCAATTCCACACTGGTGGCGATGCGGTGGCTCTCTTCAAGCGATATGTCCGCCGGTACCACAATGGTGGCATCCACAAACCGCTGCGAACCGGACTGCCGGGCCCGAACCCGCGGTACTTCACTTACCCCCGGCACACGGCGGATGGCTTCCTGCAGTTGGCTTTCAAGACCGGCGGGTGCGCGATCCATTAATACATCGACACTTTGTTTGGCCAGACGCAGGGCCGCCGCGAGGATGATCAGGGCGATCAGCAGTGCCCCGACAGGATCGACCCACAACTGATGGGTTAACTGGTCGAGAAGCAGTGACAGCAGCACCACGAGTGCGCTGACAACATCAAGTGCAAAATGCAGCAGATTGGCACGCAGGGCGCTGCTGCGCCGGGTAGCGTATGACCGCACCAGGCGAAGTGCTCGATAACTGGTGATGATTAACACCACCCCCATCAGCGCGATGGCGACGTAGGCAGCCGGAGAATTGGCCGATTGCCGTGGATGCATCAGGCGAATGACTGCCGCGTAGCCAATCCCCATGGCGGTGAGTATGAGAATGAGGCTTTCGCCAAAGGCGGAGAGATTTTCAATCTTGCCGTGACCGTAATTGTGGGTGGCATCGGCGGGCAAGTCGCTGACCTTTACAGCGATAAGGGTAATGATGGCGGCGACAACGTCGGCGGTGCTGTGAATGGCGTCGGAAATGAGCGCCAGTGATCCAATAAGGATGCCGAGCAGCAGTTTACTGGAACTGATAATGATTCCAGCAAGCAGAGAGCCAACGGCCAGGCGTTGTCGTTCGTTTGCCACGTGCGCATCCCCAAACCATTAAGGCGCGGTATATCCCGGCATGTTGAGCCGATAACCACGCGGGTGATGAGATTACAATAGCTTGCGTTGATTGCCGCAAGGGCTGCAATTCGACAGGGCCCATGGTGGAGGCCAATGCTGCGAATGGCGGGCAGAAAATTTGACCGCCGTGCTGCTGGAGCACGGCGGTCGGTGAGCGAGAGATTTCCCATTGAAGTTATGCCATCAGCGACTGTAAATCCAACCTTGCGGATTGGCAGCGCCGGGCGGCACGCTGGCGAAACAGGGGGCGCGCCACGTGATGGTTTGAGTGGGCAAATACCGGATGCTGGAACCAAAACCATCTTTCACATTGACCACCCCACGGAACGACCGGCCGTCCGGCAGATGAATCGTGCCGCGAACGACTTCGCCGGGGCGGATGTAGTGCATGATGTTCGGATCAGTCACGGAGGGCGTCTGGTAAGGGCGTGTCATGCGCGCAATCTGGTAATCCACCAGAAACTGGTGCAGCGCGGTTCCGTGGCCGTGCAATGGGGGCATATGGTGAAAGTCGTGCTGATATTCCATCAGCCCTTCCTGAAGGGTGGCCAGGGTAATACGGGTGGTAATCAAATCCCTTTTGGCGGCGGCCTGCACCTTGAACCATGCCAAGACGCCTATGAGGATTACCGCCCCCGCAAGAACTACGGGAATATCCGATGAGCGAAACTGGAAATTGGTACGCATGGCCCTCTCCTTTTCAAAACAACCTGTGGATCGGACTGAACAAATCCAATCGCTTCCTCTATGACTGATGATAGTGGAGGCAGCCTGAATAGAAAGGAAAACTTTAGTATTTTTACTTTGGGTTGCCGCCGATAAAGCGTGCCTGCCGCCAGCGGGCAAATCGGGGCGCTTTTATCGCCACGCGAAATGGTTATCACTGGTTGTAGCTGTAGATGTAATCTGCCGGGCCGAAGGTCGAGGTGGTTTGGGTGTTGGCCTGCGCCGCGGAAAACACCGGTCCAAAGCTGTAAAAATAAGGGGCATGATCGGTACTGGGCTGCCAACCCGTCGTACCATTCTGAAACGTCTGACTGCTGACGATCACGGACGGGAGAGCCGCCAAGTTCTGGCTTGCGTAGTTGCCTTGGTTTAGCCACGCGGTGGAACTGGTGGCGTAGGAGTTACCGGAAGGGTTGGCATACAAGGGTGCGTTCGCCTGCGTGACACCGGATGGCATGTACTGGATGGGATTACCAAAACCATCCAATACACAAATTACGCCGGTCATGGTGCCCGACCCACCCGGGCCGGGAAAGGTACCAGTGATTACAAGATTGGAAGGTAAGGCGGTGAGCACATCCGGCGTTTGTTTCCATGTACTGTTAGGCCCCGGCGTGGCGTGGTCCAGTTGGTAATCCTGTAAAAACTGACCCATATTTTGGGGTACTTGGCCACCACTTTTATGAATGTACCAACCTAGGGCGGCTTGCAGGTTTTTAAGTTCGGTTTTGGTCAAATTGGCTGAGGAACTGTTTTCCACCTGCGTGCCCACGGCCAAACCAATACCGATAAGAATGGTGATGATCAGCAGCACGACCAGCATTTCCACCAAGGTAAACGCCGGGTATTTACGAATTCTTTTTGATCTTGAAAGTGTCATGGGCGTTCCTCATCTTCCGCGTCTACGCATCCCGCACCTTCTCTCCACCTTTAGTGTACCGCTGGACAGGCGGCCTTGGGTAGCCGACACCGACTACTCCTGCACCTGATTTTGGCGGTCCAGCGCGGCAATCATGCCGGGGATGTCGTGTTCGGCCGCCTCGGTAAGCTGGGCATCCCATCCCAGCGAGGCCAGTGCTTGCGTAGTGACCGGTCCTATCGAGAGTTTGGGGAGATGGCGAACCTTCTCACGCAGGTCCGGCGGCAGCAGATTAAATAGATTATTGGCGGTTGATGCACTGGTGAAAGTTATCAAGCTGATTCGATCTTCAGAAAGTGCGGTCAAGGCTTCGGCTGGCAATGCGGAGGGTGGACGAGTTTGATACATGGCAACATCTTCCACTTGGGCACCGGCCTGCTCCAAACCGGTTCGCAGCGCCGGTCGGGCAATCTGCGCCCTTAGCAGCATCACCCGCAACCCTGTCACATCGCCGAGATGCGATTGGATGGCTTGCGAAAGTTTATCGCTGGTAAATTCCTCCGGCATTAAATCTGCAATAATGCCTATTTGACGCAGTGCCGCCGCAGTGGACGGGCCAACGGCCACCACTCGCTGTGGCAGTGCCCGGGCATCGCGCCCCGCCTGCATTAGATAGTCCCATGCGGCATGCACCCCGTTCACGCTGGTAAAAATGGCCATATCCGCGTGCGACAGGCGGCCAATTGCCTGGATCACTGCGGCAGAATCTGATGGTGGTGCCAATTCGATGGTTGGAGCTTCAATGACCATGGCACCAAGCTCAATGAGGCGGCGCGACAATTCACCGGCCTGCTGACGCGTGCGGGTTACCAGCACCGTTTTGCCAAAAAGCGGTCGCTGTTCAAACCAATTCAGTTCCTCGCTTAAACCGGCCACCTGGCCGAGGATCGTTATTGCCGGCGGCGCGATTTGGGCACAAAAATCGGCACTGCAGAGTTGCTTGAGATGAGCGCGGTAAGTTTTTTGATTGGGGTGGGTGGCGCGATGAATGATGGCCGCAGGTGTTTGACCGTCCATCCCGGCGGCAATGAGTTTGGTGGCGAGTGTGGGTAACGTTTTTACGCCCATGTAGAAAACCAATGTGCCGTTTAGTTTTGCCAAGGCGTCAAAATTAAGCCCGACGGCTACATTGGAATCTTGTTGATGGCCGGTGATCAGGGTGACAGAACTGGTAAAGTCGCGATGAGTGACCGGAATTCCGGCGTAAGCAGGCCCTGCAATGCCGCTGGTGATGCCGGGAATGACTTGAAATGGCACTTTGTGCGCAAAAAGATACTGTCCTTCCTCCCCGCCGCGTCCGAATACGTACGGATCTCCCCCTTTTAGCCGAACGATATTCCCCCAAGGAGAATGGACTTTCGCAAAGGCGGCTTGCTGCTGCCATTTGGTAACCAATAATTCGTTTATTTCATCCTGCGTGAGGGTATGACGATTGGCCTGCTTACCGACGTAGATCAATTCCGCCGACGGCGGGGCGTGGCGGAGTAGTTCGGGATTAGCCAATGCGTCATAAATAATTACACGACATGAAGTTATTGCATCTTTACCCGCCAGAGTCAGCAGTCCGGGATCGCCGGGGCCGGCCCCCACAAGGAAAACCATCGGATAGGTAGACAAAGGCATTCTCCGTAGACACTTCCAGGGCTTGGACGCCCCAGTAGATTATGCCACAAATTGGAAGGTGATGGGAGGCGGAAGAAATATTTAGATAAATTTGAGATTTGGTTAAAGAGTGTTCAAAAGTAAGCCGATAGTAATGTTGGTCGCAGTTGCAGTTTCCTCCCATAACCGAGATAGCCCGCTGTGCGTTGCAGCGGGCTATCTTTTTTATGGCCCTCAAAACTGGCTCGATCCATCCAACTTTTACAAACTACACGATTCGCCCGCCTTTAACACCACGGGCGTTAAGCCTTTAAGGCGGATGTCATCGGCAAAGGCCTCCGGATTTTGGGCAATTGGCGGAAAGGTGTTGTAGTGTACGGGCATCACGAGCGGAGCACCGATCATTTCCGCGGCCAGAACGGCGTGACCGGGGCCCATCGTGAAATGATCGCCCATGCATAGGATTGCCATATCCGGCTTCCAAAGGCGGCCGATCAAAGCCATATCACTGAACAACGCCGTATCGCCTGAATAGTAGATTTTTTTACCGGCAATCTCAATCACCATTCCGCTGGCCACCCCCCCTGCGGTACCGTCGGGAAAGGTGCTGGTGTGAAAGGCGACGGTAAGCGACAGCCTGCCAAATGGCGTTTGACATGTCCCGCCCGTATTAAGCCCCACCGCGTTGAACCCCTTACCGGCATAGTACTGTGACATCTCGAAATTGCAGTAAATGGTTGCCTTATTCTGTCTGGCGATGGACTCCACATCTGCCACATGATCAAAGTGGGCATGCGAAAGTAGTATGTGCTCGGCCTTGACGGCCGCCGGCTTGATATCGGAAAGGGGATTTTGATCCAGAAAAGGATCTACAATAAGTCGATGATTTCCGCTGTGAACTTCAAATGTTGAGTGTCCATGATATAAAACGGTTACTGCCATTGAATAACTCCTTAAAATGGATCCCAATTTGCAACGGTCAGATTGTAGGCGTGGAGATGCGAGGATCAAGCCGGTTCGGTAAAGCCAAAACGATCGGCGCTGCTACGGACTTTTGGATTTGGCGTGCGGTGCGTCGGCCGATGGTGGTTTGATCAGTGCCGCCAGTGGGTTTACATCTGGATTGGGCAGGGCGAAGCGCTCTATTAGATGGGCGATGGTAATTTTGGCCAGCGCCCGATGCACCCGATCCCAGCGTGTGGACTTTGCCCGGCGGAAGGCGACTAAGTCATGGAGGGCGGCGTAAAACGATCGATCACGAAGTATGCTTCGTCCCAATCCATGACACGCGCTAATGATCAGTTGCGCCCGTTGATATTGCTGCATAGGCGTCGGATGCCTCGCAAGCAGCAAGGCCCCAAGCTGATGGACCGCGGTGTGCGGCCAGTGCCGCATCACCCGATGAATAAGTCTTTTATCGGGTTGTACAAATGCAGCATGGAGCAGGACATACATGGCGGCCTGGGCGTTCTGATTGACCAATGGAAATTGCGTGCCGATAAAATTTATTTCAGCGATACTTTGCCGCGTTAAGGCCCGCAAGGTACCCATTTGGCTCATGAGCAGCGCATTGTGCCGGACCCGATTGGTTTCATGAATGGGCAGCATCGCCACCACTTTTTCGGCGGCGGTGTACTGCCCGGCACGCAGCAGATCCATGGAAAGTTGCACATTGGCCTTTTCAGCCACCACTGCCATTTGCGATCGTATGGCAAATGGTGTCGCCCCCAGCCAGGCCAGCTCATGGGCCATGGTCCACACCGGTGCGGCTAGCACTGGATTTTTAATATCCGATGGCGACAACCGCCGGAGATAAAGATGCAGCGCCTTAACAGCGACAGGCGAGCCACTGGTATGCTGAAACGTTTCGGCGAATGCCCGCAAGGCCAGCAGCCGAGCATAGCCGTTATGGTGCGATCGAGCGGCCCGCGCCAGAAGTTGCCGGGCAAAAATGTTTCGCTGGGAATCCAGTTGCATGAGAAGCCGTCGTTGGGCGGGGCCATAGGCATGAATAAAGCGCTGCCAATCTGCAGCAGAATATACCGCCGGAAAACCGTGGAACCGCCGTGCCGGATGTTTTTGCACCGTATTGAGATCGGGCCAAAGTGCCGATGCCCGCCATTGCGGAGGCAGAAGCGACTTGGCAGCGGCAGTCAGCGGCGCAGCAACGGCGTTTGGCACGCCGCCGATGACCAGCGTCGCCAGCGCGGCCCAAAAGACCCGTCTCAAAAATCCCTTTCTGTATACGGTCATCACATCCATGTCACCTCACCGTTTATGCCTCAGTATACCGCAGAGGGCGGGTTGCACGCAGGCGGCGAATTTTTGGGAAGAACGCCAGCCACCACTCGCAATGACGCGCTATAATTCCGAGCGATGTTTATACTCGGCAGGAGCCACGATGCATTACCAATATGGCGAATTTGATGGCGAGGCATTCCCCACTCCGGATAGCCTGTGGCCCTATGACAAAGTATTTGATTTCATTCTGGCCTACGGCGATGATGCGCTGGACGCATTGAATGACCTCGGCGAGGAGCAGGCCCAATTACTTGACCAGCTCATGCAGGATGGCCTGCTGGAGAAAGCTGCCGGGCGCTATCGTCTGACCCCTCGGGCGGTTAATCAAATGCAGCGGCGGGCTTTGATGGAGATTTTTGCCAATTTGCCCCGGACCGGTCGCGACGGTCATCCGACCACCCATGCGGGTGCCGGGGCGGATCGTCTGGAGGGGACGCGGCCCTATCAATTTGGGGACCCGGTAAGCGAATTAGATTTGCATCAGTCGCTGCGCAATGCGTTGGCCGACCATGCCAAAACCCCGGGTACACCCATGCTACCCATTGAATTCAGCGAGAATCATCTGGAGATGCATCTGCATGAAGGCACCACCAATTGTGCCCTTTGCATATTGATTGATATGTCGGGAAGCATGATGCGGTACGGCCGGTTTATCGCAGCCAAAAAGGTGGCGATGGGACTCAGTGCCCTGGTGCAGCAGCGATTTCCGCAGGATACAGTCGACATTGTCGGCTTTTACTCCACCGCCAAGATGATCCGCCACAGTGAATTGCCCCTGCTTATGCCCAAGCCGGTCAGCACGCATGAATATTCGATTCAAGTTCGTATCCCGCTGAAGGAGGCGGACAAAACCCACCAGCACTTCACCAATCTGCAAATGGGTATGCAACTGGGCCGTCAGGTGCTCAATCGTCGCAGTGCGGCACAAAAGATCATGTTCATCATCACGGATGGACAACCGACCGCCCACCTGGAAGGACAGATGCTTAACCTGATTTACCCACCAAGCAAGAAGACCGCGATGGCCACTTTGCGTGAAGCGCTGCTTTGCGTGCGAAGTGATATTCGAGTGGCCAGCTTTGCCTTAATAGAAGATTATTGGGATATGGAGTGGGTACAATTTACCGATCAACTGACCCGTCTGGCACGCGGAGTGGCGTTTTACTGCACGGGCAGTGATCTGGCCAGTTGTGTCATGGAAAGCTATCTGAGCGGCCGCCGGAAAAAAGCATATCTGTCCTGAGCCGACGGCGCATCGAAACACCTACGGCATGCGTGGCGGCGAATAAAGCGAGTTTGCACCGCCATGCACGCGCAAATAGCACCAGCATATTTTCATTAGATTGAAGCGCGCCGGGACAAGCCCGGCGGCTCGCTGGTTGTCGCTTTGTTATATTGTTTTTATAATTCTCTCTGTGGCTCTGCGCCTCTGTGCGAGATAATAGTGACTCTCTCCCTGATATAGGCATTCATGCCGCTGGTATGGTTATATTTATTGACGTGCCACTTGCGTATCTTATTATTTGTATGTTTTTAATGTTCTCTGTGTCTTTGTGGCTCTGCGCGAAATCATAACACTTCCCTGTGCGAGTTAAGGTATCATGCCGATGGCATGGTGAAAGTTGTTTTTTTAGCGCGCAGAGAAAAGAGCCACAGAGGCCGCGTCATAGAATCAAATGCGATTCATTGGCCGAATTTTGACAATTAAGCGACACCGGGCAAGCCCAGGGCTATTTGGCCGCCCCGGCGGCAATCAATGCGTTACCAAACAGGCGGACGGCGTTGGCGGTGGTTGATTCCGCCACGCTTTTCAGCGTGACGCCACGCAGCTTGGCGATGTATTCTGCCGTGTGCACAACAAAGCTCGGCTCATTAATTTTGATGCTGCGTTTGGGGACCGGCGAAAGGTAGGGTGCGTCGGTTTCAACCAGGAGGCGATCAATGGGAACGCTTTTGCAGGCATTTGCCACATCGGTTGCGTTTTTGTAGGTTACGATGCCGGTAAAACCGATATAGGCCCCCAATGCCAGCCATGATTCAACTTCCGCCGTGCTGCCGGTAAAGCAATGCACGACAAAGGCCGTCGGCCGATACCGGCGAACCACGGCCAGCGCATCGTCGTGGGCATCGCGCACATGTAAAATGACCGGCAAATTTAATTTCGCAGCCAGCGACAACTGCAATTCAAAAACATGATGCTGTACCTCGTGTGATCCTTCCGCGTGGTGATAATCCAGGCCGCACTCACCAACCGCCAGAAGTTTGGGTTGTTGAGCAAAGTGTGCCCGCATTGCCGCGATAAAATCGGGTGCCACTTCATGGGCGTGATGTGGATGAATGCCCAACGCGCCAAAGACGGCCGGAGAATCCTGCAATTGTTTTCTTACTTGGATGTGGTCGGCGGCATCGGTTCCGATTGTGATCAGGCGGCTTACGCCAGCGGCGACAGCGCGGTCAATAACCGTGTCGGCTTGCTCAACCAAACCCGGATAGGTGAGATGACAGTGGGTATCAATCAGCATGCCGCAATATTACCGTCATCGGCCAATGGTCGCACCAGCAGTCAAACGCCTTGTGGCAGGACGATGAGCGCAGCATCACGAAATGACCGCTACGGGCTTATCAGAAACTTAGCCAATCGTTAATCGAGATGTATTGCTGGGGGGATAGACTCCAGTTGCGATGCGAGAGTTACGCTCCCGGGTGTTGCCCGGGTGAAACGCGAAGCCCGTCGCCATGGGTGCCGGAAATGTCATTTGGTACCGCATGTTTGAACATGTCCATCACACCTCTCTTCCGCCGGGAGCTGTCGGGATGCCGACAGTTCCTTTTTTTTCATAAACGGATACATTACGGATCGTGCGGTTCATAGGGGTCCAGCCGCAGGCATGGAGATGAACGTTGATGCCAAAATATGCTGCTTTAATTGGCGTGATCATAGGCTTGGCGACAACTGTGTCCGCACACACGGTTATCCCGGTGTGGCCGCACCTGAAGGTGCCACCGGCCCAGCGTAAGGTGATCAAGCAAATTCAGGGGTCCAACGGGCTGGTGGAAATCCGACCTATTTTATGGCCGACTTTGACAGAATTTCCGGCACCTGCAAAACGGCGTAACGGTTGTGCGATAGTAATTTGTCCCGGCGGCGGCTACTACCTCGAGGCCATGGCCCTTGAGGGATATCGCGTGGCAAAGCGGTTCAACCAGGCCGGTATTTCGTGCTATGTGCTGCGGTATCGCCTGCCGGAGGGCAAATTGCCGCCGAGCGGTGTCCCGTGGCCGCTGCAGGATGTTCGCCGGGCCATCCAGATTGTAAAAGCGCACGCCAAGGCATGGCACATTAATCCGCACGATGTGGGTGTGATGGGTTTTTCGGCTGGTGGGTCGGTCGCATCATTGGCCGGGGTACATTGGATTCCGGCCAATCCGCAGTCTCCCGATCCGAACAACCATTTCAGTTCGCGACCGTCGTTTATGGTGCTGGGCTACCCCGTTATATCAATGATGCCGGGCATTACGCATCCCGGTTCGCATAATAATCTTCTGGGCCGGCACCCGGCACTGCTTACGGAACAGTATTTTTCCAGTGAATTGAACGTTAATGCATTAACGCCTCCTTCATTTATTTTTTATGCCCATGATGATACGACCGTGCCCCATCAGAATGAAAAACTTTTTTATGCGGCATTGCGTCGGTTTGGCATCCCCGCCAAATTGGTGCGGTTTAAGCACGGCAAGCACGGTTTTGGGCTCGGCCGCCCCGGTACGGATTCCGTCAAATGGCCAGGGCTGTGCCTTAAATGGTTACGCAAGATGAAATTTATACCATGACCGCCCTTCACCTTCGGTCAACATGGTGCAGGACGGGCGAATATGATTGTGGCAGGTATAGACGAAGCTGGATACGGACCACTTTTGGGGCCGCTGGTGGTCAGTACGGTAGCCATTGAATGCCCGCAGGCCATTTCCGACCGGATACCCGATGTGGCAGACATGCTGAATCCGGCAGTGGCGGTTCAACCACCGATCCCGCATGGGGCCCTTTTTGTAACCGACAGCAAAGTGGTGCATCGATCGCAAAATGGTCTCCACCACCTTGAAGCGGCCACACTGATTGCCGTTGAATTGGCAGGCGGCGGGGCTACGCCAATGCGTCTTGACGACTTGGCCAAGGCTTTGGGATGGACGGGCGACGCCCGTTTGCCATGGTACGACTGGAGCCACGCAGTCAGCCCGTTGTGGGCGTCCGCCGATGCCATCAGTATTACGCGATCCATGCTTTGGGGAAGGATGGCGTCGCGCGGCGTGCGGATGGCGTTGGCGCGGTCGGTGCTGATGGACGAAGCCAACTTTAACCATCAGGTAAGTAAGACCCTGAACAAGGCGGCGGTACTGAGTTCCTGCGGGATGCAGTTGCTCAGGCAAATAGCCGACCAGAGTGCTGGCGAGACGTGGGTGGTGGTGGATAAAAATGGTGCCCGCGACCGCTATCTGGATTTATTAATGCGCACATTTCCTGATGTCATCTGGCGAGTGTGCACCGAATCTTCTGCCATCAGCCGTTATGAATGGCATCGACCAGGAGGGCTTTTTCGGGTGGATTTTCAGCAAAAGGGCGAATTGGCGTGTATGGCCACGGCCTGGGCGAGCATGATCTGCAAATATCTGCGTGAGCGGGCCATGGAGCAATTCAATGACTGGTGGGCAACTCAAACCGGAGGAAATGTCAGTCCAACAGCCGGGTATTACACCGACGCTCAGCGCTGGTTATCTGAGATGGCACCGTATCTGGAGCGTTACGGTCCTCCGCAGGAACAGTGGGTACGCACCAGGTAAGCCGAAACCGTCTGATTGAAAACAGCTTTGCCCAGTGGGTGAAAGCTAAACCTGACTTTCAGGGGCGGAAGAGGGATTGGCATCACTGATGGCACGACCGGGGCGTTGTGGCTCTACAACCTTCCACGCCAAGCCGAGGCCGCGCATGATACAAATGGTTATGTAGGTGATGTCAAATTCAAACCAGCGCATGCCGTGGGCGGCAGAGCGCTGTTGGGCGTGGTGATTGTTGTGCCAACCCTCGCCGAAGGAAAACAATGCCACCCACCAGTTGTTGCGCGAGTCATCATCCGTTTTGAAGTTGCGGTAACCCCACGTGTGAGCTGCCGAGTTAACAAACCAAGTTGCATGATAAAGGAGAACGACGCGCAGGCAGACGCCCCAAAGCACCCAGGAGAGGCCCCCCATCCAGTTTCCCAGCCACAACCAGCCGCCGGCAAAGAGGCCTGCTGCGAGAATAAACTGCGGAACGTACCAATAGCGATCGATAAAGCAAAGTACCGGGTCGCGCTGAATGTCTTTAGTCAGATTGCGGGGGTCAAATCCGCTGCGCGAGCGATGCACGATCCAGAGGAGATGCGACCATGAAAAACCATCGCGTGGCGAATGCGGGTCCTCAATGTCGTCAGACTCGGTATGGTGCTGACGATGCGTGCCAACCCATTGAATAGGCCCCCCCTGCCACGAGAGGCACGCAAAGATAGTCAGCATGTATTCGATCGGTTTGTAGGTGGCGAAACTGCGATGGGTAAGCAGCCGATGGTAGCCCAAGGTGACCCCCAAGCCACCGGTAATCCATGCCACAATGAAGAAGACCACAAACGATGACAGATGGATCATGGATGGCAGAAACGCCAAGGTCGCAGCGATATGCAGTGCGACAAATACGCTGAAATAGAACCAGTGAAAGGGAACGCGTTGTCCATCCCGAAGTTCCCGATCACGAAAGTGTCTGATTTTTGCTGATGCCATGTTTATCCAAAATAAAGCCGGTGCCTGCTGAGTTCAGGAGCCTCTCCAAGTCTTCAGACCGACCAGCGCCACAAGCCGCCGTCATCGTCTGGGGGGAAACCTCCGCCGTATTATATCCGTAACGGCCAATTAAATCTGGTTTTTGCGGATGGGCGAAAAAACTGGTGCGCAATCGGGCCAGATTCACGTGGACAGCACTGGGCTGCGCGTTGATGTGGCCAGTCTTTCGTGAGCAGGCATTGCCGAATTCTTTGGCATTCCCCCGCCATGGCTTGCCGCTGCGTGAGAATTCGGCTAGCTTTTTGTGAGATTTTTGGTCTGTGCGCTTGTTGGTACCCCAGGGGTAGCCACAGCGCTGGGGGCGAAACGCCAGTAGTCGGCTGGCACCGCCCGTCAGAGATGGAAATTCTCGAACGGAAGAAGAGGCGTATAACCAGTGACTCGTATTGCCCCTGTAACCTCCGCTCCCAAAGAGATTAGTGAACGCATTGATAACCCTCACGACAGCGTGGCTGCATCGCCTGACCATTCACCGGTCGAAACAGAACCTGAACTTGAGGCAAGCATTAACCTTGCCACGCGGCACTTGCTATCCAAACACAACCACAAGGGGTATTGGGTAGGCGAGTTGCAGGGCGACAGCATATTGGAATCTGAATACGTTCTGATGAAATTTATTCTGGGCCAGGAGAGTGACGCCTGCCTCCCCCTGATTGCAAACTATCTTAGATCAATTCAACTGCCGGATGGTGGCTGGAGCATGTTCCCCGGAGGGAACAGTGATCTGGCGGGTACAGCCAAGGGTTATTTTGCCCTGAAACTACTGGGGGATTCGCCCGATGCGCCGCACATGCGGGCGGCGCGGGATGTGGTACGGCGGCTGGGCGGGGCAGAAAACTGTAACAGCTTTACCAAATTCTTTTTTGCCGCGCTCGGTCAGGTCAGTTATGCGGCCTGTCCGAGCATCCCGCCGGAAATTATCCTCATTCCCAAATGGATTTACTTCAACCTTTACGCTGTCTCCGCGTGGAGCCGCACCATGATTTTGCCACTGGCCATTGTCAGTGCATACCGCCCGGTACGAACGCTGCCGGGCGAATTGGGCATCAGCGAATTGTTTAATGATGAATCCAAGGCGCGCACGGCGGCGGGAAAACTTAAGGGTCTGCCGCGCAGTTGGCGCGAGATGTTTCTGCTGCTGGACTTATCACTTAAGCGTTATGAGAAGACGGCAGTCACGCCGCTGCGGCCTCTGGCAATCCGCGAGGCGGAAAAATGGCTGCTGGAGCACATGGAAGGGTGCGATGGCCTGGGAGCCATCTTCCCGCCCATGGTGTACATACTTATTGTGCTGCGGATATTGGGCTATGCCGACGACCACCCGGTAGTGGTTAAAGCGCAAAAAGACCTGAAAGATTTGTTTATCGAGGAAGGCGAGACCATCCGGATACAACCTTGCTGGTCACCGGTGTGGGACACAGGTATCGCCATGCACGCATTGGCGGAAGCCGGGCTGACGCACGATCATCCGACGGCGCAATCCACCACACGCTGGCTGCTGGAGAAAGAATGCCGCACCGCCAGCGACTGGGCCAAAAACTGCCCAGGGGTGGAGCCATCCGGCTGGTTTTTTGAATTTAATAACCCGCATTACCCCGATGTGGACGATACGGCCATGGTGACCATGGCACTTAAGCGGCTGGGCGGGCCGGTGGCCGAGCAGGCTGTCCGCCGAGGTATTAATTGGTTGCTGGCCATGCAGAATGACGACGGCGGTTGGGCGGCGTTTGATCGCACGCGCAACCGTCCGATTTTAGAGCATGTGCCGTTTGCGGATCATAATGCGATTCAAGACCCTTCATGCCCGGATATTGCCGGTCGTGTGCTGGAATGTCTGGGGCATAACGGGTTTAAAAGCGACCATCCGGCGGTGCGCAAGGCGGTGCGGTTTTTGCAGGAAACACAGGAGCCTGAGGGGTGCTGGTTCGGTCGCTGGGGCGTCAACTACATCTACGGTACATGGCAGGTTTTGACGGGATTGCGGGCGGTCGGCGAGCCGATGGATCAGCGGTTTGTGCGCCGCGCCGCCGACTGGCTGCGTTCGTGTCATAAGCCGGACGGAAGTTGGGGCGAATCATGCCAGACCTACGACAACCCGGAACTTAAAGGTCGCGGTCCGAGCACACCATCGCAAACCGCTTGGGGTGCCATGGGCTTGATGGCGGCCGCCGGTCCGCATGACCCACATGTGAAGGCGGCCATCCGCTGGCTCATGGAAAACCAGAATCCGCAGGGTGACTGGGATGAACCGTGGTTTACCGGCACCGGATTTCCGCGCGTCTTTTATCTCAAATATCACCTGTACCGGCTTTATTTTCCGCTGATGGCGCTGGCGCGGCATCGGCGGCTCTTGCAATCGGGGCGATAGACGCGCATCATCTGCGATACGCAGGTGATTGAGAGACCGCTTGGTTTGTATAGTATGGGACGCGGTGACATGCCGATGAAATCGAACCATCTTTTGACTGCTGCGATAGCCCTGCTGGGATTCGGCCTAGTGCTTAATGCCTTTGTGAACATCCTCGACCGCCATGGAACCTGGCCAGATCAGGTTGCCTGGGGCAAAGGTTTGCAAGTTGTGCCATCGGGTGCGTTCGGCAACGCTGACATTCAGGCCTTTCCCGTGCAGTTGGGGCGCAATATATACGGTTTCGTGCTACTCGATCCAAGCCGTCATGCTATGGCGGTGTATCGCCTCAATGGTGCCGTATCACGATTGCGGCTGATGGCGGCCCGTAATTATCGGTACGATCTCCGGCTGAAGGATTTTAATAATTCTTCGCCCACGCCGGTGCAGGTGAAGAAATTGCTGGGCGCAGGTGCCCATTGATGATGCTCTGCGGGAAGGTCGATGCCGACGGGCCAGCTATTGGGGCGATTGGTGCGGAGCGTCGGATCAGCCATGTGCCCTGCAAGAATGGGGCGTGGGTAAAGGAAAATAACCGCGGCGGTTGTGATATGGATAGATTTTGGCGATTGGGACGTGACAAGGGGTGGCCCTTGCGTTTAGAATATAGGTAGGTGTCGGCTGCATTGAATTGCAGACGGCCGGGCAACGTCATCAAGTTGGCGCGTATTGTTGAGGAGTTGGCTGTGGCGAAGATGTTCTACAGTTCCGATGAAGCGGTCCAAAAGCTGGGCGTTGACAATAATCGGCTAAAAGAGTTGATCGAACAAAATCGGCTGCGTGAATTTCGCGACGGCCAGCGATCCATATATAAAGTTGATCAGGTGGACAAGCTGGCTGCGGAACTCAAAGGCGGCAGCGGTGCCGGCAATTTGGATACCGGCCCCATTGATTTGATGCCCAATGCTTCGGGCGGCCCGATCTCCTTGGCCGATTCCGGCGATACGGGGGCTTCGGCGGGTGGGTCGAAGATGGACAGTAAATCAGGTACCGGGTTTGCCGCATCCAGCAAATCGGGCAGTGGGATGCCGGCGCAGGGCACTAAGGCTGGCGACAAGGGTGCGTCGTCGATAAAAGTGTTTGATTCGTCTGAAATTAAGCCGGCAGATTCCAGTGCCCAAACCCAGATATCGTCCGCACTTGATGAATCTATTTCTCCATCTGGTTTGGATTCGGTCGGCAGCGGATCGGGCCTGCTCGACCTGACACGTGAAAGCGACAACACCAGTCTGGGTGCTGAACTGCTTGAAGAAATTTATCCCGGCGATGGTGGTGCGGGAGGCAGCCAAGCGGGTGTAGGGTCCGCCTCGGGCATTTTTGATCAAACAGCGGCAGGAAGCAAGGCTGGCGAGACGGGCCTCGGAGCGCCCCCACCGATGGCTGAACCAGCACCCGTTCCTGTGGCGTCATCCTACATACCGGCGATTGAGGCCCCGGATCCCATGGCGGGATTGTTCGGTGGCTTTGCGTTTGCCTCGGTTTTGGCCATGCTGCTGGCATTGGTAACGGTGGCAGCCAACTTGGATGGGTTTGTGCCATCCTTCGTCCACACGTTAGGTAAAAGCTTACTGATGCTTATCGGATTGTTGATTTTGGTCACCGCGTTGGTGGCGATCGCCGGCTACTTTGGTGGCCGCGCATCGAATCGGTAGAATTGAAGGCGCTATCCGCGCCCGGCTCTCATGGATGAGATACCCGGAAGTCGCGGTCTTCATATAAAGCACGGAGGCGAATATCCATCCCCGACCTGCATGCTCTTTACATACAGGTAAATTTCGCTCAAACTGCTATGAATGGCGAGAGGATAATTCGTCCTCCCGCAAGTAATATCAGGAGTTCAGAACGATGGAACGATCAATGAAAACACTACTGGCAAAAACAGTTGTAGCTGCCACCTTGACGGGCATTTTGCTCGGGCTTGGTGGATGTGTATCGGAAGATCAATATCAGCGTCTGCAAACGGCGTACGATCAGAGCCAGGCACAGTTGGCGGCCGCCCAGGCTCAACTCGCCAGGCTGAAGCATCAGATGAGCAGCATCGAGGCGCAGATCGCTGAAGATAACCGAGTTCTTAATGCCCAGCATGGTGGCACGGCGGCGCTGCTTAAAGAGCGTAATGCGCTTGAAGCCCGGTTGGCCCAATTACAGGCCAAGTACAAAAAACTGCTGGCCCTGGCCGGACAGGCCCCGCAGTTGCCTCAATCGGTTAATAACGCGTTATCGCGTCTGGCGGATGAATATCCAAACCTGCTGGCGTTTAATAAAAAATTAGGCCTTCTGCGGCTGAAGAGCGATCTGCTCTTCGCACTTGGATCGACCAAAGTGCGGCCGCAGGCGCGCGAGGCATTGAAGGACTTTGCCAAAATCCTGAATATGCGGGCCATCGCAGATAATGAAATCCGTATTGTTGGCAACACGGATGATGTGCCTATCCGGCGCAACAACGCCAGCATCATGAATCCTACCAACTGGTATTTATCCACCAATCGGGCTATTTCGGTGATGTATGTGCTCAAGCATTACGGTGTAATAGACCGCCGGATGCAGGTCGCCGGTTGGGGCAAAACCCATCCCATCGCAGCCAATGCCCCCGGTCATCGGGGCAATCCTCTCAACCGTCGGGTGGACATTTTCATTACACCCATCAAAATTAAATACAACCCTTATGTACCGGCGTCAGAGCAGGTGGTTTCGTCCGGCAATAATACAGATTTAACGCCAGCATCCAGTACGCCGATGATGACCGGTGGCAATGGCCAGTAATTCTCCGCCGGATGGATCGCCATCGAGGAGTCAACAGCCCGGTGGATCGAGAGCCGCCGAAGTGGCGGACGGGGGTGGCGGGATGGCGACGGACGGTGCGCCCCAAGAGGATATGACGTCCCAACGTCCGGCGAGCCTGTCGCATCACTTCCTGTTCATGCGGAAGTTTTTCAAACATCGGAGAAAAATTGCATCTATCTGGCCGTCAAGCCGATTCATGGCGCGGGCGTGCATATCACAGGTAAATTTTTCGCAGGCAAAACTGGTTGTAGAACTTGGGGCCGGTACTGGTGCCATCACGCAGGCGGTGCTCGCTTCGCTCAATCCCCGGACGCGATTCATATCGATCGAAAGAGATGCGGATTTTTTTCAGGTACTGCAGGAACGCTTTGCCGGCGGTGTGGGGCGTCAGATTGAATTGCTGCATGGAGATGTGTCGCATTTGACCGATCTGCTGCGCGGGTGCGGGGTGCAGGATGGCAGTGTAGATGCGTTTATAAGCGGACTGGGCACCCCCAGCCTGCCACCGGCGGCGCGCTCCGGGATATTGACCGCTTTGCAGTGGGCCGCCAAACCTGAATGCGTTTTCAGTAACATCACCGAAATACCGCTTTACTATCTGCCTTTCTATCGTCGGCACTTTGGCAGCGTTCGTTTTGAATTTGTGCCATTGAATATTCCCCCCGGCGGTGTGTACCACTGTCGGCATGCGATAAGAGTTTAGGAGTCTGTCGAAGTAATAGCAGAGCTGCGATGTAACCGGAAATATCCCGGATGCCGGGCGTCGGGCCGACGGCGACTCTGGCATGAGTTCGGGAACGCCGCCGACGCCATAAGGTAGCCCAAACGGGGAAATTCGTATAACTTTATGCCCAATCCGCGTATAGGCCGACAAGACCGGGAGTGGCGGAGTACAGCATTTGAGGGTTCAGTGTGAACTTTACACTTGTAGATCGTATCGCCGAGTTGGTACCCGGCAAATCCATTCGGACCATTAAGCAAGTTTCGATGGCGGAAGAATATCTGGCCGATCATTTTCCCGGCTTTCCCGTTTTGCCGGGGGTAATGATGCTGGAATCGGCCGTGGAGGCAGCCTCCTGGCTGGTGTATGAGCATACGCAATTTGCCAAAAGCCTCGTGGTACTTAAAGAGGCCCGGCAGATTCGTTATGGCAATTTTGTCGCGCCGGGTGAAACACTGGTAATTACGGCCGAGGCGGTACGGATTGAGCCGCTGGAGAGTGAATTTAAAATTCGTGGGATGGTGGGGAATGCCACCGCCATACAGGGCAAAATGATATTGTCGCATGTGAATTTGTCCGACACTGATACCGCCATGACCATGGTAGACGACAAGATCATTCAGCGTCGGAAGGCACGATGGGCTATTCTGCAGCGATCACCATCGACGGCCCCTCAAGCCGAGGCGTAACTGCCGGCTTGAAACGTTTGGGCATTGCGTTGAATGAAATATGCTTTTATTCTTGATTAGTGGCGGGCAGCCATAGAGCCCGCCGGATATGAAGTAATACCAGGAAGGATGAAACTGTAATGGCAATGACCTATGACGAGGTATTGGTAAAGGTAAAAGAGGTACTAACCAGCGCTTTGGCGGTGGATGATGATCAGGTGGAACCCAAAGCCAAGCTCAACGCCGACTTGGGTGCAGAGTCCATTGACTATCTGGATATTACCTTTCAATTGGAAAAGGCATTTAAGATCAAAATCCCGCAAAATGATCTTATCCCGCAAAATTTATTCACCGATCCGCGCTTTGTGAATAACGGCATGGTGACGGCCGATGGTTTGGCTGAACTTCATCGCTTAATGCCCTTTGCCGATTTGAGCGAATTTGACAAAAATCCGAATATCAATTCCTTTCGCGACGTGTTCACCGTTGACACGCTGGTGCGGTATGTGATGTTGAAGGTCAATGGCAGTCTGGATGGGGTACCGCCAGCGGCCACGGGCAATTCTGACCCGGAGGCGGCAGGATAGGTTATCCGCATTGACGGCAATTGTGCCCCTGGGCATCGGAACGCCTTGCGGTGTCCACGGTAGTTGCATACCGAGGCAGGTAAATTATAATGCATGGCTCGGCCTTTTCGACCGATGGGCGGCCCATATGGGGCGGCAAGGTGGGCATCGGTTGGGCCGATGATGCACCGGCTATTGCAGGTAAACTGAGCAATAGATGGCGAACATCGATAGAAAATGCCTTATTTAGGAGTCTTTGGCACTATGCCTCATATTATCACCGAGCCATGTATTGGCACTAAGGATACATCCTGCGTTGCGGTGTGCCCTGTTGATTGCATCCACCCTAAAAAAGATGAATCCACTTTTGGCGAAGCCACTCAGCTTTACATCGATCCGGACACGTGTATCGATTGTGGCTTGTGCGTGGATGAATGCCCGGTCAAAGCGATATTTCCAGAGGATGATGTCCCCGCAGAATGGAAAAAATTTATCCAGATTAACGCGGACCATTACAAGAGCTGACGAACTTTGTTGTGCGCGGTGCCGGATGTACCCGGCACTTTGAAGTGTTTTATTCGATCATGTAACTTCGATGGAAGTCAACCGCAGCGGGAGCGCAGCCGCTCGTGATCGCAACATAAGGAATGACCCAAAATGGCCCAGACACGCAAACCCCGTTTTCAGACTTTTTCGCGTCCGAAAACCCGAATTGCCAAAATCAGCAGCACCGGCAAGGTGTATGTGGACTACAAAGACACGGAAACACTCAAACGGATGCTGACCCTGAACGGGAAGATTCAGGGCCGAGGACGCACCGGCGCAGCGGCATTTGAGCAGCGAATGATCACTGATGCCATCAAACGTGCGCGTTTCATGGCATTGCTGCCGTTCACTGGCGATCCGCACTTTTAATTGGTGGATTTCCCCAGCCATACGAGGAGTGCCATCCCCGTATAGCACGATCATAAAGAATAAATACGCGGCACGCTCAGGCGGTGCCGCTTTTTTTTTTAACGTGAGCTCGGGATATGGAATTCCGTAGCTTTGTTTATTCAAATTGTTATATTCATCGTGGCATAGACATTCCTGTCTGTGGCGCTGTATTCCGACCTAAATCACAGGCAAGAATGCCTTTGTCACCTTGGTTAACGTGTATTCGGGATAAGAAATTACGATTGTTACTGATTTTCGGCGACTTTCCCGCACCTGTGCGATGGATCGTAGAAAATAGATCGCGTATTTTTGATGCGGGGCACGCTATGGCGAGTTGTTTTTGACGCGTGTGCGCCATACTCGCGGCAAAATGGGGTGGCGGGTGTGAAATGGCTCTCACCGCGTCCGCATCGCCATCGGTACCGCTGGCATCGTGCGATGTGCTTCGGCGATAGATGTAACGCCTCGAAGAAAACGCAAATTACAACGTCTCTTATCCCAAACTCCCGTATGCGGAAATGGCATCCGACTACCAATCAAGCGGCCTAAGCCATGAATCCCGCAGCGCATCAACCGATTCGTCCATCAGTACGGACGCATGGAGTGATTTAATATTTAGCATGGGAGTGCTGACCAATTCCCCGATATCCGCCAGGGGAATATTTCCCAGCACATCTTTGAGTTTGGGAATATGGGTTTCAGGTACTTCAAGAAGATAGCGGCTCGGCGATTCGGAAAACAGCAGGACATGATCCTCGCGTGCATCATCGGAACTTGGCACCCGCGAAAGATCCACCTTGGCCCCCAAGCCACCGGCAAATAACATTTCGGCTAACGCCACCGCCAGGCCGCCTTCGGACAGGTCGTGTGCGGAGCGGACCAATCCAAGCGAAATGGCCTTGGCCACCGACCGATGAATGTTGGGGGCTTGCGATAAATCCACACTGGGGACGCGACGCCCCAAATGGTTTTGCAGCATAAGATAATGTGAACCACCCAACTCGCGCCGCGTCGGCCCAACCAGCACCAGTCGGTGGCCAGGCGCTTTGGCGTCCATTGTGATGCACTTGGAAACATCATCAACCAGACCGACCGCACTGATCAGCAACGTATAGGGAATGCAAATACGCGTGCCGTCTTCGGTGATAAATTCATTGGATAGCGAATCTTTTCCCGAGACAAACGGCGTGCGGTACGCCATCGCACCGTCGTAGCACGCCTGGCAGGCCCGCACCAGCGCGCCCAGATGGATGCGGTCGGTACATTTCGGCCAGCAGAAATTATCGAGCAGCGCAATGCGATCCGGATTGCCACCGACGCAGACAATATTGCGGATGGCTTCGTCCATACTGTTAAGCGCCATCTGATAGGGATTCAAATCGCCGAAACGCGGCTGGCAACCTACGGCTAACGCGGCACCACAGCGGGAATCTGATACGGGCATGATAACGGTGGCATCGCCGGGACCGTTTTGCTGGGGGCCAACCAATGGCTTAATTACGGTGCCCCCCTGCACTTCATGATCGTACTGGCGAATGATCCAGTGTTTGCTGGCGATGGTAGGTGTAGCCAGAAGTTGATGGAGCGTTTCGCCAAGGTTGGCGGGCGGCGGTATGCGCACGGCCGGGTAAGTGGGGTCTTCCCACAGGGCTTTTCGCACTGGTTTGGGCAGACCCTCATGGATAAAGTGCATATCCATATCACCCACCAGATGGCCCTTGTAAAAAAGCGTCAGGCGTCCGCTACCATCAAATTCGCCGATATCCACAGCGTCAACGTCATACTGCCGGGCCAGAGTTTGCAAAGCTGCGAGTTTGGATGGTGGCACTGCCAGGATCATTCTTTCCTGGGCCTCGGATATCCAAATTTCGGCATAGCTGAGGCCGTCATATTTCAGGGGAGCCTTATCCAATTGCACGGCGGCCCCGGTGTCGGCCCCCATTTCTCCAACGGCACTTGAGAGTCCGCCGGCCCCGCAGTCGGTAATGGCATTAAAAAGTGATCCATCGGCGGCATCGCGGGCTTGGATAATGACATCCACCATTTTCTTTTCGGTAATGGCGTTGCCAATCTGCACGGCATGGCTGAATTGTTCGCCATGTTTATCGGTAAGTACATCACTGGAAAAGGTGGCACCATGAATGCCATCGCGCCCCGTTTTGCCACCAAGCACCACAATACGATCGCCCTTGCGAGCCGATCCCTTCTGTGCTTGATTGCGCGGTAGCAGGCCGACACATCCGCAGAAAACCAGCGGATTGCCAATGTAGCGACGGTCAAAAAACACGGCACCATTCACCGTGGGAACGCCCATACGGTTACCGTAATCTCGAACCCCCGCCACCACCCGCCGCGTGGTGCGTCGGGGATGTATGACGCCGGCAGGCACCTGCCCTTCCGGCGTGTTGGGGTCGGCAAAGCAGAATATGTCGGTGGCGGCAATCGGCAGCGCACCGCCCCCTGTGCCAATCACATCGCGTATGCAGCCACCGATGCCTGTGGCCGCCCCACCGTAAGGTTCAATGGCAGAAGGTCGATTGTGCGTCTCCACCTTCATGCACAAGGCGTACTGATCGTCAAAGGCAATCACACCGGCATTATCCTTAAACACACTGAGCGTCCAGGGGAGATTAAGTTCCGACGTGGCGCGGAAGATCGTGGATTTAACCAGATTATCAATGCGCATTGACACGTCGCCGGGGGCGTGATGATCGTGTCCCTCGTGCTGGTCGGCACTGGGATGATGGGTAAATTCAATAATTGCCTTGAGCGTTTTATGTACGCAATGTTCGCTCCACGTCTGGGCCAGCGTTTCAAGCTCGGCGTCGGTCGGTTCGCGCCCCACTTGCTGAAAATATTTCTGAATGGCGGACATTTCCGCCACGTCCAGAAAAAGATGCCCGGAACGCGATAAATTCTGCAATTCTTCGCGTGACAGATGACGAATGGGCACTTCCACACGTGCAAATTCATACGGCTTACCGACGGGAAACGCGTCGGGAAGCAGTGGTACCGTGTGCAATTCTTCAATGCTTTCGTTGGCCAGCACGCGCCGTCCCAGCATCATCGCCGTATCGGTGGTAACGTTTCCGAGCAGTAGAAATCGGCGACCGGTTCGCACCTGCACGGCACCCGGTGCGCACCGCAGCTTGTCGGCAATCGCTGCTTGGGCGCTGGCGGCGACGGGGTCCATCACGCCCGGTTTGAGATGCACCTCTAAAAGCCGTCCCGAGGCGTGAGGTTCGACCCCGACTACATACCGTTCCGAAACGGGATCGCACAGGACCTGAGCAGCAATTTGCTCCACACGCTGAGATGTGAGAGTGGAGGCGTCACCTTGGAGCAGAAATATCCGACCCGACGCAACCGAATATATTTCATCGAAACCCAAGTGGCGAATTTCATTTAATATCGCCTCACCCGCTGCATCTTCCGCCGGGTTCAGGGGATAAACCTCAACACGATAAACGGCCATGACACTCCTTCAACTCGGCACGCCTGCACACACTTCGGATTATGCACTGATTTGGGCAATTTTGCAGCCGTCGGCGACGATGTGCGCCCTATTTCCGTTTTGTGTGATCGCCAGGTGCAATGCTGTGGGCATTTTTGTGATAGCGCAACTGGGGCCGCCCATCGCGCGGCCAGACAACCGCTATCACATCCAGCCGCATCGGATAGTGGCCCAGACGCCGGGTACGAGTAAACCATTGCGCGGAGCGGCGGATGGCGGCAATTTTTTCCTTTCCGAGCGTCAACTCCGGCGGGCCGAAATCTTCAGTTTCGCGCGTGCGCACCTCGATAAAAACCAGATCACCTTTATCAAACGCTACCAAATCCAGTTCCCCATTCGGACAAAGTACGCGGCGGGCAACGACGCGCATGCGGAGCTTGCGACGGGCATAGCGGGCAGCCAATATTTCACCGGCCAAGCCAAAAGCATCCTTACCTTCCGGTCGACGCGGCATGGCGATTCGGCGAAGCAGATTTCTGAACATGTGCTCCCTCGCACAAGGCGGCAGGCGTCAATTCAGCCCCATGGCCTGGGGAAAGCCAGCGACAAGATTCATATTTTCAATGGCCTGGCCGGCCGCCCCTTTGACCATGTTGTCCAACGCACTGATGATGACCCATCGGTTGCCATATTGGTAAATAGCCATATCAATATAATTTGTATTGATGACATATTTTGTGCTGGGTGGCGCGCCCGTGCGAATGCGTACAAATGGGCTTGAACCATAGGCACTGCGCCACGCCTGCAAAGCCAGATCGATGGTCGCAAGCACCGTCGGCTTGGTGTAAATGGTGGCTAAGATGCCTCGATCCATCGGCACGAGATGCGGCACAAAGGTGATGCCCACCTCTTTTCCGCTGCCTAATTTGATGCCCTCGGCAATTTCCGGTGCATGGCGATGTGTGCCTATGGCGTAGGCTTCAAATGACTCGTTCCGCTCCGGGAAGTGATGCTGGGGTACTGGATTGCGGCCAGCACCCGATATACCCGAGGCGGCGTTTACGATGATATCCTGCGAATCAATCAGGCCGGCCTTGACCAATGGTGCAAGCGGCAGAATGGCGGACGTTGTGTAACAGCCCGGATTGGCAATCAATTTCGCGCTGGCAATCTGCCGGGCAAATAAATCCGGCAAGCCATAGACCGCGTGCGCCAAATTTTCCGCGTCCGTGTGGGGGTGTTTGTACCACTTTTCATACAACCGCGTATCTTTAAGACGGTAGTCGGCGGATAAATCAATCACGCGCAGGCCCACCGATAGCAATTCCGGTGCATACTGCATGGCTGTGGCATGCGGCACGCAAAGAAAGGCGATATCGGCTTTCTGCGCAATCACTTTTGGCTCGAAAGGTTCAATAGGTAAATCAATCCGCCCGAGCAATTCTGGAAATATTTCGCTAATTGGCTGTTCAGTTTTGCGGCTCGCCAGTACCGTCACCTTTACTTGCGGATGCCGTAATAACCACCGCAGCAGTTCAAGGGACGTGTAACCTGTAGCGCCCACAATGGCAGCGCGTAATCGATCGGGCATAATGACCTCATTACATCACACACGAAATGCACCCATGCATTCGTTTTGGCATCAACACCAGGAGCCTGTGGAGCCTGTGCAAATAATAGCCACGCTTCTGGATCGTGGATGACCAAGTTCCTAAATCATTTTATCAACCATTTTGGTCAGGCGGGATAAAAAGGCGGGTTGCTGGTCGATCGCCTTACCCAATATTTTATGAAAAACCGTAAAAAACTGCAGTAACTCGGCCATTTTATCCACATAAGCGGTGTGGGCGGCGGCGTCTTCGGGCGGTACCGGTGTTTTGTCGGCAGCCTCGATGCACTTGCTGATGCGATCGAGCAGAGGATCAAGTTCACGCCGTTTGCGCTCGCGCATGATGTTTTGGAACATGACCCACACATCTTCTTCGGAGGTAAAAAAGTCACGTCGGTCGCCGGCTATGCTGGTACGCCGGACAATGCCCCAGTTGATCAACTCGCGCAGATTCATGCTTGCATTGCCGCGCGAAATCTGCAGCGTTTCCATAATGTCTTCGGCGGTTAAGGGCCGTGGTGCCACCATCAGCAGGGCATGCACCTTCGCCATGGTACGGTTAATGCCCCAATGCTGCGCCATTTGTCCCCACAGATCGACAAATTGCATGCGAGGCGCTTCGAGTGCGTCTTTTAATGTTTTATTCAGTGAATCCGTCATGGCAGCTATAATCCGACCAACACCTGTTTATTTACCGCCGTATTGTGCCGTGAAAACAAATTAATTTCTACGGTCATACCAATTTATGCCGCCTGATTCACATGCGTAAATGGTGCCCGCCATTATTTTTCAGGCGATGTCAACGGTACGATTGCACCCGCCGGTAGCAATTGCGGCAGTTTCCACATCATCACCAGGGCGGCACCCCACAACACGAGCGCCGCATAGGTGACAAGCCCCAAACCGCGCAGAATATAGAATGGCGGCGGCAAAACCGTAAGGATGTGCGACACCGCAAAAAACAGCAGCACCAAACCCAGCGGCCAGCCAATCGGCAATTTTTGGTCTTTCTCCCATTTAACCGCCAACAGCGTCGTTACCAGCGGCAACACCATACAGTAGTAATGCGGATGGCAAATGGGGACAATTGGCATCATGATGGTAATCAGTGCACCGAGGAACAAATTGCGGTGCAGCGGCGTATGCTGTCGCGATTTTGCCTCCACCCACAGGGTTATCAAAACAAGGAGGATACTGATGGACCAGTGGGTAATTTTCATCCATTCCGCGGGTGGCGGGGCGGGCTGGCCAAAATGTACAGTATGGTCGATCATCGCCTCGAACGAGTTGGAATCGGTCTTATTGACATCCAACAATTCCCGATCACGCGATGTATTGTGGTTAAGCCCCAAGGCCGGCTCAATTACCACCTGCATAAAGCGCGATTCCGCCGTGTAGGCATGATGCGGCCCCATGACGATGGCTGGGATCACAATCACGCCCAGCAACAGGGCTGTCGCCGCCCCCACCAGCATCCGAAACCGCAAACGCCATAACGCATAAAGCAGCAGGAAGGCGGGAAATACTTTAATGGCAGCGGTAAGCCCCAACCAAAAACCACCCAGAATTTGCTTGCGATACGCTAAAGCCGCCCCCGCCAGACAAAACAACATCAACAACACAGAGTTGATCTGTCCGCGCGCCAACGCGCGGTCTAGGGCTGGCAAACAAACCAATATCGGTAACACACGCAGTGCCCACCAACGTCGGCAAAAGCGATTCTGCATCTGCACCATAGGATCAGAGCTGGTCTTTTCAAACGCGTGGGCTATGAAACACGCGCCGAGCCATATGACCGCGATATTGATCACATACCAAAGACCCACGCTTACCGCATACGGTAACAAACCATTGCGGGATTGACCCGCCGGCGCATCGGCCAATGGCCAGAGCGCCACGGCCAATAACGGCGGATAGTTATAATGCCAGCCATTTGTATCGGTAACGTTGTAAGGGTCTTTGTGCACCCGAATGGCCCAGGCAGCACGGAAGTAGGTATCGACGTCGGTCATGCGGCGTTTGAGAAAGGCGGATCGCACCTCCGTCACTACGCCGAAGATAATCACGCCCAGCAGCAGTGCAACCAAACCCACGCGCTCAAGGCGGTTGAGATAACCGAAGGCACCGGTCGTATTCAGGGGTTCAGCGGCCAATAATTTCTACCTTCCACCATTGGTCCCGGTTCTTCCGCCGGGATCGCAGCGTACACTTTCACCGCAGTGGCGGTTTTGAGCAACCCATCACGCATTGTAAGCCACTGCAAAACCGGTCTAAAAAGTTAAAACCGGCCGTAAATCAAAAACCATATTACCAGATTGCCTATTTATGCATCACTAACACTACGGGCGGCGCTTGAAGTAGGCGTGGAATGAAATGAGTGCACCAAATCGGGGATGGAATTGGTATGAAAGTCCAATAATTGGGCGTCGGATATGCCGAAACAAACGGCGACGAGGCCGCGACCAAAATCTTATCCGTTTGGCATGCCACTTGCATCTATACATATGTCGTCGTCAACGGCGACAACGCAGGTGGCCGATGCGGAGGTAAAAGCATGGCAACCTGCAGCGGGCTGGAGTTGGTGCCCCTGCCCGCTTGGCTTGAATTTTAGTTTGCGTCCGTGAGCAGTCCGCTGCGAGTGGTGAGCGGTGCATTGAACTTGGAAATGACGGACGCAAAAACGATCTCGTTTCCTCCTCCGCCAGGCCGTGTGGACTTACCCTCCTCCACACGGCTTTTTTATTTTATTAATTTTGCGAGTTGTCGGATTGTGCCAGCGACACCGGGACGGAACGATCCAAAAGCGCGAAGGGTCAATGGCCGCCGCGATCCGAGATTGTCAGCGTGGCGATTCCACACGAAGGAGGCGAAGACACTTTTATTCAAAAGAATCGCGATGGGCAAGAGCTGCGCTATGCATGGGGCCATGGACGTGTGCGTTATATACCCACCGGCTTGCCGGCGGTTGGTACGTTGGCCGATGGCGGACGGGCCGCGATGGGCGGTGGCCGATTTTGCATGGGCATAGACACCGGGCAAGCCCGGTGCTATGTATCTCGGCGGATGAGAACCGCAATATTTGCGATAGAAAAAAAATTGAATCGCGGAGAGACATGGATAATACATTGCTTACATATTGGCTATTTTCCGACAGTTGAGCCGTCGAGCTCAAACTATGAGTGTTATGAAAGGCGCATTCACCTGCATATATCCGCCAAGAAAATATCCAGCGGGTGATGGCAAACTACTGGGATCGGCAAAAAAGCTTCTGTTTGTACGAGCATAATAGGATCGCATTCTGGCTACCATTCGCTCCGACGATTCGGAAAGACGACCAAATCAACTTCGAAGCCACGCGAAGTACTGTGGCCGCCATCGTGACAGGCCCTCATCGCGCGGCGATCACTGTGGACGCGGAATGCGAGACTAAATGCCATACACCTCTACGAAACAGCGGACGTGCCCGGGAATGCGATTCTCCTGAGGGTTTGCAAATCTCGTGGAAGTTATTGCTGCGGGTGCGATGGCAGCGTGCCCACGGGTTTAAGGAAACATTACCAATCCGTGGTGCGGAAGGATCGGCATGCAGTTTGCACGCCAGAACAAACCGAGGCTATGGTCGGCCCCGTCGGGCCGCGACATTCCCCGAAAGGAGATCCGCATTGCGATTTGGCTTTATCCGACTCATCGACGCGGCGGCCTTGATTGCCGCCCACGCAAAGGGCTTCTTCCGTGATCAGGGACTCGACGCATCGCTGGAACGGCAAATTGGCTGGATGAATGTTCGCGACAAACTCGGGTACGGCACACTGGATGCCTGCCACTCTCTGATTGGCATGCCCATCATGACGCAATTGGGAAGATCGGGCTTTGGTCGGCCCATGGTGGCGGTGATGGAGCTTGGGGCGGGCGGCAACAGTGTGGTCATATCCCGGCGGCTTGCAGAAATTGGTATTGACTCAGCGGCGGCGCTTAGTCAATTGATCCATTCAGGCCTGTATCGACGCCAATTGGTTTGCGCCCATGTTTCAACCTTTTCCATGCACCATTACCTGCTGCGGGAATGGCTGGCCGATGCGGGTATCAATCCGGATCGGGATGTGCAGTTGACACAACTTACGCCGATGCAGGTAGCCGAGCATATGGCCAACCGCTACGTGGATATTTTCTGCGTTGGTGAACCATGGGGATTGATGGCCCAGCAGCAGGGGTGGGGCAAGGTGATCTGCGCCACGACTGACATTCTGCCGCACCATCCGGAAAAGGTACTCGCGGTAACGGAGAGTTTTATTGAAAGCCACCGGGAGGATGTGGTCAAAGCGATTGCGGCGTTGCTGCGGGCATGCGAATATTGCGCAAATCCCGCCAATCGCGAGGAACTTGCGGAACTTTTATCGCAAGAGGCCTACCTCGACATGGAGCCAGAATTGATATTATCGAGCCTCAACTCCGGCCCCGCCGATATGGGGTCCGGTGCCACCATTAAAAGCCGACCTGATGATTGGACCTTCCGCGATTGGGGAGTGCGGTATGCGGCTCCGTCGGGTACGCATTTTGTATGGTTTTTGAAGCAGATGCAGCGCTGGGGAGAAGTTGACCCCAAAGCTGATCTCCAGCAACTTGCCCAACGCTGCGTCCGCAGTGATTTGTACACGGAAGCGGCGGCGATGCTTAATGTCGCTCCTCCGACGAGTGACTTTCCGGTCATGCCGTTGCGACGGGGTGTACTCAATCCGTTTGCTGTCGAAACGCGGCCAACAAATCCCCCATCCGGGCCGAAAAGCACGTTACGCCCGCCCTCACGCGCATTACAGGAATGACGAAAGGAACACGCTATATCCGGCACCAAAAAGGTATCGGCCGTCTCGACCGCGATGGAAGCGGAGGCAGACCCGTCATCCGGGACGGCCTCCTCGGCAAGGGTTAAAACACGGTCGCCGTGCACTCATAAATCCTCGTGCACCATTCCGTAAGCTGAGGGCAATGGGGCGTGGAGGCGATAACAATTCTTTGCGCAGTACGCGGGTGGCCACGGGATTTTCATAAAATGGTAAATTCCGACGGAACTTGCAGTTGGATGCTCTTCTGGAGATAATTCTGTTGTCGACGGATGCTGCCACCTGCGGGTTTGGCTGCATCTGGTTTTCGGAAGAAAACGGCGGCCCAGTCAGGCGCCGGTGTTATTCGCTGCGTGGCGGACGCCGAGCTAACCGATTTTTGGCAGCCGATGATGTGAGGATTTTTATGTCTACGATCACCTCCCCCGGCGGGGCGGCCAAGCCTTTTGGTTCCGCCAAGAACAAGACACACGAAAAAACTGAAAAGCGAGCGTCTGAATCGCGTTCAGAAGCGCAAGGTGGAGATGCGTCGGTCGATAGCGGCACCGGGCTGCCGGTGTTGGGATCGCCGACCGGCCGCACGAATCGGTACATCGGTAAAACCGGTGCCGAGATCATGCTTCAGATGCTGGTGGAGCACGGCGTAACCGATGCGTTTGGCTACCCGGGTGGAGCGATTTTGCCCACCTTTGATCAACTGTACAAAAAGCAACTCAATTTTGTTCTGGTGCGCCATGAACAGGGTGCCGGGCATATGGCCGATGGCTACGCCCGTGCCACCGGCAAGCCGGGCATTGTGATTGTGACCAGCGGCCCGGGAGCCACCAACACGGTCACTCCGCTGGCTACAGCGTACATGGATTCAATTCCGATGATCGTATTTTCGGGTCAGGTGCGCACGTACATGATCGGTAATGACGCCTTTCAAGAGGCGGATGTGACAGGCATTACCCGGCCGGTGACCAAGCGGAATTATCTGGTCAAAAGCGTCAATGATCTGCCGCGGATTATTAATGAGGCGTTTATCATCGCCACGACGGGGCGTCCCGGGCCTGTGCTTATTGACCTGCCGGTGGATGTAACGACATCCAAGGTGGAGCAGGCAATTGACGATACGCCCTACCTGCCGGGCTATAAGCTTTACCGCTCCGGTCATAGCCGCATGATAAAGCAGGCGATGGACGTGATTAACCGTTCCGACCGTCCTGTGCTTTACGTGGGTGGCGGTGCCATACTGAGCGACGCGTGGAAAGAGGTGCGTGATTTTGCCAAAAAGGCGAACATACCATGCACCACCACGCTTCTGGGCATGGGGGCGTTTGATGAACACGACCCGCTGAGCCTGCACATGCTGGGCATGCACGGCAGCGCCTACGCCAACTATGCGGTGCAGGAATCGGACTGCCTTATTGCTGTTGGTGCGCGCTTTGATGACCGGGTGACCGGAAACCTGAAGCTTTTTGCGCCCAAGGCGAAAATTATTCATGTGGATGTTGATCCATCGAGCATCAGCAAAAATGTGAAGGTGGACGTACCGGTGGTGGGTGACGCCAAATTGTGTCTTGCTGAGATGATTGATCTGGCGGAATCAAAGCCGCGGCAAGAATGGTTTGAGCAAATCGCGGGATGGAAGCAGCAGTATCCTTTCAGCTATCGGGATGATTCTGACCTGCCCAAGCCACAGGCAATTATTGAAGCGATCAATCAGGTAACGCAAGGCAAAGCCTACTTTACAACGGGTGTGGGACAGCATCAGATGTGGGCGGCACAATTTATCCGATGGCGCTTTCCACGCAGCATGATTACCAGCGGCGGGCTGGGAACCATGGGCTATGGCCTGCCGGCGGCGATTGGTGCCCAAGTGGGCCGCCCGAACGATTTGGTCATTGATATTGACGGCGATGCGTCATACATCATGACGGCCATGGAATTGGCCACCATGCGGCAATTCAACCTGCCGGTGAAGGTCGCCATCTTGAATAACCGGTTTCAAGGCATGGTGCGGCAGTGGCAGCAGTTGTTTTATGGCAGTCGGTTTTCTAACAGCGAAATGGTCAATCCTGATTTTGCGGCGATGGCGGAAAGTTTTGGCATTCGCGGTATGCGGTGCGAACGCAAAGAGGATGTGCTTAAGACCGTTGAGGAAATGATCAAGCATCCCGGGCCGTGCGTCGTGGACTTCCTGTGTGAAACTGCCGAAAACGTCTATCCGATGGTGCCGTCTGGCAAAGGGCTGCATGAAATGGAACTGGGCGTTGTGGCCAGTGCGCCGCCGAACAGCGGGCGTGACTTGGGCACATTGGCGTAAAACACGTTGGCTGGAATCAGCCGATGGCAGGATCATTTAACTCGAGAATCATCAGGAACGGAGGTCGCTGTATGCGGCATGTCATAACAGCATTAGTGATGAATGAACCCGGCGTGCTGGCGCACGTGGCCAATATGTTTTCGGCCCGCGGATTTAATATAGATTCATTGGTGGTGGGCCGGACGGAAGACCCGCTGCTTTCCCGCATGACGATTGTGGTGGTTGCCGACGACCGCACTCTGGATCAGGTGCGTAAGCAATTGGCCAAGATCGTCACGGTGGTAAAGGTACGCGATTACCGTGAGACGCCGTTTGTGGCCCGTGATTTGATGCTGGTGAAACTCAGTGCGTCGCCGCGTACGCGGAGCGAGATTATTGAACTTGCCAGTCTGTTCCGGGGCCACGTACTGGACGTGGGGCACAATTCGCTTACGGTGGAACTTTCCGGTGAAGAGGACAAACTCGATGCCTTCATCGATCTGGTACGCCCGTACGGCATACGTGAATTGGCCCGAACCGGGATGATTGCCATGGCCCGTGGTGGCCATGCCATGTCGTTGGCGGGCGAGGAATCTGACGGGACTACTGGCAACCCCGCGCCGGGGCCTGCCTCACCGCTGGCGAATGTCGGAAGTCGATCGGGGCGAATGCCCACCAAACGAATGCCGACGCAGGAAGAGTTGGAGGCGACGCCACCCGGCTGAGAAAAGCACACACGCTTACTCACCCCTTGGGTGAGAAATGACCGTAGATAGTCGCCAATTTGAAGGCACCGGAACCAGTCGCTTGAGGCGGCATTTGAATTGGCCTACACTTTCGTTGGTTGTGCAATTTTATGTGACCATTGGCATAGGAAAATAGCAATGCTGGATATCATTCGAGGCAAGGCGTATGTGCTGGGCGATAACATCGATACCGACCAGATCATTCCCGCCAAGTTTTTAAGTTATAACCCCTCCGATCCCGCCGAGCGGAAATATTTCGGCATGTATGCAATGGATGGTGTACCCGCCGGGCAGATGGGCCTGCCGGACGGCAATATCCGTTTCGTCCAACCCAATGAGTTCAAAAGCGAATTCAGCATTGTCATCGGAGGCAAAAATTTCGGCTGCGGATCATCACGCGAGCACGCCCCTTTGGCCATTGCCGAGGCAGGGGTACGCGTTGTTATTGCAGAATTTTATGCCCGCATTTTTTTTCGCAACTGTGTGAACGGCGGCTATTTGGTACCGTACGAAACACCGGAGCGACTGGTAGATTTAACGCACACGGGCGATGAATTGGTGGTTGATATCAAGCGGAATCTGCTTTCCAATGTAACCCGCCGCACCGAACACAAGTTGAATGCGTTGGGCGATGTAGCACCGATTATTGAGGCCGGCGGAGTATTTGAATACGCCAAGCTGGCCGGCATGATTTGATATCCGAACGAGTACATAATGCTTTCCCTGGAAAAAGTGGTGATATGAAAATTTTATTGGTCGGCTCCGGCGCAAGAGAGCATGCCCTCGCATGGAAACTGCGTCAAAGCCCCCTGTGCACCGAACTGTTTATAGCCCCCGGTAACCCGGGCATGGCTCAATTCGGCCGGTGTGTGGATATTCGCGGCGATGCAATCGCCGACCTGACGCGATTTGCCGTTGATAACGCCATGGACCTGGTCGTGATTGGACCTGAGGACCCGTTGGCATTGGGACTGGTGGATGCCTTGGCGGCGAAAAAGATACGCTCCTTCGGTCCGAGCCTCGCGGGTGCCCAACTGGAGGCGGATAAAACATTTTCCAAAAAGATGATGCGCGAAGCTCTGATCCCTTCTGCGGAGGGGAGAAGTTTCAAATCCATGCGTGATGCAATCACTTACGTTGAATCGCGCAACGATGCCATGGTGGTTAAAGCGGCTGGATTGGCGCGCGGCAAAGGCGTGGTTATTTGTAAAGACCCCGTTGAGGCGCTGGATGCAGTCCGCAACATCATGGAGAAAAAGGTGTTCGGGGCGGCTGGATCGACCATCGTTATTGAGGAAAAATTGGAGGGGCCGGAATTGTCGCTCCTCGCTTTTATCGACGGCCACACGGCATACATTTTAGAATCCGCCCAGGATCACAAACGTATCGGCGAAAACGATACGGGACCCAACACCGGCGGGATGGGCGCTTTCAGCCCCGCGCCGCGAATGACCGATGAATTGAGCCGCAAGGCTGAATCGGAAATCATTGTGCCATTGCTCGATGCCCTGGCCCGCCATGAAATTGATTATCGCGGAGTCATTTACGCGGGACTTATGCTCACACCGGCGGGCCCAAAGACGCTGGAATTTAATTGCCGCTTTGGCGACCCGGAAGCCCAGGTGCTGATGATGCGTCTCAAAAGCGATCTTGTTGAAGCTATGATTGCCTGCATTGATCGTAAGCTGGATCAGGTCACGCTTGAATGGGATCAGCGGCATGCCGTATGCGTGGTGCTTGCGAGCGCAGGTTACGGCTGGGAAAGTGACGATAAAGTTGTTAAAGGCATACCCATTGAGGGTGTGCAGGAAGCCGCCGCTATGCGGGACGTAATGGTATTTCATGGCGGCACCGCGATGAGGGATGGCCAACTGGTGACCAATGGCGGACGGGTGCTTAGCGTGTGCGCTTTGGGCGACTCGCTGACCGATGCACGGGAAAAAGCCTATGCCGCTGTGGGTAAAATTTCATTTAAGGGCATGCAATTTCGCCGCGATATTGGCGGCAACGCTGGCTGATGGCCATTCGGATCGAACGACCATCCGCTGTCTGGAGCCTCCCATATGCCGTCAACTCCACCGGCCAACATTCATCAGTGTGTCGTAGCATACACCAGAATGTTTGCACCTAACTTTAATGCCGACTGAGTTCCATAGGCTTTGGCATACGGATTGGGCAAATCCTCCCAACCATTGGAAAGCGAAAAACGACTGTAAATAACGGCCGGTGCGCCATCAATCATAATCGCCTGCAGCACCGGGTTGTGCAGACCGGGGTCGGCGGCGGCCACAACCGGCGAATAATTTACATGCTGTAGATTAAACAGGTCGTGATAAATGGGACTGGACTGCGGCAGGATGTGCATCTTATGGTGCGGCAGCACCTTGGCAATTTCCCCGTGGAAAGCTTCATCGAAAGCGGCGGATCCCATGGCGTCATCCACGAGCAGTACGCCACCGGCATGGAGATAGTTGTGCAAATTCTGCACCTGTTGGGGCGTCCATGAAAAATTGCGCAGCCCAGTCATGTACAAAATGGGGTATTGCCCGATTTTGGCACTCGCCAATGTCACCTTCACACGTTTGAATTGAACGCTTAGAGTAGTTTTCTGGTCGATGAATTTCATCAAATTGGGCAGACCGTGCGGCGTAGGGTTCCAGTCGCCGTTGTTGACAATCTGCGCAAAGACCAGTTGATCGCGCGTCGGAATGCGCGATTGCTGATAGATTTTTTGAATTTGAAACGCCCGCGCGTAGCGATAATCGGCCAGCACATAGGTGAGGATGTTGGCTCCGAGTTGCAGGGCGTCATGCTGATCATAGAGCGTACCACCCTTGATCGGGCGTTGGGCAGCGTTCCATCCCCAGCTCATATCCACGGGCGAAAAGATGATGGCCGCCCGGCAACCAAGATACATGGCATCGAGGTAGGGGGGGATTTTTTTCCAGGGTCCCAGGCCCACCCGCACCCGCATGGAGGTAATTTTATTAAGGCAATGGTAGAGGGGATCATCGAGGGGAAGCGGCGCAAAAGGACGGTTGGGGAACAATTCGTGTTCCAAAGCGACGAAACTTTTATTAAATGCCGGACGTCCGCAACTGGCATTGCCCACAATGGTACCGCCGGCCATGACGTAACCACGCAGCCGGGCCAGCACGGCCGTGCTGAATTTGGGCAGTGGCGTCCATCCGGTGATGTAGAGGATGGGCAGTTGAGTGGGACTGTAGCTGAATCGCATCGGGTCTACCTGCACGTAGCGGTAGTGTTGACCAAGGGCGACGTTCGTCCAGTTCATTAATGTTTCAATATCAATGGTTTCAGTGGGATAATTCACCACGCGGTGCCCGCTGATCACGTTAAGGTTCAGCATACCGATGAGTGCCGGCGGGGCGGGTTTGCGATGGTGTTCACTCCGCCGGACGGGTGTGGCGGGCAAAGGCAGAGGAGCGGTAGATTCTCCGCCCGACATGCGCACATGATTGGCTTTGGGTGGAATCCATGCCTTGGGATTGACAAACTTGGCCCATGCCACGGAGGCCGTCAGAGCTGTTAACAGTGCGAACGCACCGCACACGACGACCATTTTTATCTGCCGCTGTCCACTCATATGCCTTTACCCCAATCGCACCCGTTTACCCGTTACACCCACCGTGAGGGGATGGCGTTGGTAGCGCCGCCCCCCGACGCGAGAGCGCGAAGCGTTCTCTTACGTCAATATAACGTCAGAAAGGATGATTTGGTGCAATATTCCGGCAAAATTTGCGCAGGCCGTACCGGCGACCACCAAGGCCCCGCGTCATGCACGCACGACCGGTGCCACCGGACGCATGTAATGGTTCCGATAACCTTTGGCTACAAGCATCTGCGGCATGCAGCTTTATCGGCGGCGGACGCGGAACCCAGTTGGCCCGCCGAGGGGCCGGTCGGCTGACAGGCCGGGCGCGTGTGCAACACCGCTGCCGGCCGATGGCTAGGGGTCACATCGGTGCGGTCAATATGCAAATCGGCATCTAGCGTCCAGAGATCGATGGCGGAGCATCTGCACTCGAAGCCGCCCAGCGACGATCAGGACTGCTGCCCAACGTAAAGTGCAATTGAGCGCCGCTGGTAAGCAGTTTTACGGGTATGAATGCTTTACTCCAGGCGTGGCCGTTAACAGTCAGTCCATGGATGTAAGGCTTAGCCGACGGATGGCGGCTGGTTCGGATGACGATCTGCTTGCCGCCGTAGGGTGCTGATAAATGGATCGTTATGCTGCGGAACGATGGGCTGTTGATTTCCACCACGGGCTTGCCGGGGTCCATCATATAGAAACCCATCATGGTCATGGCGCACCAGGATGACATTTCGCCGCAATCATCATTGCCAGGCACGCCATCGAAAGAAAGGGTGTAATTTTGCCGGAGGACTTTGCGAATGGCCGCCTGAGAACGCCATGGCTTGCCCGAGAAATCAAATTCAAACGGCGCTTCCAAGTCGGTCTCGTTGTAGGGGTTGTAATATTGATTCTTCCAGCCGGGCTGCTTGTAGCTGAAGAATTTTTCCAGCCGCCGATTGAATCGCGCCTGCCCCACCGCATGTACCAGCCATGCCATATCACAGGGGGCCAGCCACTGGTAATGCCAGCCGCTTCCTTCAATAAAGCTCGGCCAGGTCTGCATGGGAGTGAAGGGGCGTTTCCACTGACCGTTGGATAATCTGGGCCGGAAGAAATGATCGTTATGGTCGAAAACATTGCGGAAATACTCGGCCCGATGCAGGAAAAGTTCTCGAGATTGAGGCTTATCCAATCGCTTCGCCAAGTGATACAGGGCGGCGTAGGCGACGCAATCTTCCTGAATTTGCGATACGGACCCGTAACCCTCGTAGTTATCCGGATCAAAATGCAATTTATTAATCCAGTTGATGTTGCTCTCACCTTGATACGGGTGACCGGGTGGTGGTGCCGTGGTAGCGTCCTTCACCATCCCGCGCCACGCTGCCCGCATGTCAAAGCCGTGAATGCCCTCATCCCACGCCTGGCACATTACGGTGGTAAGCGGACTGCCGCACATCACATTGGTGTAATAATGCGATTGCGGCCAACGACCGATCCATCCCCCCTGCTTGTACATCAGCACAATGGACTGGCACATATCAGCCAGCCTGCGCGGAGCAATAAGGCCGAGCAGAGGCATTTCGCTGCGATAGATATCCCAGCCGCTGTAATCCATGTAATCATCATGGCCTGTCGGCATCTGGTGCACGCGGTTGTCAAAGCCCATGTACTGACCGTTGACGTCGTTGGAAATGTTCGGCATAAGCATGGAGTGATACAGAGCTGTATAAAACACGGTGTGCTCGGCCCGCGTCCCGCCGTGCACCTTTACGACTGAAAGCACATGATTCCATCGGGCAAAGGCCGCCGTGCGAAGCGCCTGGAAGCTTTTGCCGGATACCTCGGCATGCAGATTCTTTTGCGCGTTGGCCACGCTGACATATGAAATGCCAACTTCGGCATTTACCACGCGCTGCACATTTGATCGCGGCCACGACACATACGCCCCGATCCACTGATGATGGTTGGTCTGTGTAGCAGTGCGGCTACCGGCGTGCAAGGTGCCATGCCCCTTCATTCCACTGTGTGGCCCGGCCCATGTGCCGAAGGTTTTGAATGGCTCGGAGAAGTGCATCACAAAATAGACGCGGTAGGTTTGCCCGTTGCCGCAAAAACAGTGATTGGCGTCGTAGCCGGTAATTTCGTCGTTCCCCACGATCCGCACATGGGCGGCATGGGTGTAATTGAGCGTTTCACTGATGGGAACCAGCACATTGGCGCGCCGTCCGCCGGGAAACGTGAATTGCGCCACGCCGCAGCGTGTGGTGGCGGTCAGGGCCGCCCGGACACCCCAGCGGAGCAGGTCTACGCGGTAATAGCCGGCCGCGGCCCGTTCGTGGGCGTGCGAATATCGAGACTCGAAATTTTTAATACGTGTGTGAATGCCACCTGTGGTGGCGGTAAAAAATACGTCGCCATCGTTATTACATCCCGGCCCGCTCATATGCGTCATGGCAAATCCGAGAATGTGGGATTGGTTACTGTGGTAGCCAAAGCCGGTTACCTCGGTGTTGGGGCTGAGCTGCACCATTCCGAAGGGCATGGATGGCCCGGGGAATAAATTAATACCACCACCCGGGCCGTTACCGGTACCCAAAAGCGGCTGGACAAAATCAACGGGCGGAGAATTCCGCCACGGCGTAGCGGACTGGCTGATGAAATAAAACTGGCTTATGTGCTGGATGGCCGCCCCACCGCCACTGGCGGCCGTAAAGCCGACATAGGCCTTGTTTGATTTCACTGCGCCGGGAATATCGATAAGTTGACGGGTGGAAAAGGTTTTGCCCGTCTTCAGGTCTTTGAGATGCTCGGTGATGTATACGCCGTTGTATTGAATTTTAACACGGATCGGATCACCACTACCAAGCTGCACGGCACCCGTGCTTTCATATTGACCTGCGACCCCTTGCGTATGAGCGCAAAGCCCCGGTCCGTTACCTGGATATAAATTAAATTCCACCGCACCGCTGTGCAGAATCGGTGGTGTGCGGTTTTGGCTTCCGTACCCCAGGCCGCCACCATCGCCCCCCAACGCCCGAACACCACGCGGATCATTCTGAAACACCAGCGCCATGCCGTCGGCCAGCATGCCTGCATGCCCCGGTTTGGCCTGATACGTAAAGCCCACCTGAAAAGCCTGAATATTTTGTCGCTTGCGAGAGAAAATACTCGCTGCGCGAAACGTGCCGCCATTGGTCAGCGTGATGCCGCCGTTCATCACACGCGGCGCGGGTTCATGGTGGCTATTGGCGGGTGCAAAAGACCCGAAACCGTTAATGTCCGCCGAGGCCGCCCCCGTGCTGGCGAGCAGCGTCCCGAGAGCCACCACCGCCATTCGCCTGAATACTCGTGTACCCATCTTCAACACCCTTTCCATTTTTTGCGGTTGAACACCGCGAGCGAGAAAATTGAAATCTTTCGGCACCACCTGCCGCCATATCACCGAGAACGGTTGAACCGTTTCGGTATTTCAAGACTGCTACATATTGTGCCAGAAAAAGAAATAATGCAACTTATCCGGGCTGCCATATCAAGTATGCTCGGCCGCGTAGCCGCAAAACCCGACCATCTGGCTGTCAAAATTTCAGCCGCGTGGCACACGGATAGCCTCCAGCTATGAATGGTCGTGGTGCGATGCCCATCAACATATTTCCTTGCAAATCGGACTAAAATGTCGTAACCTAAAAAGTTAGGTGATGAGGAATTTGCGATGGCATATGGCCAAAAGCCTTCAGATAGGGAACTCAACATCCTCAAAGTGCTTTGGGAACGCGGGCCAAGCACCGTGCGACAGGTGACGGACGTCATTTGTGAAAAGGAAAATCTTGCCCAAAATACGATTCAGACTTTTCTCCGCTTAATGGAAGACAAAGGGCTCGTAACCCATGAGGAATGTGGCCGCGCTTTTGTCTACCGCGCCGTTTACCAGCGATCACAGGTGGTAAAGGGATTCGTCGCATCTATCTTCGACGGGGCCATCGATCAACTGGTGGTACATGCCGTGGATGGTGGAAAATTAACGGACGATCAACTCGCCAAAATTGAGGCTAAAATTCGCGCCCTCCGGCAGGAGGCAAGAGAATGACTAGTATTGCTCTCTGGCTGGCAGATTGGTTGTTTTCTGGCATGCTGATTCTGGCGGCTGGTGCGATGGCGGTTGCGTTCTGCCCGCATGTGGTACTTCGTGAACGCATAGCGGAATTCGCATTAGTGGCGGCTGTGCTGGTTGCCATTCCAACTGCGGTTCCGCACGCCCACCGCTTTTCGCTGGGGTTAATCCCCACATCCGCACGTGCGGCAAAGACTCTGCACATCGGGTTGGTGCCGTGGAACTCGGCTGGGAAACATTCGCCAGCCGCACAAACGGCTGATTCAACCCACCCAACGATCAGCCATCCCGGCCAACTTCCTATTTCCTCCCATGCCATTTCCCACTGGCAGAATTGGCTTCCGTGGGCATATGCCGCCGGTGTGATGTTTATGCTTGGCCGACTGATTGTCGGCGTCTTCCTGCTGCGGAGAATTACAAAAAACGCCCGGCGCATCGATCTGCCTCTGCCTGCGGATTTGCAGTCGCAATCTCGGCACGCGCGGATTGACATCGCGGTCTCTCCCGCCGTTGTATCGCCCATGGCAACGGGGTGGCGGGTGCCCGTTATTTTGCTGCCGATGGGTTTTGCCGCCCTCCCCGAGATCAATTCTATCGTGGCGCATGAATTGGCCCACGTTCGTCGGCAGGATGTGCGATGGCGGTATCTGATAGCGCTGGCCAATGCCATATTATTTGTTAATCCGCTGGCCTATTACCTTGCAAGCCAGGCAAGGCTTTCGCAGGAGATCATGGCGGATCGATCTGCGGCGAATTCCGGGCGTGGTTCCATCGCGTACGCGGAAATGCTTCTGTCCTTGCTCAAGGCTGCGCAGCCCGGCACAAAAATGGTGCGGACTACCACTATGCTGCTTGGAGGCAGATCAGACATGCTGCGGCGGTTGGAGTACATAGCAGCGGGAAAATCGACTGGACCTGCCGCACTTGGGCGTCCGCTGATATTGGGCCTGATGACGACGGCCGCAGCGGCCAGTGCAGCAGCATCTGCCGTCACGCTGCAACATTCACGCGATGTGCATACCATCACAAAGACAACGCCATTCGGCGATTCGCCTCTGTGGCGCAGCGCCGACCAGATGCGGCTCGCTGCCTTGCGATACCTGAGCCGCCGACAAGAACCGGATGGGGCATGGCTGGGACGGTATGGCCCGGCGGTGACGGCATTGGTTATCCGCGCCTTCCTGAAGGCGGGCGAACCGTCAACGGCACCACAGGTTGCCCGTGGCCTTCAATTTATTCAAACCTGCCGTCAGGTCAATGGGGGATATTATTTGTTTGATGAGCCGGCCTACAACACCGCGATCGTCATTCGGACGCTTTCGATGCTTCACGGTAGAACCTATGCCCGCCGCTGTAGCAAAGCCATGGCATTCTTGCAGTCGATCGCCCGACCGCAATTCGTCACCAGCCAGGGGTTAAGGCATTGGTTTTACGCCCGTGGCGACGGCATGCAAAGTCCGCCATTACACGTCACTTCGCCATCCCGGTCGCCGGCTATTGATGCACAGGGTGCTGGAGAGCTTGATCCGCATGAACGGGCGGGCAATGTGCGCGTGGGCGGCTATGGGTCGATCACCTATGCGCAACTGAAAAGTATGGTTTATGCGGACCTTTCACCGCACGATCCGCGGGTTGCCAAACTTTTGCGATGGCTGCGTGAGGACACCATGATCCAAACGGATCCCGCTGCGCACGGCGGGAAGGGGTTATTTTATTTTTGCCTTGTTTATGCGCGCGTGATGCATGCCATGGAAGATGCCAAAGCCCGTGCCAAAATCCACGCCTGGCGACCGCGTCTGGTTGCCTTGATGCGGAAGCTGCGTCGGCCCGGTGGATATTGGAGAAATACGGCATCGCCCCAATGGCTGGAGGGCAATCGTATCATGGCCACGACTTATGCCGCCCTGATTTTAGATAATATTCTTACCCGTTGATATCTATGTTCCATGTTAGAGGAGTCAGACACATGACCGGACGATTTAATACGATAATCAGACATGCCCTGCTTGTCGCCGTGGCTGGCGGACTGATGGCCGCGCATTGTGTGCAAGCTAAACCGCTTTACCAGACCGACCGACCGCTGGGCAAAGGATTGCATTATCTGCTGGAGCACCAGAACCCGAATGGCAGTTGGGTGCCACAGGTCGGTCCCGCCGTTACTGCCTTGGTGGTAAAGGCCCTGATTCAAGCCGGTTACACCCCCCACTTCAAACCGATTGCCAAGGCGATGACATTTATAGAATCGACGCGTGGCCCGGACGGGGGTTTTTCTGAACAGGTACTGCCCAACTACAACACCTGCATCGTCCTGAGCACGCTTGCCATTATGCCGGGCCACACCTACCAAAAGCAGATCAAGGCGGCGCAGCATTTTTTAATATCCCTGCAGCGTGTTGCCCCGATGAAGGAAGCCAACGGTAAAGTAATCACCAAAAACAGTTCATGGTACGGAGGAGTTGGTTACGGAACGGGGCGTCCGGATTTGTCCAACACGTCTTTCTTCATACAAGCGTTGCATGATTCGGGCGTGCCGGCATCCAACCCCGCCATGAAACGGGCTTTGGTTTTTGTGGAGCGGTGCCAGGAGAACAGCGAAACCAATCCTGAACCATTTGCCAAGGGATTGCACAACGGCGGTTTTATCTACACCGCCGCCAACGGAGGCGAATCGCAATTCGGCGACACCGACCACCTCAGCGGCCGGGCCACCTTGACGCCCTACGGCACCATGACCTATGCCGGGCTTAAAAGCATGATTTATGCAGGTCTTACCAAGCGCAGCCCGCAGGTACGCGCCGCCTTGGGATGGATACGATCGCACTGGACGCTGAATTACAACCCGGGTACCGGTGGCAGCCGCATGGGATTGTTTTATTATTATCTGATGTTTGCCCGTACCTTCCGGGCACTGCGGGTCTCCACCATCACCGATATCAATGGTGTGAAGCACAACTGGCGGCACGAGATACGCGGGAAACTTATCAGTCTGCAAAATAAAAATGGATCGTGGTTCAATAAATGGAGCGACCGCTGGTTGGAAAAAGTTGCGCCGCTTGTGACAGCTTATGCGTGCCTGATATTGGAGGATACGGATAAGAAATAATACCCCCCAACTGCCGTGCTTTCTGATCGAGCGGCACGCAGTGGTTAACATCTTTATTTCTGGATAGTTGGCCCCGCCTGCGACGGGAGAGTTCTGTCGCGGACCGGTGTCCTGTAAACATTTCGTGGAGCTTTTATGAGAAATGGAAATTCTCTGGGCCCGAGGTGCGCGCCCATTTTTATAAAAATTTCTGCATTTATAATGATTGGCTTGATCTGTTCGCAGGCGGCGGCAGCGCCGCCGCAGGGCAAAGAGCGGTCCGAAATCGCTTTGCTGAAGGAAGAAGTGGCCGGTCTTCAAAAGCAAATGCGTGGCTACAACGCCTTGCGCCGTGAGGTGGCCCGGTTGCGTAATCGACGCGATCGTGCACGGCGTGATCGTGAGGAGCAAAAGGAACTTAGCGTACTGATAGCCCATCTTTCATCCAGCATCAAGAACGATGCGAAGCACGACGACGGATATACGGCTGGCTACGATGACGGCTTTTATCTTCAATCGCCACATCAGTCCAATAAGCTGGTTATAAACGGCGAATTGCAATTTCGTTACATGTACACGCATTCCGAGGGATTCAGTTCGCCGGGCCCGACCGACTCTCCGTCGGCAGGTGATACGAACGGTTTTTCATTTCGGCGGGCACGGTTGACTTTTTCCGGCAATGTGATTTCGCGCCATCTGCTGTACAACATCCAGGGCGATTTCGCGGGTGATTCAAGTAACAATGGCAACTTTCAACTGAATAATCTATGGATGGCGTGGCAATTAAATTCGATGATCGGCTTCCGATTGGGCGCGTTTGCGGTGCCATTCAGCAAGGTGCAATGGTGGGAAAATGAGTACGCATTCGATTTTCAGGAAACGCCTGAGGAACTGGTGCCGTTCGATCCGGATCATTCGCTGGGGATAAGTGCCTTCGGCGATTTAATAAACAATAAGATCGGCTATGAGGTCATGCTTAACGATGGATCGCAGGCTAATGAGACAGGCTATTCCAGCGCCATCAACGGCGCGCAGGATAATCGACTGGGCATCTACGGCCGGGTGCAATGGGCGGCTGCAGGGCACGAGACGGATTTTCTCAACGAGCCTGATTACCAGTATCGCAGGCACTTTATCTGGATGCTGGGGGCGGCATTTGGGTACGAGTCGCAGAATGCGACAAGCACAGCCTTTCCATCGCCGCAGAATACGCTTTTGGCGCAGGGGCTTTCGGCGGGAAGTCCATCTGCATTTTTAGCGCCCATTGCCTTTACAGGCAACCTATATCGTGCTACGGCCGATTGGTCGGCCAAATACCGCGGGCTTTCGCTAAATTCGGCAGTGTATTTTCAGCAATTCAACGACACCCTGCCGCCCGGGCCGACAAATACATTTCAAGTGCAAACAGGCGCGGAAAGCACATATCAGATTGGCTATTTTGTTCAGGCGGGCTATTTTATCGTTCCGCGCCGCTGGCAGTTGACCGCCCGGGTGGGTCAGATCGTATCCAGCGGCCCCAAACATATGGACATTTACAGCGTGGGTCTGAATTACTACCTTTTGGGATATCATGCGTCGATCCTATCGGACATCACGTATGTTCCTGATGCGGGGTATACCGATCCGCAAACCGGAACATTTCTCAACTCGCGTGATATTATCTATAAGATGCAGTTTCAGCTTTTGTTTTGACGGCACGAAACAGGCAGGATAAGTTGGCAGCCAAGATGATTAAACCACCCATTCGTATTGCGATTGTCGGCGTAGGTAACTGCGCCTCTACCTTGGTTCAGGGGTTGTCATGGTATCGGCGTCATCAGACACAAGTCGGTTTGATGCACCCCGATATCGGCGGACTTTCGGTCGCGGATATTGAAATTGCCTGCGCGTTTGAAGTGGACACACGCAAAATCGGCACCCCAGTTGCAAAAGCCATTTTTGCCCCGCCGAATAATGCCCGCATTTTCTGCCCCGATCCGGATGATCATGGAGCGATGGTGCACGCGGGGCCCCGGTTTGATGGTGTGGCAGCGCATCTTGAGCATTTTCCCGCTGAGCGCCGTGCGGTGACAAGCGACCGCGAATCGGAACCAAGGATTGCGGATGTCGTCGGCATCCTGCGCCAATCCAAGGCCGACGTGCTGGTGAATTATCTGCCGGTCGGTTCGCAAAAGGCCACGGAGTTTTATGCCCTGGCCTGTTTGGAGGCCGGCGTGGCGATGGTCAACTGTATCCCGGTGTTTATCGCCAGCGATCCCATCTGGGCCGGCAAATTTACTTCGGCCGGCCTGCCGATCATCGGTGATGATGTTAAATCGCAATTTGGCGCGACGATCATTCATCGGCAGCTTATGGCACTTGCCGAGGCGCGTGGCATTACAGTCAGCAGCAGTTACCAACTGAATGTCGGCGGTAATACGGATTTTCTTAACATGCTGGAACGCAGCCGTCTGGGCAGTAAAAAGACCAGTAAGACCGAAGCGGTCAACAGTCAATTACACACGCCGCTGGATGCCGGGCATATCCATATTGGGCCATCTGATTACATCCCTTTTTTAAATGATCAGAAGGTTTGTTATATCCGTATTAATGCGCATGGTTTTGGCGGCCTGCCGATGGAGGTGGACGTAAAACTGGCCGTGGAAGACTCTCCCAATTCCGCCGGTGTGGTGGTTGATGCGATCAGGTGTGCATGGCTGGCGCTGAAGGTCGGTGTGGGCGGCCCGCTGACATCGGTTTGTGCTGCATTGATGAAGCACCCCCCGCAGCAGTTCGCCGACACCGATGCCGCCGCCGCCATGGACGAGTGGATCGCGGCGAAAACGCTGCTCGCATCGCAGCATAGATAGTCCTTGGGGGCGGTGCGCGAACGGAGCGATAGGCATTGTTGACTGACGGGTCTAACGGCCGCATCGGTTTTGGATGACGGCAAGGATTTTATCCGGCACCGACATGACGGATAACCGCGGCAGACGGAGTAGATCCCACCCCTCAAAGGCTTTATCCGCCTTCATCTCCGCCAGCGACAGCACTGATGAAAAGGTGGACTTATATTTAATTTCCACCACGACATCCTTGAGATCGTCATGACGGGCGGCAGCATCAGATTTTGCAACGGCTGAACCGACAATCGCTTTTTCGGTCCCCGTGTGATAAATCAATAAACCATCACCCGCCTTGATACATCGCAGGTTTTTAAGTGCCAGCGCATTGCTTACGCCGTCCCAGATGGTTGTTCCATCGGCCTGCAAATCTGCAATGCTGTAGTCAGAAGGCTCGGTTTTCAGCAGCCACGTTGGCATGAATTATTTTTCCTCATTGGGCGAATGGGCCCCATTGGGGGGCTGTTTATCGCCGGGAGATGGCGGATTGGACCGGGGCGGCACACCATTGGACCGCTGACCGTTGGTCGGTGGACGGGGTCTTTGGGGCGGACGATGGGCCGATGGCCCGGCACCGCGCCCGTTCGATCGGCCCCCGGAAGGACCGGGGCGAGAATCGCGTTCCATTCCCGGCGGTAACGCCCCATCACCCGGAAACTGCATCTCGCGACCATTGGCCAGCCGGGGACGAGGCAGATCAAATTCTTTAATCTGTTCCATCGGGACTGCGGCCCTTTTCCCGTCGTCGAATTGCACAAGCACCAGTTGGGTGAGTATCTGGCCGTCCAGCACCCATCCCTCGCCGGCGTCGGTACGCACACGGCTGTTGCGGCGCGGCAGCTTGGCTTTCAATTCTTCATAGGTTTCATCTTCGTACCGCAGACAGCACATTAAACGGCCGCACCGACCGCTGATTTTTGCGGTATCCAGCGTAGCTTTTTGCGTTTTGGCAGCCTTCATCGAAATGGGCGTCAGCACTTTAAGAAATTGCTTGCAGCAGCAGTGCTGGCCGCACTTTTCATAATCTGCAATCAGCCGGGCTTCATCACGCGCACCGACCTGCCGCATGTCAACACGGGCATGGACCACCCCGGCCAGATCGCGCACCATCGATCGAAAGTCCACGCGCATCTCAGAGTGAAAATAGAAAATGATCCGCTCGCGGCCCAAAAGATACTCAACTTCGACGATCTTCATATCCAGCCGATAATGCGCCGCCAAGTCACGGGCGGCTCGCAGATGTTCCGCTTTCTGGTCATCAAGTTTTTGCTGTTCCGCCAAGTCGCTGGTTGTGGCGACGCGCAAAATTCTTCCCGAGCCGGTGAAGGGGTAGTCGTCCCCGCCCGAATGAGAGATATAGTCCAGCAACTTGTCGCGCGTGATTGATTTACCGCACCCGCCGTTCCCGCAGACAGTGGTAAGCATCTCAACGATTTCCGTCCCGCGGGGCGTTCGCGCTACGAGCTTGGTACCACAACCAACTTTATGGCCAAGGGTATTTTCAAATTCGCCAATCGCCAGCATGTAGCCGTAGCGAACGACCATTGTCTTGGGTTTTTCCGGCTCGGGGGTAGGCGTATCGAGCGGCATGATTTCAAGCGATATCGGCATAGGCAGACTTCTCAGCTTCTCATGGCGGATCGATGCGTATTCCACCACCGATAACAATTCTAAACCTGAATGCAGCTTAATACCAATGTGAAATTGAATCGCGGATATGAAATGGCACCGAGACCTTAACGCTGTCGCAAGATGGAGATGCCATTGAGGCCTTCCGGAGTGAAGCCCCAAAAACTGGATAAAATTGCGATTTCATCGGAAAAATGCGCCCGGCAGGAGTCGAACCTGCAACCTTCGGATTCGTAGTCCGACGCTCTATCCAATTGAGCTACGAGCGCGCCTGTGCAACGTCCGATGACGCCGCAGCCCCGTCATTATGCTAATGAAACCCGAAAATGCAACCAACCCGCAAATTCCTCCGCTCCCGGTGGATATTCTTCCCAAACTACCGTCGCCCCGTTCGTTCGACTGCTGGCCGTCTCAAAAATTCAATTCCAGCCGCACCGTTGCTACCAGCGCATTGGGGTAGGCACCCCCGCCCGTATTATCCCAATACTGAATATCCGGTTGCAGCGTCATGCCCCGCCCCAAATTGATTGCGTAAAACCCCTCCAGTCCCAATTCATACGGCTTGGGCAGTCCAGCGAGTTGGCTTACATGCGCCCAATCGGCAGCCAACCCCAACTGATCACGCGGACGACCGGGCAGCAGTCCCTGCATCAGCAGGCCCCCATTGGCCGCATAGTCGATCTGACTCACTCTACCATCCACGGCAGATAAACAGCAGAAACACCGCAGCCAACGATGAGGTCCACCGTGCCACAGCGTCTGATCAACAAAACCATACACGCCGCCAAACCCATTCTGTATCCCGCCCGTTAATGTTGATACCGAGCCTATGTGATAAAACACCCCAAGGCCAGCCAAGCCCCCAAGTCGGGAGCCAATTTTGTAGTGTTGATCCAGCTCTCCGATGATAAATGTTCCATAGGTCTGGCCTACCGGCTCCAGGGTGTTGAGCAGTGCGTCCAATTGGTTGCCATAAAATCTTGAGGTATAAAATGCCCCAAGCATCAGCTTGGTCTTTTCAGCGGGCCGCCAATAAAGCACGGCTCCCGGTACCGGTACCGGAAACGTGGGCAGAAGATAATCAGTGGCGGCATTGGTAGTTGACGGAATTAAAAAATTGGCGGTGTCGGGCTGGTTATCAAAAATGTCATTGGCATCCATGCGCCCGATTTTGAATTCGAGTCGGTTGTGCCACAGTTTCTGTCGGTAGTAAAGTTCATAAATTTCTGTTAAGTCCGGTGCAGCGTCAATATTATCAAAACCCTGCAAGGTACCCAGAAGGTTGTTGTTGGCGTCCTGTCCCCAGATGCTCATCATATCGACGTATATCTGACCACCGGGGATGTTCATCAATTGACGCAAGTCCAGGGACGCATTGATATCCAGTCTTGAGCGATATACGAACTTGCGCGTGCTGATGCCGCCGAGAAAATTCCACGATCCGTCCTGAATCAGCGAGCCACCCAGCGTTACGCCGGAGTCCTGCAGCCGCCGGCGCCAGCCAAACCACCCATCGGTCAGCGTGTCGGCGTATTGGTTTGACGGGCTGAATGTGTTTGCTGCGCGGGCGGGTGACTCGGCGTGAAGTTGTCCTCCGGCAGGACTAGATGCGGGCACCGAGCCGGAATCTGCAGCCGCGAAACGCGCCGCTGCGAAGGCAAGGCATAGCGCCGTCATCAACAGACATCGATTTACGCAGCTTCTGAGCATGCGGTCCTTCCCATACCGGCTTTTCCTTCACCCCATGCCCAACGCCAAGGATTGTAGCCAAAGTCCTTAGGATCGGCGCTCCGCGCTGGCGCACGGACTGCTGGTCACAGCACTGCCCGTAAAAATGGGCAGAGTACTTATGAAAATGGTTACATGAGATTACATGGCTGCGTATAATCGGGCGGAGGCGGCTGCAAGAATTTTTGCCGCTGAATTTGGAGATCGATTGACCACCGGTGAACCCTTAAACCAAAGCCCAACGAACCAGATGCCGCAATCAACGCAGAATATCCCCACGCCTGCAGATGAATTGACTCAGAAGCGGGAACAGCGTCTTCGTCTGATCTTGCTGATACTGTTTCGTTGTGCACGGACGGCCGCGGGCGGCATGATTATGGTCGCACTGCCCTATCTGGTTCTGCGCAACCTGCACGCCGGTTCCTTTGCGCTTGCGATGCTTTATGTCATCGGTGTGCTATCGACAGCGGCACTGTCGATAGGTGTGGGATATCTGGCCGATCGCTGGGATTATGGCGGTGCGTTGCTGTTAACCGGTTTGATGGTGCCCATCAGTGCATGGATGGTTTATGCCGAACCGAATTACTGGATGATTTGTGCCGCATCTGTAATAGGCGGTTTTGCGGCGACCGGATCACTTATTGGCGGCGGGGTGGGGGGTGCGGTACAGAGTGTTCAAAGTGCGGTGGTGGCCCGAATCACCACGCCGGAGAATCGCACCCGATACTATGCGGTGCTGGCATTTTTAGGAGGAATAGCCGGGGCGCTAGGTGCGTTGACCGTCCATTTTTTTACGGTTCGAAATGCCTTCCTCGCGGCCGCCATTCTGTCTCTAATTGGTTGTGTGCCGCTATTTTTTCTCCATCTACCGCATTACCAACCGCATAAAAAAGTCACGCGTGAATCCTCCAGCCGGGCGGTACGGCAATTTGGCATTACCGGCATGCTTAATGGCTTCAGCCAGGGGCTTATTACGCCTTTTTTAATACCCTTTTTTGTGCTGGTGTATCACGTATCGCGCCAGCATATGTCGGTATTTGCGGCACTCGCCAGCACCACCGCCTCCATCAGCCTGCTTGCGGCTCCAAGCCTGGAGCGACGCTTCGGTTTTGTCCGCAGCATCACCTTTACCCGGGCCTTGGGCATTGTGCTGCTGATGATTATGGCGCTGTGGCACAACCTTGCCTTTGGTCTGGTCATCTATCTGATTTACCCGGCACTGCGGATTGCCGCGCTGCCGGCCCAGCAATCGGCCTTGATTGAACGAGTGGAGCATGGCAGCATGGGCCGGGCACTGGCCATCAATCAGGTAGCCCGACTTTCGGCTGCTTCGGCGGCATCCATGTGCACCGGCTATCTGTTTGATATTTCTGCGGTGGAATGTCCATTTTTCATCTACGCCGTTGTTATGGCTGCCAATATTGTTTTGTATTACCGTTTTTTTGGCCATGATGGCAAGAAAAATGATCCGCCCACCGCATCCCAGCCTGCAACCGCGGCGCTCGGTAACGTTCCTGATAAATCTGAAACCTGAATTCACCCCATGTGGCAACGCATGATTATAATTCGGCGGTGATGTCCAATGACGATGGCTCTGCACCCCTGTTTTCCGGCGCGTCGGCAACGCACGGGATCGGCGTGGTGGCCGTGGATCGGGCGATTGACCGCCCATTGAGCTACCGCCTACCACCAGCGTATATGGCGACGGCGAAACCGGGCATGCGGGTGCGCGTGCCACTGGGTCGCGGCAACAAATTGGTCGATGGGGTATTAATTAAAGTCATTCCCTCCGCCGAATATACCCCGGGGTTGGCAGAAAAGGCTTGGAAATTCAAATCAATCATCGATGTAGATGATAAGCATGCCCCGATATCCGACGATCTCATGGCTCTTGCGCAATGGATCAGCCGGTATTATGTTTGCCCGCTGGGCATGGTGCTATCATCGATGATTCCGGCCGCCGCCAAAAACCAAATAGCTGTCCCCACCAAGGAAATATTACTGCTAGCCACCGATGGTATGACCCGTCTGGCCGCGCCCGGCCTCAGCCGCCAGGCCAAGGCCGGCTTCGCCCGATTGCAGTCGGTCATAAGCGAGGATCAGGAAACCGCTGTCGATCTGAGAACCGCCCTGAAGACGGCAGGGGTGTCCCGACTGCTGTTACAGCGCCTGGTAGCCCATGGCGTGCTGGTGCGAAAAAAAATTCAACTGCTGCCGAGTGCTGGTGGTGTTGATGGCCCGGCGGCAGCGGAAGCGCGGAGTTCGATTGATCTGACGCTCACTACCGATCAGTTGGCAGCATGGCACCATATAGAGCCGCTGCTGGAACAGGATGAATTTTCCGTCCGGCTCATCTATGGAATTACCGGATCGGGCAAGACAGAACTGTACCTGCGGGCGTTGGAGCACACGATACGGCGGGGCAGACGCGGCATTGTCCTGATACCCGATATATCGCTGACGACGCACATGGTTGACCGGTTTGCCCGGCGATTTGATCGCGTGGTGGTGCTGCATAGCGGAATGAGTGAAACCACGCGCCATCAGCATTGGCAGGCCGCCGCCAGCGGATGGGCCGACGTCATCATCGGCCCGCGATCCGCCATCTTTGCGCCGGTGCCCAATTGTGGCCTTATTGTGGTAGATGAAGAGCATGACACAGGCTACAAACAAGATAATGCCCCGCGTTATCATGCCCGTGATGTGGCTATCCGCCGCGCCCAGATTCTGGGTATACCCGTTCTGCTCGGTTCTGCGACGCCATCCTTGGAATCATGGCATAACAGCGAGACCCTGGGCCATTTCAAGCGGATTGAACTGCTATCCCGTCCCGGCGGCGTTCAACTGCCTGAAGTGGTGCTGGTCGATATGCACGCCGAGCGGCGTAAATCCAAACTGAAGCGTGCCATTTCCATGCGGCTGGAACGGGAAATTGAGGCGGTATTACATCGTGGAAAGCAGGCCATACTGCTTCTGAATCGGCGCGGTTGGTCGCATTATGTCGGCTGCTCCCGTTGCGATTGGGGTCTGAATTGTGAACATTGCGATGCCCATATGGTGGTGCACAGGTACCGCCCTGCCGGCGATAAGGCACGACGCTATGTGCAGTGCCATTATTGTCTCACAAGCCGAATTCTTCCGACACTTTGCCCCGCTTGCAATGGCAAGCTCATTGAACTCGGACAGGGTACAGAACAGGTTTATGAGGAATTAACGAGCCTTTTTCCAACCAGTAAGTCCGCCCGCATGGATGGCGATTCCATGCGCCATATGGATGATTACCGCCACATTTTGGGTGATTTTGAAAATGGAAAAATTCAAATTCTCCTCGGTACACAGATGGTCGCCAAGGGATTGGACTTTGCCGATGTGGGCTTGGTGGGCGTTATTGACGCCGACGCGGCGCAAAGCTCGCCGGACTTCCGGGCATCGGAAAGAACCTTCGACATGCTTTGCCAGGTCGCGGGACGATGCGGGCGACGGCAAACCGTCGGGCGAGTTGTTGTGCAGACGGCGGACATACGATCCGCGGCCATTGGTTACGCCGCCCACCATGATTACGTTGGTTTTGCCAATATTGAGATGGCCCACCGCAAGGCCTTTGGCTATCCTCCATACAGCCGTATGGCCCGGCTGCTTATCAGTCATAAGGATCGGGAACAGGCGGTGGAGCTCGGTCGCCGCCTGGCCGAAACCCTTATCCCAATTGCGGAGCGGGAAGGGTGCCGCTGGCAAGGCCCGCAAAATCCTCCGATGGAATTTCGCGCCGATCTATTTCGTATTGAGCTCATTGTATTCGGGGCCGGGCCGACGCCGGTGCAGCGGACATTAATGAATTTAAGGCGGGAGCCTCTGTTTGCAGAGATATTCCGCTGGTTAACCGTCGATGTCGATCCGGTTAATCTGCGGTAACTGGTCGCCTATGGAGCCGGTGCGACGTGACCACCGGCATACAAAAAAAAAGCCCCGATCCTGCGGACCGGGGCCTGTTTTTTATATATCAGGAATGGCGGATTAATAATTACGGCCGAACTGTTTACGTTCCCATTCCTTCTGGATGATGATGTGCGGCCGCACCAGAATAAGCAGCACGCCGGTATCGCGTACATACGAACGGTTGGTGAAGAGCCGATTAATAATCGGTATGGATGATAGTACGGGCACGCCCGCTTCAACTTCCGTTTCGCCAACAAGCCGCTGGCCACCGAGCAGAAGCGTTCCACCATCCGGCACCGATACCGTGGCGGCCACCTGGGTAAGCTGAATGACCGGCAACTGGACAAAGCCTGGCAAAGCTGCGGCTTGCCCTGTGTTTCCACCTGACGTGGCACTGATCTGCCCCGTGATGTTAAATGTATTAAGTGCCACCAGGGTCGCCAACGAGGGTTGAATCGTCATGACCACATAGCGATGATCGGCCGAGACCGTGGGCTGCACTTCCAGTACAACGCCCGTCGAGAGGGTCGCAATGCTCAGATTGGTACCAACTCCACCTACGCCGCCGACGATGCCGCCCGTACCCGCTGTCTGGGTAAAGCTGGCAACAAAATTCTGCTGCTGGGTGACGGTGATAAAGCCCTGCTGACCATTAAACAAGGTGACGCGCGGGGCCGTCAGGATTGTGCTGTGCTCACTTTGCTGCGTAGCGTGAATGAGCAGGCTAAGCTGGTAATTGGATAGAATGCCGCCGGAAATATTCAGAGCCGATCCGGCCGCCGAATATCCATGGGCGATATTATTGCCCACGCCTGTAGCAACAGGAGAAGCGAGCGTCTCCGTGTTATTCGCAACGCTGAGCGGCGCGATGCTGGAACCGCCAAAAAATGGACTGCTTGTTCCCGGATAACCGGCGACACTTGTTGTGCTACCCGCATTGGTACCCGATCCGTTGAAGTTCAGACCCCACGAGAAGCCAAAGTAGTTCAGGAAGTCCGTATCGACCACAAGGAAGCGGGTATCGATAGAAATTTCGATGGCACGCGACTCGCGCAGCTTCTGTAGTAGTGCTGCAATCTTCGTCTGGTTGCCAGGTGTCTGGTTGACGACGAGTTGACCGTTAAGTTCGCGGATGGTGCCGGCCGACCCGCCGTTATCGACCCATGAATTCCGATCGACGGTATTTTCAATCAGGCTGGTAATTTCGCGTACCATGGCTTTACGCGATTTGCCCTGCTGCTGCCCTTGGCCGCCGCCACCGCTTTGCTGAAAAATACTACCGCCACCACCAATGTTACCCAAGCCGCCGCCGCCCTGGCTGCTGACCTGCGACGTGCTGTTCTGGGTGGCGCTGGAGAGGTTAAACGTCGGTGCGTTATTGAAATTCGGGGCCTGTACCAGCAAGTCGGATATGTCATAAAGTTTGATGTCGGTTTGCTGCGCCAATTGACCACGCGTCGAGATGGTGATAACACCCTGATCGATGCTGTAACCCAAGGGCGTACCGCCGCTGCCAGCCGCCTGTTGCAATACCAGCGAAAGCACCTTCTTGAATGGAACGTTTGCCAATTGCAGACTTATGGGGGTTTGCTTCTGCACGCCGGCGTTGGCCAATGCGTTCCAATTGACCACGATATTGGACCCGGTCTCACGACGCAGCAGATTGACCACATCGCTGAAGGGTTGTTGCTGCACGCTGATGGTGGGGACCGATTCGGCGAGGCGCTTGCGAACCAGAGTGTCGGCTGAAGATTCCGAGGAGTTTTCCTCGGCCTTCCGCATGCGACTTAATTCCGGCCAGTCGCGCGGGTAAACCAACAGGTTGTCGTACGGAATAATGCTTTCTTCATCCGAGATTTCCTGCTTTTGGGTTTGCGTGGACTTTTCGTTCCGCATGCGATTGTATTTGTTATATATTATTTGATTTTCAACCTGCCGCCGCATGAAACGCGCCGAGTAGTTCAGCGGGTCTATGGCGACAATCTGGTTCAAGGTGTCCAGTGCCTGCTGGTACTGCAGCCGCTTGTAGTAAGACAGGGCCTGCTTCATCAATTCATGAATCTGCTGGCGGCGTTGTACAGCGATTTTACGTTCAATTTCATATTGGCTCTTCTGCACCGCCTCGTTCCGCGCCGCTTTCTGCTTGGCGGCGGCCACGGCCTGGGCCTGCTGCACCTCGGCGATCTGGGCCTTGGCACGCGCTTTCATCGCTGAATAATCGGACTCGGTGAAGAGCTGCTTGCCGGCTTCAACCGTGGCAAGCGCATTATTGGCGTGGTCCAACGAGGCCACATAGTTACCGGCAGACATCTCAGTTGTGGACAGAGCCAGATCATGATTGAAGAGCACTTCTGACCGCTGGGCAGCAATTGCCTGGCTATAGAGTTCGCTCTCGAGCAAGCCGGGAGATTGGCCCGCCGCCAACTTTTCGGCATATTGGCGGCCCATGCGCGCCGCAGGATTATGAGGGTCCAGCGCCAGTGCGTCGTTGTAAAGACCGATTGCCTGATGGTATTTCGCAGCATGAACCATATTGTCCGCCTGTACCACCAACGCAGCCGATCGCTGCTGATTGATTTGTGCAGCCGACGGTGTGGTCGGCGAACTTACAACAGCGACTGGTGCTTTGGCCGGAGCGGGGGGCATTGCATTCATGGATTTTCCTTGTTCGTTAGACACAACGGACGACGGGGCTGGGACGACACCTGCAGTCGAGGTTTCAGTCTTTGCATGAGCGGCTGCGGCGGCGGCCTTCTCCTTCTGTATCATTTCCTCATGGGCTTGCTGCTCGCGTGCCAACTGTGCGGCCATCGCCTCCTGCTTGGCTTTGGCCGCGGCCATTTCCTCCTCCATCGCTTTTTGTCTCGCCTGTGCAGCAGCGCTGGCCATGGCCATCTGCTTGGCCTTTTCGGCGGCCGCCGCCTGCGCGGCCAAGGCTTCACGCTGACGTTCGGCATTCGATTCCGACGCGGCCAATTCCTGCTGCATCTTCATTTCAGCAGCATGCTGTTTCGCCGCCATTTTTTGGGCAGCTTCTTCAGCCGCCAATTTCGCCGCCTGGGCTTTTTGCTCGGCGGCCATCTCACTTTTTGATGGGCCTGTCGGCTTTTGTGTGACCACTGTTTTTGGCGGTTGCGGCGTAACGACCGGTGCGGATTGAGGCTGGGGTGCCGATGCAGCTTTGGTTGCAGGATGGCTCATCGCCATCGACGTGGACGTGTTTGCCACCCTCTTCTGGGCGATGAGGTACTGGTAATGAGCCACATCGGGTGCCTGGCTTCCGAGGTCTACGCCCGAGACCTGTATCTGGCGCAAATCGGCCGAGGCGGTATTTAATTCGCCTGCCGCGTAGGCCGCCTTGGCTTTGGTCAGCAACATTTTCATATCACCAACCATCGATGCCTGCTTGGCCTGAACTAACGCCAAATTGTCTTTGGCCTCCCGCACCAGCTCAGTTGGTGCACTCGGAGATGCGATCACAACCCGGTATAAACTTGCGGCGTGGGCCAGATGCCCGTCGTCCAAAGACGCCTGCGCGTTTTGAAAGATGGTGTTGATGGTAGATTGATCTGAAATCCCCACATCAGCTTTTTGCAGCATCTTTACCAGTGTGGCCCGATCAGCGGCAGATAAATCCGCTGGATTGATGGAGAGAAGAACCCTTTTGGCCGACGCAAATTCACGCTGCGATAAGAGCGTCTCGCCGCGATTCAATAACGCCTGCGACGGAGACACCTGGGTGCTGGCCACCGCACGCGAGATGATCGGGACACTGGCACCGAGTGCCATGCTTGTGATCGCAAGGGATAAAATCCTCGAGCGGGTCTGTTTCTTCAAGACACTACTCCTCATCACCTTAAACAACTTCATCTTCGCCACATCGATCCGACACTGCGGTGCCCGTCACCGAGCAGGCTGCCGGACCAGACCATATTTAATACCATCGTCTGCTGACCGCAACGCCCGGCTATTGCGCCTGTCGCGCCAGCGGCCGCCAGTTCTCGACAGCCACGTATCCTAAATGCCTCTCCAAGGGCTTGCAACCGGTCGAGCAAATTTCCAAGCCCCTGTCCCATGAATATCAATCCCCAATGGCCCTGGCTGGGCGCATTTCCAAAGCCAAGTACTAATTGGCCGGTGCTGTCTGCGCACCGGAGTTTGTAGAGGTTGACCCGCTGGGCGAGCCGGTTTCCATCGTCGCCTTGATCAACTTCTGCTGCTCGGGATCGGTCGCATCGATTTCGGAATTCCGAATCTCCAATTGCCCCAGTGGCGAGAGTACCACCACATTGATCGACCCGTTGGTTGTCGGTTTGGCGTCCACCAGTTGATAGTGGGTGTCAAAGTTGACCATAGTGGCTTTGAGGTTACCGGTTGCCGGATCGACCATTGGAATCGATTGCCGATTGCCAATCGGTTCTCCCGGTGAAACATATTCGCTGGTCACAGCCCACACACCGTGCACCCATTTGAAGATTCTGAAATCGACCTGGTTATTAATTATTTGACCGCTGATCAAATAGAAGTAGAGGTTTGCGTTCACCTGTACGCGTTTGGACGGATCGCTCCAATCGCTCACCAGCCACGGGCGATCAATGATGGACGGTTCGGTTACATGAAAGCCAACCTTGTAAACCGGGTTGACCATCTCGACGCGCATTTCGTAGCGATAGGTTTTACCCGGTGTCACGCTGGCATCGTAAAAACGCAGCGGTACGTCGGCATTGGCGGCCGGTGCAGTCTGCGTTCCCGTACCGTAGGGTTGCATGCCGTTTAATTGCGGAAACGCTGGCGGGCCATTGCCACCCGCCTGTTGGGCCTGCTGCGCTTGTTGGGCGGCCAGCGCCCGTTGCTCGGCAGCTTGCGCCTGCATTTGCTGTTGACGCATGGCGCGTTGCTGGGCCCGCATCAGTTGACGAACATTGGGCGGGCCAAAGCCACCCCCGCCCCCGCCACCACCTGTGAACGGCATATTGGGCGGAATAAAACTAGGCGGGCCGCCGCCACCTCCGCCATTGGGCTGCCGAAAGATGGGGCGCGGGACATTTCGGTGGTGCGTCGGTTTTATAATGCGCTGCCGAATCTGTTCAATGGTGTAAAAGGCAGGATCGGTAATTTCCTGCTGCGCTGCATTGATAGCTGACCGCGCTGCTATGCGGCCATTGGACCTAAGCGATGACATGTGCACCGTGGGCAAAGCCTGAAGATAGGTACCTTTGACCATTTTCCATGGTCCCCATTCGCCATCGGGTTGCAGCGACTGCCGTCGCACTTGTACCCGGTAAAAGATGGTCTGACGATATGCAGCGGGCAGCGGCTCTTCATTTGCCTTCAGGCCAACCCGACTGGCCATTGATTCAAGCCACTTCTTGGTAGGAAAGGTGCTGGAAAGTTTAACCCACACGACGTCCTTGGTTTTTGTGGAGGTCAATTCGGCTACGCCCCTAGCCTGCGCCGCGGTGGGTGCAGCGAGCACCGGTACCTTAGGAGCTCGGAAGACCAAGCCCTTAATTTGCGATATTCCAGTCTCTTCTATGCCCCTGTTGTAGGGCGCAAAACGCGATGATGACATGGCGATCATTACACTCGGGAGCGGATTCTGCTGAGAAACCTGCAAACGCGCAACATAATTCGTGCGGTGGATATGGTTGAATTGTACTTTCTCCGCCTGCCGGATTTGACGCCACAGATTATCAACCGCCTGGGTGATTTTTGATCCCACGCGCGAAGGGGCCACCCTGGGGCCGCTACCGTTGCTCACGTGGACTGAATTGGGGCTGCCCACAAAATTGTGATAGGCGATCCAGCCGACGAAAAGAATACCGGCAGCCAATACTGCCTTTTCGACGTGTCGTTCGGCAAATTCCATCGCTTTATTTTTCATGTCTGCATGTCCTTTAACCACCGCAGCTCATCGGGCACCATCAATTGTGTTTCGCCGACGCCAGACCAAGCTCCCGCAGATAATGGCGGGGCATTATTTTTTTATTCCACGACGTCAGGAAGATCACCTGCAGCAGAATATCCGCCCGCACCACCGGTGTCTTGCCAAATACATAGCCGCGTGTCAACGCATTGATTGGATCAACTGATCGCAGGCTGACATTCAAAACCGTGTAGCCAATGTTCTGTCGATACAGGGCGTCAATAAAGGCATTGAGTTCGGATGGCACAATGTCCACACTCACGCTCATCATCGTAACCTGAAACTTTTTGTTGCTCGTCAGGTGGGTGACGGGCGTCTCAGCCCCTGCGCCCTTACCAGATGATGTTCCTGAGACGTTCGGCGGTATGTACCCATTCATCTGCGACGGCTGGAAGTTGGGTTCGCCGGGCGGCGCGTTGGGCATACCTGCCGGCGTCCCGAAGGCCGGGCTTACCGACGTGGAGCCGGAAGATGCATTGGCGGTCAAAAACAGGGGACCCGCTCCACCTGATTGCCCACGTCCGCCGGAACTACCTGCCGAGGCCGCCGCATCGGCACCAATCGAGATGTGAATGAGGCGTTTAACTGGCGAGTGTGCCACATCGGTACTGGCACCATTCAATTCATTGATGGCGTTGACAACATCCTGCTGCAACCAGGAATCCACCACACCTTGATATACAAGCTTTGAATGGGGAAGTGGCTGGCCGCTTTCAAGTCCGCTGCGAATCTGGAAGGATGACGGACTGGCATAAATGCGGCAGTGCAAGGCGGTGTCATATACCAGTTTCTGCGTAATCTGCTTGATCAGCGACCGCCGCTGCCGGCTTGGCACTCCATTGTTGCTGCCGTTGTTGCCTGTATTACTGCTCTCAGGCAACGAGGCTTCTATTGCGCGAAGGCGTTTTCGCACTTCTCGATCGATCAACTTCGTTGTAGGCGGGGAGGCCGCATCAAGCTGTGTCAGCCATGAATACGTATTTTTGCCGCGCACAGCAAATAAACCCAGATAAGCGCGGCGAAAATCGCCCCGGATGACCAAATTGCGGGGAATGTGGGGCAGGATGTGGCTCCCGAGCCGATGGTCGCCTAACAGGGGAACAATCTCTTTTTGCGTTGCAAATACAACCCGGCCACGGGCGTTGAGAACCGCATAGAGCCGTTTAATTTCCCGAACCTGCGATGCGAGATACTCCTGAACCGATCTCTTCGCCTTGATGACGGCCGGAACGATAGGCCCGTTGAATACCGGTTCTCCCGGTATGTGCACGGTGTTGGAGCTAAGGCTTTCAGCGGTCGTCACTTTGGAGAGTGCCTCGCGCATTTTCTTTTTCAGATGCTTTTCATTCTTCCCGATGGGGTAAAACAGCGCCACAATCGCCAGCAGCACAACAAGCGCACAGACAATCGGAATGACGTTGGACTTGATGAAATTCATTTCGGTCTCCGTGATCGCCATCCTAGACGATTAGTTTTCTCACCGCGCTTATTCGACGCGCCCGTATGTGATTCACCGTTGTACAAACCGGCCGCCATTTATCATCACCGTTTGAGAAAAATAAGAATTTTGAGTTGGAACGCCCAAGCTCCATCAAGTGATTTTTTATTATCGGGGTTTATCATACCCAACGATCTGGTACCATTGGATTCACCACCGTTAAACGCCCGGCCAAACCCTCCCCCGCCACCGTTAAACCCGGGCTGGCCGTTAAAGTTCGGCCCAATGGGCGGAACAAACCCCTGGGGGGGGCCAAAATTATTCGTCTGGCCAAAATTATTCTGGAAATTATTCCGCCGGCGCTTCTTCTTTTTTGCGTGTGGCGGCATGAATTTGCCCATAAATACATTGGCGAATGGCCCCATCTGGCTACCCCACGGGACAAAGCCGACGGTCGAACTCGAACCAATATGACCGATTTCGCCATAAGACAAATCATTGCGGGGAATGACGATGTAAAATGGCAATTTACCATTCTCCGGCGCTATATTGCGCAAACGGTCGCGGTAATTCTGCAGCACAGAATACAAATCGGCGTGCGGCACCGAGGTGTAACCCGTGATGGTCACCGCAAAACCCGGACCGCCCACACCTAGGTGACTGGGTGGCGGCTGGCCCTGGGCAAAAGGTTGCGGTGCCGGTGTCGCACTGGAACTGTGTTTGTGTCGATGAAACGACAGGCTGGCGGAATAGCGACTGTCAATCGCCTGGATCATGATCCGGGTAACTTTAGATGTTGAGCCGCTGGCCGTCGATTTGGCCGGACCGGTTGTCGCCGCCTTCCCTTCGCCTGCCTGCGGCAGGGAGTCATAAAGGCAATTTAAAATATGCGGCCAGAGAGTCCGTTCCGCCGTCAAGCCGAGGATCGAACTTATCTTTGCCTGGTTTTTCAAGTACGTGTTGCTGATGGAGTTATAAGCCTGCTGCCACGCATTAGCCCTCCCCAGACGTGTCTGATTCAGCGATTGCCGACTTGGACGCATGCTGGCCGCAAAGCTGCTCGCATCGAGGTAATATCGTGTCCCTGCCAGCAGACTCCCCACCACCACTGCTGCCGCCGTACCAACAAACCATGGCGTCTTTTTCTTCCAGAGCATCTGCCGGGCTATTTCCGGTGGCAATAAATTGGTGTTGATGGTTCCCAGACCAACCGCCTGCAACGCCAGCCCGTAGGCTCCGGCAACCAGTTGCACCTGCTCGCTGAGGCCGGCGGCAACGCGGGAGTCGGCCTCGATTTTAGTGAAATTATCCAGGCGCTGAACATCCATACTCAAATTTTGAGTCAGATATTTCTGCATATTTGAGAGCTTAAACCCACCACCCAACCCCACGACCTGCTCCAGACGGCTCTCACGGTGGCTGCTGTTGTAATACCCGATGGATCGTTGCACCTCGAGCACCACATCGGAAAATGTGGGTCGCATTGATTGGTATATTTCGCGGGCGTATTTACTCGTCGCCGCATTTTTCTTGAGGTTTTCCGCCTTGGCAAACGGCAACTGGAAATTTTTTGTCAGGGCTTCGGTAAAGGTATTTCCACCTATGTTGATGTTGCGCAGCCACAACCGGCCCTGATCGAGAATGATCAAGTCCGTGTGGTCCGCACCAACGTCCATGACGATGACGCTTTTTTCAACACCCCGCCCCTCGTGCAACATGGCATTGCAAACCGCCAATGGCAGTATCTGCACGCCGTGGACGGTAATGCCAAGGGCCCGAAAATCGGCCAGCAGCTTGGTGACCAGTTCTGTTTTGATGGCAAAGATGCCGATTTCCACGTCGGGGCTGTCGGTATTGCGGAAACTGTGATAACCCCAGTTGACCTGATCCAGCGGGAAGGGAATCTGCTGAATAGCCTCGAACCGCACAATATCCGGTATTTTACGCGGTTCAACAGGCGGCAGTTTGACGAATCGTGAAAAACTTGCGGCCCCCGACGACCCGATAAACACTTCCTGGCCACGCAATACATGCTTCTCAAGAAACTTGGAAAGCGTGTCACGGACTATTTCTTTCTGATCAACATCGGGTTCAGTCAGAAATCGGCTATGCTCGATGATCTCAATAGCCTCGAGGAAGACTTTGTCCCCTTCGCGGCGCAATTGAACAGCCTTGAGCGCGGTTGTTCCAACATCTATACCCCACGCTAGCTGCGTTCGCGGCATAGTAACCTCCGACAAACACCAACCGGCCATCCTCTGGGCAATCGCTTGCGAGGAGACCTCAAAACTTATACCTCACTCTCGCCCCAGGCGACCCATTCGGACTTGCAGTGCAGCAATGGATGCCTTGGCTGATTTTCGATTCGTGGGGATTCTGGCTTCCGGACTGCCATCCAAAAATCCATCACCCGCCACCCGCATCTTATGGCACACACGCCATCGATACAAATTCTCCGGTAATAAACCGCAGAAATCGGGACTCGTCAAGCGTACCTGCACCAACCAATCCCATACTTGTCCCCGATTGTAACCACAACCCGCCAAGTTTGCGCGCCAATCCGGTGCTGAAAATACCATCCGAAATTTCCGCATCAGGTTCCTTACACACCCACGCCATTCTCGCCGCCCTCATCAATGCCCAAGCGCGTGTTTCAAGTGCAGCCGAATGATAACCAAAGACCGAGGCGGAAATGCATATCGGAGGTCGGGTTGCACATGCTGTAAGCGCTTGACCACCGGCGAAATCCGCATCGGATGGGCAAATGTATTTTCCGCACCGAGATGCGCGCCCGAAAGCGTAATGGCTTTGCCGCGCGATAGCAGGTCGGCCACACCGTGCAGATTCAGCTCGGCCGATACCGGATACCGCTCCCCATTGACGGCGGTCACGACGATGGTGCGGCCACTCTTGGTCAGGCCTGCAATCGAGCAAAAACGCGATGCCGACGGATGCTCTGCCGTGCTGTCAATCTGGTGGCCGTCGAGATAGCAGGTAATCATGTCATGGTGTGCAACAATTCGCACTTTATACCAGCGACCCGTGGTAACGTGACTGCCGTAATGCGGGCCAACTTCGCTTTTAACACCACCGGCCGTATGTTCAATGCCCGTGGTGGTATTCGCCCAACCGCCAATATTCCACCAATAGTAATGGTGCTCACCGCGGACATGGAAGAGGATTAAAAAGCCTTCGGCCCCACCAATTTTTTTGGCTTGCAGGTGGATCGTATAGTTCGCGAGATGGGCGAGTTTGGTCGATTGCAGTAACGCCACCGCCGGCTCGTCACCTGATGTCTGGCGATACGCGTGTCCCACAACACGCCAATTACCAGAAACAGCGTGCCATTCGCCCGCCCCCTGCGGAAAGTGAGATTTATAAATCTGGTGGCCGTGCGCCGTGACCCTGATGTCCCTGTACTCCGACTGCGTATTCCAGGTACCCAAGCCTATCGTCCCACGCGATAAAGCATGAGCTTTGAGCGCAGGTCGATGATGAATCATGACTGGCAACATCCGGTTGACGCGGTTGGTGGAAAACATCTGCTGCACCCAGTAAGACGGCGTGCCAAATACCTGCGAGCTATTAAATACGATCAGATCGGGATTCCACGCACGGTTGTTGGCATTGACAAACAGCGGCGCGTATGAAGCCATCGTCACCACATCCGAATTACGTTCCAGCCCTGTCATCCAGGCGGCTTCACCCAACGCGGCCCGCAAATTGCCGAGCCCCGCATTGCTGGTCACCGCATATTCACCCACAAACACCTTCGGCCCTGTACGAGAGTATGAATCATATCGATGGCGATTGGCCCAGAACCAGCCGGCAGACGGGTAAAAATGCTGATCGACAATCTGCGTTGGCAGTCCCTCGGTGTTACCGCTGGCAATGAGTTTGATCTTTGGATAGGCTTTGTGAAGGGCTTCGTAAAATAACTTGTAGCGGCGAGAGTAAGGCCCAGCCCACCACGATTCGTTGCCAATCTCCACATACTTAAGTCCAAATGGACTTGCGTAACCATCGGCGGCGCGAATCTTACCCCAATGCGTTTTAATTGATCCATTGGCGTACTGCACCGCCTCCACCGCGCTACGCACCCACGGCCCCATATCCTTCATCGGAACTTTATCGTTCATACCAAGTGAAAGACCGCAATTCACACCAAACAATGGAGCAGCGTTAAGCTTTCGGCACAAATTGAGATATTCCGCATAGCCCAGTTGATCGGTTGACCAATAGCCCCAGGAATCATTTTCATGCCCCGGCCGCTGGGACATCGGCCCAATCGTGCGTTTCCAATGAAACCCGTTGGTAAGGACGTTCCCTTCGATGTAATTGCCGCCGGGGAAGCGAACGAATGAAGGTTGCAGGGCTTGAAGCATGTGCAGCAACCCGGGCCGAAAACCTCCGTCCGCCAATGCCGCCGATGAAAAAAGATTGGCGCACGTCAGCCAGAGCGAGCCTGAGTGGTTCGGGAAAAATGCCAGTGAGCCATTCGGATCATCCGCATTGGCCGTCAAAACAAGACTGAATTTTTTCCACTGGCGTGTAATCCCCTTTATTTCGCCGGTCCCCAGCGTTTGGTCATGCTTTCCCATCAGAGCCACTTTGATATCGTGGCTCATCGAGTAACTGCGGCGGGCATAAACCGTCAAGTGATACTTTTCGCCGCGTTTGAAATTCATCCCCCAGTAACCGCGGTTGATCAACTCCACTGCGCCGGCGGGTGGCTGACCAAAAATATCGACCCTCAACGCCAGAGGATTTTCTTTATTCAGCGGATGACTGGCGTCAATCGCCATGCGTGCTGCGGCATGTTGCAGGCGCAGCGACCAACCTATCGGTCGCCCGTTGCCGCCAATCGCCTTAATCGTCGGGTTATTGACCAATTGCCCCCAAAGCCCACCTTCGCCGGAGTGGTTAATTTCCTCAAAAAAAATGCCCCAAAGCGTCGGACTGACGGTGATACCCGGCTTGGCGGCATTAATATTAATCTGCGTCGGCGTGCCTTGTGCCAGCCCAATGGCCGCGACTGCACCGACCCCTACGCCAAGCGCCGCGGCACCGACGCGTCGGGATTTTCTTAACCACGTTTCCACGCAGGGTGCAATCATCGCCATTCGCATAACTAACCTTTCTTAATAAATAAACCGAGACACCGCAGTGTCACCCAAGGGCATCTGGCAACTCTGCACTCTATCCAGCGCCAACGCCCGTGATGCTTATCAAACGATTAGCATTCTTTTTATATCCTCAAGAAGCCGCAACTTCAATATTACCATGCGACTACTAAAGTTACCTGGGCGTGGCAATTTTTTCGGGCGGATGTGAAATCACCGGAAAATAGACGATTGGCTGTTTTTCCCAGGACCCTTCTGAAACGCCCATGCGGGTGAGGACATCCGCGTTCCCAAGGGTTCCCAGAAAAATTGCCACGCCTCAAACAGGTGCCAATGGCATTCCGGTTGACGCCGTGCCATTTCAACCATATAGTTTCCTAGGCAATTATAAAAAGGAGTTATCCGCATGAATGTTGTCACCAAAACGATTCTGCTTCCCTGCCCTTCGCACACAGCCTGGAAGTTGCTTGCTGACGGTGCCCAATGGCCGCTCTGGGCAGTCCGCAACGTTCTGGCATCCACACCCATCGGCACGGGGCGCTGGCAGATTCAAACGCCACGTGGACCGGGGGTGCTTCAGATTCGATCCATCGAAGAGCACGGCATTCTCGATCATGACTTCATCGACCCGAAGGAAGGGAAATGGACTGTACCCGCCCGAGTCGTCCCCCTGTCAACCGGATCCATGTTTATGATGACACTTGAGAAGCCGACCGGTATGCCAGACGATGCCTTCGAACTGGGGCTTAAAGGGTTGGATGAGGAACTGGCCCAGTTGGCAAAAATTACCTCATCACTTTGAGGGACCCATATGGCCAGGAAAGTCCAAGTCAGTGAACTCGAAGCACATGTCGGCTATTGGCTTCGGTTCGTTTCCAACCACGTGTCCCACGCTTTCATGCAGAAGGTGGAAGCCAAGGGTGTTACGGTTGCGGAATGGGTTGTCATGCGGGAAATGCTGCAGACCGGCCCCATCAATCCGAGCCAATTAGCAGAGCGATTGGGTATGACGCGCGGTGCGATTTCCAAGCTGGTGGAAAGACTGTGTCGAAAGAAATTTGTACAACGAACCGCAGCCGGCCGTGACCGGCGCTACCAGAGCGTAACTCTCACTTCAGTGGGAATGGCGCTGGTTCCCAAACTGGCCCGGCTTGCCGACGATAACGACCGGGAGTTCTTCAGCCATTTGACCACCGAACAACAGCATGATTTGGTCCGAGTGCTCAAGGACATTGTATACCGGCACGGATGGAAAGATGCTCCAGTCAACTGATTCTTCATGCTGCGTCACTATGCTGAAATCAGAACAAGCGGCTATACCTGTTCTGCATTTGGCCGTTCCCGCGTATTAATTACTTTCGCGATTTTTAACACGCCGGGCGTATGCGCATTGTCGGTCTATGCCGTTACCTTGCAATCGCCTTGGGGATGACCGCTTGCAGATATGCCCGCCTGATACCTACCATCAAAGCGAGCCCGGGATATGCTCCGTGAAGATATTTAACAATCGCTTATGACATATGAGGTTATGCCCACTAGAATGGTGCAGCAGCAGGAGACTTGGATGCATGAGAATCAGTCGAACGGGCAATGGCAAATAGGATGCGTTTCTTACTTAAATTCAAAACCATTAATTGAGCCGATTGTTCAGCGCAGTGACTGCCGGGTGCATTTTGCGGTCCCCGCCCAATTACTTTCCATGCTCGATGGCGGAATGGTTCGTGCCGCCCTTACACCTGTGGTGGATTATCAAAAAAGCGAACGCGAACTGATGCTGGTGCCTGCCGGGGGAATTTGCTGCGACGGCCCCACGCTGACGGTTCGCATTTATTCACCGGCTCCGCCCACGCACATTCGCCTTTTATATGCCGACACTGATAGTCATACCAGTGTCATTCTTGCGCAAATTATCCTGCGGGAACTCTATGGCGTCCGACCCGACATTGCGCCGCTAAATGCCGCCGCACACCATACAACGTGGGCGGATGACGCCGCTCTTTTGCTGATCGGCGACAAGGTGGTTAATGCCGCGCCCAATCAATGGCAGTTTCCCGTGCAGTTGGATCTTGGAGAACAATGGAAGCGTCTGACCGGACTGCCCTTCGTATTTGCCATGTGGATGATGAGAACCGACAGTCTCGATCCACACTTAGCTGGCATACTTGCCGAGGCGCGCCGGCAGGGGCGCACCATGACGGATGCGCTGGTAGCGCAATATGCAACCGCCACCCGTTGGCCGGTGAATCTGGCCCGCAAATATTTCACCCAGTACTTGAAATATGACATTACCCCCGAGCGGCGGCGGGGACTTGAATTATTTTTTCAATACGCCCATCAACTTCATCTTATTCATCACAATCGTCCCATACGCTATTTTGAACCGGCGGGGATCGACGCCTGACCTGTATCGACCCCACACCGGACCGCCGGGAACGGGCCGGCTTCCAGCGCGCAAATAAAGTCGGTTTTTTTAAGGATTTACCTTTGATGCATAGCATCTGCCGGCACGATCTCACGTATCTTATCGCCCTGCAAACTTGGCCGTCGAAAAATAAACCGGGCTTTGCCGGGAAGCTTGGCATAAACATGGTGCACATGGAACGCAATAGAAATTCGACGTGCCGGGACGGTGATGGAAAAACGGCGGCAAATCAATTTGGCTATCGGTGTGTGGGTGGAATCAAGCGCCTCGGGTGCAAGCGTCGGATAATGGGCCAGAGAGCAAATGGCCGATGCCCGCGCATCGTCATTAAAAAGTGTCACCTTCACAATGCGACCGGTATAACGGCTGATATCTATCTGACGGCGCACCGCGGGCCGACCATGCTCGGTGCCCAGCACCAGCAGTCTCACATCTGCAGCGCCGGGCACAACTGTCCGCAAGGTGCGGCCATCGGTCGGCAGCGAAGCAAACCCCAGCAGCCCGAGCAGTTCTGCCGGATTCAGCGGCAGTACACCGGGCGGCGTTTGGCCGCTCGAATCGAGATGGCCGATGTAAGCCACATTTTTCTGATGATTAATCAGCCAATAGCCGCGGCGGTTCACTCCCAGTTCCATGGCATTCTGGCCCAGATAGGTGGTAAGCAGCAATACTTCGGCCTGCCGGGATGAAGATTCCACCGAGGTGGCCGACGACGCAAGCCGATTAATGAGCAGAACGGCATGAAGTGAAAGTGATTGGGCCTGATTATGGCGGTTATAGTAATGAATGGTTATTGACCCGGTAAGCCGAATGGCATGAATTCGCGCGGCAATCTGGTTGATTTGATGAATCTGGACAGCCAACGGCATGACCGAGAGCCGATGCGGCGGCGTGACGGTCTGCTCGGCACAGCCGCCGAGCAGTGTGACGGTCATCGCCGCCAGCAACAGTCCAGTTGCGCATCGATAGTTTGTACCGGGTTGTATTCGCATCCGCTGGCCACCTTCTCATGTCTGTAGAGCACATCAAATGCGCCGGCCAGCCGCCGGCAGCACAAACCGGTCAACGCCGCGCGCGAAACCATCGTCCAAATTGGTGTCGGTGGTGTATTGCGCAGCACGGCGCACTGCCTCATCCGCATTGCCCATGGCCACGCTAAGTGCCGCCTTTTGAAACATCGGGATATCATTCGGGCCGTCGCCAATGACCGCGACCGATTCAAGGCCAATACCGACGATCCGGGCCAGGGAACTTGCGCCAAAGCCCTTATCCGCCTCGGGAGCGGTCACGTCCAGATAGTGCGGCTGCGATCGACTCGCCGCGACCTGATGCGAAAATTTCTCCAGTACCGCCTTCTCACACCGCTGCACCAGAGGATGGTCATCGCTGACACCCAGCACTTTGGTTATTGAATGGGGAAATACTCCGCCTGCGGGGATGAGCGATGGCTCGTGATGGACAACCGCCACTTCATGGCGAACCCGGGGGGATTGCAGATCGGACACCAGCCAATTATTAATTGTATAAAGCCACAGTTCAAGCCCATGCTGCTGGATGATTTTTGCCACCTCGGCAGCGACGACCGGTTCAATGGTGGTCGCCTGCAGCAGGCTTAAATTGGGCCAGACAATCATTGCTCCGTTGAGCGCAGCGATCGGTTCGGTAAGTTCCAATGCATCCACCAGAAATTGCAGGCCCAGTGGCGGACGACCGCTGATAACCGTAAACCGGACGCCACAGGATCGCGCCTTATTAATGGCGGCGCGGCTCCCGGCCGATACAGATTTATCCGGCCGGAGCAGGGTACCGTCTACATCTGAAATAAGCATACGGATAGACATGATTACGCGTCCCTGCAAAGAGATACCTGACCGCCGCCGTCGGCTAATCCACAGGAGATGGTATAACTTCTTTATCCCGCAGCGGCAATTCGACTCTAAAATTAGTGCCCCGCCCCGGCTGACTTTCAACACTGATGTGGCCGCCATGCTCTTCGATAATGCGGCGTGTGGTTGCCAATCCCAAGCCGGTACCCCCTTTTTTGGTGGTGTGAAATGCTTCAAAAAGGCGTGGCAACTGCGACGGAGGAATACCCATTCCCGTGTCGGATACATCGAGAATAAGCATGGAATCGTGCACGCCGGTGCGGATAATCAATTCGCCTCCCGAGGGCATCGCCTGTACTGCATTAAGCATCATGTTTAAGAGGGCCTGCTTGAAAAGATTAATATCAAGGCTCACCTTCAGATCCTCGTCAGCGAGGCTGGCATGCACGCGAACCTGATGTGCGGCGGCCTGCGGCGTGAAAAAATCGATCATATCACGAATGATGGAATTGACGTGCACCGTTTGCCGATCGAGTTCGATCCGACCGGCAAATTTTAGAAAGGAATCCAGCGTCTGATGAAGCCGATCCACTTCCCGTCGCAGGGTTTGTACGCGTGCCCGGCTGGTGTCCATATCGGGCACTGCCGCAATATCTTCCTGCAACAGTTGGAGATTAAGTTTGATTGTTGAGAGCGGATTTTTCAGTTCGTGTGCCAGGCCACCGGCCAATTCACCCAGCTTGGCGAGTTGATGCAGACGAAATTCGCGTTCTGACTCCCGCGGATCGCTGCTTGATGGACGTAAGTCCGCGGCGGGCGCGGGATTGGATCGGCTCATCATGCTGAAACCGCCTCATGGCTGACCGATGGCGGGCCGCCTTAGTCTTCCGCCAAAGCTTGTTTAAATTCCTCGGCGGCCTTGCGGGGCTGCGGCCGATACACGCGCGAAGCGCACAGGCCTTTGGGTCCCCGAAAGACATCAAACTGAACTTTTTCGCCGTCGTGCAGGCGACGAAAACCCCGGCCGTCAATCACCGTGTAATGAATAAACACCTCATTACCAGATTCATCGACTAAAAAGCCGAAGCCTTTGCGGTGATTAAACCACTTCACGCGTCCTGTTGGCATGGCCGCCTCCCGGATTTACCCCAACATCCGAAATACCGCTTCTACCAAGCCGTGACGCCGTCATCACAGCTTTTTACGCCGTTGGTACGGGCGTCTGGCCCAGATGCTGCGCCTCATCACGGACGGCCTGCTTACGGGACAACTTAATACGTCCCTGATCGTCAATTGCGATAACCTTCACACGCAGTTCCTGTCCGATTTTCACTTCATCGTGCGCGTTTTTGACAAATTTATCTGCCAGTTCGCTGACATGGCAAAGACCATCAACGCCGGGAATTACTTCAACGAATGCGCCAAAATCTTTTATTGAACTCACCCGGCCGGTGTAGACCTTACCTACCTTCACATCCTCGGTAAGCCGCTCCACCTCTTCGCGGGCGCGTTCGGCAGCATCCATACCCACCGCTGATATAAAGACGGTTCCATCATCATCGATGTCGATTTTGGCTCCGGTGGTTTCAACAATCCGTTTGATGGTTTTGCCACCCGGGCCAATAACTTTACCAATCTTATCCGGGTTGATGTGGATGGTAAGCAGACGCGGGGCGTGCGGCGAAATTTGCGATCTGGGGGCGGCAATCGCCGCGTGCATTTTTTCCAGAATGCCGAGGCGTGCGACCCGGGCCTGTTCCAACGTTTTTTCAATAATGTCGTGACGAAGACCGCGTATCTTCAAATCCAACTGGATGCCGGTAATCCCCTGCGTGGTGCCCGACACCTTGAAATCCATATCGCCGTAATGATCCTCTTCACCGAGGATATCGGTGATGAGCACCTCACGGGTCCCCTCGGTCACCAGCCCAATGCTGATTCCCGCCACCGGGCGCACCAACGGCACACCGGCATCCAGCAATGCCAGCGTGCCGCCGCAAACCGACGCCATGGACGAACTTCCATTTGATTCCAGGATGTCCGAAACCAGGCGCACCACATAGGGGAATTGATCCGGGGCTGGTAATACCGGTTCCAGCGACCGTTCAGCCAGCGCGCCATGGCCGATCTCACGTCGCCCGGGGCCCATGATCCGCTTTACCTCGCCGGTAGAAAACGGCGGAAAGTTGTAATGCAGCATAAACTTCTTGGAATACTCGGCGCCAAGCCCGTCTACGATCTGCTCGTCATCACCGGTCCCGAGTGTGGTGGTAACCAGTGCCTGCGTCTCGCCCCGCGAAAAAATGGCCGACCCGTGCGTCCGCGGCAGGATGCCCACCTCGCACTGAATGGGGCGAATGGTTGTGTTGTCGCGACCATCCGGACGCTTACCGTCCAGAATCAACTGGCGCACCACCTTTTCTTCCAGCATGGATATGGCCATGGCCACATGAAAGGCGTCATAAACTGCCGTTGCGGCGGTGTTTCCTTCAGATTTTGTAAAGGTTTTACTGATCTCATCCGTCACGGCATCGACGGCTGCGCCCCGGTCTTTTTTGCCCGGAATCTGCTTGGCGCTGCGCAGCTTGTCTGCGTAGGCGGCCACGGCATTTACCAACTCGTCTGGGGGCAGATTGGTGCTGCACACTTTTGGCTTACCCACCTGCGCCATCAACTCGCGCTGAATTCCCACCAGCCGTTTGATGTGCTCATGCCCTAACGCGATGGCTTCCAAGACCACGGCCTCGGGCAGTTCACGGGAACCGACTTCAATCATGTTGACTGCTTCATCGGTGCCAGCGACCAGCAGGTCCAGATCGGAATGGTCCATATCTTCAGCCGTTGGCATAACCACAAACTGGCCATTGACGCGTGCTACCCTTACCGCCGCCAGCGGGCCTTCAAATGGTACCTGGCTGATGGCCAGGGCCGCCGACGAACCGATCATTGAAAGCACATCGGGATCATTTTGTCCATCGGCCGACAGCACCATCACCTGCACCAGCACCTCATCGAAGTAACCCATCGGGAAAAGCGGGCGAATGGGGCGATCAATCATCCGGGCGGTTAACGTTTCTTTGGTGGATGGGCGACCTTCGCGCTTGATGAAGCCACCGGGAAACTTACCGGCTGCCGAGGTTTTCTCGCGATAGTCAACGGTGAGGGGGAAGAAATCGGTCCCGGGGCGTGGATCACTGGTGCAGACCGTAGCGAGGATGACCGTTTCACCAAATCGCACCACCACTGCGCCCGCTGCCTGTTTGGCCAGATGCCCCGTTTCAATCGTCAATAAACGCCCTGCAATCTCCGTCTCGACTTTAACAACCGTCATGTATTCACCTTACCAATGCTTGGCTGCAAACAACTTCACTCTAATACAATCCAACCGACTTGCAGCACTGTCATTCTCGGCCAAATCTTTTACACCAATTTTCGCGGGCTTCTAGCGCCCATCTAAGCACACAAGCCCACCCCAAATTGGGGAGGGCCTGTGAAAAAACCATTTATTTTCGCAATCCCAGCCGGGTGATCACACTTTGATACCGCTGCGGATCCGTACGCGTCAGGTATTTCAGCAAACTTGATCGCTTGCCGACCATCTTCAACAATCCACGCCTGGATGAATAATCTTTTTTATGCGATTGCAGATGCTGCGTCAGTTCATTGATCCGTTCGGTCAGGATAGCGATCTGCACCTCGGCAGAACCGGTGTCCCCCTCATGAATCCGCATATTAGATATGATTTCCGACTTTTTCGACTGGTTTAACATTAAAAAACGCCTCTTCACCGATAAAACGGCGGGATACCCCCAGCACACGCCGGAGAGTTCCTCGCGGGATAATCTCGAATTTGTAATTATATCGGTACCCAGCAAAGTGGCAAGATCGAATAATTCCGACCATAACTTAGCCGTCAACCGACAGTTAAAACCTCACGGTACCGCCCAGACCGGCCCCAAACACCGTCACGTATCCAACAGATAAAGCCTTTGTCCAATCTGCTTGAGCAACGTTTCACTGCGGTGCAGCCGTTTGGGTTGTCAGTGATTGCCCGTCGCCGCCAATCAGGGCTTTATCCTTTTTGGTCGGCTTGTCCTTCACATGCAGCAGCATCGGCGACGCAATCGCCAACGTGCTGTAGGCACCGGTGAACACACCAATCAGCATGGCGTACGCAAAGCCGTGCACACCGGCCCCACCGAACACATAAAGAATTAAGACAACCACAAACACGGTGAAGGTTGTCCAGATCGTCCGGCCGAAGCATTGATTGATGGAGTCATTGACCAGTTTGGCGGTCAGCGGCTGCTTGGTGCGGCCACGGTTTTCGCGCACGCGGTCAAAAATCACAATGGTATCATTAACTGAATAACCAATAATGGTCAGATACGCGGCGATCATGGTCATATTGATTTTGAAATTATCTACAAGGAGAAATTTACCCACCGGCGATTTGTGTATGTACACCGCCAGCACGGTAGCGGCTACCGCCACCACGGCATCGTGCACCAGGGAGAAGATAACGCCGAAACCGTAACGAATGCCTCCAAACCGCAACCAGACGTAAATGACGATCAGAATCAGCGATATCAACACCGACGCAACGGCATTGAGCCGGGCTTCGGCGGCTACCTGCGGCGCAAAGCTGGTAATGCCGGCCAGGCCTCCGGAGGTGGTCAGGGCGGTGCGGACAATGCGCCATTCCGGGGCCGCCACCTTTTTCGTCCAGGCGCGGATAACCGCCTCGCTGTTGGCGTCGTAAAGCAAGTTGGGGTCTACCGCCACCACGATGGCCGAGGTGACTGCCGGATGCCGAGCCGCCCCCTTGGCGGATGCCGAACTCGCGGCATAATGCAGGGGAATGACCTCGAAGGGGCGATATTCAATACTGGCGAAGTCGGGTTCTTCACTCATGTTGGTGATGCGTTCCGCCATGGAATGGACCGATTCCGGAGGTGATATATTTTGCAGCAGAATGGCTACCCCACCGCGATAATTACTCACATCCACATTCGGCAGTCCGGGCGCAACTTGTGCCAGGCTGTTGTGCGTAATCGGCATCACGATGCTGTGATTGACAAGGGTGGAAATGTGCTTGGATGATACACCCACATCGGTAAAGGAAAGTTTTCGCGTCACCTTTATCTGTTTGGCGAAACTCACCTCCAGCGCGTGGGTGAGTCGCCCAACCGGCGTATGCGACGATGCCCCAGGCTTGATGCCCGATTTGCCGGGTGGATTAACGATGCTGGTGATGATCTGAAATTGATTGTGATGCGACCCGAGAGAATAAACCGTAGCATGCTGCAGGGCTTTGAGGGCGGGTATTTTACGCCCGATAGCCTCCACACGACGGCGCACCTGCGATACCGGCATCGTCACGCCGGGCTTCAGTTGCAGGGTTATCTGCGTACCACCGTTAAATTCGGTATCGTATTTCTTGTTACCGCGGGCAATAAAGGTGACAATACCACCCACTATCAGGCAACCGGACACCACCCAGAAAATATACCGTTTGCCGATCCAGTCAAAATTTGCCAGCGTGAACACACGCATGAACGGCCAGCGGCCTTTCAGCCACGTGAAGGTGAACAAATCACGGAAGTATTCTTTAACCGACAGATCGTCGATTTGCCTCATCACGCCAAAACGGATGGCCGTTATCATTAACGTACGCGTGACAAACAAGGCCGTGAACATGTGGACGGCCAAGCCGATGAGCAGGGTTACACCGAACCCCTTAACATCTTCCGATCCCACCGCAATGAGCACCATACTGGTGAGCGATGTTGTGAGGTTGGCGTCAAAAATGGTCCAGAACACGCGGTCGTAACCTTGTTTGACCGCAAGCCAAAGTGATGCCCCTTTACGAAGTTCCTCACGGATACGTTCGTTAATCAGGATGTTGGCGTCAACCGCCATACCCAGTGTGAGTACCACGCCGGCAATACCGGGCAGGGTGAAGGTGGCGTGAATGAGCGCCATCACGCCCAACGTCAGCAGCAGGTTAAGCAGCAACGCGATGTCGGCAAAGGCCCCGGTGATGGTGTAGTAGGTAAACATGAACAGCAGCACCACGATGACCGCGATAACGGCACTGTGCAGGCCGGCTCGCAGATTGTCCGCGCCCAGCGTGGCACCGATGGTGTAAACGGAAATGGGTTGCGACTGAAGCGTGGCCGGCAGTGAACCGGCATTGAGGGTCTGCACCAGTATTTCGCCCTGTTTTTCAATTGAGGCGATTGGCTGTGAGGCACTCGGCTCACCCAGTGTGATCATACCGTTGCTGTGGATGGTGCTTTGGATGGTCGGGGCAGTGATCGCCTTGCCGTCGAGCAAAATCGCCATTTGCTGATTGATGTTGTGGCTGGTCAGTTCGCCCATGTAGGCACCGCCAGCGTTATCGAGTTTGAAGTCTACTACCGGCTCGCCACTGTTGGGGTCGGTGGTAAGTTCGGCCCGCGACACCTTCCAATGCTGGCGTCCGTCGCCGTGGCTTAATGCCTTTTGGGGCGTGGTGTAAAGCAGTATGTAATATTTGCCCTCATAACGTCCGATGGTAAAGGCTGGGTCACCGCGCATTTTTATCAGGTCCCGGCCGTCGCGCGGATCGATGGGGAACCACGCCGTTCCGGCGGGCGTAAAGCCGCGGTTAGGTCCACGCTTTTTAAGCTGGGCAACCGCCTGAATGGATGCGTTGGTCATGGGGTAGGTGATGCGAAAATCCAGCACGCCGGAGCCGCGCAACAGCCGTTCCAGTTCGGCGGGGTTGTTTAAACCACCGCTGTGTTTCTGCAGGAAGGTGTAGGCCGCCTGTAATTTTTTAATCAGAACAGCCCGATGAGGATGGGCGGCGATGATGGCGGCAATGTCTTTTTGAATGGTTTTGGTGGGATGGGTGTAATTGGCGGATAACAGCCCGGCCAGATTTTGCACATTTACATTCAACGCCAGCACGGCATTGAGGGCTTTGGTGCGGGCTTCAGTAACCAATTGAAGCTTTTTCACCAGTTTGGTGGGGACATCCAGCGGGTTCTTGTAGGCGGCGGTCTGCTTTTCAATGCGATTAAACGCGTCGTTGGCCACGGCGAGCCTTTGCAGCAATACAAGGCGCTTTTTGTCGCCCGCTGCCAACGTGGCGAATTCTTTTTCGCGCATGGCCCCGGTGGCGGCCAGCGCCGCATGAATTTGCGATGGCTGGATATTTTTGCTTTCCAGTTGGCGTACAAGGTCCTGGTATTGCTTTTGCGCTTCGCGCGATTTGGCACTGGATAGAGGCATTTGGATTTCAATGCGGTCGCCGGTCAGCACGCGCCATACAAGGTTGTAGACATTGTCCGGGTCAACACGCTTGCGCAGCACGGCTATCACCTGCTGGGCGAGTTGGCTGGTGCTGCCGTGATAATTTTTCGGCACGTTGAGCTGATACACCAGCGAGGTACCGCCGGAGAGATCGATGCCGCCACGGATGCCGTTAAAATAAATGCACGCCACCGCCAAGGCGATGGTTGCAAAGATAAGAATGAATCGAGAGCCGAGATTTTGTTTCATGAACCGCTTACACCACTCCGCCGTTTATGTAGATACAGCCTGGCGCTACGCCAGCCATCGCCCGATGCGTTACACCCGCACAATTACTTCTTCTTTTCCGGGGCCTTGTCTTCCGCCTGTGCGCCGGATGATGCATCGGGCAGCACGGCCGCAATAGCGGCCCGCGTGAAACGTGCTTTGACGTTGGCGGACTCATCAACTTTAAGCACCACTTCGGAATCGCGCACGTCAATGACCGATGCCAGCATACCGCCGGTGGTAACGACCCGATCACCCCGTTTAAGCTCGCTGAGCATTTTGCGCCGCCGTTTATCCTCGCGGCTTTTGGGCATTAAAATCAGCAAGTACACAATACCCAGGGGGATGGCAAACCATGCCAACGTTTGCAGCATGGAGCCGGGCGTGTTTTCGTCGGCGGGTTGGGTGGTGCTTTTGGCCGCCGCCTTGGCTTTACCTGCGGCCGACGCGGCAGCCTTGGCCCCCGTCGCGCTGCTGGGCGCGGGTGCGGCGGTGGCGGCGGGTGCCGCGGCCGATTGGCCGGAAGGCGGTGCCGCAACTACCGGCGCTGTCCCATTGATCGGCGTTGCGATGGCGGCGGCAAAGGCCGAAGCCGGAACCGCCATAAATGCCGCCAATAACGCTGCAACCAGGAAACTAAAACGAATCTGCATGCTTCTATCTCCAAGCATCAATCAAAGTTTAATATCCGCGCTGCCAACATGGCCCATTTTGGCACAGACCAAAACGCCGAGCACTGCGGAATCGGGCCCCAACGGGCCGCACCTTATGCCGACTCTTCCACTGGGTCCATTGCCGTGGGTATCACCGGCCCGGCAAGTACAGAAAGGTTATTGTCCCTAATCGCCGCCCTTATGTCCAGCATTAGACGCTGAAAATACCGTACATTGTGCAGCGACACTAATGTTGGCCCCAGCATTTCCCCCACCGAAAACAGGTGACGAAGGTAACCCCGGCTGAATTCGCGGCAGCACAAACAATCGCAAGTTTCGTCCAGCGGTCGCTTATCCGCCGCATATTGTGCGTTGCGCAGGCGGCACACACCTTGGGCTGTAAACGCCAGGCCGTTGCGCCCGTTTCGCGTCGGCAGCACACAATCAAACATGTCTACGCCCCGCTTTACCGCTTCAATGATATCCCGGGGATACCCCACGCCCATGAGGTAGCGTGGTTTATCGGCGGGCATGTGCGGACAGATGCCGTTGAGCGTCTGCACCATGCGGTCATGCCCCTCCCCAACCGCCAAACCGCCAATCGCGTAGCCATCAAACCCGATTGCCTGCAATTCCGCCAAACAATGCTGGCGACGGGCTGGGTCGGTACCCCCCTGCAAAATGGCAAACAGTGCCTGGCGGTTATCTACATCGAGCCGATCGTGTTCATCGCGACATATTTTTGCCCAGCGGATGGTACGTTCCATCGCGGCATCAAGGCGATCGATGGGGCAATCAGCGGGGGGGCAATCGTCAAACGCCATGGCGATATCCGCACCGAGTTGGTGTTGCACCAACATGGACTCACGCGGGCCAAGTTCAATTCGTCGCCCATCTAAATGCGATTTGAACACCACGCCATCGGGACCTAAATCGCGCAGATCCGAGAGCGAAAATACCTGAAATCCGCCCGAGTCGGTCAGCATCGGCCCACGCCAGCCGGTAAAAGTTTGCAATCCGCCCAGTTCCGCCACCGTCGCCCCACCGGGACGCAGCATCAGGTGGTAAGTGTTGGCCAGAATTATCTGACTGCCCGTTTCACGAATCATCGGCGGCGTAAGCCCTTTGACGCTGCCGCGCGTGCCCACGGGCATAAATGCAGGGGTTTCAAATTCGCCCCACGCCGTACTGATGCGGCCGGTTCGCCCTGCCGTGTGGGCATCGGTATGGTCAACTGTAAAGCCAATGGACATGCGGTTGGAGTATAGCCGATACCATGCATATTGACCGGGTTTTACCGCCATTGAATCAGCGGCAACCCGATTGTCGCAGGTGGGTAGTGCCGGTCCGGACGGAAGACTCCTGGCCACCAATTTGGATAGAATAGGGACATGTTTACTGGATTGGTGCAAAGTTTAGGGTCGATCATCGATAGCCAGCCCACTGCGGCCGGCCGCCGAATTGTCGTTCAATTGGGCACATTGGACCCGATACACCACGGGCTGGGGCAAAGCATAGCGGTAAACGGAGTTTGCCTGACCGTAGCCGAGCTAATGGCTCCCGGTGTGGTGGGTTTTGATGTGATAAGCGAAACACTGCGGCGAACAACCTTGGGAAGCTTGCCGCCGGAATCGCGGGTGAATTTGGAAGGGGCCTTGCGGGCAGGCGAACCATTTGGTGGGCACTTTGTACAGGGGCATGTGGACGCCATAAGCGAGGTTCTGGAGGTGAAATCCAGTATTAACGATTGGCGGATAAGGCTTTCGTTGCCCCCGGCTGTTGCGCCCCTGATCGTTGCCAAAGGCAGCATCACGGTTGATGGCGTCAGTATGACCGTTGCCGATTGCAATTCCGAAACTTTCAGCTTGGCGGTCATCCCCACCACCTTGCAGGCAACGACGTTGGGGACCTTGCGGCCGGGCCGGCAGGTGAATCTGGAAACGGATATTCTCGCCCGGTCGATATGGCATTATTTACAGCATATGCCCGCATCAATCGCCGCGTTGCGTGATCCCGCAGGCAAAGTTGCCACGGGGGTGCACGGATGACGCCGACGCTACCGGTCATTGGCATCACCATGGGCGACCCGGCGGGCATTGGGCCGGAAGTTATTGTTAAGGCCCTGGCTGACCCGGCCATACGCAAATTGGGGCGCTTTGTGGTGCTGGGGTTTAACGAGCTCATGGCCTACAGCGCCGATTTGGCGGAAATTGAGCCGTTCTGGTGGCGCGATCAGCACGACCGGCTGCGCCCTTACGATCATGATGTCGTGGTGCTGGATTACGATGAATTTTCGTTTTTAGGCATGGATGTGCGTTCACCATCCAAGCAGGGTGGTTTGGCGTCCATGCGGTTTATTCTCGACGCCGTTGAGGCCGCCAGAGTGCGCAAAATCGACGCCATCGTCACCGGCCCCATCTGCAAGGAAAGCTGGAAGTTGGCGGGGTACAACCGCTGGCCGGGCCATACGGAATTGCTGGCCGAAAAAACGCACGCCCGGCGACACGCCATGATGTTTGTCGCCGCCCCACGTCCGCTCGACCCCCACCTGCTGGAACAAAGCCGATCGCTGCAACCTCTGCTGGCCAATCACCGCGGCTTGAAGGTGGTGTTATGCAGTATTCACGAGCCACTTTTTGAATTGCGGCACCATTTCAAAATTGGTGCGGTGTTTGATCCGATCGAATTGGTGCACAATGCCATGCGCGATTGGTTCGATATCCCCAACCCGCGCATCGCCGTCTGCGGCCTGAACCCGCATGCCGGGGAAAACGGCATGTTTGGCGATGAAGAAGCCCGCATCATTGAACCAGCCATCTCCATGGCCAAAGGTCAGGGGATGGATGTGCATGGGCCGCTCAGTGCCGACACCGTATTTGTCAAAGCCGCCAAGGGCGTTTACGACGTGGTGGTGGCCATGTATCACGACCAGGGCTTGATACCCATTAAATTGCTCGATTTTTCCAGCAGTGTCAATTTAACACTTGGCCTGCCGATTGTCCGCACCAGTGTAGACCATGGAACCGCATTTGATATTGTGGGCAAGAACCGCGCCGACCCCGGCAGCATGAAGGCCGCCATCAGTTTGGCGTGCGACATCGTCCGTCGGCAAAAAGCCCGCAGTGATATTCAAACCTCGCCACCGCCGGAAGCGGCTTGAGTCGCCCCGTGCGCTGCGGAAACAAAAGCCGTCATCAACTTGACACTTTTCACGCCGGGGTGTCCTGGTTCCTCCACGCCGCTGGAGACATCCACCAGATGCGGGGCAATTTGGCCAATGGCGTCGGCAACATTGCTTGGCGTTAAACCTCCCGCCACCCCCACAAGTGCTTCACCCTTAACTGATAACCGTCGGACAAATGCCTTGGCCACCCCCCAGTCAAATGTTTTACCTGTACCGCCAAGCTGCCCGGCAACATGCGTATCCATAAGCCAGATGACATCTTCCGGCGCATGGGCCGCCAACCGGACGATGGCAGTAAGCGAGCCAGCGTTTTCCACCCGCACCGGCAGAATCAACCGGAGTTTATGACGGCAAAATTCCTGGATGGCGGGATGATCCACCGGGCCGTAAAACTGCACACCGAAAATGGCAGCCATAGGCGGCGACGCGACTTCCCATTCGCACGGCCAGTGGTCCAGCAGCAGCACCACCTTACCCGCCAACGCAGGATGGGCGGCGATATGTTCCGCTGCGGCGGGCGTGATTTTGCGCGGCCCGCCCACCAGATTAAGCCCGATCAGATCGGCTCCCAGTTCAACGGCCGCCAGTGCATCGTCGCGATTGGTGATCCCGCAGATTTTAATTAGCGTACGTTGCTTTCGCTGGCCTGCACCCATACTACGATTTTAGCCCCTGTACCAAACCGGTGCCACGACGGGCAAATTGGCCCAGCGGCAGAAACCATCGTACCACCCGCGATGAATAGCCCCATATTCTACCAGCGTCCAATAAAAGCACGTTTTGATGTATGAATATGACGGTGGGCAAAAAAAACGCCAAAAAAATTAAAGCTTCATTGTGCATAAAATTTGCTTTTGGCCGGAATGGAGCTTATACTCCTATCACTGCGATCGGGTATGGAGATGCCCGTCGAGCATGCGGCCTTAGGGTCGCTGAGTTGAGAGCGAGTGCAATAGCCTACCTTGGTTACTGAACCATTTTAGCTATCACTCCCAGGTTTCCAGATTCGGGCATGGCGTTTTCGGTGACGGCAGGACTCATTGCCGGTTTTTTATGAAGCGTTGGCCCGCCAGTGGTGTGTAAGCTGCGAGAAGCGCGCTGTGTGCTTTTATCGCCGAGTTATATTGTTTTTTTATTTTTTTGGAGAGAGTACCATGCGTATTCACAAAACAATCAGTTTGGCAATCGGTATGGCGGCAGGTTTGGCGTTAAGCCCACTGGTGGCAAACGCCGCGACAGTAACGTGGAATTTCAACCCGGGCAGCATAGGCCAGAACCCCGGCATACTGGCAAATTCTGAAACGTTCGACGGTGTTTTCAATCCGCCCACAAACCAAATTGTACCCATCACCGCCTACGGCTATGAAGAGCAAACGACCGTCGGGGGAGGCAATACTTACGATAGCCAGCACTCCTACGCCCCCAAGCCGACCAAGCTTTACGGCAAGGGTACCAGCAGCATTGGCAGTGAGAGCGGATTGGGCGTTAACGATGATAATTCTGACGAAATCGACACCATAATGACCAGGACCCCCACCGATGATGAAACGGTGACGACTTTGTTCCAAAGCTTCGTTCAGCTTGACCTCACCAGCGTGCTGCAAAATTTACCCAACACCCAAGGTGCCACCATCACCATCGGCAGCGTAACGGGTGCCGATGCGGCGGTTCTTTCCTATTCCAACAAGCTGGGAACAATCGGCACGCAGATTACGACTGTCGGGCCGAACGGTAATGTGGGCGTGAACGCGACCACTATTAGCCTGGCGGACTTCAGCCTTTCGGATCCGTATCTGACCGTTTCCTCGACCTTACCGCCTCCGGATGCCGGTAGCTTCACCAGCAGCGTGCTGCTTAACTCGTTCCAGCTTTCATATACCCCAAGCACACCGACGCCCGAACCGGCTGCGGCGGGGCTTATGGGCTTCGCTGCGATGGGGCTGCTGCTTGTGCCGCGTCGCCGAACCAAATAAGTGCGTGGCGAAAACATATTCACGCCGGTTCAAAACCGATGAATAATCTTGCCGGGCGATGACGCCAATCGTGTCATCGCCCGGCTTTTTATTTTTTGATAGATAAAATCTTCGGCATCGCGCAGCCTGTTTCGGAACTACCCAATTCATAGCTGCCATCACTCGCGCCGTAGTTTTCAACCGGTTGCCCGGGTTATGCGCCCCGATAGCCGAACACCAGAGCCACAATGTGATACACCAACCTGACGGAATACTGCTTATCGTAACAAACTCCGATACACAAGAGTTCTGGCGGGAAATTTTGGGGGTCGCGGCACCGCACCTCGATCAGCCCGGGTTGAGGCGTCTGGCAACGGCGATCAGTGGTCGGGCGCGTAGTGCCATTGTTGAGCGCCACTATATCGATAAGGATTACCGAGATACATTCGCAAATTTTCACGCGAAGAAATTTGCGACTCCCGATTCCAGATGTGTCCGGATTCATTTCTTCGAGCAGAGCATTGATCCCACCATGATTCGCTCGAGCGACCACCTGCAGCCGCAGTATTTGGGCTACGTCGTGCTACGTCCGACCAAACCCAACTGTGTGGGGCGAACCTTGCTGGAAACACGCGCGTGCGGTCTGACCGATTACCATGTTTGCCTCTGCGATGAGGATGTTTCTATACAAGGCACGATCCTCAGGGTGCGTGGATTCCCCTTCATTAGCCAGGATACCGACGTTACCGTTTGCGCGCAATCGGCCCTCTGGATGGTCGCACGGTATTTCAGCAACCGATATCGCAGCCACCCGGAGATATATCCCTTTCAGATTGGCGAGTTGACGCGCGATTATTCCGTGGGCCGACTCTTCCCGACCGGCAGGCTTTATGTCTGGCAGATGGCGGAAGTTCTACGCCGTATAAATTATTCACCGCTGATCTAGAGTGACGCCAATTTCGCGTTGGATACCAAAGTACCCGCGATACCCACCAAGGCCGAGGCAATGCTCGCCCTCGGTGCAGGCGGACCACCAAAAATGGCGTAGTGTCTGCGGTGAAATGTTCCAGCACGCCGGAGAGAAGTTGGGCAACGGATCATTTAAGTCGCGGCCTTATCGCAGGCTTGGGGCAAATGGCCTGAAATGCCAAATAATGCGTTATTTTGGAAAATGACTGTCGCCCGGCAGCGGGGGGGGCAGAATCGGTCTGTGCGGCTAACGAAACGCTCCCGAAGCATAACGCGTTATGCGCCCCATCCCGACCGCGATACAATAAGCCTTGCCGAAAATTAAGGAATATTAATGAATCACACCACAGACCGAAGAATCCCCAAAAGGCTGAAAATTGAGCCTCTGCTTGAGGCGGTGTGGGAGCTGCGGTTTGCGGGCGATTCATCAACCGCTATCGCCTTGCCGGGGGCGCTGCTTGAAAGGCTTCGGGCGGCGGGACGGCAGGCAAAACCCGAGTACATGCCGCTGGCGTCAGTCCCGGCAGAATTCCGTAAGGCCAACGAACAGATGCAATACAGCCCCACTGCGGCATTGCGAGGCGATGGGTGGACTGTGCTGACCGGCGATAACGTTATTGCCCTTAACGTGCAACGGCCCTATCCCGGCTGGGCGAGGTTTAGGGCCCAAATTTTAGAGCTTGCCAATTGCGTAAAGGAGACCGCATTAATTCGTGAACCGGTGGGGATTGCCGTTCGCTACGTTGACTATTTTCCGGGTACGCCTCAGGAGACCCTTAAACTCTTGGCAGCAAACATTCAGGTTGGTGGGCTGACCCCTGAATCCGGAAGTATCCGCCTGCAGATGCCCGTATCAGTCGACGGCATGAATGCGCTAATCCAGATATTTAACCCGGTGCGGCTTAAAGGCGACCCAGCAACCGAGGCCACAGGGCTGGTTACCGACGTGCTTGTAGCCGATAATCTGGCAAAGCTCGCGGGGCCATGGGACGGCTTGGCGGATCGCTTGGACAAAGCTAAGGCGACATGCCACCGGCTGTTTTTTTCACTATTGACGATGGATACAATAAACGCGTTAGAACCGGTTTACGAGGATTGATCATGCTGCTAACCGCAGGCGCTACCGCCAGCTACACACCATGCGGACAGGAATTCGGCACGTCTGAATTGCAATATCACGCACCCAGTGGGCGGCGCGGCGGCGAGGGGCCAGCTGGCCCGAAACCGTCGGCACCCGATTTTGAGGACGGCCAACCGGAGTCGGAAGTTGGCAAAAGGTTGAAGGCCATTCGCCAGCAGGCCATCGCCGATGGCATGAAGCTGATGTCAAATGAGGAGATTCTTTACGAATTGGGCCGAGGCCGTGAGCGGGGAGCCTGAGTGTGCCGGGTGTCTACGCCGATACCTGCGTTGTCATCAACGCGTTTAAAGGGAGGGACCCGAATGTGCAGACGCAGTGCGAGCGATTGCTTGCCGACACACGTGCCGGCTTGCTTTACAGCGATTTTCACCGCTTGGAATTGCTGCCAAAACCCCTTCGTGAAGAAGCCCAACAAGAAATTGAGTTTATTCATTATTTCCCTCTCACGGGCAACCCGGGTCGACTTGGAAATCAAAACGGTCGTCAGCAGGGCTGTCGCGTTGGCCCGCGAATACGGAGTCAAGCCGCTCGACGCACTGCATCTTGCAGCCGCGATAATCGGTCAGGCGGATCGCTTTGTGACTACGGAGGGATCGACGAGTCCGATACTGCGTGTGCGGGAAATCAAAGTCGAAACCTTTGCAGATTAATTGACGGCATCACCATCGCGACGCATACCATCTCAACCCATCCTCACAAAACCCGTCGATACGCCGGTTTTGTGCAGCCCTTACGCCGAGCCATTGCTGCATCGGCCATACGACCGCAAGGTCGGTCATTTTAATTCAGGGTCGCGCTGGGCCCGGTCGACTGAGCTGCTTTCAATGGCGGCCAAGATGGCCGCCCCCCACTTGAACCATTCGTGAATTCTTCGCGTCGCCTGCCCCGGCCCATCAACCGTTGTTTGCCGCCAAGCATCATCAAATGGCCGAGCAGAGTACAGGCGCATCCAGCGCCAAGGCGAATCGCCATCGGTCTTCACGCGCGGCGGTGAATATCCCAAACAAATGGGTATAATCGGTGGGGCTGACCGGACGATTGCCGGAATTGCGCCGGGCCGCGTGTGGCCTGTTTGCACTTCTTCCGCGCCGGTCGGAATTTGATTTCGTTTGCCTGTTAACCGAGACATTGGAGGTCGAGGTACACATGCCTGTTAAATCTCAACCACGCCACAAGCGTCTGCTTCGGCTTTGCCTCGTGCCCGTCGGATGGGCCGCCTGGCTATTCATACTCCTCTCCATGCTGTCATATCACCCGGCCGACCCCACCATTCTTAACAGTTCGCCGGCCTATTACGCCGGGCATGTTGTTGGCCATAACTGGTGCGGACTATTCGGTGCGTCCATCGCGGCACTGCTGATGAACAACATCGGACCGGGGGCCTGGGTGCTGCTTATTATGTTTGGAGCCATACTGGTGGTATGGAGTGTCGGGGGAAACATCACACAACTGATTTTTCGTCTGCTTGGCGGAGTGGTATTAATTGCCGCCGTCAGCGGGCTGGCCAACCTGATGCACATCGGTGTTTCGCTGCCAGCCGGGCCGGGAGGCATGCTCGGTATGACCATCGGCTCGGTACTTAAACGCACATTGTCCACGGCCGGTTCAGCACTCGTGCTGGCCCTGGCCCTGATTGTCGGCCTGCTGCTGGCGGCGGATGAAATTGTCATGGCCATCTTTCCCATGACCGCCAACGCCTGGAAAAAAATGCCCACCGATGAAATTGCCAGCACCGCTGGAACCGTGGCAGGAGGCGTGTGGGGCATGCTGGCCAAAGGTTTTGAGGCGCTATTTACCCGCAAACCGGCACCCAAAAACAAAAAAGCCCGGATCGCACCAATCGCCGAAAAACCCGCCCCGGCTGCCGCTGCAACCGACGTATCGGCATCCCTTGCCAGCGCTGAACCGACGGTTGCCGAGACATCACGCGCCGACGATGCACCGCCGACTGAAGACACCCCACCACCGGAAACCAACCGCAGCGAACCGATTGTCCGCCGGCCGAAGGTCATTAATATTGAGGCCCTGCTGCCTTTTCGCAGTGCTCCACCACCTACCACCAAGCAGGACCTGGGTAATTTCCGGCTGCCGGGGCTTGATTTACTCGCCGACGCCGAACCCGCCAACACCGACGGGCAGGAAGAAATTGTCCGGCAGAAGGCCCGCGATCTGGAGCAATGCCTGCAAAGCTTCAAATTGGACGTCAAAGTGGTGGCCATCGATACCGGCCCCGTGGTAACGCTTTACGAATTGGAACTGGCCCCGGGCATTAAAAGCGAAAAGGTGGGCAGCTTATCCAAAAACCTCGCCCGCGCTCTTAAAAGCCCGCCCGTCCGCATCATCGATAACATTCCCGGCAAATCCACCATGGGCGTGGAGGTGCCCAACACCGACAAAGAGCGCGTCCGTCTTAAAGAATTAATGCTGCTGAGCGAAACGGCCATGGCAAAAATGGCCCTGCCCATGTGCCTGGGTAAGGATGTGTCCGGCAACCCGCTGGTGGAAGACCTTGCCCGCATGCCGCACCTGCTTATTGCCGGTACCACGGGATCGGGCAAATCCGTCTGCATCAACGCCATCATCATGACGCTGCTGCTGACGCAGCGGCCCGATCATGTTAAATTTATAATGGTCGACCCGAAAATGGTCGAAATGCAGGATTACAAATCCGTGCCGCATCTGATGTCACCCATCATCGACGATATGACCAAGGCCGAAGGGATGCTTTCGTGGGTGGCGGATAAAATGGACGAGCGTTACGAGACGCTTTCCGAGGCCGGCGTGCGGCACATTCAGCAATTCAACCAGCTTAGCCGCGAGGATATTCTCGACCGTTTCAAACCCAGCACGCCTGAAGAAGAGGCCCGCATACCCTTTCACATGCCCTACATCGTGGTGATTATCGACGAGTTGGCCGACCTGATGATGACCAGCAAGGAAGTGGAAAGCCACATCGTCCGCATCGCTCAGAAGGCGCGGGCGGTGGGCATACATTTAATACTGGCGACCCAGCGCCCGGAAGCCACCGTCGTCACCGGCCTGATCAAATCCAATATGCCCGGGCGCATCTGCTTTCAGGTGCGATCTAAAATGGATTCGCGCATCATGCTGGATCAAAACGGCGGCGAGGTGCTGCTGGGCCAGGGCGACATGCTGATGCTGCGGCCGACGGGCGGATCGCTCCTGCGTGGGCAGGGCGTATTTGTGGACGATGCGGAAATTAAGCATGTATGTAAATTTCTTGCCGATGTGGCCCAGCCGGAATTTCATCCCGAACTCATGCAGCTTGGTGCCCCGACCGGCCTGCAGGAATCAGAAAAGGACCCGCTCTTCAATGAGGCGGTTGACATTATCATTGAGACGCAGCGTGGTTCGGTAAGCCTGCTGCAACGGCGTCTGGCGATTGGTTATTCGCGCGCCAGCCGTCTGATTGACCAGATGCGGGCCGCCGGTATTGTGGGTGCCTACAAGGGCAGTCAGGCCAGCGAGGTAAATATTACCGCCGAAGAATGGGAACAAATTAAAAATTCTGAAATGGCGGCCAAGGAGGCCGAATCAGAGGCAGCAAGTTCAGCCGATGACGCATCTGAAACCGAGGAAGCTGATTCTGAAGAAGCGCCGCACAGGAATTAATGTAGCCATGCCGCTGTGAGCAATACCGAAAGCCAGGCGCGTGAAGAAGGTGGCCTTCCCACGTGTGGGTGAGTTAGCCGTACCTTCGGGCCGTTGACGCGTAAACAGCCCGGCACGTCACAAGGTGGCCAAACCTCATCCGGCCAGCACACTGATGAAGCCATGCAACACCACCCGCCCGGGCAAAAATGGTATTTCCACCGGGGCCGGGTTTTGGGGAATAAAAAAAGGCCGCACTCCGTTAGGATTGCGGCCGGCGCTCCGTAGAGCGTGACTCGCGGACTGCTGGGCTTGAATGAGCCGAAAAAAAACGCAGGTCGTTTGTGCGAGCTGCGCTGGTCGCCTTTCGGCGGTGCCTGCGAATTTCTTGTTGCGTAAAACTGCAGGCTGGGATTAATTACACTAGACGCAAGCCTAATGCGACATTAAGCTTTTGTCAAGGATCGCCTAACTGTTCGGTGCCCTTTGCTCTTCGAGGAGAAACTCTGTGGCGGCATTTCTCGGTCTGGACATCGGTAGCAACTCGGTGGGGAGCTTTTGGTTTGACGCACAAGGCGGGCGGCTGGCTGCCGGCACATCCGTCTTCCCAGCGGGCGTTGAGGAAACCGACGATAAACGCGGCGAGCCTAGGAACGCCAAGCGAAGAATGGCCCGGCGAACGCGGATCACCTTGGCCCGCCGTGCCCAGCGTAAACGTGAGCTGAAGAAAAAGCTCGTCGGTGTAGGCCTGCTGCCGTCAGGCGCTGGGGAATTTAAGGAACTCTTGGAGGCGACAGACCCTTGGGAACTGCGGCGAACCGGCTTGGACAGGAAACTGGCACCCCATGAGTTCGGACGCGTCCTGCTGCATCTCGCCCAGCGGCGCGGGGCGCTGGGGCTGAGAACCGTAGACATCGAAAGCGGTGACGACTTGGACGGCGATGGGGACGGACCAGTCAAAGCGGCAATAGGCGCGGTGCAGGCCAAGATGCGGGAGGGTGGGGCACGCACATTTGGGGAGTTCATCGCAACTCTGCGGCAGCAGCGTATCACGCCGATAACCACGGAGGACAGGCGGCGCGAGCCGCTCCGCAAGGGACCGCGAGAATATCGAGACCGAATCCGGAATAAAGCAAACAATTACGAGCACTGCGCAGACCGGGCCATGGTCCGGCACGAGTTTGCAAAACTTTGGGAAAAGCAGGCGAGTTTCGGCGGGCCATTGGCCGAAGCTTTAACTGACGAATTACGCGTCGCCCTTGACGATGAATCGGGCGACACTGCCTGGAAACACAAGGGTCTGCTTTTTGGCCAGCGGCGCAGCTCTTGGGACCTCGGAACGCTCGGTCGCTGCACTTTGCACCCGACCGAGCGATGCTTGCCGCATGCGGACGTATACGCGTCTCGCTACCTCGTCGTTGAGACGGTCAACAACCTAAAGATCATCGAGCAGGGGATGGAGCCGCGATCCCTAACGCCGAGCGAACGGCGCACGATTAAGGATTACCTAAGTGGCCCGCTCGGGATTGAAAAGCGGGGGAAGCGTAAGGGCCAGCCGAAGCAGTCAGTATCGGTTTCGGACCTGCGTGACCTGATGGGATGGGGCCGTGCGAGCAAAACTGCACATTTCCGTTTCAACGTGGAGTCGGATGAGGACCGTGTGATAAACACCGACTGGTTCAGCCGGGAAATTATCCACGGGGCCGTCACAAGGGAAAAGTGGCAGGCAATGCCGGAGCGTGTTCGCGAGGGGTTAAACCGGGCGATTCTGAAATATGACCCGGAGGATGCCGGGCATGCCCTAAAACTGCGTGAAGGGGCGATGGCTTGGGCGGGTCTGGACGAGGCGCAAGCTGAACGGCTTCTTACTGCGTGGAAGAGACGGCCCAAGCCCGATGCGAAGCGGCTCAACATGAGCCGCCGGGCGGTGCGGAACCTCTTGGAAAAGATGGACGCCGAGGTGCCCTACCCCGACCGGAGCAGGCCGGGCCACACCCGGTGGTTGACGCAAATCGAGGCGCGCAAACTCATCGCGGAGGATTCAGCCTTCTGCGATACCACGACGTGTGAGCCGTTGGACGACCATACCCGCCGACGGTACGCAACCGGTGCCAAGGGTGCCACGGCGTCGGACCGGCACTACATGCGAAAGCACTTATTGGCGAATGGTGGCGAGGCAGTCCGCGGCCCGGATGGGCAGCCGTTGTCCGAGCCGCCGCCGGCGCCGCTCGTCAGCAATCCTGTGGTTCGCAAGGCGATTCACGAGGTTCGTCGGCACCTTGTGGAGTACATGAAAACCTTCGGGCGCAAGCCTGATAGGATATTCGTCGAGCTTTCGCGCGAAGCAAAAATGGGAAAGAAGGACGCCGACGCGATGCTCCTCAAGAATCGCCTCCGTAACCGGATTCGCAATGACATCATTCGCGAATTCAGCCTGCACTCCAAGACCGCCACGCAACAGCGGGCTGCTGTCGACCGCGTAGTACTGGCCGTCCAGCAAAGATGCGTCTGCCCGCTTTGCGGAAAAACGGAGGCGGGGGATGGCAGCGGGGGCATCACTTTGCTGAATGCGGCCAAGGGGGATGGGTGTGAGGCAGCGCATATAATCCCCAAGGCCTGCGGCGGGAACAACGGGCTGGGAAACATCGTGCTGGCACATACGAAATGCAACCGCGACATGGGTCGGCGCACACCACGCGAATTTTGGGGGGCGAAATTGGATGGAGGCTTCAGCGCGGGGATTTCCTGGGTTGAAAATATCTACGAAGGAGTAGAGCGGCAGAAGCCTAAGGAAGCAAGGGGCGTGACGGGCAATTCACTCTGGGCACTCTATTTCAACCGGCGCGACGATCAAGCAAAAATCGATCAATTTAAAAGGGAGGTGAAGGACCTCCCGGCAATGACGCAGCGCCAAGGCGAGGCGACCAAATATGCCGCCCGGCAGGTGATGGCCTACCTCTCGGATGCGATCTTCGACAGCGCGGGCCTACCCGAGCGCGGCGGCGAGCGAAGGATATTCGCCACCGACGGCCTCTGGACAAGCCGCCTGCGGCGGGAATGGGGTTTGTTCTTCGACCCCCACGGTGCACGTGACCACAAGCTCGAAGGCGAGGAAAAGCGCCTGCGAAAGGAGAAGGATCGTGGAGATCATCGCCATCACGCCGTTGATGCGGCGGCGATCGCCTGCTGTTCGCCGCAAGTACAAGAGGCCTGGGAGGCTCGCGAGCGAAAAGCTGAAAACGATGGCGTCAACACGGCCGACGAGGAGGCGATGGAGATATATCGCCGCCAGCATCCGCTTCCACCGCCGGCACCGTTCAAGACCCGTGAAGATTTCCGCGGGGCCATATGGCGGGCAGTCTTTGGAGACGGCGAAACCGAAAGGCCCATCTGCCACAGACCGGTGAAACGCAAGCTGACCGGCGCGCTTCACGAAGAAACGCTTTTCGGCCCGGTGCTGGACTCCGCCGGCAGCCTTACAAATAGCTACACGGGCAGGAAGGATGTGCAGAAACTGACACCCGCGCATCTGCGCATGCCAGATCG